>CAIWMX010000033.1 GCA_903913885.1 uncultured Bacteroidales bacterium | reverse complement strand
TGAGCACCGTGGAAGCCGACCCGGGCTGGGCAAAGACCAACGCCGAGCTAGCCCCGCAGTTCAAGAAGAATCCGCCGCTCACTCCCAGGCCGGCCGATGATCCGCCGCATAAAAGAACGGGAACAATTTATCAGTCTCCTTCAAAAGTTTGAGTTGATATTCCATCCCAAAGGAGAAAAACGTCCGGTTTATATTGCCCCTCAGTATTTACCGGATAGTTTGTCAAGAAAAGAGGTTGTATTATACAACAGCGCACTTGAAAAAATGACAAGGGTCTTTGTATTTCGTTTTACCGGGTTTATCCCGGAAAATGTGATGATCAATTTTCTGAGCCGTTACGGCCCATCTTCAAATAATGTTTACTGGAAAAATGGCATCTATTTTACTGCTGAAAACCAGGATTGCATTGTTAACCTTGCCCCGGAGAACAATAGTTTTGAGGTATATATGGGAAACGGGCCTGGTACAAAGGACTTGCAACAGAAAATATGCAAGGAATTTGCTGAATTGGGAAAAAATGCCATGGCCGTGGTTTCTCTTGACAACAATTTCTTTGTATCGTGGCAGGAACTCGAGATGCATTACAAGGCATTTGCAACTGAGCCAAATCATCAACTCCTTGCCACTGATGGCCATACAAAGATTTTTTTAAATGATTTTGCACATTTCTTTCAACCGGAAAAAGCTACCGCTGAAGTGGGAGAAGAAGTTTCTCCCGAAATATTCTTTTCCTATGCATGGGGTGATAAGGAAGAGAAGGGAGAAGGCCGGGAAAAAATAGCAAACGACCTGTACGAAAGCTTAAAAAGTAAGGGCTATAAAGTTAAACGGGATAAGGAGGAGACCGGTTACAAAATGAGTATAACGGACTTCATGAAACGAATTTCACGAAGCGGCTTTATCGTGGTAATTATCAGCGATAAATACCTGAAATCCCCTTACTGCATGTTTGAGCTGCTGGAGACCTATCGAAAGTCGAATTCTGATGCAGAAGTCTTCATGGACAGAATCTATCCCCTTGTGCTTGAGGATGCCAGGATCAATGATGGTAAAGACAGACTGGAATATGTTAAATACTGGCAAAACGAAAAGAAAACGCTTGAGCATGAAATAACGGAAGTTGGGCTTGGTGATGCCATTGATACCGTTGGCGACGAATATACGACAATTAAAGATGTCACCTCAAATATTGGGTTGATTACCAAAATATTAAGCAATATAAATTACCTTAATCCCCGGTTATTGTCCGGTAATGACTTCGAAATCATCCGGAATGCCATAGAAGGACGCATGAAGGGTTGTCCGGGATCAGATAACAAGTCGGATAAATCACAGGAATAAATTGCCCAGACTGATAAACCATGCTTGACGCCCCCCATAATCCAGGCCGAATTTTCCTGCCGGATCATACCTTCTTCGAACTACTCCCTGTCCTCCCCGGCTCTTTCCTCATGGGCAGCCGTAATGAAGATGCTTACATCGATGAAAAAGTTGTTCACAGGGTAGAAATTGGTTATTCGTTCCATATGGCGAAATTTCCTGTTACCCAGGCGCTTTGGCTGTCGGTGACGGGGAAAGAAAACAGATCGTATTTCAAAGGTTTGAATCGTCCGGTCGACAGCGTTTCCTGGTATGATGCGGCCGTATTCTGCAACCGGCTGAGCGAGTTGTGCGGCATGCCACCGGTCTATTTCAGCGATAAGAAATACCGGAAACCCTATGGTAAAAAGGGAGATGAGTATTTCCTGCGAAATGAAAGTGTAGTATATATCAACCTGCAGGCGAACGGTTTCCGGCTGCCCAATGAAGCGGAATGGGAGTATGCAGCATGGGGAGGTTCCGGTACCGGAAAAATCTTGAAGCCGGATGCAAACCGGCATTTTAATTATTCAGGAGTCCATACCCTGGATGAGGCGGGCTGGTATGCAGAAAACAGCCATAGGGAAACCAAACCGGTTGGACTGAAACTGCACAACGAACTGGGTTTGCATGATATGAGCGGTAACGTATGGGAGTGGTGCAATGATCCTTGGCACAACAGCTATGATGGCGCGCCTGCTGATGGTTCTCCCTGGAATGACCCACAGGGTGTCTACCGCGTTCTTCGCGGCGGTGCGTGGAACTACGACCCACAGGGCTGCCGTGTTTCGAGCCGTAACTACTACCGCCCAGCTCACCGTCTAAGCAATGTCGGTTTCAGATTAGTTTTGGTTTCTCTTCCAGTTTAGAGAAGCCAATTTGGTCCTCCCGTGAGCTAAAGCGGGTGGGCGGGTGAAGTTTTTTTCCTTTTACCAAACATGCCCGGTACACGCTTATGTGTTACTCTTCACAACCATCAGCTTCCCCGTCAGGCATCCTCGTCCCGAATTACCCATGATCTTCAGCAAGTAGACTCCGGGCTGAAGCCTCTCCCTGTGAAAAATCCAGGGATTTGAAATGAAACTGTTGCTACGAACAAGCCGCCCGGTGACATCAAACAGGTAAAAGCTAACCGGCTCCCCAGGCGGGAAATTGCCGAAACGTATCTCAGCCGCATCTTCAACCGGGTTTGGAATGATCGAAACCCCTTGTTGGTCCGGGTGCTCGGGCGTGCCGGCGAGGCTCGAATAGGAGGCGCTCCAGCCTTTGCCCCGGTTGGTTTTATTGGTGGAAAACTGCACCACCATGTTGCCCGAAACACTGGTCACGGGCGGCGGGGGAGCGGTGTATGAACCGGAATAAGTTGCCAGCGGCACCGATGACCCGGTTTGAAACACCGTGACGACATCTTGCCCGGGCTCGGTATCGAAGTCGCTGAAGGTGAGGGTGACCGGTTGCGGGGGCATCGGGCTGATATACCATAGGCAGAAGGTATCATTGCGGTAATTGTGCGGGCCGCTGCCGTCGGAAATAACAGAGGAAGTTGCAGTATAGATCGAATCAGGCCGGCAGTAGGGGTAGGGGTCTGCCGAATATTCTGCCAGGAACCCGGCTGAGGTGGTCGACAGCATGCTGGTAAGTCTGACGAGCATTTGTTTCCCCGAAGATGCAACATCGGGAGGGAGGCTGTTTCCCGCCAACGTCGCCAGCAGCGGGGAGGTGATGTCGCCCCCGTCGTAGATGCGCACCATATCCGCAGGGCCGATATGGAATCTGATAAAGTGCAGGTTGATGTTACGGATGCTGTCGGCGGGCACGATAAGCCAGCGGCAATCGGCCATGTTCAGATAATTCAGCGTGGGGCCGCTGCCATCCTCGATGGAGCCGAAATCCGGGTAATTCAGGGTGGTAAGGCCGCTGCAGTAGGGTGGCCAGGAGGCTATGCGCGGATGGATGTTGATCACGGCCGCCTGTCCTAGTGAGAAGTTCATCCCTCCCGGGTTGAGGTTGTTGAGATAAAAGTAACCGTCATAAAGTCCGCCCCATCCCCAGTTGAAATGAAAGAAATCATTGTTCTGGTAACCGTCGCAGATAAAATTATGTGAGTCGCCGTTGCCTTCGCCGTAATAGATAACGGGCCATTTATTATCGAGATTACCCTTTATGGTCGAAAGCCAGTCACTGAGAGAATAAAAGGACTTTTCAATAAGGAGGATGTCCGGGTCATAATTGAAAAAGTTTTTCATGGCGTCGGGCACAGCGGCGATGTTACTGATGGAATTTCCTGCCGAATACTGCATATCCACCGCCACGCCTGCCTGGTAGCAGAGCGTTGCCGCAGGGATACATTCGGTTTCAGGGTGGCTCACCATGCCGTTCCAGCCATACCAGGCAGTGTCGAAGGATACGCATTGCGGACCGTACAGTACCGGGGGCGGAACGATGCAATGGCTGCCTGTGCCGTGAGCCGGGTAGCGCCAGTAATACATCACCTGGGCCATGGCGGTGGCGGTGCATCCGGCCGGAACATGTCCGTAGTAACCGCCCCCTGCATTCGGATCGGCAGGGCAATCAGCATTGTACGGGAAATTCTGGTCCCAGGTTGTGGTTACCAGGGGAGCCACATCGTTCAAAGGCTTTCGGGTACCGCGGTCGTTGGTGGCGGGGGCCAGTAAACAGTTCCAGGCCGACCTGGTTAATGAATCAGGCGGAAGGTTGTGCTGGCGAACATAGCCGATCTGCCGGCTGTATCCAGCCATCCACGCACTAAACGCAGGATGTATCGTGGCAGGGTCGTACCGGTTAATGAAGGAGTAACCCAGTACCGGGTACACGGCATCGTCGGCAGAAATGATGATAAATCCGGCCGGGACAAGGTTGAAGATAAAATAATCGGGGATTTGGTTTGCCGGAACCCGGAATTCCCCGCCCTGTTTCAGGTAAATGAACGCCGGGCCGTTCACCGCGGACTGCTGCAACAGGAAATTGCCTGCCGCGACCCGGGCCTTTGCAACCGGGATTAGCCCTGCATAGCCGCTGAGTACCGGCGCCAGGATAAGCAGGAGCGCCAGGAAAAAACTGCAAGCACGCAATTCATGGGCCGGGTTAATTTTCACATGCTTGTTCATAACCCGGATTCGGTTGCAATCAGGGCATGTAATCCATGTTTAACAGGAGTAGGCGTCTGCATAATTTTCTATTTTTTACCAGGTTTTTGAGCAAACCTGTGCCGCAGGCACGGAATATTGGTAGAAATCAAATGTACCGGGATCCATTTCGTCCCGTACGGGACGAAATATTGCAAAGCTCACTGTTTTTCTACCAACATTAAATCCCTAAAGGGATTTAGATGGTGTTTAACATGGGTAGTTAATTGGTTTATAGTGCATTAAATTATAATTTGGTTTGTTTTTTAATGCTCGGAAATGACCTCTCGACGGCCCTCCCCTTGAAGGGGGGGGGGGGACCTTCTGCCAAAAATTAAACCTGAATATTCAGGCAGAACCAACTCCCTCCCCTTCAAGGGGAGGGTTGGGGAGGGGTCACCGTAAATCATGCGCTAAATGTACTCATTTTTTCCAATCCCTGTTTCCCGGTGCTTTCCATCCCCGGCACAACCGGTATTCAACCCGGTGGCCTTATTGCAACGGTTTAATAAAAGTGCCATTTCTAAGTTCCCTGAAAGCGGCGTCTATTTCCACGTCGGTGTTCATCACGATCGGGCCGTGCCACGCGATGGATTCCCTGATCGGCTTGCCCGCGATCAGGATAAAACGGACCCCGGAGGATGACGTTTTCGCAAGGACGTGATCCCCGTCGCCAAAAAGCACACCCTCGCCGGCATGCTGCTGGTCTGCGCTGTTTCCGCCGAACATGACCGATCCTTCGTAGAGATAGGCAAACACAGTATGATCCGCGGCTGCCGGGATGACCAGCTCCGCGTTGGCGGGCATCTCGATATCAAAGTATTCGGGATCGGCGATGATGTTTTCAACAGGTCCTTTCACACCCTGAAAGCTTCCTGCCAGGACTTTCACCCTGGTTTTGTTTTCGAGCTTTACAACGGGAATATTGCCAGCCGGGATGTCCTGGTAACGGGGGGAGATCATCTTGGATGCGGCGGGGAGGTTAACCCACAGCTGGAATCCATGCATCCTGCCTCCTTCATATTTAGGCATCTCCTCGTGGATGATCCCGCTGCCGGCCGTCATCCATTGGATGTCACCCTTCCCGATCACACCCTTGTTTCCCATGCTGTCGCCATGTTCCACCTTGCCATCGAGCATGTAGGTGACCGTTTCGATCCCGCGATGCGGATGTGCCGGGAAACCGGCCATAAAATCATCCGGGTTGTCGGACCCGAAAAAGTCGAGCATCAGGAACGGATCCAGGATGTCCTGCGTGTTGTGGCCCAGGATACGTGTCAGTTTTACGCCGGCTCCGTCGGACGTAGCCTGGCCTTTGATAATGCGGTCAATCTTTCTTGTATTTTCCATATTATGTGTTTGATTTTAAGTAGCTGTTATTAATTTTGTTACGAATCTGGCTCTGGCTTCCCCTGTGCCGTAGGCACAAAATGCGGGTAGAAATCGTGTGTTCTGAGAACCATTTCGTCCCGTACAGGACGAAATAGGTTAACTTTTCCTGTTTTGCTACCAACATAAAATCCCTAAAGGGATTTAAAAAAGGCAAACAATTTCCGGGTCTGACTATTATGTTTCTAAATGGTCGTTTATTCAACAGGCGTTTTAACCTTATTTTTCAGCTTCTGATTTTATCCAGCAACCCGTTCAGCATTTGCACCTCCTCAGTCGATAGGTTACGCAACAGCATATCCATTTTTTTATCGCATTCAATCATGGCTGATAATAACGCCAGGCCCTTATCGGTGATATCAATCTCCTTCTGCCTGCGGTCGGATGCGCTTTCCTGCCTGATAATCAACCCCTTCTCAAGCAAATTATCGACGATCCTGCTTACATCCGAGCTTTTATCAAGCATGCGCTCCTTGATAAAGCTGATTGAAACCGGCCCGTGGTTTCGGTAGCCCCTGATCACCCTCAAAACATTGTATTGCGGCTCCGTGAGCCCGTGCGCCTTGATGGACTGCATCAGCCGGTAGGTAAGCTGATTTACGGTGTAGGTCAGGTTGATGATGCCCCGGTGGTAGTCGTTCCTGAACCGGCCTTTTACTTCGTCGTCAATTTTCATGGGTTAACCCTGGTTAAGTGATTCTGTAATTATGCTGCAAATGTACGTAATAACATTATATGTTGCAACATGTAAATGAAATATTTTTTCCGGGTTGCTTGGTCAAAAAGGGCGGATTTTTTGGAATAATGTTGCCGGAAACCAAATAACTCCTATTTTTGCACTCCCAATACCGGGAGAGATGCCAGAGCGGTCGAATGGGGCGGTCTCGAAAACCGTTGACCCTCGTAAGGGGGTCCCAGGGTTCGAATCCCTGTCTCTCCGCAACAAACCTTCGCTGATATGCTGTTTACAGGCTTTAGCGAAGGTTTTTTTTATTCAGAATTAACCACGAAGGCGCACAAAGTACACACGAAGGCGCATGAGGAATTTACTTTCCGGAGATATGCCTTCGTGCGCCTTGGTGACGTCCTTCATCGCCTTTGTGGTTTAGATTAAGCGGAATCTGCATATTCAGCAACCGTTATAAAAGGCACTGCAGATGCAGCGTGGTTACCTTTTGACTTTAATCCCGGTAATATCCTCTTCGTACACATCCCATTGATCGTTCTGGCTGATTAAAAATGACAGGGTATCGTGCCTGAACCTGACGGAGCCATTCAGTTGTGAATCAGTCGAAAAAAGCCGGGCACTTTTTGTACTCTCCTTTTTACAGTTAACCAGGATTGTTGCAAGAACATGAATGAACAAAAAATGCGCTTTGAATTTCATGACTTGTGGTTCTAAAATAAGACGTTCTGAGGTGACAACCAGTGTGTTATGCGCCGGTGTTATGATCCAACACTGATTTTCAGATGCGGTAATTCTATATGCAGTATTACATTCGCCTGCAACGCGGTAAAGACTTTCAAAAGGGTATTAATAGTGACATTGCTTGCATTACTTTCGATTCTTGAAATCTGCGCTTTCTGAACCCCGATTAGTTTGCCTAAATCCTCCTGCGTCAGGTTTCTTTCCTGACGGGTCTTTTTTATCGCGGTTCCGATTAATTCCATCTGTAACTCATATTCGAACCTGTCGCGGTCAGAAGTCCCGGTTTTCCCGATAATTTTATCCTGAACTTCGTCTAATGTGTGTGTGTTCATTATTTTTTCCTAGAGGTAACTACCAGTGCATTTTTTGATTCGGTTTTATCCCAAAAGGCAAGGAGACGATATTTTATTCCTTGATAAAGAGTTCTGAATTACCAAATATCGTCTTTCAATTTCGAGAATAATTCCGGATACTGGTTTACCTGGGCCTTGCGAATATTAAATAAAATCTTTTCAGAATGCTTTTTATTGAGCGTCAAAAGGAATTCAAAAGGCCTCCTCCAGAAATTCAATGTTAAAAAGTTTGTCCATTCAATGAGTTGATCAGGCAAAGATGAGACATGTTTCGTTAAATGTAAACATCCGGATGGAAGTTTTTATAACAATGGTATATAACTCTAATTATAACAATCGGTTTCATTTTTTCATCCTGTCGTTCCTTACAGGGAATTTACCATTAAAGAAAATCGGTATCCCGTTTCCTCCGTGCAGAATTTTGTTCGTGTCGGTCCCCGCGATCGCATGTATGTGCAGGTGCGGGCTGGTCGTGCGTCCCGAGTTGCCTGCCCGTGCAATGGGTTGTCCCTTTTTTACAAGATCACCAGCAGACACAATGATGGAGTTTTTCATCATATGGGCCATCAGGATTAAATTATGTTCATATTCCAGGATTATATGATTACCCGCGGGATTTAAGTTATCTGCAACCCCTGGCGGAAGGTTGTCCAGCCCGTCTTTCTTTATTACAATTTTACCGTCGCAGGGACTAAAAATCGTGTCGCCATAAATGGCATAATTTTCTAAGTCGCCTGGAAGAAAACCGCGTGCGCTCATTCCCCGGGCGTTCAATTTAACTATGTCTAAAGCGTATTGCTGTGATGTAGTGTCGGAGTGATGATAATTAAGGAGTTCTGAATTTCCACCCTGGCCGATAAATCCATCTCTTAGCGGAAAAGCAATATCAATTCCCGTTTCATGAGTTGAAAATCCGCTTATTAGCTCAAAACAGCCCCATATCATGAGAATGGAGAACAGAATTTGTCCTGCGAATTTTGTCCAGCCCCATAGTTTTTTCGTATCAAAGAGTATAAGTCTTTTGAAATTCATCAAAGCCTTTATGGTCGCGACGAATAAAAGGAACAGGAAAATGTATTGAAGAAAATATGACAGGAAGTCCCACCGCCCGGTGTAAAAGATGTATATAAAATATACCCAGACAATCAGGAGTTTTAGCAGTATGTCGATTTTTGATTTGTTATACCTGAACCCCACACAGTAAAGAAGCAATGGAAAGAAAATTATACTTAGGATGTTTAGAGAATTCATGGTCTTTGTGGTGTCTCGTTGGTTGGTTTGACAGACGTGAAGAAGGTCATGACGGAAAAAGCTGCAAACAGCAGCAGGGTTTGCATAAGCACCGGAAATTATGTAAATATACTGCATTTTTTAAAATGTACTACTGGGTGCTTTCAGATATTGGTTGGTATTCATGTATTTAACCACGAAGGCGACAAAGTACACACGAAGGCGCAAAAGGAGAAACTTTCCGCCATTTTTTGTACCTTTATAAACCAAAATCATAAAACTATGTTCGTATTTCAAGAAAGTTGCTGATATTTCACCATTTCACCATCTCCCATGACCCACGCCTCACGCATCTACCCCCTCAACTCCCTGTCCCAGCAACCCGGCTGCGTGCTCTACTGGATACAGCGCGACCAGCGCGTGAACGACAACTGGGCATTACTGTATGCGCAGGAGACAGCCTTGAAAACAAATCTGCCTCTCAAGGTCGTATTCTGCCTTGTGCCGGGTTATCCCGGCGCGACCATGCGCCAGTACGGATTCATGCTAAAAGGGCTTCAGGAGCTCGAAAAAGGGCTGAACCGGCTCAACATTCCGTTCGATTTGATCACAGGGGACCCGGGGGAGATGTTGCCGGGGTATATCCGGTCGGTTGGGGCGGGCGTCCTGGTGACCGATTTCAATCCTTTGAGGATCAATATGCAATGGAAGGAGAGGGTGGGTGCTTCAATCACTATCCCTTTCTATGAGGTCGATGCCCATAATATCCTGCCATGCCGAGCCATTTCAGATAAGCTTGAATATGCAGCGTTTACGCTTCGCAAGAAGGTCGAAAAACACCTTTCACAATACCTGGTTGAATTTCCTTCCCTTGTCATTCAACCTTCATCTGGTATTCCGTTACAACCGGTCGACTGGAGATCAATTACAGCTTTGCTTAAGGCAAACGGGGATGTGGCCGAAGTGGACTGGATCGTTCCAGGCGAGGCTGCCGCGCACGATGCCCTGGATAAGTTCATCAGGAACAGGCTTGATACCTATGCATCAGAGCGCAACTTCCCTGAAAGGCAGGGACAATCGGATCTGTCTCCGTGGCTCCATTTCGGTCACCTGTCGGCCCAGCGGGTTGCCCTGGAAGTGCAGAAGTCAGCCACCGATCCCGAATCCAAACAGGCATTCCTGGAGGAGCTGATCGTGCGCCGCGAGCTCGCCGATAATTTCTGCCTCCACAACCCGCATTATGACACTACCGGAGGGTTTCAGTCCTGGGCCCGGAAATCGCTTGATTTGCACCGTGATGATCCGCGCGAATACGGCTACACGATCGACCAGTTTGAACAATCCCGCACCCATGATAGCCTGTGGAACGCTGCCCAGCGTGAAATGGTTGCCACCGGCAAGATGCATGGCTACATGCGCATGTACTGGGCCAAAAAAATCCTTGAATGGACCCCTTCGCCTGAGGAAGCCATGGCCGTCGCCATTTACCTGAACGACAAATACGAACTCGACGGACGCGATCCCAACGGCTATGCCGGCATCGCCTGGTCCATCGGCGGAACCCACGACCGTCCCTGGGGAGAAAGAAAAATTTTCGGGATGATCCGCTACATGAATGCAAGGGGCTGCGAACGGAAATTTGACACGAAGCGGTATATTGCGTTGAAAAACAAAATTTAAAATTATTAATTTTGCCGCACTTCGACTCTACTCACTTCGCCTCCGCTCACTTCGCCTCCGCTCAGTGCTACCCGTAATTTTTAATTTTTAATTTTTAATTCCTTTCAATATGTCCGAACCTTCAACCTGCGACTGGCCCTCCCACGACCCCCTGATGACCAGGTATCACGACGAAGAGTGGGGTGTACCCCTGCATGATGATCAGAAACTGTTTGAATTTATGCTGCTTGACGCTTTCCAGGCCGGATTAAGCTGGAAAACGGTGCTCTACAAGCGGGAAAATTTCCGTAAGGCGTTTGATGGTTTTGACCCGGTGATCATTGCAGCCTATGGTGAAGAGGATTATGACCGGCTGCTGGCCGATGAAGGGATCATCCGCAACAGGGCCAAGATCAGGGGATCCATTCAGAATGCCAGGTGTTTTCTCGAGGTTCAGAAGGAGTTTGGCACTTTTGACCGCTATATATGGCAGTTTACCGGCGGTAAAACCATCAATAACCAATGTAAAAGCCTGAAAGATATCCAGGCTACCTCGAAGGAATCGGACGCCATGAGTAAAGACCTGAAATCACGGGGTTTCAAGTTCGTGGGTAGCACCATCTGCTACGCCTTCATGCAGGCCGCGGGGATGGTGAATGACCACCTTGTGACCTGTCGGGTCTCTACTCCTTCGCCATCTTGTGGTTCACGATCGTGAACATCCTGTTGATGTTGAAGCCGAGGAAAATATTCCCGTTCGACCATTTGCCGCGGGTTTCGGTAAGGTATGTCTGTTCATACTCCCCGTACGAATTAGTGAGGAAGATCTGGAAGACGTGACCGCCGGTTTCGATATCGACGCCGAAAGAAAATGAATCGTACGACTTGGTTGATACCACCTGTTTCGGGAAGAGATGGTGGTATTCGGCGTTGATGGATACGCGCTGGCTGAGTTTTAGCCGGCCGCCGCCGCCAAGCGTGAAAATGTCATTTTTATCATCTGCCATCGGCACCATGTTCTTGTGTACGTACGATGGGGTGATCTGCAGCGAAAGGCTGTTTCCGAATTTGCGGGCAACCAGCAGCTGAACAGCATAACTGAGCCGGGAGCTGAAATAATTCGTCCGGGTAGGATCGGTAAATTTGGTGGTGTAGATGGCCGTATTGCCGAAAATATCGACGGTCACGGGCATATGTTTGGCACCCTTGCACTGGCGAAGCAGCTTTATTTTAGCTGAACCATCCCACGTATTTTTATCGGTGTTGATCCCTACGGCCACGCCAAGCCACCTGGTAACGCCATACTCCAGTCCAAGCCTGATGGCAGCCTGCTTGAGGCCGAAAAGATTTTCGTACCCGCTGTTCAGCGCGCCGAAATGGTGGGTGATGACAAAGTTAAGATTGCCCGTCGGGGCTGTTTCAATCGACTGGCCAATGATGATGTGGGTCGATTTAAACGTGGCTGTTGTATAGTCGATTGAGGGTTTTTCACCCTGGTTCAACATCGCCATCAGATCATCCTGGGCCTTCACGGTGGTGACCGAGATCATCCCGATGAAAGCGAAAATTAACAGTAATTTACGTTTCATAGTGTTAGTTTGCTTTATCAAGGGTGATATCAACGCTGATGTCCACTGTTTTTGAGATGCTGTTGACAACGGCTCCCGGAATAGTAATTTTATAATCGGCCAGGGTAATGGTGAATTTTGCCTTACCAACCAGTTTTCCCTGCTTAACTTCGAACGTGCCTTTTGTTTTTACGTGGTTTGTCACCCCGTGGAGGGTCAGCATCCCGTCGACCTGTGCGTCGTAGCTTCCATCCTTTGCCACATTGATTTCTTTGATGTTGGTTACATTTCCGATGAATTTTGAATCGGGAAATTTATCGGATTCAACATAATTTTCATTGAAATGTTCCTGCATCAGCGCTTTTTCGAATTCGAAGGATTTAAGGAGCACTTTAAACACGAACTGCCCTGTGGCAGCGTCGAGCATGCTGCTAACCTGACGGTTGTGGGCTTCGATTTTCTCAACAGCTCCGTCTGAATAAAATTTGATATGACCGGTTTTGGTGATGAATTTCTGAGCTCCTGCCGAAAAGGACAACAAAGTAACAAGGATCAGAATCAGGGAATTGGTTCTCATGATATAGGATTTTGGTTATTGGTTGACGATTGAACACTTATCAAAAATGATGTCGGAGTCATTGAAACCCATGCAGATACCTTTGATCTTAACTTCCCCGTCGGGTAACAGCTTTTTTGCGGTGTCGTTGAATTTCTTTATCATGGTGCAACGAATTCCTTCATCGCCAAACATCCCCTGGTTAAAAACAAACACCGCGGTTACCAGCGTGTCGACCGATTCGATCTTACCCAGTTTCCCGGTGATGGCAATGCACTTCCCGTTGTATAGGGTTGATGAACCGGCTTTGTTGCTTTTAAAAGCCTGGTAAAGGTCCTGCGTTTTCAGGGTGAATACCGGGGTGATAGATTCATAATCCGGATGTTTTTTGTTGTACACAAACTTGAATACCAGCATCCCGGCAATAAGGCCGACAACAATCAGCCCCAATAAAATTTTCATCCACGTTTTCATAATTGTACCATTAGAAATTAAAGCTGCAATAAAATCCCAATTAATTAATTATTCGGCGCTCCGGCTGCAATCCATTTATTGATTTTCGTAAGGTCGCATGCCGACAATTTTGAAAGATTCTTAGGCATTGGTGAAAGATCACCCACCCAATTAACACCGTTATAAAGCGTTCCGCCCGGTGCGGCAACGAGGCTGAGGTCGGCATAAGTGTCTGTAATAACCCCGCCTGAAGCCAGGGCAGTGTTATGGCATGAATTGCAGTTTGCCACCATGATGGGCACGATGGAATGCGAATAGGTAACGATGTTAGTGTCGCAGACAGCGGAAGAACGGTACAATTCACTTTCCTTGTCATAATAACATCCCGTCAGGGTAAAACTGATTAAAAGCAGGAAGGCAGCGAGGCGAACCAGGTTTTTCATAAGCATTGTTGTTTTGTTTTCGAATCAAAAACTAATTATCAATGATGCACGAGTGCTTCCGGAAATAATACTCCTGATAACTGCCGGAATTGCTGAAATATTGTTGCCGGATAACAGGATCCTGCAAAATTTTGAACTTAAGCAGGACTGTTGATGATGCATTGCCGCAGGTGACTGAATCGTTTTCCATGACACTGCATTTGGGCGTGCAAAGGTAAGAATAAACAATATATGATGTTTTATTGTTAGATTTGTTTTCGCAAAAGGAGCTTATTTAAATTGTTTATAAATAATCGGATAGATGAATGTATTTGCCGAATACCTGAAAAAGAAATGGATAACGGAAAACCCTGGAATGCTCGATATTACCAGGCAGGATCAGAAATTCAGAATTTTTCTTGAAACGGTCCCCTTGCTTACGGTGGGCGGGAACGTGTTTGTCTGCGAATCGGAGCGGTTAGCCCGCCTGCTGGTCACCGACATGATGTTCATGCCTGCGCAGCTGGAGAACCGGCTTTCGGCACGATGGCTGTATGGTTTCCAGAAGGATGTGTTTGAACCGGGAAACGATCCGTTCCGGAATGAGTGGGACCAGTTGCTTGCTTTGGATCCGTTTGTCGCCATTAAAACGACCGGCAGGAACAACTTCAAATCGTTCGGTCCGGAGGAGGAACTTTTTCCGTTTTCCTTTATCAGCCTTTCAACGCTCATCAGGTCGGTGAATGATTTCGTGGCCTCCTCCATGAGCATGATCATCATGGATGATACTGACATGCATCCATTTGCTGAACTTCTCAGGTTAACCTATGATCAGCTCAGGGCTGAACAAAAGGTTGTGGTCCAGGCGTTGAGCGGCGTGCATGATTCAGGACTTGTTCTGCCGCTTATCCTGGTCACCGGCGTCATCAGTCCTGTTGAATATGCAAAAGGGCTGATATCTTTAAAAATATGTAATGAATCGCTGATGCCGGAAATCCTGCTTGACGTGGTCCGCGCACTTGATTACCTCGCTTGTCTTGAACAGCGGATCGACGCGGTGCGCCCTGCAACCGCGGTCATTCCCGAAGGTGAAAATGACACGGTCGAGTTTAAATCAACACTAAGATGGGATATCCGGGCAGGAAAGACAAATGCCTCGGTTGAGCGGGCGTCGCTGAAGACCATTGCGGCCTTTCTGAACTCCGCCGGGGGCACATTGCTGATTGGTGTCAGGGATGACGGCACAATCGAGGGTATTGAAAGTGATAAGTTCGTGAACGAGGATAAATTCCTGCTGCACCTGTGGAGCTTGATCCGCTCGTGGCTGGGAAGGGAAGTCAGCCCGTATATCCGCACCCTGACTGAGAAAGTTGACGATAAAACGGTTTGTTTGGTCCGTTGCCGGCAAAGCAACCGTCCTGTTTTTCTAAGGCAGCCGGGGAATGAAGAAGCATTTTATATCAGGGTGGGACCGTCGAGCAATGCCATGGAGATCAGCGAGGCATTAAAATATATCGCCGATCATTTTCCTGCCGGTTGATCTACCACCTGGGATGGCCGGAACCGAAGCCGTTGCCGTAGGATCCGGTTTGAAAGGGATCGCTGTTAAATGAACCGGCACTGTATGGATTCACGCCTTGCGAATAACGAAACCCTGCCTGGATGTGCATGTGTTCGCCAATCTTGTAATCAACATTGAAGTTGACGCCCTGTGCCCCGTTCCGGGAAATGGGATTAAACGGATTGTATGCCAGCGGGTCTTTGGTTATGGGGAAAATTTTATAAGCCGAGCCAGATAAGGTAAGCCGGTCGCTCAACAGGTATTGCCCGCTTACAAACACGCTACCTGTCTGGAAACTGCCATTGGCCGGGGCTGTCGTTTCATTCGGGAACCATGACCGGGCGTTGAAGTAATTCGTGGTGGCGATGCTTATCCCGCCCCCGATCCTGAAACGTTTGCTGACATTATAAAAAAAGTGGGGCGCAACCTGCGTGGTAAGTCCCGAGCCGAATCCGGAGACAGCGGTAAATTCAGATCCCAGGTTCACCCCGTAATCAACTTTCCCCGGCTGAAAAACGTGCCTTATGCGGTTTAATCCCGAATCAGCCGCCATGGTCTGGCAGAAGAGTGGCAAGGTGAAGAGTAAAAAAAACACAACCGCCGATATTCGTTTCATGATGCAAAGTTAGTGATTCTCCGACAGCCTGGCTGACGGATTTAATGAAAAATAGGTGAGATTTTCAGTAAAGTGCATGTCCAGCATCTTCAGCAAGATGAATTTAACGAGGATACTTTCGGCTTTATTGCGGGATATCCCGGCATTCCTCATGAATTTTGACAGTGTGATCGTTTCGTTCTTCTCCAGGTCATCGAGCAGAAACCGCTCTGCATCGGTAAATTTCAAATAAACACCCGTCGGGCCGTCTTCATTTTTCCACACCCTCATCAGGATGCGGTTTACGATGAAATTCTGATCTTTCACCCGGTGATAGGCAATCCAGGTGTCATCCTTCTGCTTTGCAAAATGCGGACGCAGGCTGCTTTTCGGGATAATGATCTCCAGGATGGTCTTCTTGTTGAGGTTCCATTCCTTCACGGTAAAACCAACGGGTGGCCTGCAGCACATTTTGGCAGCACCTTCAACCATATAATATTCCTCTTCCGATCGCACCCCAGCCAGGGCGCCGTTGTCTTTAACTCCAACAAGCAAACGACCGCCATCCGTGTTTGCAAAGGCAACCAGCGTTCGGGCGATCTTGTTTGTGTCGGCAATCTCGAACTTGAAATCGAGCCGCTGGTGTTCTCCTTCTTCAATCAGTTTTGTAATGTGGTGCAGCATTACCTGAACGAAATATTATTGCGGGCTGTGATTTTTTCACAATAATGGCAACGAAGCTTTAATTCTTTTTTATCAATCACGGTGAACTTCGTGGCAATTTCCTCGTTGTTGGTGATGCAGTTCGGATTGAAGCATTTTACAATATTTTCGGCATAATCAGGCACTTCAACCTTTTTTTTCTCGACCACCTCGAAATTTTTAATAATGATCAGGGTCGCTGTGGGCGCGACGAGGGCGATTTTGTTGATTTCATCGCTCTTGAAAAATTTATTGCTAACCTTGATGATGCCTTTCTTTCCCATTTTGTTGCTGTCGAGGTTTGTGCCAATCAGCAACTGGTTCTGGTATTCACTCAGGTTCAATATTTTAATGACCTGGAATACATTTTTTGACGGGATATGATCGATGACCGTGCCGTTTTCGATGGCCGATACTTTTAGTTCTTTTCTGAGATCTTCTTTTTCCATGATTTAGATTATTTCGGTTAATCAACAACACCTAGAATCGAGGCCAGCAGTGCCTGGCGGACAAAAACCCCGTTGAGTGCCTGGGTAAAATAGTAGGCCATCGGGTTGCTGTCGACATCGGTGGTGATCTCATTGACGCGAGGCAGCGGATGGAGGACCCTGAGGTTGGGTTTGGCACCGGCAAGCATTTCGTTGTGAAGGACATAGGTGTTTTTCACCTTTTCATAATCGAGTGGATCAGAAAAGCGTTCCTTCTGGATTCGGGTCATGTACAAGATGTCGACTTTCGGGATCACATCGAGCAGGTCGGTTGACTGATGGTAAACCAGGTTTCGCTGCTTGATGTCGATTTTCACCGCGCTGGGCAGTTTCAGTTCGAGCGGAGAAACGAAATGGAATGTGGTGTTGTAGTTGCAAAGCGCCTGCACCAGCGAATGAACGGTGCGGCCGTATTTCAGGTCGCCAACGAAGGCGATGTTGAGGTTTTCGAGCGATCCCTGCGTTTTCCTGATCGAATACATGTCGAGCAGGGTCTGGGTGGGATGCTGGTTTGCGCCATCCCCGGCATTGATGACCGGAACTTTTGCAACTTCGCTGGCAAAGCGGGCGCTGCCTTCCCTGGGATGCCGCATCACGATGATATCGCAATAGTTGCTCACGGTAAGGATCGTATCGCGCAATGATTCCCCCTTCTGAACGCTGGAACTGGAAGAGTCGGTAAAACCGATGACTTTGGCTCCAAGGCGGGTGGCAGCGCTTTCAAAACTGAGGCGGGTGCGCGTTGACGGCTCAAAAAACAGGGTGGCGACAACAAAATCCTGAAGGATGTGCTGCCGGGGATTCTTTTCAAAGGCTCCGGCAAGTTCAAGGATGCGGACATGTTCGGCCCGTGTGAAATCGTTTATGGATACTAGGCTTTTATTTTTCATTATTTCAAAGTTAATGTGGGCATTCGTCTGATCAAAAATAAAAAAAATCCCGGTTTGAAAACCGGGATTTTGGAAATTATTTAATCTTCTGTTTTTTCAAAAAAACTTTCAGGATGTCATCCAGGTCAGGTTTCCCGATCTCCTGGAGGTCGTAGTAAACCCGTGTGTTGGGTTTGTTGATCTTCACCAGGCGGTTGAGGTCGATCGGAGTGGCAATGACCACAGAGTCGCATTTCACCTTGTTGATCGTGGCTTCAAGGTCTTTCACCTGTTGTTCGCCGTAACCCATGGCCGGAAGCAACTGGCCGATGTTGGGATAGATTTTGAATGTTTCGGCAAGTTTACCAACGACATACGGACGGGGATCAACCAGTTCGGCAGCGCCATATTTCTGGGCGGCAACCACACCGGCGCCGATTTTCATCTCGCCATGGGTGAGTGTAGGACCATCTTCGATCACGAGCACTCTTTTACCGCGGATAAGCGATTCATCATCCACGCGGATGGGAGAGGCTCCGTCGACAACGATGGCTTTGGGATTGATTTTCTGGATATTGTCGCGGACTGTCTTAATGTTCTCGGGTGAAGCGGAATCAATTTTGTTGAGAACCACAACATCGGCAATCCGGATATTGACCTCGCCGGGATAATAGCTGCATTCGGCGCCTGGGCGATGCGGGTCGGCCACAGTGACCATCAGGTCGGGTTTGTAGAAGGGGAAATCGTTGTTTCCGCCATCCCACAAAATGATATCGCAACCATCGGGATCGTTTTCAGCCGCGCGCAGGATCGCTTCATAATCAACGCCTGCATAAATCACATTGCCGCGGTCAACGTGCGGTTCGTACTCTTCCATCTCTTCGATGGTGCATTTGTGTTTTGCCAGGTCTTGAACTGTTGCGAATCGCTGAACTTTCTGGGCAACCAGGTCGCCATAGGGCATCGGGTGGCGGACTGCGACAACTTTAAGGCCTTTGGCCATCAGGATTTCGATGATGCGGCGCGAAGTCTGGCTTTTTCCGCAACCTGTGCGGGTTGCGCCAACGGCGATCACCGGTTTTGTACTTTTGATCATCGTGTCCTTCGGACCGATCAGGAGGAAATTCGCCCCGGCAGCATTTACTACGGAGCTGAGATTCATAACCCGCTGATAAGGAACATCGCTGTAAGCAAAGTTGCAAATCTCCACGTTCAATTTCTGGATCAGGCTGACCAATTCTGCTTCAGCATAGATGGGAATGCCTTTGGGATAAAGTTTCCCCGCCAGTTCGGCAGGATATTTACGTCCATCTATGTCCGGAATTTGCGCAGCTGTAAAAGCTACCACGTTAAAATCAGCGTTATCGCGATAATACGTGTTGAAATTGTGAAAATCTCTTCCGGCAGCACCAATAATGATTACATTTTTTTTCATGCTAACCTCGCTTTTTGTGAATGAGAAATATAGTTTGTGATAAGTAAATTTTCGGGAGATTGTTTTGCAAACGTACTCATTTTTGGGGAACTAGCAAAATCGGGAAGAATATTTTTATCACCTGTTTTAAACCATTCCAGTCGCGGGTTACCGCTGTTTTTTTCCAGCGTCATTTGCCCGGCAGGGTTAAAAATGCACCCTGGCATCCCGGGAAACCGCACTTAGATAAAATTAGGTTAAATTTGCCGCAAAATTGACGGACGATGATTGAGGAAAAAATATTAAGGATGACCTGTGAGGCGGTTCAGCAACTGTACGGGCAGGTTATCAAACCGGAATCGATAGGCATGGAAACCACGAAGAAGGAGATCACGGGTGATTTTACCATCGTGGTATTCAGCCTGCTTAAAATGTCGCGCAAATCGCCTGAGGCGACTGCCGGTGAAATCGGGGCCTTCCTCAAGGTCAACGTTTCAGAGATCAGTGAATTTAATGTGATCAAGGGGTTCCTGAACCTGGTGCTTTCCGATGATTTCTGGACCGGTTTTTTAGCGTCAAACGGTTCCCGTGCCGATTTCGGAATTCAG
The DNA here is from genome assembly GCA_903913885.1 of uncultured Bacteroidales bacterium. Lineage (GTDB taxonomy): Bacteria > Bacteroidota > Bacteroidia > Bacteroidales > FEN-979 > CAIVAT01. Next base: position 25,212 of record CAIWMX010000033.1, on the reverse strand, counting down.
GAAAAACGCGGTGAAGCTCCCATCGTACTTGAATATTCTTCACCCAACACCAATAAGCCGCTTCACCTGGGCCACATCCGCAACAACCTTTTGGGGTATTCTCTTGCAGAGATTCTTAAAGCCAACGGCCATGAGGTTGTAAAGGTGAACCTGGTCAACGATCGCGGCATTCACATCTGCAAATCCATGCTGGCGTATATGAAATGGGGGAACGGAGAAACCCCTGAATCAACCGGTGAAAAGGGCGATCATCTCATTGGCAGGTATTACGTTCTTTTTGATAAGGAGTACAAGGCTGAGATCCGTGATCTCATGGAAAAGGGCCTTTCTGAGGAGGCTGCTTCCCGGCAGGCGCCGCTTATTACGGAAGCTCAGGAAATCCTGAGGAAATGGGAAGCAAAGGACGCGGAGGTACTGCAGTTGTGGAAGACCATGAATGGCTGGGCTTATGATGGGTTTGACCTGACATACCGTCGTTTGGGGGTTGATTTCGATAAGATATATTATGAAAGCGAAACCTACCTCCTGGGAAAGGAGCTGGTTATGGAAGGGCTTGGCAGCGAACGTCTGGTGAGGAAGGACGACGGGAGCGTATGGGCCGACCTGAGGGATGAAGGGCTGGATGAAAAGCTGTTGCTTCGTGCCGATGGCACCTCGGTATATATGACCCAGGACCTGGGAACGGCGCAGCTTCGCTACGAGGATTACCATCCCTCCGCCATGATTTACGTAGTGGGCAATGAACAGAACTACCATTTTGACGTTTTAAAGAAGGTACTGTCCAAACTGGGCAAAACGTTTGCCGGGCATGTGTACCATTTATCATATGGCATGGTGGAGCTGCCCCTGGGAAAGATGAAATCGCGCGAGGGAACCGTGGTGGATGCCGATGACCTGATGGAGGAGATGTTCAGCACGGCGGCAGCAATGACCAGGGAACTTGGCAAGGCCAGTGAACTTTCGGAAGAGGATGCTGATAAACTGTTCAATACCATTGGCCTTGGGGCGCTTAAATACTTCATTTTAAAGGTGGATCCAAAGAAAAACATGATGTTTGACCCGGCAGAATCGATCGATTTTAACGGGAATACAGGACCATTTATTCAGTACACCTATGCGCGGATCCAGTCGTTGCTGTCGAAAGCAGCTTTAGCAGGATACCAGTGGGAACAGCCGGTATTATCAGGTCAGCCTTCATTGCTGTTACTGGAAAAGGAGATCATCAAGCGGCTCTTTTTATTTGACGAAGCGGTTATCCAGGCTGGCAGGGAGATGAACCCGGCGGTTATCGCGAACTATGTTTATGATCTGGCCAAAGGTTACAATCAGTTTTACCAGGAATTGCCCGTTCTTAAGGAAGAAGACACTGCAAAAGTGCTTTTGCGTCTTTGCATCACCGATTTTGTCGGAAAGACAATAAAGACTTCCATGAAACTGCTCGGGATCATGGTTCCGCCAAGGATGTAAAAAAAAAAGGCGGCCTGAAACCAGGCCGCCTTTAAAATATGTATACCTAAAGCTTAGTTCACAACGATTTTCTTGTTCATAAAGCCATCGGCCATTTTGAGCTGCAGGTTGTACACGCCTGATTTCAAACCGGCAGTGTTAACGCTGAGTTCAGTTGCATCGGCAGCCTGTGTGAAAACAACTTCGCCGACCATGTTAATGATCTTCACTTCCTGGATGTTCTGCGATCCCTGGATGTTGAGCATTCCGTGAACCGGGTTCGGGAATACAGAAACAATTGCCTGGGAATGTTCGTTGATGCCAACACCGCCAACATAGATTAAACCGGTCTTTACCTTGGTTGTATTGCCCCATGAATTGGTTGCTGTGAGGGTTACATTATAGGTGCCGGGTGTATTATATACAATGGTGGGATGTTTTGAAGTGGAGGTGGCAGGTGTTCCGCCCGGGCAGGTCCATGAAACAGTTGAGGTTGAATGAACACCGGCTGTGATGGTGTAAGTAATCGAACCGCCTTTGGGTATGGCAACGTTGCTTGCTGTAAAGTCGCACTGCGCGAGAATGCTGTTGAATTTTGACATGCCGCCGGTGGTGGCGTCGGCGTTGAATCCGCCGGCCCAGCCGGTTGAATCATTCACCCATGCCATGGCAAGGTACTGTGTTCCGATGGTTGATGCCATGTCATTCCATGTGGTGCCTTCATCAAATGAATAGGTAATGCCGGTGGCCGGGGGAGTGGCAGAAGCAGCTGCGCCTGAGGTAATCCAGGTTGATGCTGTTCCGGGAATATACCACATATCATTGGTGAAAACGTTGCCGGTGGTGGTAGCAACTGTCCAGGTTGTTCCGCCGTCGGTGGTTTTTGCCAGACCGCCTGTGGTAGTTGAACTTCTGTCGCCTGCGAAACCAATCATATTATCTTTAAAGAAAGGCTGTGCATATTTGGCCGTCCAGCCGGGGATCTGGGCTACTGTCCAGTTATGTCCGTTGTCGATTGATTTGTAGATACGACCTTTGTTGGTTCCAAACCAGGTAATGTCACCTACAACACAGAAATAGCCGATAACACCATATTCTCCGGAAACAGGAGCAGGGCTGTTGGCTGCGGGAATGGCAGTCCAGGTTGTTCCACCGTCGTCAGTTGTGTAGATTTCGAATTTGCCATTGATGGGGTCGCCCACGCAATATCCCAGGTTCTGATCCCAGAAATAGACAAAGTCGGCAAACGATGAGGCATTGGTGAAGAGGGCTGAAGCCTGGCGGGTCCAGGTTGTACCGCCATCGGTTGTTTTGTAGATACCCTGGCCTGTAGTGGAGGCTGCGGGCGGATACATGCAAACCCATGCTTTCTGATCATCAACAGCAACGATGTTGGCAATGTCGAGATTGGTGATGCCGGCGATGGTATGGGGTGTCCATAAGGTTCCGCCGTTGATGGTTTTGGTAATGTCCTGGACAGGAGCAGCAGCGCCGCTTCCGTCATAAGATGCAGCCCATAAAACCTGGCTGCTTACCGGGCAAATGTTCCTGATTCCGCGGCTTGCAGCGCTGAAACCGGATGCTTCGTCAATCCACTGGGCATTAACTGCCAGTGTGAGAGCCATGATGGCGACGAAAGAGAGTAGAATTTTCTTCATAGTTTGTTTTTTTTGTGATTTGAATTTGAATATTAATACAAAACTACAAAGTTTTTCAATGAGTGAAGTTGTTTTTCTTAAAAAAAATTGGATAAGCACTTTTTGGGAGCATTTACGATTTACGATATACGATTTACGATTGAAGCAGTGGCATGCATGGTACGGGTCAAGATAAATTGTTAATTTTGCATCATTAAAAAGAGAAACAATGTTTGAAGGACTGAGTGATAAATTAGACAGGGCGTTCAAGGTTCTGAAAGGACACGGGCACATTACGGAAATCAATGTTGCAGAGACATTGAAGGATGTCAGGAAAGCATTGCTGGATGCCGACGTCAGCTTTAAGATTGCAAAACAGTTTACCGACCAGGTAAAGGATAAGGCGCTGGGACAGAATGTGCTTACTGCAGTTTCACCCGGGCAGCTGATGGTGAAGATCGTGCATGACGAACTAACCGAACTCATGGGCGGTCAGAAAACCGAACTGAACCTGAAAGGCGACCCGGCCATTATCCTGGTGGCAGGTTTGCAGGGTTCGGGTAAAACGACCTTTTCTGCCAAACTGGCCAATTACCTGAAGACAAAAAAGGGAAGGCGGCCATTGCTGGTTGCGTGCGACGTGTATCGCCCGGCGGCTATCGAGCAGTTGAAAGTGCTGGGTCAGCAGATCGAGGTGGATGTGTATGCCGAAGATGCCGTAAACGACCCTGTGAAGATCGCAAAGCGCTCGCTGGCACATGCCAGGGAAAAGGGATATAACATACTCATTGTCGATACTGCCGGCCGGTTGGCCATCGACGAACAGATGATGGATGAGATCGCGAATATCAAATCGGTGCTGAATCCTCAGGAAACCTTGTTTGTTGTTGATTCCATGACCGGACAGGATGCTGTAAACACGGCAAAGGCTTTCAACGACCGGCTCGATTATGAAGGTGTCGTGCTGACGAAACTTGACGGTGATACCCGCGGTGGTGCTGCCCTCAGCATAAAATCAGTAGTCAGCAAACCTATTAAATTTGTCGGCCTCGGCGAGAAGATGGATGCCATCGATATTTTTTACCCGGAACGTATGGCCGACCGGATTCTCGGTATGGGCGACATTGTTTCGCTGGTTGAAAAAGCCCAGGAACAGTTTGATGAAGAAGAGGCGCAGAAACTCCAGAAGAAAATTGCCCGGAACCTGTTTGATTTTAACGATTTCCTTGCCCAGATCAAGCAGATTAAAAAGATGGGGAACGTGAAAGACCTGCTGGGAATGATCCCGGGGATGGGAAAAGCCATCAGAAATCTTGAAATCGACGATAATGCGTTCAAGGGAATTGAAGCCATCATTCATTCCATGACACCCGAAGAGCGTGTAAACCCGGCCGTGTTGAACGGCAGCCGCAGGAAACGCATCGCCTTTGGCTCAGGAACCAGTATCCAGGAGGTTAACCGCCTGATTAAACAGTTCGAGGATACCCGCAAAATGATGAAGATGGTCACCGCAAATAAAGGGAAAAACATGTCCAATGTCATGCGAAACATGAAGAATATGAACTAATTCTGAACAAAATGAAACTGCTGGATGGAAAGTTGATCGCCGAACAGATTAAAACTGAAATTGCACTGGAAGTTAAGGAGCAGTATATAGATAAAGGTATTAACCCTCCCCATCTTGCTGCTGTCCTGGTCGGCGAAGACCCTGCCAGCATGACTTATGTGTCGGCCAAGGAAAAGGCATGCAGGGAGGTCGGTTTCCTGTCTTCAGTGTACCGTTATCCCGCCAATATTACGGAGGACAAACTGTTGGAAATCATTGATTTTTTGAATGCCGATCACGAAATCGACGGTTTCATTGTCCAGGTTCCCCTGCCAAAGCACATCGACGAACAGAAAATAATCGAACGGATCGATCCCCGCAAGGATGTCGATGGATTTCACCCGGTCAACATCGGGAAAATGGTGCTGGGCCTGCCCTGTTTTTTACCTGCCACCCCTATGGGGATCATGACATTGCTTGAACGGTACGACATAGAAATTGACGGAAAAAACTGCGTGGTTCTCGGCAGGAGCCATAACGTGGGAACACCAATCAGCATCCTGCTTTCACGCAAGGCAAAATATGGCAACGGCACCGTCACTCTTTGCCACAGCCACACCAGCAACATTGCCGCCATTGCCTCCGCTGCCGATATCCTGGTGGTGGCCATGGGCAAGGAGGGCTTTGTGACAGCCGGCATGGTCAAAAAAAATGCGGTAGTGGTTGATGTGGGGATACACAGGATTCCTTCAGCGGAAACGAAATCAGGGTTCAGGCTGAAAGGAGATGTGAAATTTGATGAAGTATCGGGGAAATGCAGCTACATCACGCCTGTTCCAGGCGGGGTTGGCCTGATGACCATCGTTTCGTTGCTGCAGAACACGCTCAAAGCTGCTAAAAAAGCGGTCAATTGAATAACCAGTCCGGGTTAATCGCAGAATTATTGCAGGAAGGCAAAGTCCTCCCTGTGATGGAAGAATTTTACACCCTGCAGGGCGAGGGATACAACACCGGCCAGGCAGCCTATTTCATACGTGTGGGCGGTTGTGACGTTGGCTGCAAATGGTGCGACGTGAAAGAATCATGGAATGCATCTGATTTTCCACCGGTTTCGACCGACCTGGTGATCGAACACGCAACGTCATATCCCGCAAAGGCCATCGTGGTCACAGGCGGCGAACCACTCCTATATAATATGGACTATCTCTGCGATGGGTTGCACCGGCAAGGGATAAGGATATTCCTTGAAACATCAGGTTCCCAGCCCTTAAGTGGTTCGTGGGACTGGATCTGCCTCTCTCCCAAGAAAGACGCGCCACCGCTGCAGGAAATGCTTCAGAAGGCCGATGAGATTAAGGTCATTATTCACGACGACACCGATTTCCGGTGGGCTGAAGAACACGCCGGCAGGGTTTCACCCTCATGCATCCTCTATATGCAGCCGGAATGGAGCAGGCACGACGCAATGATGCCTGCCATCATACGTTATATCAAGGACAACCCGAAATGGAGAATCTCGCTCCAGAGCCATAAATACATGCATATCCCATGATCCTGCAACGTTTTGCCTGTTTACTGGTCATTTTCCAGTTTTCCCTGCTCATGGCTTCCGGACAAGGGAACCAACTCTCGACACAAAATAAAAAAGCGGAGAAATTTTTTTATGCCGCGATGGAAGCCTACGAGGTGAAGAATTTCGACAGGGCGCTGATGGCTTTGAAAAAGGCGGTGGGAGAGGATCCGCAGTTTACAGAGGCGTACATCCTGCAGGGGGATATCCGGGCTGAAAATCATGAATATGAAGCGGCGATCACCCTGTACCAAACGGCTATAAAAACAAATAAGCCGTTTTCTCCCAATCTTTATCTCATCCTGGCCAACATGCAGCTGAACAACGGGAAATATGCCGACGCCAGGCAGAATTTCCAGAGGTTGCTGGATTCGGACCAGGTGCCGGAAACAAAGCGCCGGCAGGCCGCATCAGGAATTAAGAGCGCGGATTTTGCCATCCGGGCCATGGCGCACCCGGTGCCATTCACGCCGGTAAACCTGGGCGACAGCATCAACAGTAAGTGTGATGAATATATCAATGCCATTACCGCCGATGAATCGCTGCTCTATTTTACCCGTTTGAATGCAATCAACGCCCAAACGATCGATCAGCATCAGAACGGGGAAGAGGATTTTTACGTGTCGCGCTGCGTCGATTCGGTTTGGTCGAAGGCGGTGAACATGGGCCCCCCGATCAATACCCATGGCAACGAAGGTGCGCTGAGCATCTCCCCGGATGGCAAAATGCTGTTCTTTGCAGCATGCAACAGGCCCGACGGGTTCGGAAGCTGCGACATCTACTGGTCACACCGGCTCGGCGACCGGTGGGCTGAACCTGAAAACCTGGGCGAAGTCGTGAATTCGCCCCAATGGGATTCGCAGCCAACGTTCTCTTCCGACGGGAAAACCCTCTATTTTGCCAGTAACCGCAGAGGAGGCAGGGGAAGTTCCGATATCTGGAAAACCGAACTGCAGCCTGATGGCAGTTGGACGCCCCCGGTAAACCTGGGCGATTCCATCAACACGCGCGATGAGGAGATGGCGCCATTCATCCATCCCGATGACCAGACGCTCTATTTTTCATCCAAAGGGCACCCGGGCATGGGCGGACTGGATCTTTTTTATTCGAGAAAAGATGCCGCAGGCAAATGGAGGCGCCCGGTGAACATGGGCTATCCGATCAACACCTGCGCCGATGAAATCACGCTGGTTGTGAATGCGAAAGGAAATGTGGCCTATATTTCGTCGGATAAATTCGGAGGGAAAGGACGACAGGACGTTTACAGGTTCCCGCTTTACAAGGAGGCGCAGCCGATGCTTACAACCTATTTTAAGGGCGTTGTTTACGATGAAGAGACGAAGGTAAGACTGGATGCCAGGTTTGAACTCATCGAGCTGGGATCGTCTAAAACCGTTGCCGAGTCGCATTCCGACCGGCTGACAGGTGAATTTTTACTTGCACTGCCCACCGAAAAAAATTACGCGCTGAACGTATCAAAAGACGGGTACCTTTTCTTTTCCGAAAATTTCTCACTCAGCGGTACGAACTCCCAGAAAACCCCTTTTGTTAAAAATATCCCGCTCAAGCCTATCAAGGTTGGTGAAGCGGTGGTCCTGAAAAATATTTTCTTTGATACCGACAAATATATTCTGAAGGATGAATCCCTGGCTGAACTGCAAAAACTGCTTGCCCTTATGCAGAAAAATCCAAGACTGAAAATAGAGATCAGCGGCCATACCGACAACATCGGCAGCGAGGCTCATAACCTTGAATTGTCGGGAAACCGGGCCAATGCTGTATATCAATACCTGGTCGCCCATAGCATCGCTGCAACCCGGCTCACCTACATCGGTTACGGGTTCAGCCAGCCGATCGATGTGAACACCACCGACCAGGGCCGTGCAAATAATCGTCGCACGGAGTTTAAAGTCATTGGGAATTAAATTATTATTTGTACCTTTGCACCCCTTAAAAACTTCCATTGTTACATGATTAATATTACATTACCAGATAATTCGGTTCGTCAGTTTCCAGAAGGAGTTACAGGCGTTGACATTGCCAAAAGCATCAGCGAAGGACTTGCAAGGAACGTCCTTTCCATGATGGTTAATGGTGATATTTGTGATGCAACACGCTCTATTTCAGCAGATGCAAATGTCAGGTTGCTTACATGGAGCGATCCCGAAGGGAAAGCCACCATGTGGCATTCATCAGCCCATCTCATGGCAGAAGCCATTGAATTGCTCTACCCCGGTGTGAAATTCGGGATAGGCCCTGATATTGATAATGGCTTTTACTACGACATTGACTTCGGGAATTACACGATATCTTCGGATGATTTTCCCAAAATCGAAAAAAAAATACTTGAATTAGCGAAGGAAAAGCAGAACTTCACCAGGAAGGATGTTTCCAAGGCCGACGCCATCAGCTATTTCACCACCAAAGGGGATGAGTACAAGATTGAATTGCTGCAGGGGCTCGATGATGGCCAGATCACCTTTTACGAATCAGGAAAGTTCACCGATTTATGCCGTGGACCTCATATTCCCGATACCGGTTTCATCAAGGCAGTTAAACTGCTCAACATTGCAGGCGCATACTGGCGCGGTGATGAAAAACGGAAACAGCTGACGCGCATTTACGGAATTACCTTCACAAAGCAGAAAGAGCTTGATGACTTCCTCGTTTTCCTGGAAGAGGCGAAAAAGCGCGATCACCGCAAGCTGGGCAAGGAACTCGAACTGTTTGCCTTCTCGCAAAAGGTGGGACTTGGGCTTCCTTTGTGGCTTCCCCGTGGTGCAGCGTTGCGCGAACGGCTTGAAATGTTCCTGAAAAAGGTTCAGAAGAAAGCCGGCTATCAGCAGGTAATCTGTCCGCACATCGGGAATGTTGAATTATACAAGACTTCGGGACATTACCAGAAATATGGCGAAAGTTCCTTCCGGCCGATCTCAACGCCTGTTGAAGGCGAGGAGTTCTTTCTCAAGCCGATGAACTGTCCCCATCATTGCGAAATCTATAAAACTAAACCAAGATCATACCGCGATTTGCCTGTTCGCCTGGCCGAATTCGGCACGGTTTACCGTTACGAGCAAAGCGGGGAACTGCATGGATTGACCCGCGTACGCGGTTTTACACAAGACGATGCCCATATCTTCTGTACGCCCGAACAGGTGAAAGATGAATTCAAAGGGGTTATGGACATCGTGATGCTAATCTTTAAAGCGCTTGATTTCAAGGACTTTATTGTGCAGATTTCCTTGCGTGATCCTGACAACAAGGATAAATATATCGGGACTGACGAAAATTGGGAAAAAGCAGAACGTGCGATCATGGAAGTCGCGGAAGAACGCGGGTTGCCCACCGTCATTGAACTTGGGGAAGCCGCCTTTTATGGCCCAAAAATGGACTTCATGGTGAAGGATGCCCTTGGCAGAAAATGGCAGCTGGGCACTATCCAGGTCGACTATAACCTGCCGGAACGTTTTGATTTGGAGTATATTGGCAACGATAACCAGAAACATCGTCCTGTCATGATCCACCGCGCCCCTTTCGGCTCCATGGAGCGGTTCGTTGCGGTGCTGATAGAACACACTGCCGGCAATTTCCCCCTGTGGCTCGCACCGGATCAGGCTATTGTACTGCCAATCAGTGAGAAATATCAGGAATATGCAAAAAAAGTTTTAACTTTGCTAAATAATTCCGAAATTCGCGCCACGATTGATGACCGTAATGAAAAAGCCGGGAAAAAGATCCGTGATGCCGAATTGATGAAGATCCCCTATATGCTTGTAGTCGGAGAAAGGGAAGAAAGCGAAGGATCCGTATCGGTTCGTAAACATGGCCAGGGCGATCTCGGACCCCAGAAAATTGAGGATTTTATAAGTTTTGTTCAGGCCGAGATGAAAAACGAATTAGGCGAAATCGCGTAATCGGGTAGAGACGGGTTTAAAACCCGTCTCCACGAAATAGAATTAACGTAGAGACGGGTTTTAAACCCGTCTCAACAAATATAAACCAAATATAGGAGATAATCCAATAGTAACACAATTTAGCGGCCCGAGACGATATCCGAAGCCCGGGAAGAAAGAGGAACCCTATAACATCAACCAATGGATCAAAGCTCCTGTTGTCAGGGTCGTTGGTGAAAACATAGAACAAGGGATCTATAACATCCGTGAGGCACTGAATATTGCTGAAAGCAAAGGTCTTGACCTTGTCGAGATATCACCTACGGCAAATCCTCCAGTTTGCAAGGTGATCGACTACAAAAAGTTTCTTTACGAGCTTAAGAAGAAGCAGAAAGAGATGAAGGCCAAAACCGCGAAGATTGTGGTTAAGGAGATCCGGCTTGGGCCAAATACCGATGAGCACGATTTCAACTTTAAGCTGAACCATTCCATCAAATTCCTGAAGGAAGGGGCAAAGGTGAAGGTTGACGTATTCTTCAAAGGCCGGTCGATTATCTATAAGGAACAAGGAGAGCTGATTCTGTTGAAATTCGCCCAGGCCCTTGTCGACGTTGGCAAAATAGAACAGATGCCGCGCCTGGAAGGGAAGCGCATGATCATGATCATCACCCCAAAAAAATAGTAAAGATGCGGGCAATCGCATTCCGTCACTACATTCAATTAATATCTAATCATCAAAAACAGTAACATGCCAAAAATGAAGACCAAATCCGGCGCCAAAAAAAGATTCGCTCTGACGGGAACCGGTAAAATCAAAAGGAAGCATGCTTACAAAAGCCACATCCTGACCAAGAAAACCACGAAGCGGAAACGTAACCTTACGTATTCGACCACGGTTGACAAGGCCGATGCAGCCAATGTAAAGGAGATGCTCCAGGGTTAATTTTTCATTATTTAACTTGCGGCCAGCTCCATAAGTTCCCGGTAAACGGGACGCTGCCGTAAAAAAACCAAAACTATGCCAAGATCAGTAAATTCAGTCGCCTCGCGAGAGAGAAGGAAAAAAATCCTGAAGCGGGCCAAAGGACAGTTCGGAAGAAGAAAGAATGTCCTTACCGTTGCGAAAAATTCAGTAGAAAAGGGGTTGGGCTATGCCTACCGTGACCGTCGTACAAAGAAGCGTACCTTCCGCGGACTCTGGATCACACGTATCAATGCCGGTGTACGGCCTTACGGTTTGTCTTATTCCGTATTTATCGGGAAACTTGCTGAGCATAACATTACACTCAACAGAAAAACCCTCGCCGATTTAGCGATGAATCATCCCGAAGCCTTTAAGGCCGTGGTTGAAGCAGTCAGCTAGAACCTCGCCAGGCTTTCGATATAAAAAAAGCCCTCCCTGAAAAGGAGGGCTTTTTTATTGACATCATTTCTTCTTATGCTCCTGGATATAATGGTCAAGGAAGTAACCGATCTTGTCGGCGGCAAGACGTTTGGCAATGATGTTCTTCTCTTCGTCCAGGAGAAGGATTACCGGTGTAGAGTTGATATCATACTGCTCGTGGTAATCGCCTGTCAGTGTTCGCGGCCCGTCTACGTTGATCCAGTTCATCTTTTTCTTGATGATCCCGTTCTTCCATTTTACCAGTGAAGTGTCAGTGCAAACGGCAAAGATCTTCATGCCATACTTGTCCTTGTTCTGATCATAGAAATCCCGGATGATCGGTATCTCTTTTTCACAATGCCCGCAATCGGGATCCCAGAACACTACAAGCAGGTACTTTGCCTGTATGGCGTGCATTGAAACCCACTGGATCGTCGTATCGGTCATGATCATGTTAGGCGCCTTCTCGCCAAGCAGGATGGGGTGTATTTTATTTGCCCTTTTGATGACCTTCTCATTTTGTTCCTTCGACAGCCACGTTGTTTGCCCGGTTGCATAATATTTATCAACAACGTGAACAAAAATCCTGTCAAAGCCCATGATATCGGAATTTTCATAGTGGTAAGTCACAAACCACAGGATGTATTTGAACATTTCCTGGTTCGGCCGGGCCCTTTCGATAAGGATGTCAGCTTCATGCATCACCGTATCAACATGCTGTATAAGCACGTTGTCGAAATACTTTTTCAGTTTGTTATGAAAGACCGGCGTCCTAAGCACCCTGTCATCCAGGAAAGTTACATCGTCCCAGAAATGAGATGTATAAAAGCGGTAGGCATACAATGAATCTTTCCTTCCATTGGGCAAAACCGGGTTTTCCGGGATGTCAGGCTCCTTCATCGTATTGATCATCAGGGCGATAAATGACTCGGGATGTTTTTTAACCAAACCGAGCCGGTAGGCGATCAAATCCTTGTTCATCGCGTTGATTTTATCATTGTAATAGGCGTTGGAATCCTTTACATCCTTCCCCGGAGCCAGGGAATCGTTCTTTGCAGGCGCCGGTTTTATTTTGTTCTGCAGGTTCTGTATCTGCTCAAAGGATTCGCGGTTAAACTTCATGTACTCGTAAAATAGTTCATTATCGGGAGAATCCTTAATTACAAGATGACGGGTGGGATCAACCACATTGGTTTCAAGTGAAAATTTATATTCGTTGTTTATTACGAAATCGAAATAGTTTTTTTCGGTGATCACCAATGCATACAGCCCTTTTTGCAACGTGGCAGGGGCTTTGTAGGTACATCGCCCGGAATGATCAAATTTCAGGGTATCCTTGATGTAGGTCCCGTTGCTGTAATAGTAGACCAACATGCAGGTCGTATCTTTCAACCCGTTGATTTTGAATTTTATAGTATAATCATGCTGCCCGTACGACGGTGAAAAATAACCCACCAGTGAGATCAAGATCAGGGCAATCCGGTATTTCAGCATAAGGTTAATTTTTGTTTAATAACGATAAGTTGACGATTCTATTTTCCGGCGATTTCGTTATAACCGGGATGAAAGAAAAATTTGATATAATAGTAGCCGATGGCCTCATTCATGGTCTCCCTGAATCCCTTGCTCGATTTCCACCATGAATCAGGGCCGTAATAAAAATTCGGGACTGAAATAATTCCAACTTTCACCGAGTCGCCCAGCGCTTTCCTGAACAACATCCTGCTGCGGCCGCCATGCACGCCCATGGTCATCAGGTTGACGGCAGTGATATCAGGCCGGTTGGTAACCAGCCATTGCCTTAACCTGACCGCCGAATTGTACGTGCGCTCATTCCTGATGTCGTCGGTGCCAATCATTACGAGTTTAGTAGAATCAAAACCAAGCCTGAGCAGCGACAGCCCGGCCACCCGCGCGGTGTTGCGGCAGGGCGCAAGCAAATCTCCGTATTCAAGCGGCGCCCCGGTTACAATGAGCAGTTTGTAGTTGTTGCTTTTGAATTCCTTCATGGCATCATACAACACATAATCATTAACAAACCCTTCAAGAACCAGGATATTGGTCTTTTCGCGCTGAACAGGCGCCAGGGTGCCAAATAAATTTCTAAATCCCAAATATGCGAAAATAAAGATAAATAAAACAAGGATCAACCAACCATATAAAGTTAAACCCCATCTTTCTCTTCGACTGATTAGAAAATAGTTTAAGTTACCTATCATAATCAGATAGAAATGTGTTCTTTACGCAACAGGTCGTTGACGGTTTTCACCGGGTTGAATGTGATAATGGGAACCTCCATGAAAATTGTGATCCATTTGGCCATAGCGCCGTTCCATAAGCCAGGCAGTTCCTGGGCTTTCAGTGTTTTACCCCCGCTTGATTTCAGCGAAATAAAACCGGTATTTTCATCGACAAATTCCTGCAGGTTAAACGCGTTGCCTTCAAAGTCCCTGGTGCTGCAAACAAGATCGACAGGGTTAAAATGCGTGGAAGAAGAGAGTATGCTCTTTTGCGCACTATTTTTAACATCGATCTGCGAGGCTTCCACAATCTGCAGGGATAAACGTCCATCATCACCAACAACCCAGAACGGGCCACCACCGGGTTCTCCTTCATTTTTAACCATTCCGCAAACACGGATTGGTTTGTTCAGCATGGAACAAAGCACGCTGCATTGTACATCGGCCGGCGATGATTTCATATTATCAGGAAAATCCATAAATAGTTTTTCTTCCGAAAACCGGATCATTTCACTTATTTCTTCAGGAGTGGCAGGCCGCATTTTAATCATGGAAAGGAACGCGGAAATCACCTCCTTGAGTGAAAGCAGGTAACCCCCCAATAATTTTTTATACTCGAATGTCACGCTTTTGAGCCTGTCGGGAACGATGTTGTCGATATTCTTGATAAAAACCAGGTCAGCATCCACTTCGTTCAGGTTCTCGAGCAATGCTCCGTGTCCGCCCGGCCTGAAAAGGAGAGTCCCATCCTGGTTCCTCACGGGCTGGTTGTTTTCGTCGACAGCCAGGGTATCGGTAGATGGTTTCTGAACAGAAAATGAAATTTCGAATTCAACGCCGAGTTCCGACTCGTACAGGTTCCTGACCCTGTCAAACAGCACCATGAATTTTTCACGGTGTTCGGGAGAGATGGTAAAATGAATCCTTGCCTTGCCTTCCCTGTCTCTTGTATATTCTGCCGCTTCAACAAGGTGTTCCTCAGCAGCCGTTCGGGCACCATCCTCATACTGGTGAAACTTAAGCAATGCCTTTGGCAGGTTCGCATAATCGAGGCCGCCTGGAACCAGGATATATTCGATGATCTTATAGAATTCTTTATTTTCAATGATTTCGTCCATCTTTATGCCCGCCTCCTCAAAACAACGTGCGAGGTCCTGGGAAAAGGCAGTCTGACGGATATTTTCAACCAACCAGGATACCGAATTAAAGCTTTGATCTGCAGAAAGCAGCTTATCAACTGGAACACCGGAAATATACTGTTCCCTGAACTCGAACAGGTGCTTGAACATCCTGCTGGCGGCACCGGAAGCAGGAACAAATTTCACTACCTTCAGGTCAGGAAGTTTTTTTTCAAAATATGCTATGAAATACTTTTTCAACTCCTCATCCATGGTTACAAGGCCGTCACCGGGGGTGGCCGCACGGGCCAGGCAAACAAAAGGGAACCCCTTGATAAAATGATCGATTTGCTTCCTGATTACAGGAAGACCTATGCCCTTGATTTTGATCTGATTAAGGTCCTGTTGTGTGAACATAAGCACTTTTTTTGTATTTTTCCAACAAATTTATTCCAAAAAATGAAAACTTTCGCGATTATTCTGATTTCAATCTGGATTTCGGTCCAGACAGTGGCACAAGTTGCCCCTCAAAAGTACTTTGTTGAGTTTATGGATAAATACAACTCGCCCTATTCAGTAACCCGGCCTCAGGAATTTCTAACCAGCCGTGCTATTGAGCGGAGGCAAAAGCAGGGGATCGTCATTGCCGAAAACGATATCCCCGTCAATCAAACTTACATAACCGCGTTAAGAAGATTCAATGTCGGGTTTCTTACAGAGTCGAGATGGTTTAATGGTGTAACAATATATTGCCTGAATCCGGCCATCATTGATTCAATCAGGCTGCTTCCATTTGTAAAACACGTTGTTAAAGATGTAAATATTATAAAGTTAAAAAGCTATATTCCAGCGAATAAGTATGTGTTAGAAGAAGTTTTACATGAATATGGCACCCCGGTTGCAGTTCCTGCACAATCCTGTTACAATGGTAACCAATCATACAACTATGGTCCTTCCTACAAACAGATCCACATGCTCCGGGGCGACAGCCTGCATAAGATGGGATACCGGGGCCAGGGAAAGGTGATCGCAATTCTTGATGCCGGGTTTAACCATGCCGACACATTGCGGGCATTTGACAGCCTGTGGGCTAACAATCAGATACTTGGAACAAGGGATTTTGTTCATCCCGGGAACAACGTCTACAAGGAATACGAGCATGGGATGGAGGTACTCTCATGCATGGGGGCCAATCTGCCAGGGGAACTGATCGGTACGGCGCCAAAAGCGTCTTACTGGTTGCTAAGGTCGGAAGATTATTATACTGAGAATCTTATTGAGGAGTACAACTGGGTGGCCGCTGCAGAATTTGCCGACAGCGTCGGTGCAGATATTATTAATTCCTCCCTGGGGTACACCGAGTTTGATGATCCCACGGTGAACCATACCTGCGCGGATATGAACGGAAATACAACGCCATCGGCAAAAGGTGCAAACCTGGCCTGCCGCAAGGGGATGGTCGTGGTCAACAGTGCAGGAAACGAAGGTGGAAGTGCCTGGCATTGCGTCAGCACACCGTCAGATGCCTTTGGGGCGCTTGCAATTGCTGCGGTCGACTCCAATGGCATCCGTGCCGGGTTCAGTTCAACAGGGGAGGCTACAGGAAGGATCAAGCCAAATGTGGCGGCCATGGGCAGCGCTGTCATTGTATCATCCACCATCGGGTTGATCATGCATTCAAGCGGCACCTCCTTTTCTTCGCCGATCATTGCCGGGATGGCGGCCTGTTTATGGCAGGCAGCCCCCGATTGGTCCTGTAATGACATATCCAGGGCGATAGAGATAAGCAGCAGCAAAAGCATGCACCCGGATTCGCTGCTGGGATACGGGATTCCCGATTTCGTCCGGGCCTTGAAAGCCGTTCGTGTGCCTGAGTATGAAACACAAAAGCAGGTAGTTGTTTATCCCAACCCTTTTACAGATGTATTCTCAGTAGAGGTCAACGTGCCGGCTGAGCAGGAAATTGATCTCGTACTGTACGACCAGCTGGGCAGAATCGAGCGTTACATTCGCAGCTACAGGGCAGGGGCGGGAACCAGCAAAATATCATTTCCTGGCATGGCGGCCATGAAAAATGGAAATTATATGCTTAAGGTCGCAGGCAGAGATTTTGTCTCTAACCTCAGTGTTGTTAAAATGGCGACAAAATAATTAAAGGATAGTTTACATTTGTGAATACAAATGTAAACTGAATTTGTTCATGTTGAAAACCTCACCACAAATGTATACAAGCCTGATTATTAATCAATTTATATCTTTTCTTCAATAATTCAGCGCGTGTTACCCGATCCATTTCCCCTGATATTGACAGAAAATGCAATTTCGTTTCATTATGCCATTTAATCTGGTAAATACTCAGTTACAAATGCAGTAGCCCCCTCAAATTCTTCAATTCAACGTCATAAACTATTTAATATCAATATAATAGCTAAATCAGGCTTATTTATTCCGGCTTTCATGACAGTACAATAGTAACTATCGACCTATATGGCCCAATTTCAGAATTACCCTGCCTTGTAAGAATGCAAAGTGCTTAATCATAAAATGTTGCATATTACAAATGTACCAATGGCCATGGTGGATTTGTGATCATATTGAAATATTATCATTTGGTTACAAATGTAATTACAATTGTAAACAGGCTTGGAATTGATAAATTATTTGGTGTAATCAATTATAATACAATATATATTAGTGTTTACCTGATGTTTTAATTTAAATAATCCTGCCATTACAAATGTTTTGTATAAATCTGCATGATTTATTACTTTTGTAAAAAATGTTTAACATGGTTGAACGTATTCTGGAACTTATCAGGATTAAAAAATTGACGACATCGCAGTTTGCAGATGAAATCGGAATTCAGCGTTCGGGAATGTCACATATAATTTCAGGCCGGAACAATCCGAGCCTCGAATTTGTCATGAAGGTTTTGAAGCGGTACCCTGACGTAAAACCGGAATGGCTTCTTTACGGGACAGGCGGCGAGATAACAAAAACTGTTCAGGCAGAGCCGGAACCTGTGGAAAAGGAAACAGTCGTCGTGGTGGAACCGGAAAAGACATTGGGTGGTCAAGCGTCAACCCTATTCGACCAACAGGATATTGCCGATGCAAAACCGGACATAAAAATCCCCAAAAGCCTTCGAAAAGAAAAGGCAGGCAGGAGAATAGAGAAGATTGTGGTATTTTATGATGACAGGACCTTCAGGGAGTATGACCCTGAACTATAATCAGCTCCTTTCTGTGAAGGCGAAGAAAAATCCAGCTTCCCGTTCGGCGCTTTCGTCACTGTCAGAACCATGGACAGCATTCTCGCCCATGTTTTTGCCATAAAGTTTACGAATGGTGCCTTCGGCTGCTTTTGCAGGATCGGTGGCACCAATGTACTGCCTGAAATCTTCAACGGCGTTTTCTTTCTCCAGGACAACGGCCACGATGGGCCCCGACGACATAAATGCTGTAAGCTCTTCGTAGAAAGGCTTTCCGGCATGCATTTCATAAAAATGGCCAGCCATTTCCCTGGTCAGGCAGACTTTTTTCATCGTAACAATTCTGAATCCTCCTTCTTCGATCTTTGCAAGGATCTTTCCGGTATACCCTGCCGAGAAAGCGGAGGGCTTTATCATGGTAAATGTAATTTTTCCAGCCATTTTTGTAACGTATTTTTGAGTCAACAAAATTACGATTATAATTCAAATAATCACTAATTTTGCACCCCATTAAATCAACACTGTTTGGAAAATACCGACTTTCCCGCCATATCTGAGAAGCTTTCACAACCCTTGCAGATATTGATCACAACACATACAAACCCTGATGGTGATGCGATTGGATCAAGCCTTGCCCTGGCGTTTTACCTGAAAAAGAAAAATCACCGGGTACACGTAATGGCGCCCGATCCGTTCCCTGATTTCCTCGCCTGGATGCCCGGACATGAAGATATCCTGTTCTTTTCCAGGGATCAGGAAAAGTGCATATCTGTCATTCAGCAGGCAGATATGATCATCGCAGCGGATTACAACAACTTTGGCCGGTTGAATGATGCAGCCCCGCTTGTGCGGCAGTCGAAAGCTGTTAAGGTGCTTATTGACCATCATTTGAATGCTTCGGATGAATTTGATTACAAAATATCCATTTCGCGTATTTCTTCGACCTCTGAACTTGTCTACAACTTTGTTGAAGCGATGGGTGATGTTCATTTACTGGATAAGAATATCGCCGAATGTATTTATACAGGGATCATTACCGATACTGGTTCCCTCAGCTATGCATGCAACTATGTGAAAACCTACCTCATCATTGCCGAACTCTTCAGACTGGGGATTGATGGGGAACATTTGCACAGGCTGATCTATGATACCTATTCAGAAAGCCGCCTGAGGCTTCTTGGTTATTCAATCAGCGACCAGCTTATTGTCATGCCGGAATTCAATACGGCGTTCATCACCCTTTCAGCTTCTGACCTGCAGCGGTTCAATCACCAGATCGGGGATACCGAAGGAGTTGTCAATTATGCACTTTCCATCAAGGATATCAACCTTGCCGCTTTATTTATGGAGCGGGACGGACTTGTAAAAGTGTCATTCCGTTCAAAAGGTAATTTTTCTGTGGATACCCTTGCCAGGGAGCATTTCAATGGTGGGGGCCACCGCAATGCAGCAGGTGCCAACTGTGATACGACCCTGGAAGATACCATACTGAAATTCAGGAAAATATTACCCTTGTATCAGTCCAAACTCAAATCTGTTTATTCGTGAAACTGCGGCTCCGGGCATTTGACCCGGCTGAACGTGTGACATATACCCGCCGGTCCCTGCAGGCCAGGTCACTGGTATTATGCGCAGCGGTGGTTTGTCTTTTTCCACTGATTTCATGTGATGAAGCCCCCCGGCAGCTCCAGGCAACCGGCCATATGCAATTCACCGATGATTCCGTTGTCAACTATAACCACCAGGTTGTGGTTGATGAGAGCCAGGAAATCGATGATTTCATTGCCCGCCATCACTGGAATATGCAGAAATCGCCAACCGGCCTTCGATGGATGGTATATAAGAACGGTAAAGGTCGGTCCCCGGCCAGGGGAGATATAGCCTGCATCAGCTATTCCGTGAGCCTTATCAGCGGGGATGCTGTGTATCATTCAGATCCCGCTAAACCGTTTGAATTTGCCACCGGGAAGGCGGAAGTTCCGAACGGTCTGGAGGAGGGGGTGCTGTTGCTGAAGCCAGGCGATCGGGCAAAACTCATTGTACCCTCACATCTTGCATTCGGTTTGCTGGGTGATATGGATAAGATCAAAAGCAGGGCGGTGCTCGTTTATGATCTTGAGCTTTGCAATATTAAGAAGGCGGGACATTGAAAGTGCAGAGAACTATCTTTTTTTTATCCCTGTACAATAACATATTATAGTTCCTGCGTGGAGTGCAGTACTTCCCTGGGAAATGAAAAATAATTAAAAATCAAGGGAATCCATGTAAAAACCAAGGCCGGACTTTATTATCTTTGCCGCGCAAATTGATGTGCTTCATCCGGCAGTTACCCGTTCCGTGTAAAATCGCTAATCATTTTATAAAGAAGAGTTTACAGCATCATAAAAACTTAATTAAATGAATATTAACCAAATTGTTAAAATGCAGAGTATGAAAAAAATGTTTGTGAATCCGCTGGTCATTGTGATGTTGTTTACGCTGACTATGTGGGCTTGTTCTTCAAAGTATCCTGGTTATGATAAAACAAAGACAGGCCTGTACTATAAAATGTACAAAGTAAGTAAAGACACCGCCAAGGCAAGGGTTGGAGACTGGGTTTCTTTAAACATGCGTTATGTTTACAAAGATTCCACCCTGTTTGACAGCAAAAAAGCCATGGGAACACCGGTAAGGTTCCAGCTGCCTCCATCCGACTTCAAGGGTGACATCTATGAAGGTATCCGAATGATGTCAGCCGGCGACAGCGCAAGTTTCATCGTCAATGCTGATTCATTGTTCAAAAAAACCTTCCGTTCACCTGAAAGGCCTAAATTCATCGACAGCAACGGCGTTATCCGTTTCTACATTACCGTCCTTACGGTTGATTCTCCTGAAGCCCTGATGAAAAAGGAAGTAATGGATGTTTCAAAATATATCGCAGACAAGAAGATTACTGTTGCCCCTTCGGCATCTGGTGTTTATTTCATTGAACAGGCTAAGGGTACTGGCGTGAAAATTGATTCAGGCACATGGGTAACCGCCAACTTCAAGGTTTCCCTCATTGACGGCAAACAGATTTTTGCATCATCAGACCGTGGCGAACCCATGGTTTTTGAATTCGGCAAGCGTTTTGATACCCGTGGTTTTGCAGAAGGCGTTGGCCAGATGCTCAAAGGCGGCAAGGCAACATTTATCGTTCCTTCAAAAATGGCCTTTGGTGAAACCGGGAACCCCAAAGCAGGCATTCCTCCTTTTACACCCATCGTTTATGATGTTGAAATCGTGAATGCACAAACAAAAGCTGACCACGAAAAACAAGTTGCAGCCGATAAAAAGAAAAAGGAACAGCAGCTTGAAACCAATAAAAAACAGGAAACCAGCCTGATGCAGAAGTACCTGAAAGAACACAGCATCACAGCAAAACCGACTGCTTCCGGGCTTATCTATGCTGAAAAGGTAAAAGGAACCGGTGCCAGAGCAGTTGCGGGGAAAAAGGTGAAGGTCCACTATACCGGCACCCTGCTCAACGGCACAAAATTTGATTCTTCACGCGACAAGGGCACTCCCTATGAATTTGTTTTAGGACAGGGCCAGGTAATCAAAGGATGGGATGAAGGTATTGCACTGATGAACGTAGGCGGACGGGCCACTTTGGTCGTTCCTTCTTCATCGGCTTACGGACCTGAGGACAAAGGTATTATTCCTCCTTATTCCACGTTGGTATTCGATGTGGAACTTATGGACGTCAAGTAGATACAGAACTGTTTTAAGTGACCTCACCCCCTGCACCCCCTCTCCTAAAGGAGAGGGGGACGGGGGGTGAGGCATTTTAAGAGAGGGGGTAAAGTATCTCTAACTGTTCTCCAGCTTTTCCTGCAAAATTTTAAGTTCGTCGCGCAACCGGGCTGCTTCCAGGAAATTAAGCTCTTTCACGGCCTCCTCCATGGCCTTCCTGTTCCGGTTGATGAGTTTCTGCAGCTTTTCCTTCGACAGGTACTGGATTACCGGATCAGCTGCGACATCGATGTTTTCGTGCTCGTAGTAGGGGACAGGATGATGCGACTTGCCATCGGCCACTGCAGTCTGCCCCATGATGTCGTGCGTGCTCTTGACAATCTGGGTGGGGGTGATGTTGTTCGTCACGTTGTAGAGAATCTGTTTCTCGCGGCGGCGGTTCGTTTCACTCATCATCCTTTTCATGGAATCCGTGATCTTGTCCGCATACATGATGACTTTGCTGTTGATGTTGCGTGCAGCGCGTCCTGCCGTTTGCGTGAGTGATCTTTCGGAACGCAGGAAACCCTCCTTGTCAGCGTCGAGAATCGCCACCAGCGAAACTTCCGGCAGGTCAAGTCCTTCGCGGAGCAGGTTCACGCCAACCAGCACATCAAAAACCCCCATCCTGAGATCACGCAGGATTTCAACTCGTTCAAGTGTGTCGACATCAGCATGAATATACCTGCACCTGACATCGATCCGGGTAAAATAGCTCGTCAGCTCTTCGGCCATCCGTTTTGTAAGCGTGGTGACCAGGGTTCTTTCATGCTTTATGATCCGCTGGTTGATCTCATCGAGCAAATCATCAATCTGCCGCAGGCTGGGCCGCACTTCTACATAGGGGTCCAGCAGCCCGGTCGGCCTGATCACCTGTTCAACCATCACCCCCTCGCATTTCTGCAGCTCAAAATCAGCCGGTGTGGCACTTACATAAATGGTTTGGTTGATGATCGTTTCAAATTCATCAAACTTAAGAGGCCGGTTGTCCATGGCACTGGGCAGCCGGAAACCATACTCCACCAGGGTTTGCTTGCGCGACCGGTCACCTCCGAACATCGCCCTGATTTGTGGGATCAAAACATGGCTTTCATCGATCACCATCAGCAGGTCTTCAGGGAAAAAGTCAAGCAGGCAAAAAGGTCGGGAACCGGAAGTACGGCCGTCAAAATACCTCGAATAATTTTCGATGCCGGAACAGTAGCCAAGTTCTCGCATCATTTCGATGTCATAACTTACCCTGTCTTCCAGGCGTTTGGCTTCAAGATCCTTGCCGTTTTCCCTGAAATAGGCGCACTGTTTGATGAGGTCATCCTGAATTTCAACCAGTGCATCACGCATTTTATCAGGCGAAGTAACGAAGATATTTGCCGGGTAGAGGGTCATTAACGGCATCTCCTCGATTTTCCGGCCGGTGAGGGGATCGAACGATTCCATAGATTCAATTTCATTCCCGAAGAATATCACCCGGTAAGCGATGTCGAGGTAGGCCGGAAATACATCGACAGAGTCGCCCTTCACCCTGAACCTGCCCCGGGTGAAGTCACCTTCAGTTCTGGAATAGAGGCTGTTGACAAGGGCATTCAGGAATTTTTTACGACCCACCTGGTCTCCCTTGCTCAGCCGTATTACATTGTCATTGAAATCATCAGGATTTCCGATACCATAAATGCATGATACGGAGGAAACCACGATCACGTCGCGTCTGCCGGATAAAAGGGCTGAAGTAGCGCTCAACCGGAGTTTTTCGATCTCTTCATTGATCGACAGGTCTTTTTCAATATAGGTATTGGTGACCGGGATAAAGGCCTCGGGCTGGTAATAATCATAATAGGAAACAAAAAATTCAACGGCATTGTCCGGGAAGAACTGCTTGAATTCGCCATAAAGCTGGGCTGCCAACGTTTTATTATGGCTCAGTACCAGGGTTGGCCGCTGTACCTGCTGGATCACATTGGCTATGGTAAAGGTCTTGCCCGAACCGGTGACCCCCAGCAATACCTGCGACGGATCTCCGCGCTTTACGCCTTCAACAAGCTGTTTAATGGCTTCGGGCTGATCTCCGGTAGGGGAGAATTCGGAAGTTAGTTTGAATTCCAAGGATCGCTTTTTTTAAGGATGAAACACCAGGGTTGAAGCAACAGGATAGTGATCGGAGAGATCGATATCAAATTTCTGGTAGTCCCGGGCCCTGAACTTCCCTGAATGAAGGATGTAGTCGATTCTGAAGGATGGGAATTTTCCAGCATAGGTACTCCCGAAGAGCCCGGCACCAGCTTCTTTAAACGAGTCTTCCAGCAACGATGTTATCTGGTGGTATGAATAGGAGGAGGGGGTATCGTTGAAATCGCCGGCCAGGATAACCGGGTAACGGCAGGATTCAATATGCTTCACAAGGTTGTTGACTTCGGTCGACCGAAGGATGAACGCTTTGCGTAGTTTCCACATCATCCGTTTTGATCCCACTTTGATCGGGGTCTTCTCCTTGTCAGGGTCAGTAAGATGGGAGTAAAATGAATAGTCGTCGTCGCCAAACCGGATCGATTCAAAGTGGACGTTATAAACCCTGATGGTGTCGTGGTTGACAATAACATCGGTGAAAATTCCGTACAGGCTGTGATCCTGGAGTTTAAAATGACCGGTATTCACAACGGGATAACGCGTAAAAGTTGCAATAGCATTGATTTTCTGTTTATTGTAAAACTCCTGGTAGTTTTTAAAGTAATAATACGGCAGCGCGATTGATTGTGAAAACTTCACAAGCGTCTGGGAATAATCCTCCCCATAGGCAAAAAACTCCTGGATGCAGATAATATCTGCTTTTTGCCCGGCAAGGAATTCAGTGACTTTGCTTTTTGTCCCTGGAACATGCTCGCCCCGTTGGTTTCCATAAAGGCTATGCACGTTAAAGCTGACTGTTTTGATGGGAATTCCCACGATGGGCTTCTGACTTGCAAACCGGTACGGGTAAATGGTCATCAGGCTGTTCCATCCGGCTAAAATGCAGATCAGCGAAAGAAAGATCATTTTTTTCCAAAGAAATAACCAGAAAAAAACGAAAAAAATGTTGATTATCAGCCAAATGGGATAAGACAAGCCAAAAAATGCCAATATCCAAAACCGGTCGGGGCTGATATATCCCGCACCATAGGATAGGAGCAGGCCTGCCGATGCCAGCATATTCAGGATCACAATCAACTTCCGCAGAAACGTCCGGCTACCGCTCATCCGTAAATTATATTATCGTTTTGTGGATGTCTTGAAAAGAAACTCCTTTTCAGCTTTCGTAAGACTGTCGTACCCGCCTTTGGAAATTTTTTCAAGAATTTCATCTGTTTTTCTCTGGTTGTCCTTTTTCTTCAGGTTATATTCTTCATCAGAAACCGGTCTGCCCGAATAATCAGGCCTTCCAGC
>CAIWMX010000032.1 GCA_903913885.1 uncultured Bacteroidales bacterium | reverse complement strand
GGATATTTTTTTTGAATATCTGATAGCGGAACTTTGACGTCATTGAACTCCTTTATATGAACAGGAATCCAGATGGATATTGGGTACAGGTATAAATAGTCGCGATCAGAAACCAGGGTTATCTCAAAGCCACCTTTTTTCTGTAGTGCAATTGCAGTTTGTAAACCGGCAAAACCACCGCCAAGAATAAGAACTTTCTTCATCTTCAGAAAGCACCGATCACTGACTCAACGATCCCTGATGCTTCATCATAAGCCGCATGGATGGCTTCAGCAGCAACAGGAGATAACCCGGCTGTCATGACCGACATGTTCAGCAAGGCAACGTAGGTTTTTCCATCCGATTCTTCATAGACCGAAATCCGGTACGGCATCAGGATTGAAACAATCCGTCCATCGTCCTGAGCAAGCATCCGTCCAGAATATTCCGGTTTGCAGATCTCGATTACCTCAACGGGTAATACCTTTTTACCTGATTTGGCAAGCGATTGCTGAAGATTGTGAATTGCAGGATTCTGCCATCCTTTTTGATTTGCTGCTTCGATAAGCTTTTCAACTGTAACAGGGACATTGAAAGGGCTTACTTTCTCGATGATTAACTGGTTTGAGTTCATGGCGATATTGTTTGGTCAGGTTAATTCAGTTCTTTTGCAATGGCAATGGCAGCAATGGTTCCGTCGGCTACGGCTGTGGTAATCTGCCTGTATTTTTTACTGATCACATCACCCACAGCATAGATGCCGGGCATACTTGTTTGCATGTCTTCGTTCGTCTTAATATAACCCCATTGATCCAGTTCCAGTTTGTTCCTGAAAAGATCGATGTTTGGTTTCATTCCAATGAAAACAAACACCCCGTCGCTGGCCAGTTTGGAAATGGTGTTGGTTTTTAAATCTTCGACCTCCGTGATCATTTTATCTCCTTCACGGACAAATGACCTGGGCTCATGCGAAAAAAGGATGCTGGTTTTGGGATTTGCGAACAGTTTCTCCTGTGCCTGTTTGTTGGCAGTCAAGGCATCAAACTGGTGCACCATGGTGATTTTACTGGCAAACCTACTGATGAAGTCCGCCTCTTCCACGGCCGAGTTTCCTCCTCCGATCACCACAACCTCTTTATCACCATAATACTTGGCATCGCACGTGGCACAATAGGAGATCCCTTTACCCTTCAACTCTTTTTCGCCCGGGACTCCCATCAGGTTTGGAGAGGTGCCGGTAGCAATGATGATCATCTTTGCCCGTACTGTCTCGAATTCATCAATAACGACCTCCTTCTTTTCAAGGTCAATTTTTGTTACATCGACGGCAACCTTATATATAGTACCGCATTGTTTGGTCTGCTCCGACATGTTGTGTGAGAGCATATAACCCGGCTGGGGATCAATGAAGCCGGGATAATTTGAAACCTCATGCGTTGTAGACACCTGTCCGCCGGGAAGTGCAATATCGATCAGCACTGTATTCACCTTTGCCTGGCAGAGGTATAACCCGGCAGTAAGCCCACCGGGACCTGCTCCAAGAATAAGCACATCAAATTCAGAAACGGTTGGTTTTATTTCCTGCTTGATTTCCTGAACCCTTTCCTTCGACAACATGCTGTCGAGTTGGTGGATAATATCGCTTCGCTTAATGCCACCGGTAAGGGTTACCGGCAATTGCACCCCGTTGTCAAAAAACAACAGCGTAGGGGAGGACCTCACGCCAAGGCGCTCAGCCAATGGTTTGTTCTGCTGGCGGAACATTTTGATAAACTTGATGTCCTTGCCATAAAGTGCTGCCAATCCTTCAAATTTGGGAGCCACAGCCTCGCATGGAGGGCATTCGGTTGAATAAAAATCGAGAACAACTTTGCCCCCGCCAAGCACCTCCAGTTCGAATTCGGATGATGTAATCTCTTTCATATTATTGATATTAAGCGATTTGGTAAATTTTGTTGTAGGTGGTTTCGCGCAGATTAGCGTGAACCACCTAACCTGAGAAGTAGGCCGAAAACCCAAGTTCAAGCAATTCCTTCACCGGACGGCAATCGGTTGAAAAAACATTTCCTGTCCGGTTTTTGGCAACTGAACCACACCCGCCGCCGCAAGCCAATTGCATGCTGCAGGTGAAGCATTCTGCAATTGCAGTGACGTCCCGATTTTCCCAGGCAGCGATTATATCATCTTTGCGGGATACCTCCGGGAAGAAGCTCCCCAGCGATTCATCCGTTTTCCCAACGGTAGCCGTACACGAATAGATTTGCCCGGTGTAATCAAAAGCCCATTCGGTTTTACAAGCGGGGCAGGCATCGAACAATGGATCGGGCAGGCTGCCGTTTTCGGCCAGGAATTTTGAAATGGAATATGCAGGTTTGTAAAATTCCAGGATATGCGGATACTGCTTTACCTGCTGATAGATGGTTTCATAAAGAGAGATCCGGCTAAACAACTTTTCAGACGTTGCCTGGCAATGATGCAGTTCGTAATTCCGCCCAAGTTGAGTTTTGAAGAATTCATTTTTGGTCCAGCCTTTATCTATCGCGAATTGAGCCATCTCAGGAAGACCATGGATATTCTCCTTATCAATCACCATCCGCAGGTTAACCGGCAACCGGCCCTGCAGGCAGGCGTCGATACCCTGCACAATTTTTTCAAAGGTAGCTCCGCCACCCTTCAGGAAGCGACGGGTGTCATGCACACTGCCAATCCCGTCAAGGGTGACCTGGATTTCGCGGATATTCGCCAATTTCAGGATATCCACATACTCAGCCAGCGAATAACCGTTTGTCACAAAGCAAACTTCAAGGTTTGATTCATTCGCCAGTTTAAGCAGGTAAACAACCAACCCTTTTTGTTTCGGTGAATTCAACAGCGGTTCTCCCCCGAAAACGGTCAG
>CAIWMX010000031.1 GCA_903913885.1 uncultured Bacteroidales bacterium | reverse complement strand
TACCATTTTACCATCTTACCATTTTACCATCTTACCATTTTACCATCTTACCATTTTACCATCTTACCATTTTACCATCTTACCATTTTACCATCTTACCATTTTACCATCTTACCATTTTACCATCTTACCATTTTACTATTTTACCATCTTACCATTTTACCATTTTACCATCTTACCATTTTACCATTTCACCATTTCACCATTTCCCTGGGGAGGGGGACAGGGAGATGAGGTACTATTTTACGCCAACCTCCCTCTCCAGCCTGATGTCAGCCGAAGACGCTCCAATCATTAACTGGTATTTCCCGGGTTCAACGATATAGTTTGCTTTTTCGGGGTCGTAGATCCTGAACTCCTTAACCGGGATCCGGATCACGATCGTTTTTTCAATTCCCGGATCAAGGTGGACCCGGCTGAACCCGGCGAGCGACTTCAACGGCCGTTCAACGGCCGTTCCTTCCTTTTTAACGTAGACCTGGATCACCTCGTCGCCGGCCATGGAGCCGGTGTTATTAATTCTTATGGCAAGTGCAACGGTATCAGCAGGCTGGTATTGGTGTTTGTCGGCAACGGCATCGCAGTATTCAAAAGAGGTATAGGAAAGTCCGTGGCCAAAAACAAACAACGGGTTCCCGTAAAAATACCTGTATGTTCGTCCTTTCATGGCATAATCATCAAACGGAGGAAGGTCTTTCACCGACCGGTAAAAGGTGACCGGTAACCGGCCAGCCGGGTTGTAATCGCCGAATAACACATCTGCTACTGCATTGCCGCCTGCTTCGCCCGGGTACCAGGCTTCGACGATGGCCGCGAGGTTGGCAACTTCCCAGTTTACAGACATCGCGCTGCCATTGGTCAGCACAAGCACAACGGGTTTGCCGGTCTGGCGTAGTTTTTGCAATAGGTCAGTTTGATTTGCCGGGAGATCGAGTGTAGTTCTGTCCCCCCCCGAAAAGCCAGGAATCTCTACCTGCAACTCTTCACCCTCGAGTTCAGGGGAAATTCCGCCTGCGAAAATGATTACTTCTGAGTTCTTTGCCGCTTCCATGGTTTCGCGCATCATTTTCCCCCGGCCCTTGTGCAACTTCCGGCCTGGCAAACCTGTATCCTCCGGACCCGCTGCTCCCATGGCATAAGATACCCTGGCGGTGTTACCTGTTTTTTCTCTAATTCCCTCCAGGATCGTAACCGGGTGTGCCGGCGTTCCGTTATAATTCCCAAGCAATACGGAGATCCGGTCGGCATAGGGGCCGATAACGGCGATTGATTTGATTGCCTTCGACAATGGCAGCAGATGCCCTTCATTTTTCAGCAGGACGATGCTCTCTCTTGCAACTTTCAGGGCAAGGTAGCGACTACCGATGGTGTCAGCAGGTGTTATCCCCGCCCATGAAACGATGCTGTCGGGATCAAACATGCCCAGACGGAAGCGGGCTGTAAAAAGGCGCGTAACAGCCTGGTCTATTTCAGTTTCAGTGATATATCCTTTATGAACTGCCTCAACCAGGCTTGTGTAATCGTCGCCGCACACCAGGTCACAGCCGGCCCTGAGACCCATCGCAGCCGGCCTGACAGAATCGGCCAACAGTGCGTGACCATGCCAGATATCCCATATTGCGCCGCAGTCGGATGTGATGTAACCCCTGAAACCCCATCGTTTCCGGAGAATGTCATCGAGCAAATAGGGGCTGGCGCAACAGGGTTCATTCCTGAAGCGGTTATAAGCGCCCATAACCGAATAAACAGGTCCCTCCCTGACGAGCGCCTCAAATGCTGGAAGGTAGGTTTCAAAAAGGTCACGGTCACTGCACCATGCATCAAATTTATGCCGTGATGACTCTGGCCCGCTGTGAACGGCAAAATGTTTGGCGGTAGCCACCACCTTAATGTACCTGGGATCGCGGCCCTGAAGACCTTTCACAAAAGCGACGCCAATCCTTGCAGTGAGGAAAGGATCTTCGCCATAAGTCTCCTGCCCCCTGCCCCAGCGCGGATCGCGAAAGATATTGATGTTGGGCGAATAAAACGTGAGTCCCTGGTAAACGCCATGCTGGCCGGCCTTCATTGCAGTCCGGTGCTTGGCGCGTGCTTCTGTTGAAACGAGGTCAGCTACCTCTTCAATCAGTCCGGGGTCCCAGGTGGCGGCCATCCCGATCGCCTGGGGAAAAACAGTGGCTATGCCGTTGCGCCCCACACCGTGCAGGCACTCGCTCCACCAGTTATAGGCCGGAACTCCCAGCCTGGGAATGGCTGGAGCAGCGTTCTGCATCTGGCTGACCTTTTCTTCCATGGTAAGGTGCGACACCAGGTCGCTCACACGCTCATCCATGGTTCGGGAAGGATCACGGAACGTATATGTGACAGCCGGGCTTACCTGTCCAACAGCATCCCGGGCCGAAAGCAGGGAGGTAAAGCCCACCAGGCATGGCAGAAAAACTCCGGTAATGATTCGTTTCATCAATGCTTCGGGGCATCTTTTTTACAACATGCCGGCAACTTCTCATACGCCTCCTTGTTGGCCGGCACCTCATCGGCATCGTAACCCAGCCTGGATATTTTCTTGCGAAGTTCGTCGGGTGTGGTGGTTTTCGTGTTGTATTTTATTGTCACGACTTTCGATTCCACATCGAGCACGACATCTTTAACGCCCTTTTCATAGGCCATGCCCTGTTCGATCCTGTCCTTGCACTGCGTGCACATCGCCGAGGTTTTGATCTTAATTGTTTCGATCTTTTTTGACTGGGCAAAAGTGTGGGCGCCAAAAATCATCAAGGCGGCCATCAAAAGGAAAAATGGGATAATTGATTTTTGTTTGTTCATAATATTGGGTTTTTATTGTGTGTTTTTTTAATTACTTAATCGCCATCCTTATCCCTGCATACACCGTGATCCCCACGTTGGGAGCCCAGCCCATGGCACCATCGAAATGAGTATGGTATGGCTTCCAGTATTCGGTGATCGGACCGGTTTTTATGACATCTCCCGGATCAGTCTGCGTAAAGTTAGTCATATTCTCCGCTCCGAGGTAAATATCAATGTGCTTGAATTTTTTGGTTACCTGGGCAAGCAACTGGAAATAGGGCGGCTTGTTTTCATCGCGCTGAAGCTTTGCAGGCATCTTCTGTGTGTCGGGAATCCGCTGGGGTCCGTTTAACTGCCCGGTGAGATCGAATTTCCATTTCTCCCATTTCGTAGCGTAAGATAACGTAACCAGTCCTTTGTATAAACTCACAAACGGCTTGGTCCTCAACCGGTCGCCTTCAGTCACTTTCACATCATTGACGCGGAAAGCCATGGTTACGGTGAACCTGTCGGCAGGCTCAACGGTTAGCTGCACCTGCACGCTGTTCGCGTAAGACCGGCCATTGAGGTTATACACGAACGCGGCGGTTGGCAGGCTGTCGATATCCACAATCACCTGGTGAATGAAACGGGTGCTGTACCCGTCGATGCTGAATTCGGCCTTGTGATGGAACAGGGTGAAATCCTGAGTGAAATTGAGTCCGAAGTTCCAGGCTTCTTCCTGTTTCAGATCGGGTGCGAAGTAGAAAATACGCTGGCTTACAAAAACCCCTGAATTTTCGGCAAACACGTTGGGGGTCCGATACCCTTTCCCGGCTGAAGCCCGGAGCACCGAGTTCTTGCTGAACCGGTATTTCAGGTGCAACCTTGGTGTGAAGTACCATCCGTAGAGATTGTTGTGATCAACCCGGGCACCGAGGATCATGCTGAATTTCTCCTTTAGGTTGAGGGTGTATTCAAAAAACGCCCCGGGAACCACTTCCGTGCGATTCTTTGAATAATTTGTGTCTTTTACCCCGACAAGTTTGAACAGATCGCCGGTAGGTATGATCTGGTATTGGTAGGTAAGCTGGTTCTGCATGTAATTTTCGCGAAAATCATCAAGCAGGAAACTCACACCGGTCGATATTTTATGACTGGGATTTTTCAGATCGGCTGTAAAGATGAGGTTGGCATACACACTTTGTTCGTGGCCGTTATACTGGTTGATCCCGTAGAATGCATTTTGTTCATGGTTGACCCCCGAAACAATCAACCCGAAACTGCTGGTCGGATGGTTCGGGATGAAGATGCCATTCTTCCAGAAAGCCTCCAGCCTTTTCGTACGGATCCCCATGCCATATTTCTTTGTATCGTTGGTGATACCGGTCGTATCAGTGTTCCAGGTTGATTTGTCAAAGTCCATCTGGCCGCCCCGCCGGTTCTCATCGAGGTACTTGATCCCGAATTTCGACACCCATTTCCCGGGGTTGATATAATCCCAACGGTTGAAGATATTGTAGGTGGTCAGCAGAGGAATGTCCATAAACCCGTCGTGGTTGCGGTCGAATTTGTACCGTTGGTCGTCAACATGAACGAAGAGCATCGTGCTCAACTTGTTGTTGAGTTTGACCGAACCGTTGGCGTTCGCTTCAAACCGAAGGTTGCTGTTGCCAAAAAGGTTAACATAAAGTTTCTCGCTGTGTTCCGGTTTTTTGTACTCCACATTGATTTGGCCTGTGATGGATTCATAGCCGTTTACAACCGAGGCAGCACCTTTGCTCACCTGGATCGACTCCATCCAGGGACCCGGGATATAGTTGAGGCCATACGTCGAGGCAAGTCCGCGTAACATGGGTATGCTTTCGGTCATTACCTGGCTGTATATCCCCGACAACCCAAGCATCTGGATCTGCTTTGCCCCTGTGACTGCATCGCTGAAAGAGACATCCACCGAGGGGTTCGTTTCAAAACTCTCTGCCAGGTTGCAGCACGCGGCCCGCTGCAGTTCACCCACATTGATGACCGTGGTTTGCTGCGCCCTCAATTTGGAGATGAATGAATCATCCTGTCGGCCTTTAATTTCCACCTCATTGAGGCTCTGGTTATCGGAAACAAGTACAAAATCAACCTTAAGCCGGTCTTTCCCCACAACAAGCGTGTCCTTTTTAAACCCGAGCGAACTGAATACCAGGCGGTAATCACGAACGCCATCCTTCTCAATCCTGAACTTTCCCTTGGCGTCGGTGAAAGTTCCTTTGGTTGTGCCAAGCCAGAAAACATTTACGCCGGGAAGCCCGGCTTTGTGACCGGCAGCATCCTTTTCCGAAATTGTCCCGGTAACTGTTTGTGCAACACCTTCACGGGCTATAAGCACCATCAACACTATTATTGCTAAAAATATTCTTGAAAATTTCATCATTTTTTGGGTTTTATATGAGTACCAAACAGATCCATCACAAGCACAGGAACATTCTTTTCTCAGAACAGGGTGACCGACCAGTTTTCCGGCGAATTCTTATTTTCAGGGAAACCTGGTTTTTTTTGTTTCCAGGAAAAGCCTTGGTGATCACAAGTAATGAGTAATGTCATTGCATCCGGAGTAGCCTGGAATTTGATGGACCATTTAACTGATCATCCTGTTTAATTCCATGTATTCGTGATACATACACGGAGAAAAACAGCTCAGGCAATCGCTGAAAGGGCGGGAATTTTAATTTGGTGGAGGAAGTGTATCAGTTGTTTCCCGAAAAGAGGCGGGGAATGAACCCGGAACAAGCCGGCAGCAAGCGGTTGCTGATCAATTGCCGCGACCGGGCAAAGCTGGGTTAAAAAAGGAACGGCTGCCGTTTCCACAGTTTGAACCACCAGTTTTGGAAGGCGTTCCGAGAAAAAATGCAGGGTAAGGAAAATATTGGTGCTTTTGCAACAGGGAACAGCGTCGAATTGTTGCTGGACGGCAACATGCCCTGAAGGTTCGGTCACTTCATCTCCGCAGCATGAACCTGGCGCTTCCCTGAAGATTTCAGCATACAGGGAGATACGTTGCTGGTTGCTGCTTGTGCAGTTATGATGAAAAATGGAGAGACCGGTGATTCCGAAAAGGAAGACCGCCAATAATATAAGGTTGCCGATGCGTTTTACTGTATTCATCATTTCACTGATCTGCAAAAATAACATAAAAATATTACAAACCAGCAAATCAGGCTACAGGAAATTCCAGGTCAACAGTTGTGCCTTTGCCAATGGCCGAAGTAATACTGATAGTTCCATTGTGCAATGCAATTATCCTGTGTACCAGTGATAGTCCGATTCCTGACCCTTTGTATCTCATCGCGTTGCTTGCCCTGAAAAAAGGTTGGAACAGGCTGTTCCTTTCATGTTCCGGAATGCCGATGCCACTGTCGGCGATTTGAAGATGGATGCCGCGGATTCCTGATCCAAGCGTAACATTCACACGATGAGGATCAGAAAATTTACATGCATTATCGATGATGTTGACAATGGCTATGTTGAGCAAAAAGGGGATCCCTGAGATTGTAATACGATCAGAAGTTTCAGGAAGTTCAGGGTAATGAATCTCAATGCGCCCATGATAGTTGGTTCGGTCAAAATGCTCCTTGATTTCCCATACGAACTCGTCCATTCGGATCTCCTCCCTTTTTATCCCGGAGGGATCAGACTCCGTTTGGGCCAAACTCAACAGGTTCTGCGTCAGCAAGTCAAGACGCTCGGCTTCGGATTTGACCTTTTCAATCGTGGCAATATATTCATCCGATGTTCTGGGTTTGCTGAGCGCGATTTCCGACTCACCCAGAATCGCGGTCAGGGGATTTTTCAATTCGTGGGATGAGTTGTGGATGAAGTTCTTCTGGAGTGTAAAGGCATGCTCTAACCGGTCGAGCATCTGGTTAAAGGTTCTGGTCAACTCTGATAATTCATCGTTCCGCGAATTTTCCTTCAATCGCAAACTCAGGTTTGTTGCCCTGATCCGTTTAATGTTCCTGAGAATATTGGAGATCGGATAAAGTACATTCGTGGCATAGATTTTCCCCAAAAGAAAAATAAAGATGATGCATCCTGAAAATATAAGGACAAGTAATTCGAGAAGTTTTTTTTGTTCCTGGATACCGATTTTGTTGACCGCAGTAATCAGAACAATAAATTTTCCCTGGTTATCAGGATAATATAAGCCGATACTTTGTTTATCGCTGTTGCGGAATCTTATGTTTTTCCCCGACAGCAGGTCCTGAACAGCGTTATCAGGCAACATCCTGAGTAGTGAATCGCGAACCTGCTTTTTGTTTTCCGCATCCAGGACAATTTCTGACGCGTCAGGCAAAAGCATAATATCCTTATCAATAACCTTTTTATAGAGGATGTCACTCATTTCATCCTTTTCAAAATATCTCCACGCAGTGAGTGTTGCTTTTTCCCGTACCCGGTCATAAAAATCATTTTCAATATACCGCGTTGACAAGTAGTAGATAAGCGAAAATGACAACAACAGCACAAACGACACCAGCGCCGTGAATGTCACGACGATCTTATTTCTGATTTTCATGGTCCGCTTCTTTAAGAACATAACCCATCCCGATTACGGTATGGATCAGTTTAACCGGGAATCCCTTGTCAATTTTGTTCCGGAGGTAGTTGATATAAACTTCTACGATATTGGTGTTAAAGTCAAAATTCGCATCCCAGACATTTTCGAGGATACTGGTTCTTGAGAATACGCGTTGCGGATTGGAAATAAGCAGCTCCAGCAACCTGAACTCTTTGGTGGTCAGTGAAATGTTTTTCCCGGCCCGGGTGACCGTTTTTTTTTCTGTGTTCAGCACAAGATCTGCGAATTCACAAGATTTTGCCGGGAATCCGGTTCCCTTGCGACGCAACAGCACGTTGACCCGGGCAACAAGTTCCCTGAATACAA
The DNA here is from genome assembly GCA_903913885.1 of uncultured Bacteroidales bacterium. GTDB lineage: Bacteria > Bacteroidota > Bacteroidia > Bacteroidales > FEN-979 > CAIVAT01. The sequence goes on along the minus strand of CAIWMX010000031.1, from coordinate 82,225 downwards.
ATGGTTTGACCAGATAATCGTCGGCGCCGAATTCCAGTCCTTTTACGATATCCTCGGTCGTGCCTAGCGCCGTCAGCATGATTACCGGAACCGCAAATCCCTGGTTTTCACGATAGCGTTTGCAAACCTCTGTCCCATTCATTTGGGGAAGGATGACATCCAGAATGAGCAGATCGTACTCTCTTGAACATGCTAGGCTCAGCCCCATGGCGCCGTCATAGGCCACATCCACCAAAAAACCTTCTTCTTCAAGCCCCCTTTTTATAAAGGAGGCAACATTGGTTTCATCTTCTATAAGCAGAATAGCGGCCATTTATCACGAATGTTAAAGAAACCGGCAATTTACCAATTTGCAATAATGTAATTTCCATTTAGGCAAGTTTTTTTATTTTGAACCGGTATACTCCTTTAAATATGATGGGAAAGATGAACAGGGTCAGCACAGTAGATGTTATCAGGCCTCCGATCACGACAATTGCAAGCGGCCTGGATGTCTCCGATCCAATCCCGATGGAGGTAGCCGCCGGCATGAGACCTATGGCTGCCATCGTGGCGGTCATCAGCACAGGCCTGATCCGGGTGATCACGCCCTGGCGGATGGCCTCATCCAGGTGAATGCGTTCATGGAGGTTCTTTTTGAACTTGGAAAGCAGGATGACGGTGTCCTGGATACTGATTCCAAACAGGGCAATGAAACCGATCCCTGCAGAAATGCTGAAGTTCGTACCGGTAAAATGCAATGCAAGTATCCCGCCTATGATGGCAAACGGCACATTTAAGAGAATCAGTCCTGCATCAGTTACATTCCCAAAAAGAACGAACAGGATAAAAAAGATAAGGATCAGGCTGATGGGCACCACAAAGCCCAGCTGACGGGATGCCCTTTGCTGGTTCTCAAAATCGCCCTGCCACTCGATGGTGTATCCTTTCGGCAGCCTGATAGCTGCATCTACTTTTGCCTGCGCTTCGGCGATAGCAGACCCCATATCCCTGCCCCTGACCGAAAATTTCAGGGCCACGAAACGCGTGTTATTATCCCTGAATATCAATATGGGACCTGTCGTGTTATTTATTTCCGAAATTTCCTTCAACGGAATCTGGCCCCCGGTCTGCGTGGGAATCATCAGGTCTCCAATGTCTTTTTCCGACATCCGGTACTCGGGTAAAAACCGGATCCGGATATCAAATTTCTTGTAGCCTTCAAAAAACGATGACGCGGCTTTCCCCCCGATGGCCATCTCAATCACGGCATTACAATCGGCGGTTTCGATACCGTACATGGCCATTTTTTCCTGATTGAGTTCAATGCGCAATTCAGGCTGTCCAAGGCTCTGGATCACCCCAAGATCATCAATTCCTTTAATGTTCTTCATGATTTCATAGATGCTGTCGGCCTTGCTGTCGAGGTAGGCAAGATCATCGCCAAACAGCTTTATTGCAATCGACCCTTTCACACCTGAAACCGCTTCATCCACATTATCCATGATCGGCTGTGAAAAGTTAAAGACAACGCCGGGGAATTTCTCAAGTTTCCGGTACATGCGGTTGATAAGGTCGTCCCGGTTCTTCGCGTGTTCCATCGCCTTGGTGTGATAGATGTCGATAAACAGTTCGACATTGTAGAAACCGGTTGCATCAGTTCCGTCGTTGGGCCTGCCTGTTTGCGAGATCACCTGTTTCACTTCAGGGAATGACCGGATGATGTTTCGCATTTGATTGGTGATATCTACGGCTTCATTGAGCGAAACGCTGAGCGGGAGCGATGCACGCATCCATATCGCCCCCTCGTTGAGTTGTGGCAGGAATTCCGTGCCCAGGTACCGGAACGACATAAAACTCAAAATCATGATGGTGCCGGCAATCATGAGGCTCAGCTTTTTATTCCGGTAACACCTGTCAAAAACCGCAACGGACCTCTTTGTGATAAAAAGCAGAAAGGGATTATGTTTTTCCCTTACATTTTTCCGAAGCAGCAAACTTGCTATTACCGGCACCAGGGTAAGCGACAGAACCAGCGCCCCCAGCAACGCGAAACCCAGGGTCCACGCCAGGGGTGAAAACATCTTGCCCTCCACCTTCTGGAATGAAAAAATAGGCAACAGCGCGGTGATGATGATGAGTTTGGAAATAAAAATGGACTTCCCCATCTCCGTGCCTGTTTCTTTTACCAGCCCAAGTTTTGACATCGGGTTGAATTTAGCCATCCCCACCGTTTTAGCCTTATGGTCCATCGCCACGAAAATCCCCTCAACCATCACCACGGCCCCGTCGATAATAATCCCGAAATCAATGGCCCCCATAGACAACAGGTTTGCCGACATCCCCTTGATCCGCAGGCATATAAAGGCAAAAAGCAAGGCTAACGGGATAATCATTGATACAATGATCGTAGTGCGCCATTCTGCCATGAAAAGGAAAACGATCAGTGTAACCATGATAATTCCTTCGATAAGATTGCCGGTCACCGTTCGGGTGGCGAAATTCATAAGGTCCTGCCGGTTGTAATATGTTTCAATCTTCACATCAGGCGGAAGTATCCGGGTGTTGAGCTCATCAATCTTTTCCTGAACCTTTTTAATAACATCGCCCGGGTTCAGCCCCTTGCGCATGACAACAATTCCCTCAACCACATCCGGGCGATTGTCCTTTCCTACCTGACCAAGGCGGGGCAGGTTTGATTCGACTACATTGGCCACGTGTTTTACAAGGATAGGGCTGTCGTTTATCTTTTTTATCAGAATGTTTCCTATCTCATCGAATTTATCCAGGATTCCGATCCCCCTTACGACATACGCCTGGGTGTTGTGTTCAATCATATCCCCCCCGACATTGATGTTGCTTTTGCTTACAGCCTGGTAAACATCCAGCGGTGTGATGCCATATTTTATAAGGGATTGTGGATTTACCTGGATTTCATACGTCTTCACTTCTCCTCCGAAACTTACAACATCGGCCACACCGGAAACAGACCTGATCTTGCGTTCGACCACCCAGTCTTCGAGAGTTTTCAACTCCCTGACATTCTTCGATTTACTTTTCAGCACGAACCTGAATATCTCACCCGTGGGGCCATACGGAGGTTCGATATCGGGTTTGACCCCATCGGGCAGGTCAACCCCCAGCAGTTGGTTGTTAACCTGCTGTCGGCCAAAGGCGTCATCAATATTATCATCAAAAATGACCTTGACCACCGACAAACCGAACAGGGTTGAAGATCTGATGCTGGTTTTGCCCTGGACTGAATTCAGCGCGATTTCGAGTGGCATGGTCACATAGCGTTCAACCTCTTCAGCGCTTCGTCCCGGCCATTGGGTGATGATGGAGATCTGTGTATTCGTTACATCCGGAAAGGCTTCAATGGGTGTATTTATATAGCTAACGATCCCGGCAATAATGAGGAGGATCACCGAGAAGAAGACAAAGAACTTATTCTTCAGTGAGAATGCAATTATGCTTTTGATGAATTTGTTCATAGAGCGGTCTTTATTTTTTTACATACCGTCAAGGTGGTATTCTCCCGACAATTATTGAGCGATCGCATTATAAATCAATAGTTGACGGTTTGTTATAACCCGTTCACCCGGGTTCACCCCCGACCTGATATAGGTATACATGCTGGTTGATTTTACGATGTCGATCGGCCTGGTTTGAATATTGCACGGCCCGGCAAAAACCAAAACCCAATATTTATTCTGGTCAAAAACCACTGAGTTAGCCGGCACCGCAGGCATTTTCGCGCCTTTAACCTGCTGCACTGTCACATTCGCGAACATTTCAGGTTTTAACAGGTTGCCCGGATTATCGAGCTGGATTCTCACCTTCATCGTTTTGTTATCCGGATCGAGCATATTATAAATTTTGTCGATGGTCCCGTTGAAAATTTTATCGGGATACGAAAGGGTTGTGATGTTCACGATTTCACCTTCCGCAATCCCGGCGATATCCGATTCATAAACATTTGCCAGCACCCATACCCGCGACAGGTCGGAAATCGTGAAGAGGTTTGCCGTGTTATCCGGCCTGATCTGCATATCCGGGTTGATGAATTTCTCGACGATATAACCAGAAATGGGGGATTTAATGATGTAGTCCGATTGACTCCCTCCATAAATAGAAAGAATTGTTTTTACTTTGTTTAGCTCCGACCTTGATTTTTCAGTTTCTTTAACCGCCGACAGGTATTCCCTTTCTGAAGCAATCCCGCTTTTAAATAACCCTTCAGTGGCAGCAAGGTTCTTTTCAGCCATGGCCAGGTTTGCCTGGGCAGTAACAATATCATTTTCCGCACCCGCGATTTCAGCACTGTGAACCTTAGCCAGCACCTGTCCCTTTTCAACATGGTCGCCCAGCGCTACATGCACTTCCAATACATTTCCGCTGACCATTGGGTATAGCTTTACAACTTTATCCTGGTCAAAAGTGACTTTGCCAATGAGTTTCAACTCTTCTGTCACCGGCCGCGAAATGATCGTTTCCGTTTTTATCTGGTTCATCAGGCTGTCGGGAATACAAAATTTCGCGGGGGCCTTTGTTGCTGCCTTATATTCATGTCCGACACACCCGGCAATTACTGCTATCATGACAGCCATTACTAATCTGTTTTTCATAATTTCTGCTGTTACTTGTTCATAAAATCTTTGCCAACGCTGAAACTTAGATTTTCAAACGCGCTGGCCCGTGCATTCTGTAAATTGTTCAGTTGAATGATATTGTTTTTAAACGCATCATAGAAATCGAGAAATTCAACAGTACTCACATTCCTCTTTTCATAATTTATTTTCATTTCTTCCGTCAGCACCGCCAGTTCTTTGACAAATTTCGCGTCAAACCGGTGATAGAGGTTATCGGCAGCCAGGGCCGTTGCATACGCCCCGATCACATCGGATTTCACCTTATCTCCCGCGCTTTGCAATGCGGCCTTGCTGCTTGCCAGGTTGAATTCGGCTGACTTGATATTGCCCTGGTTCCTGTTTGAGAAAGGCAGGTCGATTTGCATCCCGATAAAATTATAGTTATGAACAAAGCTGCCATTCCTGTCCCAGCCTGCCATCATTGTAAGGTCGGGAACCGCCTGCGATTTCTGGTATTTCACATTCATCTCGTTGATGTTTAAATCAGAACCGGCCATCAGCAAATCATACCGGTTGCGCACTGCCGTGTCGATCAGGGCCTGAAGTTTAACACATTGCAATGGAGTGGAATTTAGAAACAGGGAATCGGGTTGCGGGGAATAATCTATGTTGGTGGATTGAAGCAGCAGGTTAAAATCGGCCAGATTGGCGATCAATTGGGTAACATAACTGTTTTTCTCGCTTTCGAGGGAAAGCAGGGAAGACTTCAGCCGCAGCGCTTCACTGCGGGAGACATAGCCCTGGGCTGACTGCTGTTCAAATACAGCGACCATATTGCTTAGAGAAGTGATTTCCTTGTCGTAAACTGCCAGAATCTGCTTTAAAAAATAAATGTTGTAAAAATCAGTTCTCATCGTGAATTTCAGGGTACGGATCATATCAAAATAATGCTGTTCTTCCTTCTGGTACGACAGATCCGCCATCCTGATCCTCTTATTTCTTTTGCCGGCGAGTAAAAATAGTTTTTGAAAGGAGGCGGCAGTTTCACCGGCTTCAGACAGGTCAAACCAATCCTTTGTTTCCGGATTATATACGTTTTGAGAAACGCTGAAGGTGATATTGTTAAACAGTCTTGCCTGGATTATTTGTGCCCTTGCCGCTTCGACATTATACTTCTCAGCGAGCAACAGGAGATTCCTGGCAAGAAACAAACTGTCGGCCTGGGCTGGTTTAATGGGGACCCCATGGTTAAATGCCTCCTGGCAATAACTGCTACCGTTGAAGGTCAACAACAAAACCCAGATGAACCATAATAATTTACACTGCATAACGACATCCTTTCAATTGTTATCGTTTGCAAAAGTAAAACTGCACTATTAACCTGGTCTTAGAACCAGATTAGAATAGCATTAGAAATTCACTCCATACGCGGGCCGCGTGACACTTCTTACTGCCGCGGAAATTCGCATTTTCATAAATTGCAGGGCAAACCAACATTCGTTAAACAATTCTTATTATCTTTGATTTCAATACCTGACAATGTGTAAATTTCCCGGAAAAAGGAAACAGATTACCGGCAACCGGAAAAATTGATCACGGGAAACCTTTTTTAATATTCCCGTTTACCCGTTCACCCGTTTGCAAATTGACATCCACTCAACAAAACAAAACATCATAGTAATCCACACTCCTAAACAAAGTCCCATGAGAAAAATGCTGATTTATGCAGGAATCCTTGCACTTTCATGTTTTATTGCATGTAAGACGAACAATGAACAGTCTGTCTTACCATTGGATTCAGGATGGAAATTCAATACCGGCGATGACCAGGCATGGGCCACAGCCGCATATAATGACGGGTCGTGGAAAACCATCGACCCCAAAAAAAACTGGGAGGACCAGGGGTACAAGGGATACGACGGTTTTGCCTGGTACAGGATGCATATTATGATTCCCTCGTCGCTGAAAGCGAATGCCTTCATCAAAGATAGTCTGCAGATTCAGCTGGGCAGGATCGATGATTGCGACCAGGTATTTTTAAACGGGGAACTGATCGGAGAAAACGGCAGGACAATTTACAATAAAAAGGAGCCTTCCATTGAATTCTTCAAGGAACAGGGAAGATGGTACGTCGACCGCAGGTACGTGCTGGCTGCGAATGATCCCCGCATCCGGTGGGACCAGGAAAACCTGATCGCCATCCGCAGTTATGATCAGGGCGGTGCCGGTGGATTGAATGGCAAACCATTCGGAATTTCGATGGCCGACCTCCAGGATCATATTAAATTCGACTTCTCGTCAGCTGCCTTTACCTTCGGCAGCGACAGCACAATCACGAAAAAATTCACAATCCTGAATCTGTCGGGCACAGAGGAATTCAAAGGAAAACTTACAATCGATGCCATCCTGAACGATAACGGGATCAATATTTACTCAGAGTGCACCGGGATGGATATCACCCCAAAACTGAAGCTTGAAAAATCAGTCACCTTCAAAAAAAACCTTGCCTCGCCCGCCACCCTGAAAGTTACCTTCACAGAATCAACCAGTGGGAAAACCATCACCGATCAATTTGAAATTCCCTACATACTCACCCCCAAGCCCGGGTTAAAACCCATGATCAACGGCGCAAAGGTTTTTGGCGTCCGCCCCTATTCTCCTTTCCAGTTCAAAGTTGCCGCCACGGGGAAGCCGCCGCTGAGGTACAGTGCTGTTGACCTGCCGCAGGGACTGATGATTGACGCCGCGAACGGACTCATCACCGGGAGTTTGAAGAAAAAAGGTGATTACAAGGTAAAACTTATGGTAGAAAATGAGCTTGGATTTGCCCGGCGTGAATTGAAAATTGTAGTGGGTGATGTCATCTCCCTCACACCACCCCTGGGGTGGAACAGTTGGAATTGCTGGGGACTCAGCGTAAGCGACCAGAAAATACGCCAATCGGCCAACGCGATGAAATCAAGCGGGCTGATCGATCACGGGTGGACCTATATCAACATCGACGACGGTTGGGAAGACAAGCATGACAAAGATGGTAACATTCTGACCAATGCGAAATTCCCCAACATGAAGGGGCTTTGCAGTTATGTGCATTCACTGGGGTTGAAAATCGGGATCTATTCATCACCTGGTCCCAAAACCTGCGGCGGATATGAAGGAAGTTACACCTATGAAGCCAAGGATGCCCAGAATTATGCAAACTGGGGGATCGACTACCTGAAATATGACTGGTGTTCATACGGCACCCTTGCGCCCAAACCCAGTATCGACCAGATGAAGGAACCCTACCGGGAGATGAAACATGCCATCAGGAAAGTCAACCGTGACATTCACTACAGCCTGTGCCAGTATGGCATGGGTGACGTGTGGGGCTGGGGAGCTGAGGTTGACGGGAATTCCTGGCGCACTACGGGTGATATTGAAGATACATGGGAAAGTTTGTCAGCCATCGGGTTTAGCCAGGGCAAGTGTTCACCCTGGTCGGCACCCGGACGCTGGAACGATCCCGACATGCTTGTCGTTGGCTGGGTGGGCTGGGGCCCTGCGCTCCATTACACAAGGCTTACTACAAACGAACAATACACCCACATCACGTTGTGGAGCCTGCTGGCTGCCCCGCTGCTTATCGGCTGCGATCTCAGCCAACTTGATGCCTTCACGCTTAACCTGCTTACCAATGACGAGGTATTGGCTGTAAACCAGGATCCGTTGGGAAAACAAGCAGTCCAGATAAAAAAGACAGATGATTATGAGATCTGGGCGCGCGACCTTGAAGATGGCAGCCAGGCCATCGGCCTGTTCAATAAAACAGAAAAAGTATACAATGTTCCGGTCGACCTGAAGGACCTGAATATCAAAGGCAAACCGGTCATGCGCGACCTATGGTCGCAGGCTGACCTCGGGAAGGTATGCACCCACTTTGAGATGAAGACCCAACCGCACGGTGCAAGAATGATCAGGCTGACGAAGTAAGCCTGGCCAAAACAAGCGGGGCGATCATCACTGACCGCCCCGCTTGTTTTTTGACCGGATTCCCCGTTAAGAACAGGGACTGTCTGATTACTTTCTGATCTGCTCAATGGCGAAGTCGAGTGCCTTCTTCACCATGTCGGCCGGAGGCGCATCGATAAAGCCATTATCCATAAGCGAGCGGGTGAGTCCGCGGGCATGTTCGATATCCTTTTTCGCTTTCTCGAATGCTTCATCCCAGGTGAGGTTGATGCGGGCCACGCCGTCTTTAATAGCCTGCATGGCCACATCAGCCGCTTCATGCGGAAATACGGCGGCCTCTTCCATGTTGGGAACAATGTTGTCGGGATGTATGCCCCGCTTTTCTGCGTAGTTGGCGAGAGAATGGGCCGCGGCAATCGCCATGGTGTCGGTAATTTTTTTTGCCCGTACCATCAGGGCGCCTTTCAATATCCCCGGGAAACCGATTGAATTGTTGACCTGGTTGGGGAAATCACCGCGGCCGGTGGCGACGATATAAGCGCCTTCTTCCTTCGCTGCATACGGGTAAATTTCGGGTACCGGGTTGGCACAGCAAAATACGACCGACTTTTCAGCCATGCTGCGAACCCATGGCCGTTTGATCACATCCGGGCCAGGTGTTGACAGGGAAATCAGCACATCGGCATTGGTCATTGCCTCTTCCATGGTGGCTATCCTGCCGGGATTGGTCTTTTCGCACAATTCCCATTTGCGGTAAAAGCGGGTATCCGCTTTTATGTCATCGCGACCGGCATGAAGCGAACCCTTGGTGTCAAAAAGCACCATTTTCGCAGGATCGGCCCCGTCGGTGATCAGCAACCGTGCAATGGTGGTGTTGGAGGCGCCTGCGCCGTTCAGAACGATCCTTACGTCATTCAGTTTCTTTCCCGCCAGTTTCAGGGCATTGATGACCCCCGCAAGGGTAACGCACGCCGTGCCCTGCGCATCATCGTGCCATACTGGGATGTCACATTCCTCGCGAAGCACATCAAGAACTCTGTAACAGTTGGGTTGTGAGATATCCTCAAGGTTAACCGCGCCAAAACTCGACTGGCACATCTTAACAAAATCAATAATTTTTTCAGGATCGTTTTTCCCGTCCTTTCCTTTACTGTCGATACATAATGCAACAGCATCAACTCCTCCCAGGTATTTCATTAAAAACGCTTTTCCCTCCATCACACCCAAACCTCCCGGGGGTGTGCAATCCCCATCTCCCAACACGCGTGTTGAGTCGCTTACTACCGCAACCAGGTTGCCACGGTTGGTGAGGTCGAAGGATGTGTCGTTGTTATCCCGGATATCCGTAGAAACCTTTGACACGCCAGGCGTGTACCACACATTGAACCAGTTAAAACCGACAACCGGCGCCTTGGGAACAGTTTGGATCTTACCCTGGTAAAACCGGTGCGCATCCTGTGAAAGTGCCTTCGGAAAATTGTTTTAGCCTTGGCGAGCTGCTCTGGGGTAAAATCCGGCGGAAAAGCTTCATCGAGGTTCTCTAATGTTAGGGAGAGTTCTTTCATAACGGTAGTTTTTTTTGTAAAATTAGATAATAAAAATCGAATTTTCCAAAAGGAAGGAATAAAAATAAATGCCGATAATTTTTGCTTTTCATATTTAATTGTATATTCGCAATGGTTATTCATCCTAATATTAATGTATTATGTCAACAGGCAAAGTAAAATTTTTCAATGAAAGAAAAGGTTTCGGCTTCATCTTGGATGATGAGAGCCAGCAGGATGTTTTTGTTCATGTAAGCGGACTGGTGGACAAAATCCGGGAAAACGACCAGGTTTCTTTTGATGTGACAGAAGATAATCGTGGCAAGAAGGCAATCAATGTCAGGCGGGATTAACAATCCATGACAATTGCAAAAAAAAAGAGCGAAGCCACATGTGACCTCGCTCTTTTGGTTTGTTTATGAACCAGTGTTAATTTAGCGGCTGCAGCCGCATCGTAAGCTGCCCGTCAAGGTACATCTGCACCCAGGGTACCGGAACCGGTCCGTTGAGGGTGCCGTAAATCCGGAAATAAAAGTTCTTGCTGCCAAGGTATGGCCGGATGTTGGTATTGTTGGTTGTGAGATTTACTGTTTTTGCCGTTGGGTCGGTATTGGTTACAGTCCCAACCTGTTGTGCCGGATTAAAATCAACAACTGAAGATATTTCACCGCGCATTGACTGCAGCCAGCTGAATGTTACAGAATCTGGTTTTTCAATGGTAACAGAACACTTGGTAAAGGTTGTAGTGCCGACAACGCCGCTTGACAATCCGTTTGCATTGAGGATACTGTCAAGGTTGGCTGTAACCGGCCCTGAAAAGAGAAGCTGTTCCCCCGGTTTTTAAGAGTGATGGTGTATAGGTAAATGCAGTTCGCGGGATTTTGTAGGTATAGTCGAAGGCCACCACTTTCTTTACCGTCGTACATGACGAATTGAAAAGAACAGGAAATACAGCGACCGAAAAAATGATTAAAAGGATGCGTGTTTTCATGGCTGATTTATTTGTTGAATACTAAGGTGTGAAAACTTATTTACTTATTAAGCATGACCGGCATCACGAGCATCAGGATGTCTTCATCCTTGTTGTCACTGTTGACAGGCGTAAGGATCCCTGCTTTGTTCGGAGCCGACATTTCAAGTCTGACTTCATCAGTTTCGATGTTGTTCAGCATCTCCAGGAGAAATTTCGAGTTGAACCCGATTTCCATATCTTCCCCATCATAAGAACAGGTAAGCCGTTCTCTCGCTTCATTCGAAAAATCGATATCCTCGGCGCTCAGCACGAGTTCCTGGCCTGAAACCTTAAAACGGATCTGGTGGGTCGACTGGTTCGCAAAAATTGAAACACGGCGTATGGTCGTGAGCAATGCATGACGGTCGATCGTAAGCTTATTCGGATTTTCCTTTGGGATTACCGCGTCGTAATTCGGGTATTTGCCGTCGATCAGGCGGCAGATCAGGTGGATGTTGGAAAAGGAAAAGAAAGCGTTGGTTTTGTTATATTCAATGGTAAGAGGAACATCCTGGCTTAAAAGAATGTTTTTCAGGAGGTTTAATGGTTTCTTTGGGAGTATGAAGGAGGCAGATTCCTCTGATTTAAGATCGGTGCGTTTGTACCTGACCAGTTTGTGAGCGTCGGTTGCCACGAAGGTCACATCATCGGGCGACAGTTCGCAGAACACCCCTGAAAGTACCAGCCTTAACTCATCATTTCCTGTTGCAAACAACGTCTTGTTAATGGCCTGCGCCAAAAGGCGGGCATCAAAGGTGAGGGCAGTGGTGTCTTCCAATAACGGGGTGCGCGGGTATTCGTCGCTTTTGTGGCCTGAAAGCTTGTATTTCCCTTCGCCGGCTGAAATTTCAATCATCAGGTTAGCCGGGTTGATGGAAAAGGCGATGGGGATATCAGGAAATGTTTTTAAGGTTTCAACAAGGATTTTAGCCGGGATGGCAATGCTCCCCGTTTCTTCTGATTTATCAGGCTGTATGGTGGCACGCATCGTGGTTTCAAGGTCGGATGCAGTGATGGTCAATGATTCATCGGACAATTCAAAATGAAAATCATCCAGGATGGGCAGTGTATTGTTTGTGTTAATCACGCCCAGGATGGCCTGCAGGTTTTTGAGCAAAAGTGTACTGGAGATAATGAATTTCATGGCAGTTTTGTTTCGTTAAAATTGTGTCAAATATACGATAAAAAATAGGTCTTAACAATATTATTTATATTCAGTTTAATTTATCGGAGGTCGTTTTTTTCCTCCTGAAGTCAAATTTCCGTTCCTCGCCGCTGAGCAGCCTTTTAATATTTTTACTATGGGTAACCGGGATGAAAACCGCTATCAGCAAGGAAAGTCCAACCAACCCGGGATGCCGTACGCCCAGGACAAACCATACGACAAGGGGGAACGCCAGGGAGGCGATGATCGACGACAGGGAGACAAAATGGGTGGCAACAAGCACCACGATAAATACGGCCAGAACCAGCAGGATTGCAAGCGGAAAAAGGGCCAGGCCTGCCCCTGCCACCGTTCCAACTCCTTTTCCACCCTTAAACCCGGCATAAACAGGGAAAACATGGCCAAGCACTGCAGCCAGCGCCATGCCAATGCATATATACGTCAGCATTTCGGAACTTTGCCCATGAATCGGGAGCCACACAGCCAGCTCTACGGCAAGCCATCCTTTAAATACATCCACCAGCAGCACCGGGATGCCAGCCTTGTACCCCAGCACCCTGATGACGTTGGTTGCACCTGCATTGCCGCTGCCGTGCTGCCTGATGTCGATGCCGTACAACATTCGCCCTACCCACACCGCAGTGGGGATCGATCCCAGCAGGTAGGCAGCCAGTATCTCCAGAATAATATAAACGACCATCATTTTCCAGGGTTGTTAATATGGATTCAAGTTGCAAAGTAAAATAAAATCCGGATAACTATTGCGTTTCCTCTGTTTGAAATTTCCTGAGAAAATCACGCTTCTTGCGCTCGGTTGCCAGGGAATAGCTGTAACCTTTGGCCAGCGTTTTCACGCGCTTCTGCTCGCCGCCCGACTGTGCAGCTTCCCGCACGATGTCGTTGAAGGTGAGGTCCGACGACAATGCCATCAGCAGGTTATTGCGGAAATTAAAGAAGTACCAGTCATCTTTGGTCAGTTCAAGGTAGAGGGAGAATTCATCGCCGTTGGGTTTCTTCGTGTACTCAATAATCCCTTTAACGTAACGGTTCACCTGGCTTTTGCCGATGTTGGCGATCCCAATGCTGCCGTACGAAACGTAGGAATGCGTGGTGGAATCCCATTTCATGGAAACATCGGCGAGAAACAGGGTACGCTCAAGCGCTTCCGGGAATTTCTTGTATTTCCCTAGCAACTCGTGTTCATTGGTCAGGCGATCATACTCCTGCTTGTCAACCAGGTTTTCAAGTGCGGTGGCATAGGGTGTTTTCATCAGGTTAACCCCGGGAAGATTGATCGACTCGAGCCGCGAGCTGAAACGCTGCATCCCCTGTTCCGAGAATGGAAAATTCAACGCCGTGGCGCAATGTACCCTGACGGAATCAGGGATGATGTAGTAATCGAGTATCCCGAAATTTTCCATCTTGAAATTGCCCGCCTTCAGGCTGAGGTTCAGTTTTCCCTCCCCGCGGATCATGCAGTTCCAGGTATTCAATGAAAAGTAATTACCTCTTTCAGAGAGGTTTTTCAGCTTTTCAGGCCTGGCAATGCGAAATTCGGTCGTAGGCAGGTTGAACTCGATCATCCCATTGGAGGTGATCATGGTCGTATCGCTGAAGCTGATCTTTCGGCGGAAAAATGAGGGACTGATCCGGGTCTCGGTATTGAAGAACATGAGTCCAAGGTTGATCGGTTCGTTCTTTGTATTTCTGAGCGGTGCATTTACAGGAATCTGAACATGATCGGGATTGACAGGACTTTTAAACCTTATCCATTCGGGTTTGGCATTAAAGCAGATGGTTACCGGGTGGAACCCGCCATCAAACGTGAGTACTTTCTCCGGTGCGCGCAACGAGACATCCCCTGCAAACGCAAATTGCGGACTCAGCCCAAATCCGGCCGAATCGCTGATGACCCCGTGAGCCACCGTTTGCATGGATGAATCGACCCTGATGAGGTCGAAATGGATCTTTTCGTGCTGACCGGTGTTGTCGACATAATCATAATCGCCGTTGCCGCCATAATTTTTCCGTGAAGAGATGGAGACATTCGCATTGTAAAACTGGTGGCTGCGCGTTTCCGTGTTGGCAATGATGATGGCATGAACCAGGGTTTGGAGTTTGGCGTCCTTCATGATCACCACTTTTCCCGAATCGGGATAGATGGCTGCGTCGGCAACTTTGATGATCTTCACTTCCTGTGCATTGATCACATTGGTACGAAGATTGTACCTGGCCTTGGCGGCAAAGAATTTAAGCGAATCCTGGAGCGGGTGAACCGAAATGAATTCGGAACCGGTATAAGCCACATCGATCAGCTGGGCAAGGCTGAGGGAATCGGATATCTTCTTTTTGCTCTGTTCGTTGTACAACAGGATCTCCTCGCTGTCGATCAGCCAGTCGAAGCGGTCCATGGTGCAGATATATTTGTTGAGCGGAAATTCGACCCTCGAAATCCCGAAATTCGACTTGAATTCCCCCTTGCGGTGGTCAAAATCAAAATGGGTCTGGTAATTCTTCGTGGAAATGGTCAGATCGGCCAGGTCGTACGATTTGATCCGAAAGTTGGCAATGAGTGCATCGAATGTGCGCCGTCTGAAACTAAATCCCCGGGAGTCCATTTCTGCATCCTTGATCCTTACCGTGCCGTTACCGCTAAGCATCCTGGGTGTAAGGGCAAGGGCTCCCGAAAAGGTCGACTGGTCGTTGTACATGCCCATAACCCTGGTGGTAGTGGCAATGGTCAGCGAATCTTTGTGAGGCATCCAGAATTCCCTGACGGAATCCCCGTTGACCTGCGGATACTCCACACCGCCATCTACTTCAACCGCCCTGAAATTCCTGGCAAGCGCCTTCATGGAGTCGGGCAGGAAAGTGAAATCAGGCGAATAGCTTGTTGAATTAAGGAACTTGAAAGTTCCGTCGCCATGCAAGCCCTTGTTGCTCAAGTCGACCCTTGAACTGAATGTTCCCTTGCCCCCGTAAATGGGCAAGCCTGCCGGGCTTGTGGTTGTTTCAAGTCCCAGTGAATAATCGGGACGCACTTTCAGAGATTCATCAATCCGTGGGAATATCCCCGCCGTAACCAGTGAACCGGCGAACCTCAGGCTGTCGGTAACCATATCATCCAGGCTGCTGATGGTAAAGGGTTTAACCTGGTAGTAAAATTTGTCTTTGGCGTAAACCCCTTTCTGAATGGCACTGTTGCTATAATATACAAGGGCCGTATCCCTGTTGGTGAAGACAGGGTACTGTTTCAAATATTTCAGCCCTGATTTGTTGCCCGGATCATCAATCAGGATATCCCCGCTCAGGTTTGTAATGGCTGTTTTTATCCTCACCTGGGGGAAAGTCCCCGTTTTGGGATCACGGGTTTTGCTGTTCACGTAGAACAACATGGAATCGACCAAAGGCAGGTTGAGCTTGAACTTCCTGTACTCGAAGGAGCAGTCGCGGGCATAAAAATCGAAGAGTCCGGCGCCCACCTTCCCGGTGAATACAAAATCCATATCCTTTTTCAAGACCACTTCGCCATTTTTGGGATAGACATATACCTGCTGCGAATCGCTGAGGGCAACCATCTGTACACCCTGTACCTTTAAATCAAAGGTTTCCAGGTTCAGGATGCCGTTGCTGGTATTCGTCACGAATGAATTGAAGAAGATCACGTCATAATCAGATTTCCCCGCATAGGCATCGATATACTTGAAGAGCTTATCCTTGACATGGGCTACCTTGTTGTCGGGGTCGTACAGGAGGAATCCGCGCGTGGCAATATTCAGCAGTTGGTTTTCAACCTGTTCAATCGGCATGTTTATGTAGCGGGTAAATTCGCCCAGGGTAAAATCCTTTGATTTCTTCTGGGCGGTGAACAACTTTATCCTGATGAGCGGGTTGACCTCGTCGATCCCGGTGAGTTTTTCATACCGGTGGGAGGAGTAGTAGCTGCTCGATTCAAATACGGCCTTGCTTTCTTTCGAGGGCCCTTTCATCATTTCAAAGTTGATCCTGGGCTCGCCCACCTTCCAGTAAAGCGCCTCGCAGTAAATCTCGATCTTATGAAAGGAATCATACCAGGGGCTGGTCGCCGTCATCCGCTCGTCATTATTGAAAGACAACTCTTTTTTATCCTCCATGTACTTCAACTGCAATCCCGGATGATAGATCGAGTCGTTATCATGGTAAATGGTGATGGACGCCATCCCTGAATTGATCCGGTCGGGACGGATAATGTACGATTTCGACCGGGCAACCACAAAATCCTTCCCGTCCTTTTTAAGGAAAAGCCGGGCATCGCTCGATTTATCCCCTGTCCCGATAATACTGCTTCCCTCCATCGAAAAACCACCCAGGTAATCGATGTTGGTAAACAGGTTTTTAATCCCGATCATCTTGCCATAGGAATAGAAACGGGGATAGGAAGCCTTGTTTTCGGTCACGTCGGCAAGCACTTTATCGCGGTACCTGCCCAATATCGGTGAAGGGAAATATTTTTTATTCGTGAGGTACACCGAATCGGCAGTAAAATTAGAGAACCTCATCTGGATGTTGTACCGGTTCAGCGTTGCAAAGATTTTGGAGGGGTCCTCGCCTGCCCTCTTCCAGTTAACCTGCCCTTCGGTGCCAAACCATTGGGTCGTCAGGGGAAGATAGACGCCATGGGTACCATAGATGTTCAGGCTGTCATCGTTGGCGTAGCAAACAAGATCGCACTTCCTGAATTCGATCACCGGGACCGAATCATACAAAAACCGGTAATCGGGAGGGTTTATCTTCCACCGCGTGGTAGTCGATTTATAAACCAGGTTCTCGGCAAAAAGGTTTGATGTTGATTCGAGAAACGCGATAAATTTCCGTGAATTCTTGTCGGCGATAAGCTTTTTAAGGATATCAGACCAGGGCACGAAGGATTCGTCCGGCTGGTGTGAATTGATAAAGATATTCAGCGTATTGACATAGTTGAAAAAGTCGGGATAGGGTCTGATCTTTTTTTTCACCATTTCATTGAAAATGGCGTAAATGACCTTCTTTCGCGACGGATCGAATTTTTCCTGATTCCATTTCTGAACAAAATCCTGCATGTAAGGTGCGATGATCTTTTTCTCGTTGTCGGCCAGGTTGAAAAACACCGAATTAAGTTCCCCTACGAATTTCGTGGAGTCACCGGTGAAAAAGGCCTGTTTCTGACCGGATGAGTACCTGGCAGATAACATGACGACCATCATGATCAACATACACCTCAGAAGAACCCTGTTCATTTTTCGAATTTAGCGCCTACCCAGTTATTGTCCGTTTTATGACTCACATAATGCAGCCCCGATTTTTCTGCCACTTCCCTGATCAGTGAGAGGTCGGCTTCATAAAAGCCGCTCACCAGCATTACTCCGCCGGGATTCAGGAACCCGGTGTAGACGGGGATATCACGAAGCAATACATTCCTGTTGATATTTGCCGCAATCACGTCATACCCGGGCTGAGAAATCGCAGAAGCCTCGCCCTGTATGACAACCACTTCCCCTGCCTTGTTGCTTGCCATGTTATCAAGGGCATTGGCATAGGCCCAGTCGTCGTTGTCGATGGCGACCACTTCTGCTGCGTTCATCTTGTGGGCGAGGATGGCCAGCACCCCCGTCCCGCATCCCATGTCGAGCACCCTTTTGCCCTGCATATCTTCCTGCATCATGAGTTCCAGCATCAGAGAGGTAGTTTCGTGATGCGCAGTTCCGAACGACATCCTTGGCTCTATCACGATATCGTATTGAATCCCGGACATTGCTTCATGAAAAGGCGCCCTGACCTGGCATTTACCGGCAATGGTAACGGGTTCATAGGCACTTTCCCATAATGCATTCCAATTTTGGGCAGGTATTTTCTGAGAAGCATACCCGATGCCGTGATCTGCCTGCAATTGGTCCAGATAGGAACCTATTGCTTCGGAATTGTACGCATCTTCACTGATATAAGCCTGCAGCAGTTCGTCCGTTTCAGTGAAACTTTCAAACCCGAGTTCCGCCAGCTGGGCCATGATGATTTCAGCATCAAAATCCCGGAAGTCGCTGATTGTTATTTCGATGTAATCCATGGCTAAAGAGATGTAACAATCTGCATGAATTCCTCTGCCTTCAGGCAGGCGCCACCGATCAGCCCGCCGTCAACATCAGGCTGGGCAAAGAGTTCCATGGCATTCTTGCCATTGCAACTGCCCCCGTATAAAATGGTGGTATTCTCGGCGGTCTTTGCATTATATTTTTCCGCAACCAACTGCCTGATGTAAGCATGCATCTCCTGGGCCTGTTCCTTTGAGGCCGTAACGCCGGTCCCAATGGCCCATACCGGTTCATATGCGATGACGATGCGGGCAAAGGCCTCTGCACCAAGGTGAAACAACGACTCTTCCACCTGTTTTTTCACCACATCAAAATGCTGGCCGGCTTCACGCTCAGGCAACAGTTCACCGCAGCAGAAGATCGGGCGGATTCCATGTTTCAGCAGGGCATCAACCTTGCGCAGCAGGAATTCGTTGCTCTCGCCGAAATACTTCCTCCGTTCCGAATGCCCGACAATGCAGTAATCCACCTTGAGCGCCTTAAGCATCAGCGGACTTATTTCGCCGGTAAAAGCGCCCGAATCTTCGGGATAGACGTTCTGTGCTCCAACCATGAAATTTGCCTCTTCAGCTACATCCGTGGTCATTTCAAGGTAGATCGACGGCGGGCAAAGGACAACCTCCGTATTGATCAGTTCCACTTCATCCAGTGCGTCAGCGATCTCAGTGATCAGCGTTTCGGCTTCAGCAAACACTTTGTTCATCTTCCAGTTTCCGGCAACAATTTTTTTTCTCATGATATTTGTATAGTTAGGTTTTATAAAATATTTTCATTTGTCTGATGATGGGCATTTACTCCGGGGTCATTGCAGCCGGATGCGCGGATCAAGCAACCCATAAAGGATATCAACCAGGAAATTGATGATAATCAGGATGATGGAAATAAAAAGAACAGCTCCCATGACAACAGGAAAATCATATTTATCAAGCGCATTCACGATCACTACGCCGATCCCTTTCCAGTCAAAGATGAACTCGACAAAAACGGCTCCTGCAAGCAGCGAAGCAAGCCAGCCAGAAATTGCCGTGACAACAGGATTTAAGGCATTTTTCAGGGCATGTTTAAGAACAATTGCTGTTTCGCTTACACCCTTGGCCCTGGCTGTCCGGATGTAATCCTGGGTCATCACCTCAAGCAGCGAATTCCTGGTCAGTTCCACGATGATGGCCAGCGGGCGTATCCCGAGAGTCAGCGCAGGCAGTAACAGGTTTTTCAGTTCAAGGAAGCTGCCGCCGCCGAAATCATCCACGCCATAAAGGCTCCCCGACATATTGAGACCGGTGTACTTTACCAATACAAACGCAAAAACCCATGCGTTAAGTATGGCAACAAAAAATGATGGCAGCGACATCCCCAGCACGGAGAACACCAGTGCAGCCCGGTCAACAAAACTATTTTTATAAATGGCGCATATAATCCCTATCGCTATGCCGAATATGATAGCAAACGCCATAGCGGTGAGTGCGAGGATAATCGTGTTGACGAACCCCTCGGCAAGTATCTCCGTCACGTTCCTTTTTGACTGGTATGAACGGCGAAGGTACGGCTCTTTCAATACAACTGACGTGCTGCCGAATGCCATCACACGCAGCGTCCTGCCATATTTCTCCCGGTCGAGGAACAGGAAGCTGTTCCTGTCGCTGGTATTGTGCAGGGAAACCGGTGAAAGATCGTTCAGGTAGTTCAAAAACTGAAGGAACAAAGGCTTGTCGCGGCCCAGGTCCCTGTTGATGGCTTCAACAGAGGCAACATCGGCACGCTGGCCGAGCATCATCCGGGCAGGGTCGCCGGGAAGAACGTTGAAAAGAAAAAAAACAACAACGATCACCCCCAGCAACACCAGCAAGCCGTACCATAAACGCTTCAGGATAAAGTGGGCCATGTTGATTGCCGGGGCTGGGATAAGGGGAAAATGAATATTGAATAATGAATTTTGAAATCTGAAATCTAAAATCTAAAATCTAAAATCTGAAATCTAAAATCTGAAATCTAAAGATTGGATGCCTGGTGGTTATTTTTTCATATACCTGGATTTTACTTCATCGTACTGTGGAAAATCACGGAAGCCCCATTTTGCCAGCACGACACCGTCTTTCAGCAGGATCAGCCCGGGGTTGGAGCGCACCATGGTTTTCAGCACCACATCGTCGGAACTATAATAATCGAATGCGGTTCCGTTTGCAAGCCTGAACTTTTTTATCACGGCCGGCAGGGAATTTGTAAGACAGATAAATGAATAGCCATCGGATATGGCTTTTTTATACAGCGGCAAAATTTTATGAAACCCTTCGGTACCAGACTTTGTAAGATCATAAGCAACCAGGATAAACTGATAATCGTGGTTATTAAGAACACTGGCGGTATAATCCGCGCCATACTGGTCCTCAACCCTGAGAACCAATCCCTGGTTCTTATTCGGGTCAATGACCCGTTGACTTTTAAAAATCCATACCTTGAGCCAGGTCGAATCATTCCATGGGTAGTTAGGCGACACATATTCCTTCTCTTCACCGGTATGTTTGTTTTTGTAGGTCACATAAAACGTTACCGGTTTGGTTTCGGTTTGATTGACTTTGTTTCCTACTTTCCAGGCCATGAAGTCGATCAGCGGCAGATGCCGGTAACACTGCAACGACATGGTGGCATAACCGGCTATCGTAACAAGAAGCAGCATAATTTCCCACCGGGGGGCAAGCAGACTCCTGTATTTCCTGCGCCAGGCGAAAATCAGCAGGGCCAGGGCCATGAGGAACAGGTTCTTTACAAATGTCTGTATGTTAGTGATTTTCAGCGCATCGCCAAAACACCCGCAATCAGGGACAAGATTATAAACAGCATCAAAAAATGTAAGGATCGTGAAGAACATCATCATGGGTACCAGCAGCCAAACGGTTTTCCGGATCCACAGGTTGAAGAGCAGGCTGATGCCAAGTATAAATTCAAGTGTGCAGAGCATAATTGTCAATACCAGGCTGAAGCTTGTAAACCATGGAATGTTGAAAGCGATGAAATAGTCGTCCATGCGGTAAACGGTACCCAAAGGGTCAACCCCTTTGACAAAACCGGAGAAAACGAAAACGAGCCCGACGAGTATCCGGAAAATATTTCTAAGAATCTTCATGCTGATAAATTTGAGGCTAAAATTAACAAAAATCTCGCTATTGATCGTACTTTTGGATGCTGAATTTAACAAAATAATAACATTTGCAGCAATGGAATTATTCCGGTCATCCTAAATAACGGGCGTGGTATGTCAAAACTATTCTGCGGAAAAAAAACGCTTGATCTGTCAACGCCGGTTGTGATGGGAATCCTCAACCTGACACCTGATTCCTTTTACGATGGCGGAAGGTATCCTGACCGTGATTCCTGGCTCCGGCAGAGTGAAAAAATGATTAGTGACGGTGCATCGGTCATCGATGTCGGCGCGGTCTCCTCGCGTCCGAAAGCGGCTGATGTGCCTGAAGAAGAGGAGATGGAACGGATCATACCTGCATTGCAGTTGCTTTGCAGTACTTTTCCTGAAACTATTTTTTCGGCCGACACATTCCGCTCCGGAGTAGCCCGCGCTGCCGTTGAAAATGGCGCCACGATGATCAACGACATATACGGAGGCCGGTTCGACCAGGGCATGCTGGATACTGTCGCATCGCTCAATGTTCCCTATGTGTTGATGCACATGAAAGGAACGCCGGCCACCATGCAGGACAATCCTTTTTACTCCGATGTTGTGGCCGAGGTCAACTATTTCTTTGAACAGCAGCTTGCCCGGTGTCGTGAAAAAGGAGTTTCACAGGTGATTCTTGACCCGGGGTTCGGATTTGGAAAAAATGTGATTCACAATTTTTCGTTGCTTTCAAGGCTGGATGAGTTCAGAGCAGCGGGCGTACCCATCCTGGCCGGTTTATCGCGGAAATCAATGATCAACAGGGTATTGCAAATAAAGCCTGAAGATGCGCTGAATGGCACAACAGTTTTAAACACCATCGCCCTGCTTAAAGGCGCGGATATCCTTAGGGTACACGACGTGAAAGAAGCCGTTGAAGCCATCAGACTGGTAAAAATGATCGGTTGAACGTAAATTGCTAACTTTGCAGCTCAATTTTCACCCGTTTACCCGTTCACCATTTTACCATTTCACCATTTTACCATTTCAATATCCTTCACCCATGCTCCTAACCGGCCTCTTCTCACTCAGAATTGTTGATGTTGTTGATATCATCCTGTTTGCCATCCTTTTATACGAAATTTACAACCTGGTAAAAGGAACTGCCGCAATCAGGATCTTTATCGGGATCATTGCATTGTACCTGATCTGGAAAATTGTGAAGGCTTTCCAGATGCAGTTGCTGACCGAAATCCTCGGGCAGTTTATCAGTGTGGGGGTTATCGCGCTTATCGTGGTTTTTCAGCCCGAGATTCGCCAGTTTTTACTGATGGTGGGTAACACCCGGATCATAAAAAGCCAGCGCAAAAGGTTCCTTTTCTGGCGTTTTAAAGTGAACAACCCGGTCAACCTCAACATCGACAAGATCGTGATGGCATGCCAGAAAATGGCGGAGACCAAAACGGGTGCACTGATCGTTATCTCCCAGCAGAACGAACTTGCGCAGTACATCGCTACCGGCCAGCCTGTTGATGCCAGAATCTCCGAGGTGTTGATCGAGACCATCTTCTTCAAGAACAGCCCGCTGCATGATGGGGCAGTGGTAATCATCGGCGATAAGATCAGGGCCGCACGATGCATCCTGCCAGTTTCAAACAGGGCGGATATTCCGACATTTTATGGTCTGCGACATCGCGCCGCAGTCGGGATCACCGAGAAATCCGATGCCATTGCCATTATCGTTTCCGAAGAACGCGGTGAGATTGCCTACAGCTATGAAGGCAGGCTGTTCGAAGAAATAACCCCTTCAGGATTGTCGAATTTCCTGGAAAGCCGGTTTAAATGATTTGAGGATGTGAGGATTTGGGGATGATGGCACACTGAGCGAGGCCGAAGTGCCAAAAATCTGCTATTTCCGTTTCTTTTTCTTCCCTTGTGCCAGAGAATCTCCTATTCTGAGGCTATCAGCCTGTCTTTTCAATTCAAACTCCTTTACCAGCATTTCCGGTGTTTTTCCAAGGTTCATCAGGGCCATTTTGGCATCCTTGACAAAGTCGTTTGAAGGATATTTTTCAATGAACAGCAGGTATATCTCACGGGCCTTATCCAGGTTGTGAAGTACATTTTCATAGACGAATCCTTTGAAAAACATGCTGATCGCTGCTTTCGGTTTGTCGGGATAATCCTGGAGATACTTGTCAAACAAATTGATTGCTTTAGTGCCATCTCCCATATTCATGGCTACATTGGCCGACTTGAACAAAAACCCGGGCGCCAGGGAATCTTTGGGGTTGGCCTTGATAAAGTCTTCATATAACGCCATCAGACTGTCAGCTTTTGCTTTGTTAAAACTGACAGATTCGGGAGAAAACAAACTTTTTTCCAGCACCTGGATCCGGTTTACTGTCTTTTCACGCGAAGGGCTGCAGGCAGCCATCAATCCAAAAACTGCCAGCAGCAAGAATGTTGTTGTCTTATTCATATTTCAGCTATGTTATTTTTGATTTGTTTTTATTTTGTCATGTATAAGAGAAACAAACGTCTGACTTGCAACACAATTTAAAATCGCAAAATCGCAAAATCGTAAATCGTAAATCGTAAATCGTAAATCGTAGATCGTAAATCGTAAATCCAAAATCCCCTACCTTCTCCCTTTTTTTATCTGTGGAAACATCATCCTGTAACCCACTTCCACATTTCCCTTGCTTATGTCGGACAACCGCCGCTTGAGCAGCATTTTCTTCAGCGACGGCAGGCGGTCGACAAACACAACACCCTGGATATGGTCGTATTCGTGCTGGATGATGCGGGCAAGGACGCCATCATAGCGTTCATCATGTTCCACGAAATTTTCATCATGGTATTTTATATGAATAACCGGCTTCCGCATGATATCTTCGCGCAATCCGGGGAAGCTGAGGCAGCCTTCATTGAAAGGATACTCCTCTCCTTCTTCCCTGTAAATGTGCGCGTTGATAAAAGCCTTTTTAAAATTTTCAGACTCAGGATATTTTTCAGCAAATGCCGATGCATCAATTACAATCACACGGATCGACCGGTTGACCTGGGGCGCTGCCAGTCCCACACCGTCCGACTGGTACATGGTCTCCCACATGTTCTCCAGGAATTCCCTGAAATCAGGAAGATCAGGGCCAACAGGCTCGGCAACTTTTTTTAAAACCGGATGTCCGTACGCTACTACAGGCAATATCATATTGGGTTGTTGTTTTTAGTTTAGGTTAATTATTTGGTGGTCAGGTGGACAGGTGGTCAGGTGGACAGGTGGACAGGTGGACATATATTAACTATTTCACCATTTCACCATTTCTCTATCTCGCCGCTTCCATATAGGACTGCAGAATAATGGTAGCGCTCACGGTATCAACCAGCGCTTTATCCTGCCTGTCTTTTTTCTTTAATCCTGCTTCCCTGATCGTACGGGTGGCCATGATCGACGTAAACCGTTCATCCATGCGTGCAACCGCAATCGCGGGAAAACCGGTCCGGAGCGCCTTCACAAATGGTTCAATATACACGGCCGATTCCGATGGCGTATTGTTCATCTGTTTCGGCTCTCCCACCACAAAACATTCAACGTTGTTTTTTTTAACATATTCCTTTAAGAAATCCATCAGGTCAACCGTTCTCACTGTTGTAAGTCCGGTGGCAATGATCTTCAGTTCATCCGTCACGGCAAGCCCTGTTCTCTTCTGTCCGTAATCAATAGCAACGATCCTGCCCATGGCCTATATTTTGTGCAAAGGTACAAAGATTTAAAATTTTATCTAATTTTGGAACAGAGTAATCATGGGCTACCAATGCCATCGGATCAATGCAAACAAAAACCATGGAGCACCTCAGAGAGATCATTGAATCAGCGTGGGAGAACAGGGAACAGCTGAAGAAGGACGAAACACAGCAGGCGATTTGTGACGTTGTGGCCCGGCTCGACCAGGGTTTGCTCCGGATCGCAACGCCGGTTGAAGAAGGATGGGTTACCCATGAATGGATCAAGAAGGCCGTGATCCTTTATTTTCCCATCCGGAAAATGGAGCTGACCGAGGTTGGCCCGTTTCAGTTTTATGACAAGATCCCCCTCAAGAAGAACTACGACAAACTCGGGATCCGCGTGGTACCGCACGCCATTGCCCGCTATGGTTCCTTCATTGCCGAAGGGGTTGTTATGATGCCGTCGTACATTAACATCGGTGCGTATGTTGATTCGGGTACGATGATCGACACGTGGGCCACGGTAGGTTCATGCGCCCAGATCGGAAAACATTGCCATCTCAGCGGCGGCGTGGGCATCGGCGGAGTTCTTGAACCGGTTCAGGCTGCCCCGGTCGTTATTGAAGACCATTGTTTTCTTGGCTCCCGTTCCATCGTAGTGGAAGGCGTCAGGGTTGGCAGGGAAGCGGTGCTCGGTGCCAATGTTGTTCTTACTGCGTCGACAAAAATCATTGATGTTTCCGGGAAAGAGCCCGTTGAATTCAAAGGTTTTGTGCCGGAAAGGTCGGTGGTGATCCCGGGAACCCTGCCAAAAACTTTCCCAGCCGGGATATACCAGGTTCCCTGTGCTTTGATCATCGGGAAACGTACTGCCTCCACCGACCTGAAGACCTCCCTGAACCAGGCATTACGCGAATTTGATGTGGCTGTTTAGATGAAAAAAATACTGGTAATTCAAACAGCCTCGATTGGGGATGTCATCCTGGCAACGCCGGTACTGGAAAAACTTCACCAGTTTTTCCCCGACAGCAGCATCGACCTTCTGGTAAAAAAAGGCAATGAAAGCCTGTTTGCAGGCCATCCGTTCCTGAATGAAGTACTGGTATGGGACAAAAGGTCGCATTCAACCCGCCATTTCCTCAGGTTGATCGGGCGGGTCAGGAAATCCAGGTACAGTGTGGTGGTAAACTTGCAACGCTTTTTTAAAACGGGATTGCTGACAGTGTTGTCGGGCGCCGCTGAGACCATTGGTTTTGACAAAAACCCGGTGTCGTTCCTGTTCACCCGGAAAATCAGCCACAAACTTGACGGGGTGCATGAAATCGACCGGAATTTGTCACTAATCGAAGGGATTACCGGGAACACCAGAACA
Source organism: uncultured Bacteroidales bacterium (assembly GCA_903913885.1). GTDB lineage: Bacteria > Bacteroidota > Bacteroidia > Bacteroidales > FEN-979 > CAIVAT01. Next base: position 55,671 of record CAIWMX010000031.1, on the reverse strand, counting down.
ATGCCCAAGTTATATCCCTCCGCTGCCGATTTCAGCCATGTGGGCCTGATGAAGACCGGCTTATACTATACGTTTTCGCCTGCTTCACTGTGGTTCACGAAACAGTATCCAACGGATAAATGGGTGGAAATTATCAGGCAGGTTCCCCGTGAAGCCACGGTATTCCTGCTCGGGGCAGGCAATGATCACAACCTGTGCGAGGAAATTATTGAAAAGGCTGCTCATCCCGGACTCAGGAATCTTGCCGGCAAACTCACTTTTCTACAGTCTGCAGCCCTGATGAAGGATGCCCGGATGAACTTCACGAACGACTCGGCCCCCATGCACCTCGCCTCCGCCGTAAATGCACCGGTTACCGCCGTCTATTGCTCCACCATCCCCGGTTTTGGCTTCGGGCCGCTCTCCGACGACTCATGCGTCGTTGAAACCGAACAGGAGTTGCCGTGCCGTCCCTGCGGACTTCATGGATACCGGGCCTGCCCTGAACAACATTTCAGGTGTGCCTTTGATATCAGGGTCGGACAACTGACCGCCCGGCTGAAAGCATAAGCAGTGTTTTCACCGGAAGTACTCAGGATATAACTGCTGGGAATGTCCTTTCACGCGCTGTTGTCTGAACTTTCAGAATATACCGGATCAGGCAATTTACCGCCAACTTTCACGTTTAACAGTCGGAATTCAAATTCGCACCATGGATATCTTTGACAATGAAATACAGGAGTGTACCCGCATTTTAAAGGAAGGCGGGATCATATTATATCCTACCGACACCATCTGGGGAATCGGGTGTGATGCTACCAATGCTGCTGCAGTAGAGAAGATTTCTGCAATGAAGCAGCGTACCGAAAGTAAAAGCATGATCATCCTGGTCGACCGCGCTGAGAAAATACTGAATTACGTCAGGGAGATGCCCGAACTTGCGTGGGACCTGATCGAGTTTGCCGAATTCCCACTGACCATCGTTTACCCCAATGCCGTGAACCTGCCCGACAGTGTGATTGCTGACGACAAATCAGTTGCGATCAGGGTAGTGCAAAACGAATTCTGCCAGAAACTGATCCGGAAATTCGGCAAGCCCATCGTTTCAACATCTGCCAATCTCTCAGGTGACAAACCTCCCCTCTCGTTCAGAGAAATTTCGCGTGAGATAATCGACGGGATTGACCATGCCGTTGATGAACAATTTGGCACACACAGCAGTATCAAGCCTTCCCAAATCATCAAACTCGGGGTAAACGGGGAATTCCGGATTATCAGAAAATAATTGAATAACTTTTATCCAAACATGAAGCAATCCGCTTTCTCACTTTTTTTCGGTCTTTTTATTTTAATTAGTCTTCATGGTTTCTGTACTGAGGCCCCCGGCCATGTTTCGATCAGCGGCAAGATCTCAGACAAACGCAGTGGTGAGGCCCTGTTGGGAGCTACCGTTTTTGTTCGCGAAATCAAAACCGGCGCAGTCTCCGATGTTTACGGCAACTACTCGCTCACCCTGAATGTTGGCCAGTACACCCTGGTTTATTCTTATGTAGGTTATAAAACAGTTACAAAAACCGTTGATCTCTCTACGAAGAAAGAGTTCAGGATCAACCTGGAGATGGAACCGCTGTCGCACGATCTGAAAGAGGTGGAGATCACCAGTGAAAAGAATGATAAAAATGTCGTTAAACCTGAGATGAGCACCTTCAGGATGGATATCAAGACCATCCAGCATATCCCGGCCCTGTTTGGCGAAGTCGACGTGATCAAGGCCATTCAGATGCTGCCAGGCGTTCAGTCGGTTGGCGAAGGTTCGAGCGGATTCAGCGTTCGCGGCGGGGCGTCCGATCAGAACCTGATCCTGCTTGATGAAGCCACCGTTTACAACGCTTCCCATTTGATGGGTTTTTTCTCCGTGTTCAACAATGATGCGATCAAGGATGTTAAGCTTTACAAAGGTGACATCCCTGCCAATTACGGTGGACGGCTATCCTCGGTACTTGATATTCGCATGAATGACGGGAATTCGAAAAAAATTGAAGTCAACGGAGGGATAGGGCTTATTTCAAGCAGGTTAACCATTGAAGGTCCGATTATCAAGGACCGGTGCTCATTTGTAGTGTCGGGGCGCCGTACCTATGCTGATATTTTCCTTCCTTTGTCCTCCAACAAGAATCTGCATAACAACAAACTCTACTTTTATGATCTGAATGCCAAGCTAAATTATAAAATCAACGACAACAACCAGGTTTTTCTGTCGGGATATTTTGGACGCGATATCTTTAAAAACGGCTTTGCCACGATGAAATGGGGCAACGAAACGGCAACAGCGCGCTGGAACCATCTTTTCACCCGGCAGTTATTTTCGAATTTCTCGCTGATATACAGCAACTACCTGTATAACCTGGGGACCCCCGACGGGAATACAACCTCCTTCAACTGGACTTCAACCCTCCGGGATATCGGGATGAAAGGCGATTTCAGTTATTACCTCAATACAAAGAACACGATCAAATTCGGTGTTTCGGAGATCTATCACATGTTCAGTCCGGGGGAGGCAAAGGGAATTGGCGACAAATCGGTGGTGACCAGCGTGAAGGTGCCGAATAATTACGGGTTTGAGACCGGCGTGTATGGCAGCAATGAACAGAAGTTCGGGGACCATCTTACCGTTAAATACGGTTTGCGCCTCTCCATGTTCCAGAATACCGGGCCCGGCACTGTATTTCATTATGACACTGCCTACAAGGCAGTCGATTCCACCGTTTACAAATCAGGCCTCCTGTACCATACCTATGCAGGACTCGAACCGCGGCTTGGCCTGCTTTATGATATCAACAGCGTGCACTCCGTCAAGGCCAGTTACGCGCGCACATACCAGTACCTTCAGCTGGCACAGAACTCGACGGTTGGAACACCGCTCGACGTATGGTTCCCCGCCAGTCCCAATATAAAACCCCAGATCGCCGACCAGGTCGCACTGGGGTATTTCAGGAATTTCAGAAGAAATACGATTGAAACCTCGGTTGAAACCTATTACAAATGGATGCAGCATGTGGTCGATTTCAAAGATTTCGCCGACCTTTTGCTCAACAACAAACTTGAAGGTGAAGTGCGCACCGGGAAGGCCTGGTCGTATGGCGTTGAATGCCTCGTGCGGATCAACGAAACCAAGTTCAACGGATGGGTCAGCTACACCTGGTCGAGGACCTTCCGGCAGATCAGCGGGATCAACAGCGGCACCCCCTACCCGGCTCCATACGACAAACCCAACAATATTTCGGTTGTGCTCAACTACACTATCAGCAAGCGTTTAAGCGTTTCTGCAAACTGGGTTTATGCCACGGGCGCACCGGTCACATTTCCAACCGGACGTGCCGAAATAGGCGGAAAGATTGTCCCGATTTACTCTGACAGAAACCAATACAGATACCAGGATTATCATCGTCTCGACATAGCCCTTACCTATTACAGCAAAGAAAAGGCAGGACGGAAATTCAACTGGGATCTGAATTTTTCGGTCTACAATGCTTACAACCGGCATAACACCTGGTCGATCAACTTTACACAGGATAACGTCAACCGCGACGTTACTTATGCCGAGAAGGTATATCTTTTTGGGATCATCCCTTCTGTTACCTTTAATTTCCATTTCAACAATGACTAGAAAAATATTCCAAATCCTCCTGCTTTCATTGCTGGCAGCAGCCTGCACCGAAAAGATCAACGTAAAGCTTGACACGACCTATACCCGTGTGGTTGTGGATGGCAACGTTCAATCCGACACCGGCGTCTATGCCGTTTCCCTGACCAAATCGTCTGATTATTTCTCGAATGAACCGGCACCCCGGATAGTCAACGCTACGGTGACCGTTGCCGACGGGGTCAACACCTATACGCTTCACGAATCGCTTCCGGGAATCTCTGGCATATACCAGACTGATCGGGGCTTTGCCGGAAAAATCGGGAATACATATACCCTTCATGTTGCCCTGCACGATCCGGTTGCCGGGGTAACCAGCGTGGAGGCCTCGTCGGCAATACCCTCAGTGCCGCATATCGACTCGGTGTCGGCTGAATTCGATGCAACGGCAGGTACAGAAGGCCGCTGGATCATCAAAGTGTGGGCCCAGGACCCCGCGAATGAAACCAACTATTACCTCTTCAACCTTTACCGTAACCGGCAACTGATCACCGACACCATTACTAAAAAGGTGATCTCCGATGACAAATTCTACAATGGCAGTTATATGAACGGAGTGCCCGTTATGCGCCTCAACAATGCTCATACATGGTCAACAATCCATCCCGGCGACACAATTACACTGCAGATGTCGGGAATTACAAAAGAATATTATAATTTTATAATGGAAGTTGACCGGTCGGGGTTTAACATTCCATTTTTTACCGGTCCCCCGGCAAATATTAAAAGCAATGTGAGCAATGGTGGAGTTGGCTTTTTCGCGGCATATTCGAATAGTTTTGCAACATCCATTGTGAAGTAGCGAGGTAGCGAGGTAGCGAAATTGTGAAATTGTGAAATTGTGAAATCGTGAAATCGTGAAATGGTGAAATGGCAAAATGGTAAAATGGTAAAATGGTAAAATTGTGAGACTTCGGTTCATTCGTCCACCTGGCCACCTGGCCACCTGGCCACCTGTCCACCTGTCCACCTGTCCACCTGTCCACCTGTTATCCTAATCATCCTCCAAAAAAAAACATCATGAAAACAATCTACCACTTTTCGCGACTTTACCTCACAGTGCTCTTGTTTTTAGCAGTTTCAGCAGGAATGAAGGCGCAGGTGAAAACCAAACAGTTTGAGGGTTCCTGGGCGGGGGTGCTTAAGGTGCAGGGGATGGAACTGCGGCTTGTCATGAACATCTCCTTCAACAAGGCAGATAGCATGGTTGTCACCTTCGACAGTCCCGACCAGGGGGCCGTGGATCTGCCAACCAGCAAAGTTTTTTTGAAAGATGATTCCATTTTAGTCTCTTCGAAAAAGATCGGGGGAAAGTTCAGCGGCAGGATCAATGAGGGCTATTCCTCCATTGCAGGAACATGGAAACAGTCGGGAATGGCGTTCCCGCTCACCATGAACCGCCAGGAGAAAAAGATCGCGATGAATCGTCCGCAGGAGCCGAAACATCCGTTTCCTTACCATTCTGAGGAGGTTATGTTTCCGAATTCCGCCGGAGGGTTTGACCTGGCAGGGACGCTTACAACACCCGAAAAGGGAGGCCCGTTTCCTGTAGCGATCCTCATCACCGGGTCGGGGCCGCAAAACAGGGATGAAGAGTTGATGGGACATAAGCCGTTTCTAGTCCTCGCCGATTACCTCACCCGCCAGGGAATTGCCGTTTTCCGGTACGACGACCGGGGCGTCGCCAGGTCGGGTGGCGATTTCAAATCGGCCACTACCCTTGATTTTGCTTCTGATGCGGAAGCCGCACTCGATTTCCTGAAAAAACGTCCGGAAATAGATAACACCAAAATAGGTTTTATTGGTCACAGTGAAGGCGGGATCATTGCCCCGATCGTGGCATCACAGCAGAAAGATGTTGCATTTGTCGTGCTTATGGCCGGTCCCGGAATCACCGGCGAACAGATCCTCCTGTTGCAGTCGGCACTGATATCAAGGGCTGAAAAAATTGATGAAAATGCAATCCGTAACAATGACAAGCTGGGACGGGATATCTACACGATCCTGAAAAAAAACAGCAACAATACCAAAGCCGAACAGAAAATCCGCGTGCTGTTTGCCGATTTCGATAAAAAAAATGCACGCGACACCAGTTATCACAAACTATCTGATGCGGAAGTTACGGCCAGGATCTCACCCCTCGTTTCTCCCTGGTTCCGGTGTTTCCTCACCCTCGACCCGCAGGATTACCTGACACGGGTCAAATGCCCGTTGCTGGCGATTAATGGCAGCCTCGATCTCCAGGTGCCCGCCCACGAGAATCTCCAGTCCATCGAAAAAGCCATGATTTTTGGCGGGAATGTGCACTACACCATTGAAGAACTGCCCGGGCTGAATCACCTTTTCCAGCATGCCACCACGGGGAGCCCGAATGAATACTCAAAAATCGAAGAGACCATTGCGTCTGAGGCGCTTGAGATGATGGCGGGGTGGATAAAGAAGGTCTGTGGCAGGTAAATCAGGGTGAACAGGTGAGCGGGTGAACAATTGATCCATTAGCAATAAACCGGCATGGCTGCCCGAAACCACCAAATCATAAAACAATTTCCAGGAAGTTCATGAAAATGATTTTTTTGTATTATTGTACTGAGAACGTTATAACAATAACAGTATGAAAATTAAAAAATCAGACATTACAAAAGACGATTTTGATTATAAGTTGGGTAAAACCATTCTCAATTTTCCTATTGTTGGCATTGGGGCTTCGGCCGGCGGACTTGAAGCATTGCAGGATTTTTTCAGAAGCATGATACCGGAACCGGATGCTGCATTTGTAATTATACAGCACTTGTCGCCCGATTACAAGAGCTTTATGAATGAGTTGCTTTCGCGGTTTACCTCTATTAAAATTGAGGTTGTTACGGATGGAATGGCTTTAAATGCGAATCACATTTACCTGATTCCGCCTAAAATGAATATGACGATTTTTCATGGTATTTTATACCTCAATGAATTAGGCGCTAACCGGACTTTAAATTTGCCCATCGATATTTTCTTCCGTTCCCTGGCAAAAGACCAGGAAAAAAATGCAGTTGGGATCATCCTTTCCGGTGCCGGAAGTGATGGAACATTAGGGATAAAAGCTATTAAGGAATTTGGTGGCATGACCATGGCACAAGACGAGAAATCTGCCAAATTTGAGAGTATGCCGCATAGTTCAATATCTACCGGAATGGTTGATATCATCATGCCTCCCAAACAATTGGCCGAAGAACTTATTAACTACATAAAGCATCCTTTTGTAAAAGAAAACAGGAAAATTGAATCCCTGTTAGCAAGCGAACAAAGCCAGATGTCAAAGGTTATTGCCATTCTGAATGACGCTAAAAATGTCGATTTCTCCTGTTATAAGGAAAATACGATCATACGGCGACTGGAGAAGAGAATAAGTATCAACCGTTTCCAAAAAATTGATGATTATACTAAGTTTTTAATTAACAACAGCAAGGAGATAAATATTCTTTTTAATGAACTGCTGATCGGTGTGACGCGTTTCTTCAGAGACGAAGCAGCGTTTAACCGTTTAAAGAGCCAGGTGATCTCAAAAGTAATCGAGTCAGTTTCGTCAAAAAAGGAAATACGGATCTGGGTTGCCGCATGTTCAACCGGCGAAGAGGCCTATTCACTCGCCATTCTGTTTAAGGAGTGCATGGCTGAATGCAATATCAGCAGGGAGGTAAAAATATTCGCTACCGACCTGGATACAGATTCGTTGGAATATGCGGCGGCCGGATTTTACCCCGATAATATTGTTTCCGATGTTTCGCCGGAGAGGCTTACCCGGTTCTTTATCCGGAAAGAAAGCGGTTACCAGATAAATGAAAATATCCGTGGAATGATCGTTTTTGCCCGGCAAAATATTATCAACGATCCTCCATTTTCTAAATTGGACCTTATCTCCTGTCGCAATTTCCTGATTTATGTGAATCCCGACATTCAGCAAAATATTTTTTCATTGTTCAATATTTCGCTGAATGAAAACGGGTACATGTTTCTTGGTTCCAGCGAATCGTTGGGAAACATGGCCAAAGGGTTTAAAGTTATCGACAATAAATCAAAAATTTTCCAAAAACAATTGAATTATAAACCGCCAATCCAATCAGGGGTAATTCAATCTTCGCTATTGAAAAACTATCCCGAAATATTGCATGTAAATTCTTTTCTTAAAACACCAAAGGGCAAAAATCGCTTTTTGGAAGTGTTGTTTGACCAGGTAATGGGCGATTATTTACCGCCTTCGGTTGTCATTGACGAAAATTGCGAAATTCTTCATACCATCAATAATGTAAACGACTATTTAAGTATTCCCACTGGCCAGATTACCATTAACCTGCTTAAGATGCTTTCCAAGGAAAATTCAATTTTTGTCAGCAGCCTTATTCGCCTTGCATCTAAAAGTAATGATGAAACCATTATTGAAAACATTGAATCGAAAAATATCGGAAAACAACTAACACTGTCGTGTAAAAAAATCACAGATAAGGTTAACAGCAACATCTATTACCTGATTTCCTTTAACGAGAAAGATAAAGCCAAAGCCGCGAAAAAGCCGTCTAAAACCGGGAAGGTGAATATTCAAATGCATTATAACGAGCGGATTGATGAGTTAGAAAAGGAGTTGCAGTTAAAAAGCGAAAGCCTCCAGGCTACTGTTGAAGAGCTTGAAACAAGCAATGAAGAACTGCAATCGTCGAACGAAGAGTTGATTGCCTCAAACGAAGAGTTGCAAAGTACCAATGAAGAGTTGCAATCAGTTAATGAAGAATTATATACCGTTAATTCGGAACATATCCGAAAGATAGAAGAACTCACCGAACTGACCTCAGATGTCGAAAACCTTTTGAAGAATACGCAAATAGGGACTTTGTATCTCGATCAGCATATGATCATCCGCAAAGTTAATGACGTTGCAAGCAAACTGACCAATATTATCACTTCTGATATCGGACGCCCCTTGAGGCATTTATCATTAAGCAACTTTGACAATCATTTAATTGGCGAAATTGAATCTGTATATGATTCGTTGCAGCCCTTCGAACGAGAGATCATGGACAATAAGGGCAAATGCTACTTAATGAGTATTATCCCTTACCGTACTGCTGAGAACGCGGTGGAAGGAGTCATTGTGACTTTTGTCAATATTACCAAACGTAAGCTGGCTGAAGAAAAACTGATCAGGAGCGAACACGAATTAAAACGAGCGCAGCAGATAACACATATAGGAAGCTGGCATCTGGATCTCGCGACCAATGAGGTTGTGTGGACAGAAGAACTATACAAAATGTATGGATTTGATCCAGCGCTTCCCCCGCCACCCTATAACGAACATCAGAAGTTGTTTACCCATGAAAGTTGGGAGATCTTGTCGACTTCTTTAACAAATACAAGAATTACAGGCATCCCATATGAGCTGGAACTAAAAACCTTGCGGGCCGATGGCAGTAATGGTTGGATGTGGGTTCGGGGAGAGGCAGAATTTGATGAAACAGGCAAAATTAAGGGACTCTGGGGCGCTGCCCAGGATATTACAGAACGAAAACATGTGGAGAGTGCGCTCGAAATGGGCGATATGTCATGGTGGGAATGGGATTATGAGCATAATATCGTCAGAACCGGGAAAGCAAAATATACGATACTTGGCTATACACCTGATGAAATCGGACAAGGTTTTGAAGCCTGGACGAAATTAATCCATCCGGATGATTTCGGATTGGCCATGACTGCCATGAAGGAATATCTGGAAGGGAAAAAGGAGAACTATTTTGTTGAATACCGGATAAAACACAAAAACGGCAACTACCTTTGGTTTCGGGATAAAGGCGGAGCTATAATCCGCACCGAGAACGGAAAACCAAAATTACTGGTTGGCATCGTTATGAATGTCACCAATGAGAAAATGAAATAAAGAGATATTTTTTCATACCAAGAAAAACTGAAATATGGAGGATAATTCAAAACTACTCAGGGAAAGGGCGAAGGAAGAACTCAGGAGAGGAAAGAAAATTGAAACCTCCTTGTATGAAACAGATTTGAAAGTCCTGGTGGAAGAATTATCTATTTATCAAATCGAACTTGAACATCAAAACCAGGAGCTAATTCATTCCCAGGATGAAATTCAGCAAAGCAATGACCGGTATCTTGATTTGTTTGATAATGCCCCTGTAGGATACTTAATTGTTGACCTGAATGGTGTTATAAAAGATATTAACCAAACGGCATGCGTGCTGCTGGAAAGTGAAAAAAACGACTATATAGATAAAAAAATCACCAAAATAATCCACCGTGATTTCCAGGACGTATATTACATGTATTTCCGGACATTAATTAACCAAAAGCCGAATCAACCCTGTGATATTAAAATTCAAAAATCGAACAATCTCTTCTTTTACGCCCGGATTCAAGGCGCCCGCCAGTGCCATATAACATCGAATGATCCGGAATTTCGCCTGGCAATCATTGATGTGACAATTCAAAAAGAAATGGAAATTAAGCTCCTGGCAGCCAAAGAGCAGGCCGAAGAAAGCGACAGGTTGAAGTCTGCATTCCTGGCCAATATGAGCCACGAGATCCGTACACCCATGAACGGTATCCTCGGTTTTGCCGACCTGCTGAAAGAGCCTGATCTCACCGGTGACGAGCAACAGGAATACATCCGGATCATCGAAAAAAGCGGGATCCGGATGCTGAATATCATCAACGAAATAATTGATATTTCAAAAATTGAAGCAGGACTCATGAATTTGGATATCAATGAATCTAATATCAACAAGCAAATAGAAGACATTTATTCATTCTTTAAACCTGAAGTTGAAGCCAAGGGTCTCAAGCTCTCCTACAGAAACATTTTACCCGTTCATGAAGCCATTCTTAAAACTGACCGTGAAAAAGTCTTTGCCATCTTTACCAACCTGGTAAAAAATGCGATTAAATATACCTATGAGGGTTCTATTGAAATTGGCTATGTCAAAAGAGGCAGTTTTCTTGAATTTTATGCGAAAGACACGGGAATCGGCATTCCAAAGGACCGTCAGCAGGCAATATTTGAACGTTTCATCCAGGCGGATGTTTCCGATAAAATGGCGCAACAGGGAGCAGGACTTGGCTTGTCAATAACCAAGGCATACGTCGAAATGCTGGGTGGTAAAATCTGGTTGGCAAGTGAAGAGGGACGGGGATCTGAATTTTATTTTACTTTACCTTACAATTTTGAACCGGTAAAAGAATCCATCGATCAGGTCCCCCCTGCTCAGGGAACAACTTTTAATGTCGGAAAGCTGAAAATCCTGGTTGCGGAAGATGATGAGGTATCTGGAATGTTGATAGATATAACCGTCAAATCGTTTGGCAATGAAATCTTGAAAGCAGGCACAGGGGTTGAAGCCGTTCAAGTTTGCCGTGATAACCCCGATATAGACCTGATCCTGATGGACATCCGGTTGTCGGAAATGAGCGGATATGAAGCCACGCAGCAAATCCGGGAATTTAACAGGGAGGTTGTCATAATTGCACAAACAGCTTACGGACTATCGGGAGACAGGGAAAAATCAATTTTAGCGGGATGCAACGATTACATTAAAAAACCGATTAATAAAAAAGAACTGCTTTCGATAATTCAAAGGTATTTCGGCAGTAAGTAAAAAAAACGACGACAAACACCTGGTTTTACGTAACGGGCTTACACGAAGACTACCCAAAACATATCTTCCCGTGCCTGCTCAAACCGGGTGTTGCAGGGTCGAGGTTCCTTGCCCCGATAGTTGTGGTTCATATGCCGTTTCTGTTCATTTTACACTGATCTTGTGGAATATTAAAAAAAGGTCCGGATACCAATAAATAATCCTGCCCAAAGAAAAATAATACCACATAACAAACCGTCAATAAGACTTTATACCTCCGTAAAAGCGAAATGGTGAACAGGAAATATTTTCCCATTCACCATTTCGCTATTTCACTATTTCACTACCTCGCTACTTAACTACCTCCATCCTCTTCGTCTCGACCACCCTGCCATTGCTGACAAGGCGATACAAATAGAGTCCGTTTGTGAGTGCGGAGGTGGATAATTGAACCTGAGTGGCACCGGAAGGAACAGGAACATTCATCAATGTCCTGCCCATCAGGTCGGTAACTTCAATCATCATATCCCTGTCGATGGCCGACAGCAGGATGGTGGTCTGCCCGCTGGCCGGGTTCGGGAAATTCTGCCCAAGCTTTGCAGTTTTCACCTGGTCGGCCGGCACACCGACCGGGGTACCGCCAAACCAGATCCTGGCTTTCTTGATCAGCTCATTACGGGCAACGTCGCTCGACATCATTTCAAGGCTGGTTGACAGATAAACTGTCTTCCAGGTTCCGTTGGTGGCTTTGACGCCCCCGATCTTGGTCTGTGCTGTATTGTAATAAAAAATGTTGGATCCGACGCCAACGGCATTGATCTCATCGGGGAAGAAATTTGTCCCCCCGTAAACATTCGTCAGCGGGGAGGTGGGAACCGTGCCAAAATCAGGATCGGTGGCGTTTGCGATATACTGGTTGTTGGCTGTGGTGCCATCCGAATTGAAATGGGCCCCCAGGTAGTTGGTATAGAAAGCCTTGGTTGAATCGGTCGGATGTCCGCCGCTTGCTGCTGCCGTCCATACATCCCAGCCAATATCCTGTCCCGAAACAAGCATGCGTTTCCCGGCATTCAGCTCCGGCTTGAAAATGGCAACAGATTCGTCGGTAAAGGCGGGGAACGACCATCCTACGTTGAAAAAATAGTTTACGACATCCGACAAACAATCATATTTGCTCGCCTTTTTGTAGGTCGTGAGGTCTACCACACCATAGGCGGTACTGCCCGAATAGACCAGCGCATCGATGTACTTCTGCTGGAAACTGGCCGACGATAAACCACTGCCATCTCCCCATCCTCCATCGTTGTTGATGATCATCTCCTTAACACCCGACATTACGAATGATTTCAGGGTTACCGAAGCAAACTGGGTGTTAACAAGCGACTTCATCGAGATGGCGTAGGTGCCGATCCCGGCTCCCGAACCAATGGTGGTGCTTACAACCAGGTCGTAGGTTGTTTTTGCCGGGATGGAGATATCGACCGAGTCGGATTGGGTTGAACCATGTATGGTAAAATCGGCGTTCCAGCCGACAGGTTGCGCTGAGATCAGCTTAAAGCGGAAAAGTTCAGCCGCCCCGCCAAGGTTGTGAACCTGGTAATGAAATGTCTTGATATCTCCGGTTGTTCCTTTTTTGAAGGTCGGATCAACGCCAACCAGCTCCCAGTCTGGATCAATGGATGACCCGGAATTTAGGATGCCTTTGGTGGCATCGTTCTGGATAAAGGCCAGTGAATAGATCTGGGTAGTATCCCATTTGACCAGGTCAAGGTTATACGTGTAGGTGAGTGTTACTGAATCACCGAGGGCAGCTGGAACGAATGCATCGCCGGCTGTTGACGGAACCATTTTCCTGAAAACGTCCGGAAAATCCTTTTCGCCGTTGGATCCCGGAGGCGAAGCGTAGTGGATCCATTGCTCGAGTACTGCCAGCCTAATCTTATAGGAGGCCGCAGGAACAACATCTACTGTGAACACCTTAACCTTTACGGTGCGGGTGGTTCCGTTTGAGGTTTCCTTAACAATGACGCGGATCGGCGCCGGGTCTGATGCGAAATTGTCAACCAGGGCCTGAGTTACCCCCGTGGGGCTTCCTTCATACTGGTTGCCCTGTCCAACCACATCGGGCACGCCGGTAACGCCATAATAGGTCACCCGGTCGGCAACCTGGGTCGCGTTATAGGCGTTCATCGGGTCGACACCCGGCCAGCTCGTATGATAGGAGATGTGATGGACCCTCCCGACATTGGCATTCAGGGTAGCCTGCATGGCAGGATTCTGAGCAGCGCAGGGACCGCAGCTCGCCTGGGTAAAATGCTCAAAGATGGCATAATGTTTGGCCTGTGCAAACAACATGGTAGAGAACCCCGTAAAGGCGGCTACCAGCATAAAAAGTACACTTTTCTTCATACTCTATTTTTTTCAGGGTGGATATGGCACAAATTTAAACATAATAGTCCATTCAAAATCACCACGGTTCTATTAAAATATCTTATTTTTGAATGGCGGAAAGCCAGGGATTCCGGGTTACGGATCCTGAATTTTTGATGAACCCGCATTTCTAAATCTTAATTATTTATGGATTTTTCGTTAAACGCTGTTTCCCCGGTCGATGGCCGGTATCACAAAGTAACGGAACCCCTTTCAGCATTTTTTTCCGAAGGGGCGATCATTCGCTACAGGTTGCTGGTCGAAGTGGAATACTTCATCGCATTGTGTGCAATCCCGTTGCCGCAACTTAAGGGATTTGACAAAAAAAAATTCCCGAAGCTGCGCGATATTTATGAGAACTATACGGAGGCGGATGCCCTTAGGGTCAAGGAGATTGAAAAACAAACAAACCACGATGTCAAGGCCATCGAATATTTCCTGAAGGAACAGTTCGAACGGCTCGGAATCGGCAACTTCAGGGAATTCATTCATTTCGGGCTGACCTCCCAGGATATTAACAACACGGCTTTCCCGCTTGCCATGCGGGATGCCTACCGTGAAATTGTGGAACCGCTGCTTGAAGATATCTATGGAAAACTTCTCACAAGGAGCAAAGACTGGCAACTGGTCCCCATGCTGGCCCACACCCATGGGCAACCTGCCTCCCCTACCACGGTGGGCAAGGAGCTCTATGTTTTTGTTGAACGGCTCGGGATGCAGCTGGCGCTGTTAGAAACAATCCCGGTCTCTGCAAAATTCGGAGGTGCCACCGGGAATTTCAACGCACATCATGTCGCCTACCCGGGCATTGACTGGGTTGTCTTCGCTGACAGGTTCGTTAACGACACCCTCGGGCTGGAACGTTGCCAAACCACCACGCAGATAGAGCATTACGACAATATGGCCGCTTTTTTCGACAACCTGAAGCGGATCAATAGCATCCTGATCGACCTCGACCGCGACCTCTGGATGTACATTTCGATGGAATATTTCAGGCAAAAAGTAAAGGAGAGCGAAACCGGCTCATCGGCTATGCCGCACAAGGTGAATCCCATCGATTTTGAAAATTCGGAAGGGAACCTGGGCATTGCCAACGCCATCTATGAACACCTGTCGGCAAAGCTCCCGGTTTCCCGGTTACAACGCGATCTTACCGACTCCACAGTGATCCGTAACATCGGCGTTCCCATGGCTCACTCGGTGATCGCATACCGGTCGCTGCTGAAAGGGCTCGACAAACTGATCCTGAATGAAGCGAAGCTGGCCTCAGACCTGGACCACAACTGGGCCGTTGTCTCCGAAGCCATCCAAACAATCCTGCGGCGAGAGGGCTACCCCAACCCTTACGAAGCGCTGAAAGCACTTACGCGCGGGCATGGCCACATCACACAATCCTCCCTGGTTAAGTTTATCGACGGGCTTGACATTGCAAAAGAGGTAAAGGATGAGTTAAAATCGATTACGCCGGCCAATTACACAGGGATCATCGTTTCAATTTAATGGGCGCAATCCATCTTAAACAAGCCAGGATATGATCCTCCCTACCAGATTAACCCAAATGACCGTTACGCTGAAAAAGCTATGGGAGGAGAAACCCATTGTAATCATCATGGCGCTGGCGATCGTGTTCCGCATGCTGGCGGCCATCTTCGCGAAGGGCTTCGGCATGCTCGACGATCATTACCTGGTGATTGAAGCCCCGCAATCGTGGGTAAACGGGTACGATTATAACGACTGGCTCCCTTCGAGCAAAGGGAATACGGGCCCCAGCGGCCACAATTTTTTCTACCCCGGCTTTCATTTCGTGCTGTTCACCCTGATGAAATGGGTACATTTCAACGATCCGCAAAACAAGATGCTGATCATCAGGATCCTGCATGGGGCTTTTTCGCTGATTACCGTATGGTTCGGTTTCCGGATCGTTGAAACACTCTCCGACAGGAAATCTGCAAGGCTCGCAGGAATTCTGCTGGCGCTCTATTTCTTCATGCCCTGGACCGGGGTCAGAAACCTGGCCGAGTCAACCTGCATCCCTTTCGTGATGCTGGGATTCTGGCAGATGATCAATCCTGCCAAACCTGCCGGGACTTTTCGTACGTGGCTGATGGCAGGTATCCTTTTCGGACTGGCCTCCGACATCCGGTACCAGCTGATCCTGTTTCCCGCAGGGGTCGCCCTGCAACAACTCCTGCAAAGGAGGTGGAAAGAAACCCTGGGCATTGTCATCGGCGTTTTCTCCTCCTTCCTGGTCGTGCAGACCCTCATCGACCTGTGTATATGGGGCTACCCGTTTGCCGAGTTCGTAGGGTATATCAAAGTCAACATCACCGACCGCAACTCCTATTTCACCCTGCCCTGGTACAACTATTTTCTTACAGTCGGCGGCATACTACTGCCGCCCCTCAGCCTCTTTCTTTTCTATGGTTTCATCAGGGGTTGGAAACAGTATGCCGTGCTTGTTTTTCCCGCCGCCCTGTTTTTCGCATTTCACTCATTTTTTCCCAACAAGCAGGAACGGTTCATCCTGCCGTTCATCCCGTTTTTCATCATGGCCGGCATCATGGGCTATTATAAATATATTGTACCATCAGGTTTCTGGTCGCGACGGAAAAAACTGCTGCATGGCTGCTGGGTCTTCTTCTGGGTAATCAACCTGTTGTTGCTGGCAGGGCTGACCTTCATGTACTCAAAGCGGTCGCAGGTTGAATCGATGTATTACCTTTCGAAATATCCCTATCTGAAATTTATCATCATGGAAGATGAGGATGGGAATGTCCCCCTTGCACCCTTGTTCTATACCGGGCATTGGCCCCGGTACGCCGAAAAACTCCGTACCGATACAACTATTTACCAGCGTGTTGCTGCAATTTCAACCATGCCGAAGTTCTTCCAACCCCAGTTTTTTCTTTTTACAGGCAGCAAAAACCTTGACCAACGCATTGCCATGGCCCGACAGAGTTTCCCTGGCCTTGTTTACGAAACCACCATTGAGCCCGGATTTGTCGACAAGCTTATGCACAGGTTAAACCCGGTGAATAAAGCAAACAGGGTTTATATCTACAGAAACAGCGCTTTTTATAAATCAAAAATCGAATGACGCTGAAAAAAAGTTCCTTAATATTGTTCTCTGAACAGGCACCTCCCCATTCTAAATTTGACCAGCGCCCATGAAGGTTTCCGGGTTTACATTCGTTCGCAATGCCATTCGGTACAACTATCCCGTGGTGGAGTCGATCATGTCGATCCTGCCGGTGTGCGATGAGTTCATCGTGGCGGTAGGCAATTCCGACGACGGAACCCGTGAGCTGGTCGCTTCCATCGGCGATCCGAAGATCAGGATCATCGACACCGTGTGGGATGATTCCCTGCGCCAGGGCGGGCAGGTACTTGCGCAGGAGACCGACAAAGCCTTTGATGCCATCTCCCCCGACAGCACCTGGGCCTTCTATATCCAGGCTGATGAAGTCGTTCACGAGAAATTCCTTCCCGAAATCAGGGCTGCCATGGAAAAACGGGCAGGCGACCAGTTTGTTGAAGGGTTTGCTTTTGATTACACCCATTTCTGGGGTTCCTATCAGTATACAGGCGATTCGCGGCAGTGGTACAGACGTGAGGTGAGGATCATCCGCAACGACAAGCAAATCCGCTCCTGGCGTGATGCCCAGGGTTTCAGGAAAAACGGCCGGAAGTTAAAAGTGGCCCGGGTGAACGCGTCGGTCTATCATTACGGATGGGTGAAACCGCCTGAACTTCAGCAGGCTAAGCAACAATCGTTTAACCGTTACTGGCACAGCGACAACTGGATTGACAAGAAAATTCCCAAGACTGATACCTACGATTACAGCGGGATGAATTTCCTCGTTCCCTTTAAAGGAACCCACCCGCATGTGATGGCCGGCCGCATTGCAAGCCAGAACTGGAGTTTCAATCCGTCAGCTGCGGCGAACAGGTTTTCCATCAAGCAGGCCATCCTTCATTTCATCGAAAAGAAAACAGGATGGCGGATCGGCGAATACAGGAATTACAACATCCTAAAGTAAAAGGCTTTCACAAAACTGCTTTTCTTTTTTTATCTTTGCAAAAAACAACCAGACCATGGATTTAAGTAAGATCTTATCGATCGCAGGAAAAAACGGACTATTTAAGGTAATTTCGCAGGCAAAGAATGCCGTTGTTGTGGAATCGCTCATTGACAACAAACGTTTCCCGGCATTCGGACATGAGAAGATCAGCTCCCTGGAGGAGATCAGTATCTTTACCACCGGCGATGACATTCCCCTGAAAAAGGTATTCGAAGCATTTCACGAAAAGCTGGAGGGAAAACCGGCCATCGATTCAAAATCAGACAATAACACGCTGAAGAAATTTTTCCTGGAGATGGTTCCTGATTTTGACCAGGACCGCGTTTATGTTTCGGATATCAGGAAGATGGTGAGCTGGTACAACATGTTGCTTGAAAAGCAGCTTCTTGATTTTACGGAAGAAACCGAGGAACCAGCCACGGCTGAAACGCCGGAAGCTCCGGCAACAGACCCTGAAAAGGCTGAAACAGCGGAGTAATCACACCATTTTTCTCCAAAAACAGATCGTTATGAAAAAAACAGGAATTAAATATACCATCCTTTTTGTCCTGACGCTTTTTGTCATCCCGGCATTCGCCGGTAAAAAGGAAATCCGGTTCAGTGTTTCCGAGACTGATGCGAAAATTTTCGTAGAAGGGAAACTCATAGGAACCGGGCAGGTTCAGATCATCGTGCCTTCTCACTCGTGTGTTACAGTAAAAGTTGAAAAGGCAAGTTTCCTGACTACCACCATCGAATTCTGCAACAAGCCGGAATTTACTGCGCCTCCCAAAACCTTTTACATGCAGCTTGAAAAGGACGACTCCTACGATGCCACGGAAGCCACGGATATAGCCAACGTCGATATCGAGGTGAAAACCAAGAAGAGTGAAGCGGAGGCGTGGAAACTGATGAGCCAGATCATAACAAGTTATTTTGATGTGATCGAAGTCACCGACCGTGAAACGGGCTACCTGCGTACATCATGGGTCGCCCAGACCTTCAAGCAGCGGACCATCCGTACCCGTATGATCGTCAAACTCGGCTCTACCGAACCGCTGGCATACAAGATCAAGCTGGTGAGCGAACAGGCAGGCGCAGCCCAGACAAGCGTTAAAAGTGATGAACTTTTCAAAGAATGGGACCGGGTTCTTCGCAAATACAAAGAGGTGATCCGTGAAATCCAGACGCGTGTCGGGTATTAACATATTCTCTCCATGGAGATAAAGAAATTTGTTCAGGATTTACGGGTGGTTCAAAACATCCGTCTCAACAAGCGTCATTTCATCCTGGAACTTCAGTCTCCCGAAAAATTCCCATTGATCCTCCCCGGGCAGTTTGTGCAGGTGCTGGTCAGCAATTCTCCATCTACCTTTCTGCGCAGGCCGTTTTCAATCCATTCGGTTGATTACGCGAACAACAGCCTCCGACTGCTTGTACAGATCAAGGGAGAAGGCACCCTGCACCTGTCGAAACTGCATGATGGCGATTCACTGAATGTGATCTACCCGCTCGGAAATTCATTCTCCCTGCCGGCCACCAGGGATGTTCTGCTTGTCGGTGGCGGCGCGGGCGTTGCCCCGCTGTTGTTTATGGCAAAGCTGCTGAACCAGGACCACATCCATCCAACCATCCTTTTAGGGTTCCGTACAAAAGAAGAAGTGTCGGAAATCGAAGAATATTCAAAATACGGTACCGTACTAGTAACAACCGATGACGGCAGCGCGGGCGAAAAAGGCCTCGTGACTGACCACCCTGTGTTAAAAGGAGAGCGCCCCGCATTCAGGAAAATCTATTGCTGCGGCCCTGAACCCATGATGAAAGCCGTGGCGAAAATTGCAACGATGCACCAGATCGAATGCGAAGTTTCGCTCGAAAACACCATGGCCTGCGGTTTTGGCGTTTGCCTGTGCTGTATCACCCCGACTGACAAAGGAAACGAACGCGTGTGCGTCGAAGGACCGGTTTTTAATGTTAACCGATTGAACTGGGGTCAGGAGGAAAAATAATTAAAAATTAAAAATTAAAAATTAAAAATTACGTTTTTTACCTTTTTGCCAGTTTGCCAGTTTACCAGTTTACCATTTTACCAGTTTACCATTTTACCATTTTACCAGTTTACCATTTCTCTAACTGATTATGTCTGACCTTTCCGTAAACATAGCAGGTTTGACCTTCAAAAACCCGGTAACCACGGCTTCCGGCACGTTTGGCTATGGTGAAGAATTCAGAGAGTTCTTCGACCCGGGGGAACTTGGCGGGATCTTTGTCAAAGCGGTCACAGGCAAAAACCGTGACGGCAATGCATACCCCCGGATGGCGGAAACCCCGTCGGGGATGCTGAATTCTGTCGGGCTGCAAAACAAGGGAATAGACCATTTCTGCCGTGAAATCTATCCGAAGATCAAAGATTTCGACACCCGGGTTATTGTCAATGTTTCCGGTTCAACCATCGAAGAGTATGTTGAGGTTGCCGAACGCATCAATGAACTGGAAAATATACCCTCGATTGAGCTGAACATTTCGTGCCCCAACGTTAAACTGGGAGGCATGGCCTTCGGAACAGTTCCTGCCATGGCAACGGAGGTCACCGCGGCAGTGCGAAAGGTGTACAAGAAAGTACTGATGGTAAAGCTTTCGCCGAATGTCACCAGCATCACCGAGCTTGCGAAAGCGGTGGCCGATGGTGGCGCCGATGCGATCACGCTGATCAATACCCTGCTGGGGATGGCCATCGATGCCGAACGCCGCCGGCCCGTTCTGTCAACCATCACCGGAGGGCTCTCCGGGCCAGCCATTAAACCCGTCGCCCTGCGCATGGTATGGCAGGTTCACAAGGCGGTAAACCTCCCGATCGTAGGCCTTGGAGGGATCATGAATGCAACCGATGCCATTGAATTTATCCTGGCCGGCGCCTCGGTCATCCAGGTGGGCACTGCCAACTTTATCGACCCCATGGTGTCGGTGAATATCGTCAGGGGGATCGAGGATTACATGAAAAGACACAATGTCGGCGCAATCACAGAACTGGTTGGCGCACTCAGAACAGATTAAGGCTGGCGCTCATATCCCCCGGCATTAATGCTCCTGAAGCATTTCCAAAAAGCAATTTATTCATTATAATAAAGCGTGTTGACCTTTGTCACCCTCCACATGGTTAACAATTCCGAATTTAACTTCGATTCCTCCGGGGTTGCTGTTTTTTTCCAGGACAACACCTTGCAATCGCCGGGCAGCCTCACTGTATTGCCATTTGCCTTCGAAATTTCCATTAATGCTGCCCGTTCACACTGATTCTTGTCAAACAGTGCTTCATCGTTGATGGTGAATAAAAGGAGAACGCCGAAAACAACAGCCAGGAACCACTTCTTTTGTTTCCCGGCCAGGTTTTTGATTAAAAATAACGCAGAGATGCCGAATACCATGATCAGGCTTATGGTAAAGGGCATCATGGTGTCGTAGCGGAGCACATTTGGGCGGTTATCCCTCGATCCGCCCAAGGGCAGCAATAAGAAATAGACCACGGAGAACACGACCATCCATTGAAAGATGGTCAATATTTTTTTTCCCTCCGGGGTTTTGAAATTCCTGTTGATAATAAAATAATTCAGTGAAAGAATCGCGAAGATAACCGGGAATCCCAGCTTTTTGGTAAACGGGTAATAAAGCCCGGCCGGAAGTCGGGAATACAATTCACCCAGCGGAACATGTATGTCATTTGTATTGTAACTCCCGAGATACAGCGAATACAGCGAGAAAATGGCCGCAGGCATTAAAAAGAACCAGTAATTCCGTGGGATCGTTGATATTATGGAATGCATCTTTCTGAAGAAGCCCTGGTGATTCTGTTTCGTAACGATCTTATAAGCGCTACCGGCAAGAAGCAACAAGGTGCATATTAACACAACGCCCGGATTCAGCGGGCCGCTCAGGCTGATCACGATGGCCAGCGGGATCCAGAGAATGTGTATCAAAACCCGGTTTCCTGGCTTGATGTTGTGATAATACTGCCGGATGAAGGGCAGGAAATAGAGGAGAAGGAAGGCACAGGGCAGGGCATAAAAGAAGGTATACGTGGGAGAACGGTCGATAATGCCCGTATAGCTTTGGTACCCGTTGGTCTGGAAAAACGGTGTGACCAGCGTTGCGGCTATCAGGAAATCGAGGCTGAAAACGTTCCAGGTTCCGGAAACTGCCATGGCCAGCAGGAAGATCAAAAAAATCTGGATGACAATTTTAACCAGGGCGCAGGATAAATAGATGCTGTTAACCGGGTCGGTGAATTTCTGAAGGAACAGGGGAGCTGCATCAAAATACGATTTCATGGCGTAATGGCAGAAAAAGCGGTTTGGATTGGGGTATGACTCATGTTTCAGGATCACCCCGGTTCCAAACGGGTTTTCAAGGATATGGGCCACATCGCTCGCCGGTACGATATTCCATGCCATATCCCCATCCAGGGGCTGGGCCGAATGCTGGAGAAACGAGTACCCCAGGTCTGCCAGCAAAAATAAAATAAGGGCAAAAGGGATGAGTCGTTTTGTCATAAAACATTCACTTCTGTTTCAAGCCTGATTCCAAACTTATCAAATACTGAATCCATGATGCGCGATGAAAGGGAGAGTACCTGCCGTCCGTCGGCTGCTCCATAATTCACCAGAACAAGCGGCTGGTCGGGGTGGACCCCCGCATCGCCGTTTCGGAAACCTTTCCATCCGCACTGCTCAATCAGCCAGGCAGCAGGAATTTTAACCTCAGCCACTCCCTGCGGGTAATATGGCATTGCCTGGAAACGATCGTGCAGCAATACAAACTGGTCATGGCCGATCACCGGGTTTTTAAAAAAACTGCCGGCATTTCCGGACACAGCCGGGTCAGGCAGTTTCCTGCGCCGAATGGCGCAAACCGCCTCCCTGACATCCGCGATCCCGGGCTGAGAAACTCCCATACGTCCAAGTTCACCCCGAATATCCCCGTAATCCAGCTTCAGCTGGTAATCGCCTTTCACCCGATCACCCTGTAGCCCTGTAACCTCTTCACCCTGCAACCCTGTCACCTCATCACCCTGTAACCCTGTCACCCTGTTACCTGTCACCCTGTTACCTGTCACCCTCTCCAGCCTGAACGTTACACTGAGCACGATAACCTTTCCCTTCAGCGCCCTTTTGAATATGCTGTCGCGATAGCCAAACCCGCATGCATCATTCAGGTATTGCTTTTGTTTTCCTGAATCGATCTCAACTACCTGAACCGATTCGATTGCATCCTTTACCTCGGCGCCGTATGCACCGATATTCTGGATCGGCGCCGCGCCTACCGTTCCCGGGATCAGTGAAAGGTTTTCAATTCCGCCCCATCCCTGGCTTACGCAGTGCTGAACAAACTGATCCCAGTTTTCTCCTGCCTCGGCAGTTACCAGCACATGGTGATCATCCAACTCCCTGGTACTCATGCCCTTTGAATTGATCCGGATCACAATGCCCTGAAAATCCTTTGTAAACAGGATGTTGCTGCCGCTTCCCAGGAACAGGATCGGCATGTGGATCATATGGCGGTAGTTTAACAGGGTCAAAACTTCCTGGCGTGTCTTTGCCTCAACAAAATATTTAGCCTCCACCTCAATTCCAAAGGTATGCAGCGTTTTCAGCGAAACTTTCTGGTCTAAATGCATGGTTAAACAAAACGTCAAAATTAATTGAATTGCCCGATAATTCAGCCGAAAAAACTAATTTTGTTACTTGGAAAACCAGTATCTCATGCCCCTTGCCATTGTCTCCGTCACCAACGACCTCACCACCGACCAGCGGGTCGACCGGACTTGCAACGCCCTGGTAAAGGCCGGTTATGAGGTGCTGCTCATTGGGCGTCGGCGCAGGGACAGTAAAACGCTGGCCCCCCGGTCCTACCGCATGCACCGGATGAGACTCCTTTTCGACAAAGGCCCTCTTTTCTATGCAGAATTCAACATTGCCTTATTCATATATTTGCTCGCACACCGGTATGATCTCCTGGTATCGAACGACCTGGACACCCTGCCCGCCAATTACCTCGCCAACCATTTTAAACACCCGTTTAAACCGCGTCCTCACCTGCACGACTGCCATGAATATTTCAGGGGTGTACCGGAACTTGTGGGCCGAAAAAGGGTGACCGCTGTATGGAAATGGATCGAAGACAGAATTTTCCCAAAACTTGCATCCGTGGTGGCTGTGAACAAATCGGTGGCTGATATTTACACACGGGAATACGGCAATAAAATAGGCGTAATCAGGAATGTCCCCTTCAGGAAATCTCTGTCACAAACCAGCGAAAAATCCCCCCTAGCCATACTTCCCGGGCAAAATATGGTACTTTACCAGGGAGCTGTAAACGTCGGCCGCGGGCTGGAAGAGGCGATCATGGCGATGAAATATCTCGGGCCTGAGGTTATCCTGGTGATTGCAGGGGTGGGCGATATCTTTGAGTATTTAAAAAAATTCACGTGCGAACAAGGGCTTTCTGAAAGAGTCAGGTTCCTTGGCCAGGTTCCCTTCCAGGAACTCCATGCTTATACCCTGATGGCGGATATCGGCTTGTCGATTGAAAAGGATGTCAGCATCAACTACCATTTCTGCCTGCCGAACAAATTTCTCGACTATATCCAAGCCAATGTACCTGTTTTGGTATCCCATTTTCCCGAAATGGAAGCCATCGTCAACCAATACCAGATCGGGGAGTTTCTTGAAAGTCATGATCCTGCATCCATTGCGGCAAAAATCGATTCGATGCTGAAAAACACTGAAAAACTGGCCTTCTACAAAAAAAACCTTCAAAAAGCCGCCGAGGAACTTTGCTGGGAAAATGAGGAGCAGAAGTTGCTGGACTTTGTGGGACGTAGGACGTAGGACGTAGGACGAGGGACGAGGGACGTGAGACGTGTAATAGTCTTCGTAATTTTTAATTTATAATTTTTAATTTTTAATTAATTTCTGTGCTTAGCCTTCATATCATCTCCTTCGACATTCCCTGGCCAGCAAACTATGGCGGGGTGATTGATGTTTTCTATAAGATCAGGGCTCTGCATACTGCCGGTGTAAGGATTCACCTGCACTGTTTCGAGTACCATCGAACACCGGCGCCCGAGCTTGAAAAATACTGTGTAACGGTGCACTATTACCCCCGCAAAACCGGTCTGACCGCCAATTTAACCCTTAAGCCCTACATTGTCGCGGGCCGGCGATCAGATGAACTCATTGAAAACCTGCTTCACGATGATTTTCCGATACTTTTTGAAGGGTTGCATACCTGCGGTTTTCTGAATGACCCTCGGCTGCACGGGCGCTTCCTGATATACCGGGAAAGCAACATTGAACATCATTACTATTACCACCTCTTCAAGGCTGAAAAAAACCTGGCGAAAAAGGCATTTTTCCTGGCCGAAAGTCTCCGTTTGAAGAGTTTCCAGAAGGTACTGTCACATGCATCCGTCATGCTCACGGTTTCACGGGAAGATACAGCCTACCTTGCTGCCCGGTTCCCGGGAAAACGGGTTGTTTACCTTCCGAGTTTCCATCGCCATGAAAAGGTCGACATCGTAACCGGAAAAGGCAAGTATGCACTCTATCACGGCAAGCTTTCAGTGGCGGAGAACAGTGTGGCAGCCAGATTCCTGATCACCCGGGTGTGGCAGGATTCGTTTCCTGAACTGGTGATCGCCGGGCTTGACCCGCCAGGGTGGCTTATTAAACTGGCTGAAAAACATCAGAACATCAGGTTTGTTATAAACCCTTCAGATGAATCTATGTTCGGGCTGATCCGTGAAGCCCATGTAAACATCATGGTTACATTTCAACCTACCGGCCTGAAATTAAAGTTGCTGAATGCATTATTCAACGGCAGGTTTTGCCTGGTCAACCCGCAAATGGTAGCCGGTACTACACTCGGAGAGTTGTGTATCCAGGCAACCGGGGCCGATGAGTTTAAAGAACAAATCCCACGACTCTTTAACCAGGATTTTACTGAAAGCCTTATAAATGAAAGGGAATCAATCGTGGAGAAAAATTATTCAAACCAAATTAATTGCAAATTACTGATGGAGATATTAACTTTGCGTTGATGTTTAAGGTACCTTTGAGACCATCAAACCCTTCCCGATGAAAAAGATTCTTGTCCCCGTTGATTTCTCAAACCATACAGATATCACCTGCAGATACGCCATTGAATTTGCAAAGCCTTATGGTGCGGAGATCAGGTTGTTCCACACTTATTTCGACCAGATCATCATTGCAGATACGAGTTTTCCCGACACGCTCGACATGAGTACCATTTACAATGAAGAGCTAATGAAGGAGATTTTCCGCCAGGCCGAACGCAACATGGCTGAACTGGAAGAGAAACTGCAGGTATTGATCAAGAAGGAAAATATTACCAATGTGGAGTTCACATCCCAGGTTACCGGGGGCGAAATAGAACATGAACTTGGCGAGATCTGCAAGGAATTCCACCCCGACCTGGTCGTGATGGGATCTACCGGCAAAGGCAATAATCTCAATGTGTGGGGAAAAGTTTCCACGTTTATCATCGACAATGCCAAAGTTCCGGTGATCACTGTCCCCGAGATAAAGAATTTCCATGGTTTCCAGACCATCATGCTGGTTGCTGACCTCTCTGAAGGGAATGCGGCAACCATCGAAGATATGTTCAGCCTTTTCTCGCCATTTTCATTCAGAATCAAGGTTGTACACTTCAACACCCGGTCAAAGCAAACAGATGAGTTTGTGAGAATGAAAACCCTTCAGCTGAAATTCGGCAAAGAGGAGAAGGCCAACCTGATCGATTTCGAGGTGGTTGAAATTGAAGATGACAACCAGAAAGCGGTGGATCAGTACGTGATTGACCATCATGTCGACGTGATTGCGTTCCAGCCGCACAAGCACAGCCTGCTCTATTTGTTCTTTACCAAAAAGATTACCAAGAAGAATTTGTACGCAGCCAATGTACCGTTGCTTGCCATCCCGGCAAAAGCTTAGAATCAGTTGACTTTTACCAACCTGTAATTATCGTATTTGAACACCATCCAGTGCTGGTTTTCAAAACCGCTGCCTTTATTTTGCCGAAATTCAAAACAGGTCTGCATCGAATTGATATGTAAATCACCAAGGCAGCGTTGAAAACCAGTGCCATAGTTGCCTAGTGCCGACAGGAAATAAAAGGCTACGTCAAACCCCTGGAATCCAAGAAGGACGGGATCGGCATGATAGGCTACCTGGTAATCGCGTACGAATTTTTTCACATCCGGATTTTCATAATCAATAAAGGATTGTGCAACAAAGTGGGTACGAAGGGCAACCAGGTATTCCGACTCGAGCCCCTCCATAGCTGCCCAGTCGGGAAGCCCTGCCAGGGTCAGGTTGTATTCGTTGCGAAGCTCGAATAGCCGGCGAGTAAGGTCAAATGCATAAGCCTGGTTATCGCTGAAAACAACCAGGTAGTTTTCCTTGTCTTTGGAAAGCGCGGTAATGGCAGCCTCCTGCCCGTCAACGAGCCTGGCTGTCAGGCCATGCTCCTGGCACTCCTTTTTCAATTGCTCAGGGGCATCCTTGTCGGGATACTGGCCATTGCGCACGATCAGAACCTGGCCATGTGTGAAGGACTTCTTCATAAAGGCAGCGATCTCTTCAAACTGTACCTTTTTTGAAGGTTGTACTTTAAAAACAAAAGGATTTCCATTCACCACTTCACTGCGCTCGGAAACCGGGTTCACCAGGCTGATCCTGTTTTTTCTGGCAAATTCGGCAACGATCTGGAAATTCCTGTGATATAGCAATCCAAAAATAAGGTCCATCGATTTCATCTCCGGTTTCCTCAGTATCTGTTTTGTTTTAGCGGTATCCTTATCAGCATCGTAGACGTAAAGTTTAATTTTCAACCCCGATTTTTCAAGTGAATCAAGGGCCATCCGGAACCCTTCGTAAAATGGCAGGAACTGGAACGATTTTGATGACTCCAGGATTTTTGGATCAGGATTTTCAGCATTAAGACTGTCAACCCCACCAAGGAAAAGAGGGAGCATGAGGGCAACTTTATATACCTTTTTTTTGGTCGAATTATCCTTGCCGCAAGGCAACTCTGCAACTGCCGAATCTGCAGCGACTGCAGCATGCTCCGTGGCCGCCGGCTTCACAGGCAGGGCAGCTTGTTTGGCTGAAGCAGCCGACGGTTTACCGGGCTTTACCGGTGCGGCAATGGTCTGCCCGGGAATCAATATCCTGATTTTCTGGTCGGACTTCAGCCCTTCCTTCACCTGCGGATTGTCACGGATAACATCATTCACCTCCACCCCGTATGCCTTGGAGATCATATACAGTGTTTGCCCGTGCTTAACTGTGTGAATGTAATACTCTTTTCCATCGCTCTTTTCCACCACCGAAGAACGCATCTGCTTCAGGATCTCCTGGGTTGTTTGCGCATCAGCCTCCCTGCAGGAAACCTGGCTGAAAAAAATAATTAGAATAAAAAACGGCAGGTATCTCATCCGGATATGTTAAAATTATCGATCCAAAATTTCAAATTTCACAATTTCGCTACCTTACTACCTCGCTACCTCGCATTTCACCATTTCGCTTCCTCGCTAAATGTCCAAACCATGGCGTAAACCTACTCCCACTCAATGGTAGCCGGTGGTTTGGAACTGATATCATAAACCACCCGATTCACCCCTTTTACCTTGTTGATGATATCGTTGCTCACTTTGGCAAGGAAATCGTATGGCAGATGGGCCCAGTCGGCTGTCATGCCATCGGTGGAGGTAACAGCCCGGAGCGCCACCACATTCTCGTAGGTGCGTTCATCGCCCATTACCCCTACTGCCTGCACCGGGAGCAGAACCGCAAAAGCCTGCCAGACATCATGATACAGGTTGTGCGAACGAAGTCCAGAAATGAAAATATCATCGACGTCCTGGAGGAGCCTTACTTTTTCACGGTCAATATCACTGAGTATCCTTACGGCCAGGCCCGGACCGGGGAACGGGTGGCGGTCGAGAAATTCGGGTTCGAGACCCAGCGTTCTTCCTACCCTGCGCACTTCATCCTTGAACAGACTGCTGAGCGGTTCAACAATCTTCAGTTTCATGAAATCGGGCAACCCGCCAACATTATGATGCGATTTAATGGTGGCTGAAGGCCCCTTTACCGAATGCGACTCAATCACGTCGGGATAGATCGTGCCCTGAGCAAGCCATTTGATATCCTGTATTTTATGTGCTTCGGCATCAAACACCTCGATGAAGGTCCTGCCGATGATTTTTCGTTTTTTCTCGGGATCGGTTACCCCCTTCAGGGCATCCAGGAAGAGATCTCCCGCATCGACGCCGGTTACGTTCAGATCAAGTTTCTTATACCGTTCCAGGACTTTCTCAAACTCATTTTTCCGGAGGAGACCGTTGTCGACAAAAATGCAATAGAGGTTCTTTCCGATGGCCCTGTTCAGCAACATAGCCGCTACCGAAGAATCGACGCCCCCTGAGAGCCCCAGCACGACCCGGTCGTTTCCCAGTTTGTTCTTCAGGTCTGCAACGGTGGTCTCCACAAATGATTCGGGCGTCCATGACTGCTTGCAGCCGCAGATATTCACGACGAAGTTCTTCAGTAATTTCTGGCCTTCGGTGGTATGATATACTTCAGGATGGAACTGGATGCCGTAAGTTTCTTCGCCTTCAATATGGTAACCGGCATATTTTACGTCCGGCGTACTCGCGATGGTGCTGAAATCGCCGGGAACACTGAGGATGGTATCGGCATGCGACATCCATACCTGCGTGCCCGTGGTCATCCCCGCCAGCAGGCCGCTGTTGTCGTCGAGGTAGGTAAGGTTCGCCCTGCCGTACTCCCTGATCTTCGAAGGAGCCACGGCGCCTCCCGACGATTGTGCCAGGTACTGCGCTCCATAGCACACGCCGAGCAGCGGAATATGTCCGCGGAAATTCCCCAGGTCAGGCATAGGAGCGTTCGCATCCCTGACTGAAAAAGGGCTGCCCGAAAGGATCACGCCCTTGCAGTTATCGCCCGGTGCCGGGTATTTGTTAAAAGGGTGTATTTCACAGTAAACATTCAATTCCCTTACCCTTCTTGCTATAAGCTGGGTATACTGGGAACCGAAATCCAGGATCAGAATGGTTTCTTGCATCTTACAAAGATAAAAAATAATTATCTGATTAGTGCAGCTTCGTAATGGGCAGAATTTCCTGCACCATCGGTAACCCTGAGGACGAACATGTTTTTCCCCGGCTTCATCATTTCGTCAAAAGTGTAGGTCAGCAGACGGTTTTTCTCATCGTAATCCATCAGGATCCATTTGCCATTGAGGGTTCCCCGGTAGGTTTTGATCCCCGACAGGTTATCGTTCAGCTTCACCATGATGGAGGATTGCTTTTTCACTTTTTTGTTCGGGAAGATGTTGATCGGCCGGATGACAGGCGGTTCGGTGTCGACGGTTACCGTGTAGTTGCCAAAGTCGCGGATTTTGGCCGTCACCCAGCCGTTTTCCCAGGTTCCTCCCTTGCTGCTGAATCCGTTGGCAGCGCTTACCGACACAATTACCGCTTTACTCACAAGGTTCTTCGGGATGTTATCCGCCTTGATCACCAGGGTGCAGAACGTATGCAGCGGTGTGTTTTCATTGTGAAGATGGTGCACGCCTGCATAGGAGCCCCTGACGGGAGGTGTTACGGCATATTCGAACGACAGGTCGTCATAGATGGCGTCCTTTGGGATATCCAGTTTCAGGTCAGGCTGTTCGAAATGATTGTCGGTTTTGTACGACATAAACCTGGCGTCATTACCGGCAGGTTTTACATGCAGGGCCTGGCTGGCAGGCGGCCTGCTCACAACTACGAAATCCAGTGTGGATATCTTACCAAAGGCATCCCTGACAACGTATGCTATTTTGTGGGATTTTGAATCATTGAAGTTCACGATACCGCGGTTTTTCACCTCCGAATATACACTCAGCTTGTTGTTGGGCGCCACATACGAGCGCTGGATCTTCCGGCCGCTTTTCAGAAAATCGGGGTAATCCATCAGGCTGTTGACGTAACGCGTTTCGGCAAATGCAAACCGGTCGATGTTCTGGGAAAAGATGCTGACCCCGTCAACGGTCAGCGAGATGTTGTGAACGCCGGTTTTCATCCCGCCCAGGGCGATGGCAAACGTTTCGATGCCAAAAAATACGTTTCCCGACACACTGACGCTGTCGACCAGTTTCAGCCTGTAATGGTCCCCGTTGCGGGCCAGGGGCAGGAGCAGCGGGCTGTGCAGATGGTTCACCGTGGCATTTTCGTCGAAGGGATAAATTTTCAGCCAGTTGATATCAGGTGCAAGCCCGCTTGGGTTCATAAACCCAAAATCAAGCGGGTCGATGATCTCCTGAGTTTTCGCATCCCTGATCTCGAAGTGCAGATGGGGACCTCCCGAGGCGCCCGAATTGCCAGAATATGCAACAAGGTCGCCTCTTTTGACCTTAAGCACGCCGGGAGGCACTTCCACATCAAAGGCAAATGACTCCAATTTGTACTGCTGCGCCTTCACCCAGCCGGCGATGGCGCCTGCATACCCCCTCAGGTGTCCGTAAAGTGAGGTGTAGCCGTTCGGGTAGGTGATGTACAACGCCTTGCCAAAGCCACCGGGAGAAACGTTGATTCGGGAAACATAGCCGTCGGAAATCGCATATACCGGCTTTCCCTGCACGCCTTCGGTACGGATATCGATGCCCGAATGAAAATGATTTTTCCTGATCTCGCCGAATGAACCGGCAAGGATGACCGGGAAATTGATCGGGGATCTGAAATAGTTCTTCGGATACTGATGCTGGGCATTCACCGGGAACAGCGGCAAAAGAACCAGCAAAAAAGGGAGAACAAACCGGGTTTTCATAACGGGCATTTAACCGGCTTCCTTCCTGATTGCAGGGAGAGGCCGGTGTGGGTTAACGTACCGGTAAAAAAGAATACTTTTTGGAATAGGTCATCATCTGGGTGGCAAAGTCATCCGGATACTCGATCTTCACATCGGTGATGGTATTCCCTTCCTTGACCAGGGTGTAAACTGGGTTGATAAACCCTGCGTAAGGGGCGATGTTCAGTTTGGCGTAGCGCTGGAGCACCTCCTTGTGAAGTTCCGGATCTATTTGAACAGCATAGATTTCAACCAGGTTTTTGGCTGCCTTGTAGTCCCCTTCGGAAGTGATCTGCTGGATGATTTTCAGCAATTCCCCAAATTCAGCCCGGAGACCGTCATAATCATTGATCCTGAAAAAGGTCTTGCCCTCGCGGGTCACCTTTTCGATGATCTTCCGGTCCATTCCCTTTTCATATACCCAGCGGGCTATCAGCGCACGGTCGCGCATGTGTGCTTCCTCAATGGTTTTCCCGGGATGGATGCGCACCAGCTGGGTCATCAACCCGTTGCGGATGTAGCTGTCGTACTCGGCTTTGGCAACCTCGTCGTCAGGAACCAGTCCGAATTTCACCAGGGCCTGGTCTTTAATATAATAGAGGGCGAAAAGGTCGGCCCGGGCCTCTTCAATGGTCGAATGGTAATTTTTAAGGGAATCGGCCGTCACCCCGCGTTTCAGCTGCCCTGAACCGTGCCCCAGGCACTCATGCAGGTCGGTGGTAAGGTTCCCGGCAAGATGACCGCTCTTCCTCGACCGTTCAACCTCTTCCTTTGACCATGCAAACTCTTCGAGGAAACCATTGCCCGCGGCAGCCTGGTCGTATGCATAGGTGATATTGTCCATGGTTACCGACTTGGATCCGTAATCCTTCCTGATCCAGTTGGCATTTGGAAGGTTAATGCCAATCGGGGTGGTAGGATCGCTCTCCCCGCCAAGCTGTGCCACAATGATGACCTTGGCAGTCACACCTTTGACCTTTTTCTTTTTAAATTCAGGCGCTACAGGTGAATTATCCTCGAAGAACTGTGCATTTTTACTGAGAATTTCGGTCCGCCTGGTCGCCTCCACATCCTTGAAGTTGACGATCGACTCCCATGAGCCCTTCATGGCCATCGGATCACCGTATACTTCGATGAAGCCATTGACAAAATCAACCAGCGAATTGAGATCCTTTACCCAGGCAATGTTATATTCATCCCATGTAGTGAGGTTTCCTGAACGGTAATAGGCGATAAGTTTTTCTATGACCAGGTGCTGCTCGGGCGTCTCTGCCACTGCCTGAGCCTTCTCAAGCCAAAAAACAACCTGGGATAAGGCCGGGGAATAAAGTCCTCCGATTTTATAGGTTTTTTCGACAATCTTACCACTTTCCCTGACCAGTTTTGAGTTCAGTCCAAAGGCGATCATCGTATCCTGTTTATTCTTTCTGGCCTCCTTTTTCATGTTGGCATAAAAGTCTTCAGCATCCTTCTGGGTGAGCCCTTCATAGAAATTTGACGCCGAATTCAGCACGAGGTCGCTTTTTGGATCAAGGCTGACACGTTTAGGTGCAACGTCGGGACTGAAGATCAACGGGGTGAGTTCGGCCAGGAACTGGTCTGTTGTCTGCCCCGGGGCAAGTGGCAAAGATGCCTTTTTGGTTTTGGTGATAAGCACTGAAAAATATTCTTTCGAAAATTCCGGCAGGAATTTGTCGGTTGAATAATGGTGATGAATGCCATTACAGAACCAGACCCGTTTCAGGTAGACCACGAATTTTGCAAACTCTGCGCTTTTCCTGTCGCCCTTGTAGTCCTGATAAATGGCTTCCAGCGTTTTCCGGATAAGCAGGTTGGATTTGAAATTTTGGTCATAGGCAATATCGCGTCCGCTCAGGGCAGCCTGGCTGAGATAATAGATCAGCTCCTTTTGCTTCAGTGAGAGGGTTTCAAAGCCGGGAACCTGGTAACGCAGGATTTTTGCGTCGGCGAACTGTTCTGTCAGGTATTTGAATTTTTCGGTCGATTTATTGTCGGGCGCTTTCTCCGGCTTGCCGAATGAGAGAGCAGCAAAAGCTGTTAACATAATAAGAAGGGTTCTTGTTGTTTTCATAAGGATCATCATAATTCTAAATGGCAACATTAATAATTTCAGTGCCTTCAAACACAGGCACTACACTGGTCTGGTCGAGGGTAAAGGAATACGGAATGACATCATCGAGGTTTAGTTTTTTAAGCCGGTGGCGATGGGCTGCCTTTTCGATGTAGCCCAGGAGATCGGGTTTTGCAACCTGCCAGAGATCGAGTGCGGCAGCGGCCGAATCGCAGTGGATCTCAAACCCGCCATGGTCGAGCAGGTTCCTGGTAAGTGCGCCGGCAAAGAGGCTGTCTTCCAGGCAGAATTTATTTTTCCAGCCTGAACAAAGAATCACGACATCTTCATCTTCCGCGGCAAGCCAAGCGGTGAGTGCATTCAGGTTGATAAAGGCCCCCATGGCAATTTTCCCGGCATTTTTTGCGATATCCAGCGCCCTGGTACCATTGGTAGTGCAGTAAACCAGCGTTTTTCCGCCAACCGCCTCGTGGGAAAAGTTAAAGGCGGAATTTCCGAAATCGGCAAAATCAAGTTTTTTCCCATCCTGCTCGGATGCAACGAGAAATCCTTTTTTTTTCATCTCTTCGGCCTCGGTCAGCGTGGCAACAGGAATAATGTTCTTCACGCCATTTTCAAACGCAGCACATATCGAAGTGGTTGCGCGCAGGATATCGACCAGCACGACAACGTAGTTTCCCTTCGTAACGATCTCGGGGAAGAGCTTTGGCGTAAAACAAACTTCAATGGTATGCATGCCTGCGTTCGTGTTTGCCATCGCGGTCAATAAAAAATAATCTCACATTTTGGATGCATCATTTTCAGCTTGTCGACCCGTTTCTGCGAAACCTTTGTGTTAAACATCTTAACTGATTCGAGTTTACTCATACCATCCAGCACATCAACATTGCCGACGCGGGTGTTATAAAACTCCACAACTTTAAGGTTTACAAGTTTCTGGAGGTATTTGAGATTCTTGATCTGGGTGCCACTGAATTTCAACACTTCAAGGTGCATCATGTTCTGAAGGGCTTCAATATCTTCGACCTGCGTGTTGGAGAAATCAAGTTCTGTCAGGTTTGGCAATCCGGTGACCGGGGTAAGGTCGTTTACCGGGTTTTTCGAAAATCTGAGGACTTTCAGTTGTGGCATGCGCGCCACCGGGTCGAGCTTGCTTACCGATGTTCCTGAAAACTGCAAGGTAGTCATCCGTGACAGATGCTGTAATGGTGCGAGATCGGATACCTGGAAATTTTCAGCGATATCAATCTGCACCAGACCCGAAATTTGCTGAAGCTGGATCTTATCAGGGGTTCCTTTCAGGTTCACCTGCTGCAGCATAACTTCCTTCCATGCCGGACTCAGGTTTTTCCACCATTCTGAATTGTCGAATGTTTGGAAGACCAGAACACAGTCGGGGTTTTTGGCAAGGAACTTATCCGCTTCGCCGGCATTCACCTTTGTATTGTCGGCAAACACGAAACGAAGTTTTTTTAATCCGTACAACGGGCTCAGATCGGCCACCGATGAATTGTCAAGGTTAAAGGTTTCAAGATTTTCAAGGCCCGCCAGGGGATGCAGATCGGCAATTTTCGTGTTCGAAGCGTTGATGGCCTGCAATTCACTCAGTTCCGACAGAGGCGCCAGCGAAGAGATCCCTGTGCTCTGGCACTGCAGGTTCCTCAGCAGGATCAGCTTGCCAAGGGGATCCAGCGAAGTTACGGTCATTCTCCCGGTAATATTGACACTGTCGATCAGTATCAGCCGGTGAAGTTGCTCGGTGGTTGGCTTGT
Organism: uncultured Bacteroidales bacterium; assembly: GCA_903913885.1. Taxonomy (GTDB): domain Bacteria; phylum Bacteroidota; class Bacteroidia; order Bacteroidales; family FEN-979; genus CAIVAT01. The sequence goes on along the minus strand of CAIWMX010000031.1, from coordinate 20,087 downwards.
CATCAAATTTCAGGTAAAAATGAAAGAGGTTCTGCCATTCGGAAGTCATGCCTTTCCACCAGGCTGCCAATTCCTTTGATGCGTAAACAAGCGATGTTTCAGGATGTTTCTTCAAAAATCCAAGCGCCTCTTTCTGGTTGACCCTGGAGTTATTGCAATAAACCCGCTGCAGTTTTGCCAGGTTGTCGAGGGGTGCCAGGCTGCCGATCCCCGTACTGTCGCTCAGCAGGATCCGGAGGTTGGACATGCCGGCAAGCACATCGATGTTCTCAACCCCGGTTGAACTGATATTCAGCATCTCGAGGTTTACAAGGGGTGCGATGGGTGCGATATCGCGGATTTTTGTATGGCTCATACGAAGGTCCGATATGGCAGTCAGATCACTGATCGCCTCCAATGAACTTACCTGCGTTCCGCTGATGTCGAGGTTGTTGAGCGATTGGAAAGAAGGCAGCACCGACAGGTCGCTCACGGGGGTCCCCTTCATGCGCAGCTGGCTGATGTGCAGGCAGTAACGCAATGCATCCAGTTTGTCGACGCGGGTATTTGAAATATCCAGGGTTTCAAGTTTGTTCAGGTTCCTCAGTGGCAACAGGTCTGAAACCGCAGTGCCCGAAATATTGACATTCTTCAGGTTCGACAGTTTATTGAGGGGTTCCAGGCTGACAACAGACTTACTCCCGGACAGGTCAACAGCCCCGGAATGGACGATCTGCCCGAGAAATTTATAGAACTCCGAGCCCATGATTGGGGTGCGGCGCCCTCCGACCATGGCCACCGAATCGTTAAAGCTGTCGACCTGGTCCATGGGCATGGTGCCTTCCAGCTTCATATCTTTCGAGAGAATCACTTTCCATTCGTGTGATAACGCGTTCCACCAGTTCCGCAGATCATCCTTCTCATTCATCTTGGTCGAATACACACTTACGACCTTCATTTGCTGTTTCACCGAATCGAAGTTCATCTCGATGTACCGTACTTTGTTTGAACGAACCGAATCGCCGTTCAGGCTAAGCCCGCGCAGGGTGCGGTTGGCCGTTACACGGAAATAGGTAAGCCCGTCCTGGCCGGCCTCCACGCTGATGTCCTGGACGGCGTAACTGAATTTCGCGCTTTTAAAAAAGAAACTGACGTCGCTCAGGTAGGCAGGCATATCCTTGTAGAGTGGAACCAGCCGGTTCTCATCCAGGTCATCCTCTATCTGTACCTTTTCGCTCCAGCACCATTTCAGGTAGCTCTGAGAAAGGATGGTCTGTTTTTCGTTCACCGCATTCCTGGGATCGGCGAGGAAATTCAGCGAGCTTTCGAAGAATTTTACCAGGGGGATGACTTGCAGTTTAAAGGTGTCGATTTTGTTCACGGCCATCATGCCGGCCTTCGATACAATGGGATCGGGTTTAGTGGCCGTGGCTGTTTTTTTGGCAGGGGCGGCAGCGGTTTTTTTCGGTGGTGTTTTCGCGGCAGCCGTGTGCTTTTTCACAGTGACTGCCTTCTTCTGAGCCGCAGCAGGGATAGTGCCGACACAAACTGCCAGCATAACCAGCAATAAAATCTTCCTCATACGGGTTTAATTAATGTGTGTGTAATGCCGCAGCAATTCTTTTTTTTCCTTATCGTTCACGCGCAGCATATTGGATATCAGCCAGCCTGAATTTGCATCATTCCTGTTAAAGTAGGAGATTTCAAAGTACCAGTTAGGCACCTGGAATACATGGAATTTGATGTTGTTGACAGAAACAAAGCTCAGGTTCCCGGTTTTCATCTCCATCACAAACAAACCCGTCATGTCGGGTTGGTACTCGCGCTCAAAATAGTAGTCGAGGTTCTCAGGTTCCTTGAAAGCCTTATGGAGGTTCATAAAATCAAGTTCATGGCTCATCGGGTGGATGAAATATTTCAGGTTCGTTGTGTCGTTCAGGTGCGTGAACCACGAATTGAACGTGTCGAACCATACGTTCGAGATGACCCATTTATATCCCTTAAGCTGTTTTTCAATTTTCAGGTACAGGATGATGTTCACCTTCTCCTTTTTGTACATGAAGCTCGATGTAACTTCGGCGAACCATCCTTTGGAATAAAAATCAAGAAGCGCCGGAACTTTCTTGTTCAGCGCTTCATCGATGAAAACGAATTTTGCATCGGCCGTAAGAGCCGGGTTTGAATTATCGAAAAGGATATTCAGGTACTTTTTACGTAACTTCACATCCCGGTACCCGGCATCTCCCGGGTTATACCGTTTGCCTTTAACATCTTCCTCCCCGTTGAAGCGAAGGAAAAACTGGTTCACCTGCTTGGTTTGGGCGTAAAACACTGATTCATCGCCGGTAAGCGAACCAATCGATCCCTGTGCGAAACAGGTAACCGGCAACAATAAAATAAACATCCATGCGAGTTTTCTCATAGAGCAGTTTAAACAATTAAAAATTAAAAAATCACATCCAGTAATTTTTAATTTTTAATTCGTAATTATTTACTGGTTTCTTTTACGCGGATATCGCCAAGCATGACATCCCAGAAGTTAATGAGCCTGCCGCCGATCTGGGTTTCCTTGCGCTTTACATAAACAGTAATATCCTTCTTTGTGGTGTCTTCATAAACCAGACCCTTTTCCTTGCTGAATCCCTGGAACCGCTGGTAAACGGTTATGACGCCTACATAAGTGCCGTCAGGCTGGCGGACGAGGTCGCTCACATACTGGATCTTGTACCAGTCGATGGTGACTTTGTCGTAATTCAGCTGCATCAGGCGGTCAAAATATTCGCGGACCTTGTAATAGTTCACATCCTGTTTGCCCAGTGAGGAGACGCCGATCTCGGTGTTTTCCATGAACAGTTCTGTTGCCCGTTCAATAACGCGCTGCGCATCGGACCAGGGCGTGGTTTTATCCCCTATGATGCTGATGTATTTACTGAGATCACGGACTTTTTCGAGCGCCAGGCTGTCGATGGCCTGCTTGCGCTGCGGGGAGAGATTATCCTGGGCGGTAACCCTGCCTGCCATGGCAAACAGGGAAACCATTATCATCAATGCAAATTGCTTTCTCATACAGGTTTTTATTTAATTAAGTCAAGTTCCTTGATCTTTCCGCTGGCATCAGTCTGGATGTCATCAATCTTGTTTTTACTTGCTTTCGTATCCCTGAGGAAATTCAGGTAGCGTTTAATGGTTGTAGGCTTGTCAAAATCAACATCCTTTCCTTCGCGGCTGATGATGATGAGAACGGGAACGTCATCACCCTGGAATAATGACAGCGTTTTCTGGATGGTTTTATCGGCCTGGGCAAGGTTCCCCGACTTTGCATCGCTTGCAATGGAGAAGAAGGCATCTTCCAGCTGACCTTTGAGCGGGCGATTGGCAGTCCCTCCTCCTGATGAACGCATGTCATGGATCTTTTTTTCGACCTGTTTGATCAGGTCATCAATCTGACTGTCCTTCAGATTCTGCGCTTTTATTGCCATCAGGTCCTTCGCCAGCTCATCAGCCGATTTGTTGTCCTTGTTCAGCAACATATCGTACAAAGCGGCGCGGGCCTCATCAATTTTCTGTGCACGCACCTTCTCCTGTTCGGCAAATGCCGCTTTCAGCCGCTGCTGTGCATCTTCGATCATGGTATTCAGTACGGGATCGTTGTAATTTTTCGCGATGATCCCTTTTACAATCCGCTGCTGCTCCTCAAGTGACAGCGTTGAAGTCCCGTTGATGATAGGTTCAAGCTGTCTTTTGGCGCTCTCGATCGCTGCCTTACGGTCTTTTTTCGATAGTTTTCCCTTCGGAGTGCAGCTGTCTGTTCCAACAACCACTACCGCCATCAGCAGGATTAAAAATAGGTGCTGCCAACGAATTGACTTTATTTTACTTGTTATTTCTGACATCTCTATTCTGTTTTGGTTAAAAAAAATTCCTCAAATAATCATATTTAAATTTTCTGTCCACCTGTCCATCTGTCCACTTGTCCACCTGTTTACCCCTTATAAAACGGAAACTTCACCACCTTTGCCCGCAACACTTTTTCCCGGATCTTAATATGGATTTCACTTCCTTCTTTAGATAGCGCAGCTGGCACATAGCCCATGCCCACCGGGATTTTAACCGAAGGCCCCATGGTTCCGGAGGTAACTTCCCCGATCTTGTTGCCCTGGGCATCGGTGATCTCATACTCGTGGCGCGGGATTCCCTTGTCGACCATTTCGAAACCTACCAGCCTGTGCGCGGTTCCTTCCTGCTTCTGTTTCAGCAGGGCGGGTTTGTTGATAAAATCCTTATCGTCGGTAAATTTCGTGATCCATCCAAGTCCTGCTTCAATGGGAGAAGTAGTGTCGTTGATATCATTGCCATAGAGGCAGTAGCCCATTTCGAGGCGAAGGGTGTCGCGGGCGGCGAGTCCGATCGGCTTGATGCCGAACTCTTTGCCGGCTTCAAAAACAGCATCCCATATTTTTGGTGCGTCTTCATTGGCCATGTATATTTCGCAGCCGCCCGACCCGGTATACCCGGTTGTTGCAAAAATAACATTGGGAACCCCGGCAAACGTGAGCTTTTTGAAGGTGTAATATTCCATATCGGTCACCGTGGTATCGGTCAGTTTCTGCATGGCTTTCAATGCCATGGGACCTTGTACGGCAAGCTGTGCAATTTCATCTGAAGCGTTGTAAAGCGTGGCACCCATCTTGTTATGCAGGTTGCACCACTCCCAATCCTTATCGATGTTGGAAGCATTAACAACCAGAAGGTAGGTAACATCGTCCACTTTGTAAACCAGCAGGTCATCGACGATACCACCTGTTTCATTCGGGAAACATGAGTACTGCACTTTGCCCGGAACCAGCTTCGAAGCATCGTTCGAGGTGACCCATTGGATAAAAGCCAGTGCGTTGGGGCCTTTCACCCAGAATTCGCCCATGTGGGAAACATCAAAAACACCGACACCTTTACGAACAGTTTCATGTTCGGCAATAACGCCTTCATACTGGAGCGGCATGTAGTAGCCTGCAAAAGGTACCATTTTGGCGCCCAATGCTTCGTGAAATTTTGTAAATGCAGTGTTTTTCATGGGTTTTTATATTTTTTTGAGTTTGGTCGGGGATAAAAGCGCCGGAAGTACGGCAACCACATTGTAAACGTGACAAAAGTAGGAAAAATTGTAGGCTGAATCGCCGAATGTTCATATTTTACGGCAATTGTTCATATGTTAAGGTGAATAATCTGTATTTTTGGAGCATGATATTAACCCGGGAAAATACGCCGCGGTGGCTCATCTTTTTGATTGATCTGGCGATTGCCCTTTCAGCCGTCATCCTTGCATATCTGCTGCGGTTCAACTTTGCCATTCCTGCATCAGAATTAAAGCCGCTTCCGCAGATTTTGCTCTACATGATGCTGATCCGTTCGGTCAGTTTCATCGTTGCGCGGTCATATGCCGGGATTATCCGTTACACAAGCACTGGCGACGCCCTTAGGGTTTTTGGCACCGTACTGGCTGGTAGCATCGCCTTTGCCCTCACCAACCTGGTGACATTTTTCCTGATCGGCCATTTCTTCTTCATCCCGTTCTCGGTCATTATCATCGACTTTCTTGCCACATCGTTCGGAATGATCTCCTTTCGCCTGGTTGTCAAACTGGTCTTTCTCGAATTCCTGCACACCGACCGTGAAAAGGTGAATGTATTGATCTATGGCGCCGGAGAAGCAGGGATTACAGCCAAACGAACCCTCGACCGCGACGCCGGTACAAATTACAAAGTGCTTGCATTTATCGACGACAGCACCAACAAACAGGGAAAAAAACTTGAAGGAGTCGACATTCTCGGCCCCGACAAACTTGACAACCTGCTCGGGTCAAACACCATCTCACAGATCATCCTGGCAATCATGCACATCGACCCGTTTAAAAAGCAGGAGCTGGTCGACAAATGCCTTGCCTACAACACGAAGATACTCACCGTGCCACCCATGATCAGGTGGATCAACGGGGAGCTGAGTTTCAACCAGATAAAAAACATCAACATTGAAGAACTGCTCGAACGCGAGGAGATCAAACTTGATGTAGCGCGCATTGCGCAGGAGATCAGCGGGAAAACAATTCTGGTGAGTGGCGCGGCCGGTTCAATCGGCAGTGAGATTGTGCGGCAGATCGCCCGGTATGGCCCGCGGCAAATGGTGCTGGTCGACCAGGCCGAAACGCCGCTTCATTACCTCGAACTCGAAACGCTGGCAGCCAACCCGGATTCGCGGGCAGAATTTATCCTCTGCGACATCTGCAACGAGCCGCGGATGCAGAAAATATTCGATGCCTTCAAACCCGACGTGGTTTATCACGCTGCAGCCTACAAGCATGTGCCCATGATGGAGAGCAACCCGGCTGAGGCTGTGCTGACCAACATCAGGGGAACCCGCATCATGGCCGACCTGTCGGTAGCGAGCGGCGTAAAAAAGTTTATCATGATCTCCACCGATAAGGCGGTCAACCCCACCAACGTCATGGGCGCGTCAAAGCGTGTTGCTGAGATGTACACCCAGGCCCTGAATTCAGAAAAAGGCACCCGGTTTATCACCACCCGTTTTGGGAATGTCCTGGGGTCCAATGGTTCCGTAATTCCCTTGTTCCGCAACCAGATTGAAAAAGGCGGTCCCATCACCATCACGCATCCCGAAGTGACGCGCTTTTTCATGACCATCCCCGAAGCCTGCCAGCTGGTTCTCGAAGCCGGCGCGTATGGCCAGGGAGGTGAGATTTTTATCTTCGACATGGGAAAATCCGTAAAAATCCTCGATTTAGCAAAAAAGATGATCCAGCTTTCGGGACTGATTCTCGACAAAGACATCCAGATCAAATACATTGGGTTGAGACCCGGGGAAAAATTGTACGAGGAGTTGCTGAATGTCGAAGAAAACACCATCACTACCCACCACCCGCTGATCCTGGCTGCCAAGGTGCGCCCCTGCGAAGCGGAAGCCGTAAGGAGCGACATTGATGAACTCACGGCCATGGTCGCCCTAAGCAACAATTTCGACATCATCCGTAAGATGAAGCAGATGGTGCCGGAGTATAAGAGCATGAATTCGGTGTATGAGAAACTGGATACGTAGGACGAAGGACGTAAGACGAAGGACGTGGGACGTGGGGCGAAGGAGGAAGGACGAAGGACGAGGGACGTAGGACGTGGGACGTGGGACGTGAGAGGAGCCTGTTCGTAATTTTTAATTTTTAATTTTTAATTTTTATTTCCTTGTTAATTACTATCCTCGGTCCTACGGCAACCGGTAAAACTGCCCTTGCAGCGCGTCTTGCCTATGAATGCAGCGGTGAGGTGATCAGCGCTGATTCCCGCCAGGTATACCGGGGTATGGATATCGGCACCGGGAAAGATCTTGGCGAGTATGTCATCAACGGGATCCGGGTTCCGTACCATCTCATCGACATCGCCGATCCGGGTTATGAATACAACATCTTTGAATATCAGCGGGATTTTCTGAAGGCATACCAGGATATCGTTTCCCGGAACCGGCTACCGGTTCTTTGCGGGGGCTCAGGCATGTATCTCGAAGCCGTGCTCAAGGGATACCGGCTGGCTGCGGCTGCCGGCGATGATACCCTGCTGGCCGCACTGGAGAAAAAACCCTTTGATGAACTTGTCAGGATGCTTAAATCCTATAAAACGCTACACAACACCACCGACGTGGATGACCGTTCCAGGCTTATTAAAGCCATCCTGGTTGCCAATGCTGCATTGCAACCCGGACTCACCGATATTCACAGGCCTGGCCCAGAAAAAACTGGTACAGATTCCGGATTCCCCAAAATTGAATCCCTGGTGATCGGGGTGAGTTATCCGCGCGAACTGCAAATGGTCCGTATCGCGGAACGGCTCGAATACCGTCTTGAACATGGCATGATTGCCGAAGTTGAAACCCTGCTGAAATCGGGGATAACTGCAGAACGCCTGATGAAATACGGGCTGGAATACCGGTTCGTAACCCTTTTCCTCACCGGCAAAATATCACGGGCCGACCTCTTTTTTGAATTGAACATCGCCATCCGCCAGTTCGCCAAACGACAAATGACCTGGTTCAGGCGCATGGAACGCCAGGGTATTAAAATCCACTGGATCGACGGGCAGTTGCCAGCCGAAACAAAACTCGGGAAGATCAGGGCCATTGCCTCAGGCGTTATTTGAAGGGAATATTTTTCTACATTTGTATCAGCCATCCTTTCTGCTATAATCATGTTGATTCAACATCGATTGCCCGGTATCATAGGTTTCCCGATTTTCAGGCTTCTATTTGTTCTGGGTATCATCCTGGTGTTTTCCCCGGTAAGGACACATGGGCAAACCGGTATCGATATTCAGACTTTTCCAGATCCGACCTGCCTGGGCAATTCAGTCACCCTAACGGCTATTGTAACCAGTACCGATTATGGTTCAGATAGTTACACCTTCCAGGTAATTCCTTACGCACCGCTTGATACAACCATCGGTTCGCCGATCGACCCCCTGCTTATCCATTGCTCCTCAACAAACGGGGGAACAGACGATTGCTGGGGGGGACCGGTCACCATCGGGTTTAACTTCTGCTTTTTCAGCCAGATGTACACGAAAATCTTTGTCGGGTCAAATGGCTGGATCGGCTTTCGTTCACCCGGGACCAACAACTGGAACACCTACGTTGCGCGCTTCATCCCCGACAATGCTGCAGATTCTGCATCTCCGAAAGACTGTATTTTCGCTCCCTGGCAGGACTGGCTTCCCACCCTGAACGCCATCAATAACGTTTTCTATTATACAACGGGTACAGCTCCCAACCGGGAACTGGTCGTGTACTGGAAAAACTGCCCGATGTTCAGCTGCACCACCACCAAAGGAACATTCCAGATCGTACTGAAGGAACAGGGGGGAGTCATCGAAAACCATCTCCTTGTCAAACCCTCCTGCGCCTGGCAGGGAAACAAGGCAACCCAGGGCGTGCAAAATGACAAGGGAACGATCGCGTTTACGGCCACAGTGGGTGGCACCAACAGGAACAACACCAGCTGGACGGCGAACCAGGAAAGCATGCGGTTTGTCCCCGTGGGCGTTTCATGGCACAGTAGTTCCTCAACAGGACCGGTCATAGGTTACGGAGATACGGTTACCTTCAGCCCAACTGTACCAACCTGGGTTTACGCTGTGATAAATACCTGCCTCGGGGTGGTTCATTATGATTCGGTGCTGGTGCATGTTGTACCAACGCTGACGGGCCCCGTATCTGTTTGTCAGGGTACGGCATGGACTTATCATACCGAACCGGGCATGACAAACTACAACTGGAGTGTTTCAGCAGGCGGAGCCATCACAGGCGGGGGGGCAGGTACCGACAGTACAATCACCATCACGTGGAACGGAACAGGGAACCAGACTGTCGGTGTGTTGTTCACAAACCCTGTGGTTGGCTGCACGGCAACGATCTATAAAATCCTTGATGTGTTTGTGAAGACCGCCCCCTTACCGGTCCTCGCCGGAAGCCAATACCTGTGTCTTAATACCCCTGGTCATGTTTACACAACCCAGTCCGGGAAATCCGGCTACATATGGACCGTAACCGGAGGTACGGTTTCCGCTGGTGGCGGAACTGCCGATGCAACATGCACCATCACCTGGACTGCAACCGGAACCCAATCGGTAAGCGTCCTGTACACCGACCCGGGAACCCAGTGTACTGCCCTTGCACCAACGGTATTGAATGTGACGGTAAACCCCCTGCCGGCACCATCGTTTTTAGCCGGTGCAACGGTTGCCTGCCAGGGAATACCCGAAAACGTCTATTCAACCCAAACCGGTCAAACCAATTATGTATGGAACATCAGCGGCGGCACCATCACCGGGGGAGGAGGGTCTTCCAGTTCATCCGCTACGGTAACCTGGACCACTGCCGGCACACAAACAGCAAACATCAACTACAGTGACCCTCTGACGAATTGCACCGCACCGGCACCAACATCATTAAATGTTACCGTGAATCCATTCCCAACCCCGTCCTTCCTTTCAGGTGAGACCCAGGTTTGTGCAGGAGTACCGGGCAAATTGTATTCAACGCAACCGGGAAAATCAGGCTATACGTGGACCATCACCGGCGGCTCGGTCACCAGCGGGGGGGGGCCAGGAGATGCCACCATGACCGTGACGTGGACAACGCCGGGCCTGCAATCGGCCAGTGTTTCATACTCCGACCCGGTTACCCTCTGCCCTGCCCTTGCACCCGCGGTTTTGAATGTTTATGTTAATCCTCTTCCTGCACCATCGTTCATTTTGGGTGAAACGCAGGTCTGTACAGGCATTCCGGGTAAGATATACACGACGCAGCCCGGCAGGATCAATTACGCATGGACCGTGACCGGCGGCACCATCACCGGCGGTGGCGGGACTGCCAATTCCACCGCAACCGTGACATGGACTACCGTGGGGACACAATCAATCAGCGTTAATTACACCGACCCGGCGACACTTTGTACAGCCCAGGCGGCGACAGTGTTACCAGTCACTGTCAACCCGCTCCCCACGCCCTCCTTCATTTCCGGACCTGTACTGGCTTGTGCAGGAAATCCCGGGCAGGTTTATACTACCCAGGGTGGCATGACCGGCTATATATGGAACATCACAGGGGGAAGCATCACTGGTGGCGGGGGAACCGGCAGTTCAACAGCCACGGTTACCTGGACCAGTCCGGGAGCACAAACCATCAGCGTCAACTATTCATTTCCGGCAACACAATGCACTGCAGCCGCTCCCATTGTATTGCCAGTGCAGGTAGTACCTTTACCGGTTGCCTCAGTTACAGGCCCCTCCATCATCTGCCTTAACACGCCCCAGGGAAGTTACCTTACCCAGGGTTCAATGAACGGGTATTCATGGACCATTACTCCTCCGGCTTCTGGGACCATCCTGTCGGGAGGCACGACCAACAACGTTCTCATCCAGTGGCTCCTCCCTGGCACACATACTGTAAAAGCGAGTTATTCTGATGCAAATGGTTGTACCGTCGCAACCCCAGCTCAGCAAACCGTGATCGTGACCGCGATTCCCAATTCCGCGATCAGCACACCCCCGGGGGTGGTATGTTCCACAAGGGCCTATTCTTATCAAACCCCGCCGGATGTTGCCTGTACTTTCACATGGTCGGTCATCCCGGGCAGCAGTGGCAATATTACTTCGGGCCAGGGTACAAATTCCATCAACATCAACTGGCTGACCGAAGGGAATGCCACACTCCATGTTATAGGTTCAAACAACAGTTACCCGTGTACTTCCGCCTCATCCATGGCGGTGGATGTGAAACCAACGCCTGTCCCTTCCTTTGTACCTTGTTTTGACACAAAGACCACCCTCAATTCCAAAAAGATAACGCTGCGCGGAGCATCGCCGTTTATACCAGGACAAGGAATTTTCAGCGGACCGGGAGTTACCAGCCCGTCGCCCGGAGTTTACGAGTTCAACCCGTTTGCTGCAGGCCCGGGGAACAACCCGATCACCTATACGTTCACCAACAATTATGGCTGTTCTGCTGCAGCAGCCTCCATCAGCATCCAGGTTCAAATGGTCAGTTTCACATGCGGCAATACGCTGACCGACGTTCGCGACGGCAAAACTTACCCAACTTCCCTGTTTAACGGGCAGTGCTGGATGACCCGGAACCTTGACTACGGTTCTCCGGTCCCAGGTCTGAATCCCGCACCGCAGACCGATAACTGCCTGGCCGAAAAATACTGCCAGACTTCCGATGCCACCTGTTCAGCCTATGGTGGATTTTACCAGTGGGACGAGATCATGCAATACGCAAACACACCCGGAATAAAAGGCTTGTGCCCTCCGGAATGGCATATCCCCAGTGAAGCAGAATGGCAGGCGTTGATCGATAATGTCATGCCGGGCGTCACGGCCCCGGATGCCAACGGGCTTGCGGGTTCGAGACTAAAGGATATAGTGGCGGCAGGAGGTTTTCACGGGCTGCTTGCAGGCCTTTATTACCTTGACAACACCTGGGCCTTTACGTCCCTTCCGCTTACGGGCACGATGTTCTGGACCTCAACCTCCAGTGGTGCCGACAAAGCCATAGCAAGGGGACTTGATGTCTTTAATCCCAGCATTTCATGGTATCCCAACTCCCGGGGAAACGCATACCCGGTAAGATGCGTGAAGGATTGATCAGTCAGTTTTCGGCTCCTGCTGCGAGAGGCAGTGAAACGACCCCAGCCCCCAGATGATTTCGACCGAATCGATGCCGATGATGTTGCGATCGGGGAAACACTCTTCAAGAATCCGCATCGCCCGGTCATCTTCCTTGCACCGGAAGTTCGGAACAATCACCGATTTGTTTGCAATATAGAAATTGGCGTAGGAAGCCGGCAGCCGCTGGCCGTCGTAGATCACGGGCTTCGGCATGGGGAGTTCGGCAACGTTCATCTGCTTGCCGTTTCTGAGCCGGAAGGATTTCAACTTTCGCAGGTTTTCATCAAGTATTTTGTGGTTCCCGTCCGACTTCCGGGGCTCCACCATCGTGACCACGCCATCTTCACTGAAAAACCGGGTGATATCATCGATATGACCATTGGTATCGTCGCCTTCAATCCCTTCGTCGAGCCATAATATTTGCTCCACACCATAAAAATTGCCCAGGTATTCTTCGATCTCATGCTGAAATAGTCCCGGGTTACGGTTTTCATGGAGAAGGCATTGGGCGGTTGTCAGCAGGGTCCCCTTGCCATTGAATTCCACAGCCCCTCCCTCCATCACAATGCCAGGGAAAAAGGCGGGAATATCGAGGTATTTTGCAATCAGCGCCGGTATCTTGTCATCCAGGTCATGATCATATTTGTTGCCCCAGGCATTGTATTGCCAGCCGACGATCACCTTTGGAAGCGCTGCCCCGGGACGCACGAGAAATGCCGGGCCGTGATCACGGCACCATGCGTCGTTGGTTGGATGGATCAGCAGTTTGATCCTTGAAAGATCGACATCAATTTTTCGCAGTTCCGCCGTGACCTTGTCGCGCAGGGCCTCATCACGAACATTGATGCAAACCTCCTCCCCTTTCGACAACTCCCTGATGAACTGGTTATAAAACGGGAAAATATTTGACAGTGTGCCGGGCCACGAGTATGAGTCGTCGTGCGGATAACTCAGCCAGGTTGCCCGGTGCTCAGACCATTCTGCCGGAAAACTGTAGCCTTCTGCTTTGGGTGTGGGTTGGGGAAAGTGGATCATATGTGGGTGGTGTTGGATGAATGGGTGAATGGGTGAACGGGAGGCTGGTGGACAGGTGGTCAGGTGGTCAGGTGGTCAGGTGGACTGGTGGTCAGGTGGACTGGTGGATGATTAAGTTTACCATTTTACCATTTTACCATTTCGCTACCTCGCTACCTCTCTTCCTTATCAATATATCTGTTGAGTATGGGTGCATAGCTGTCAATTCTCCTGTCACGCAAAAATGGCCAGTGAATCCGGGTCTCGCCGATTTTATCAAGATCCAGCTCATGAACGTGCACATCTTCCAGATCATGCGATGCCTGGTATAGAATTTCACCAAACGGGGCGGCAATAAACGAGCCTCCCCAGAACTTCAAGTCGCCCTCCGTGCCTGTACGGTTCACTGAAACCACGAAAACACCGTTTGCCACGGCATGCGCACGCTGGATTGTCTGCCATGCCTGGTACTGCTGCTGGTTAAGTGCTTCGGGCTGTGCCGACGCCCAACCGATGGCCGTCGGGTAAAAAACAACCTGTGCACCCATCAGGCTGGTGATGCGTGCCGCTTCAGGGTACCATTGATCCCAACAGATCAGGGTGCCGATCCGGCCGTATTTTGTATCAAAAACCTTATAGCCTCCATCCCCGGGGGTAAAGTAGAACTTCTCGTAAAACCCGGGGTCATCGGGAATGTGGTGCTTACGGTAGGTACCGGCCAGTGTGCCGTCGGCATCGATCACGGCAACCGTATTGTGGTAAACCCCCTCGGCCCGTTTTTCAAAAAGGGAGGCGATGATGACCACGTCAAGCTCCCGGGCAAGTTCACGAAACCTGTCAGTAACCGGCCCCGGGATTGCATCGGCCAGTTTAAAGTTATCGTAATTTTCTTCCCAGCAGAAATAGGTGGTAGAAAACAGCTCCTGAAGGCAAATGACCTGCGCACCTAACCCGGCAGCTTCGCGGATCTTTTCAATGCTCTTCGCCACGTTTCCCTGCTTATCGTCACTGCAGGCCACCTGGATGATGCCAACATGTATTGAATTTGGACCCATTATCATGATTTGTTATTCAGGAAGAACTTCTTGGTAAACACCTTGTTGTTGTGCAGGATTTCCAGCAGGTAGACCCCTTTTTTCAATGTCTCGTAAGGAATGATGCTACGACCCTTATCAATCAACCCCTGGTTCACCGAAAAAACACACTGGCCAGTCATGTTGACAAGCCGGATGTGCACGGGCTGCGCCCTCGGAAAATCGAAGAAGACCATCAATCGCGAGGTTTCACGGTCGTTGTAAACCTGTATCCCGGCTGCAGGGTCATTTTCCTTAAAACCCGTCGTATAATCCAGGAAGAGGTTGTCGACATACAACACCGTTCCCGGGGTCATCACCGTCTGGGCTGTTGACAAGGCGATGATGTTCATGGTATCGGGTGTATCGGTGCTGATGTAATCGATCCATGCCGAGAAGGGCGTCCAGTCGGGAACAGTATCTTTCGTTGAAAAACTTCCATACGCAATGGTATCTTTCACAGCGCCGGTGGTTTTGGTCAGCCCGATCCCGATGGCACAGCTGTCGCCCCCTTTGGGAGAGAATTTATAATAACCTTTCAGGTGGGTTGGCAGGTCGACACATGGCACACCGCCACTGAGCGTATAGGTTCCGGAGGTAATATTTACGGTGAGGGTACCGCATGTCATAAAACCGGGAACATCGGTGGGAGGCAGGGTAATGTGCTTTGTTTCGAGTTTCGCCGAATAACTCCCGGATCCCTGGTGATCGGTACTTTTGCTGACAACCGTCACACCGAAAAAGGGAATGGACATAAGTTCCTGGTTTGGTGTGTCCCAGCCGGTGGGATCAGAATAATTGCTGTAGTTTGTCCAGTTCTCAAAGCTGGGGTTCGGGATAACTGTCTGGGCGGCCATCCTGGTCAGTCCCACGATAACAAACAACAATGAAATGAGTATCAATCTTCTCATAATAAATATTTTAGAGTCATGAATAATATCCGGTTTCCGGCCTGGCCGTGTTCGCCCTTGATAACAGTGGATACAGCGAGACGAAAAAGGCTGACAATTATTTGCCGGGCCACGCTATTGTGATGTAAAATTAAGACATTTCAGCATATCTTTGAAAAAATTATCCCGATGAAATCCTGCCTGTTCGGTTTGAACCAGCCGACTTTGTTGTTTATACTGGTTTTATTTCCCCTGCTGCTCTCTGCCCGCTCATTCACCCAGGTATCTTCAGCCGATTCCTGCAAAATCAAACTCGATAAAAAAACCGAAAAGATCTATCAGCAGGGTATTGACCTTTTCAGGCAAAAAAACTACAACCTGGCAGGACAGATGATGAGGAAAGTGGTTGCAGAGGAACCCGGGTGCGTCGATGCCTTTTTTGTTTTGGGGATGATCAATGTTAAAAAGCAGGATAATAACTTCAGGGAGGCGGAAAAGAATTTCCGCAAGGTGGTTGAGCTTTGCCCTTTCTATGATGTTTATACATACTATTACCTGGGAGAGATCTATTATGGCTGGGAAAACTTCGATTCAGCCGCCCGGAACCTGGAAATATTCCTGAAGGATGTTGATAAAATCAAAAAGGATGAAGATTACAACCGGGCTGTCGAATTGCAGAAATACGCCAGGTTTTATCTGGATATAACCAGGAACCCGGTTCCCTTTCAGCCCAGAGTGGTTGAAGGTGTTTCCACCCCCGAAGATGAGTACCTGCCAATCTTGTCGCCCGACAACCAGATGGCGCTTTTTACCCGTGAGCGGAAGATTGCAGCCGGCAGGAACAGCCTGGTCAAGGAAACACGCACCCAGGAGAAATTCATGTTCAGCCTGCGGCAGCCGGATGGAAAATTCGGCGAAAGCGAAGAGATGCCGGAGCCTTTCAACATCAACAACAATGAAGGCGGCGCGACGCTGACCGCCGACAACAACACCCTTTATTATACGGTATGCAAGTTCGACAACGATAAGAAATATCTTAATTGCGACATTTACTACTCCGAAAATGTGGGCGGCACATGGAGTCCGATCCGCAGTGTAAGCAGTAAAATCAATCTTCCAGGTTCCTGGGAGTCGCAGCCTTCAGTGTCGGCCGACGGGCAAACGCTCTATTTCGTGAGCGACCGTACCGGCGGATACGGTGGATATGACATCTACCGTTCAATCAGGAACGTATCCGGTGAATGGGGCACCCCGATCAACCTTGGCCCTTCGATCAATTCAAAAGGGAATGAGAAATCGCCATTCATCCATCCTGATGGAAAAACCCTCTATTTCTCCTCCGACGGATGGCCAGGATTAGGCGGTTATGACATTTTTTATTCAAAAATAAATGACCGTGGCACCTGGTCAAAACCAACCAACATAGGATTTCCGATAAATTCAACGGAGGATGAGATTGGATTTTTTGTCAGCACCAATGGCACCCTGGGATTCTTTGCTTCCAACAAGTTCAAGGGAAATGGTGGCTGGGACCTTTATTCGTTCGATCTATATGATGCAGCACGCCCCGAAAAAGTGCTCTTCATCAAGGGAAATGTAAAAACAGAGTCGTCGGAAGAACCCACCAAGGCACGCATTGAATTAAAGAACCTTGAAACCAAGCAGGTTTCTCAGATCCCCATGGATTCAATAACCGGCAACTATGTGGCTGTGGCACCTTTCAACAGCGACTACATCATGACTGTAAAAAAAGCCGACCATGTATATGAATCAAAATATATTGCGAAAACCGATACCATATTCAAAGTGCCGGCCAAGGTTGACATTGAGATGAAACCCATCGAACTCAACAAATCATACCGTATCAATGATATTTATTTCCCGTTCAATTCCTTCGATCTTTCGGATGAATCGAAAGTTGTACTCGATCAGTTGATGGATTTTCTCAATGAGAATAAAACCATCTGCATCCAGATCCAGGGCCACACCGACAATATCGGAAATGATGCCGGCAACCTGAAGTTATCGGAAAACCGGGCAAGGTCTGTCTACAACTACCTCGTCGAGAAAGGGATAACCGAAACACGTCTCACTTACAAGGGCTTTGGCAAATCGATGCCCGTAACAGATAACGACTCTGATACAGGGCGAGCCAAAAACCGCCGGACGGTTTTCGTGATCACGCACAAATAAGCACTCCCTTACATTTCCTTCATCAGGTTCGCCATCTCGATGGCTGCCAGTGCAGCGTCGAACCCTTTGTTTCCACCTTTGGTACCGGCACGTTCGATGGCCTGTTCCAGGTTTTCGGTGGTCAATACGCCAAAAATGACCGGCAAACCGGTTTCCAGTCCCACGTGGGCCACCCCCTTTGAAACCTCGGAGGCAACGTAATCGAAGTGCGGGGTTGCGCCACGGATCACGGCACCCAGGCAGATCACGGCATCATATCTTTTACCGGCAGCCATTTTTTTGGCCAGCAACGGTATTTCAAATGATCCCGGCGACCAGATCACATCAATATTTTCTTCATCGGCCCCATGGCGTCTGAGCCCGTCAAGGCATCCGGCAAGGAGTTTTCCGCTGATAAATTCATTGAAACGGGCAATAACAATCCCGAATTTCAGCCCCTTGGCATCAAGTTTTCCTTCAATCGTCTTCATAATCAATCTGGTTTATATTCAATGAAACGTATTTTTCTTTTCCTCCATGATCACGCTGTAAAAGGCGGGGAGCGGAACAGTTCTCCCGGTTATTTGCCGGAAACGGGGTTATGCTCTTTGACCTCATCGTCGGAAAAGGTCAGCAAATGGCCAAGCTTCTCCTTCTTTGTCTTCATATAGCGGATATTCCGCGAGTTGCATGTTGTCTGGATCGGGATGCGTTCGATGAGTTCAAGTCCGAAACCTTCGATTCCTGAAATTTTCTGGGGATTATTGGTGAGCAGTCTCAACTTTTTTATTCCAAGGTCGACCAGTATCTCAGCTCCCGTACCATAATCCCGCAAATCGGCGTCAAAGCCAAGCGCATTGTTCGCCTCCACGGTATCCATTCCTTTGTCCTGCAATGAATAAGCCCGCATCTTGTTATCCAGTCCGATTCCCCGTCCCTCCTGCCGCATGTACAGGAGCACACCCCGTCCTTCGGCGGCAATTTTCTTCATGGCATACTCCAGCTGATCGCCGCAGTCGCACCGCATCGATCCGAACACATCGCCGGTCAGGCACTCCGAATGAACACGAACCAAAACGGGGTTTCCGTCGGCAATATCACCCTTGACAAGGGCCAGGTGGTTTTCCTTGCTGATCTTGCTCACATAGCTGTAGGCTTTAAACTCTCCGTACTTGGTGGGCATATCAACCACGGCCGCCCGTTCGACCAGGGTTTCCGATTTGCGGCGGTAGTCGATCAGCGAAACGATGGTGATGATCTTCAGGTTGTGTTTTTCAACATAATCCATCAACTCGGGTACGCGGGCCATGGAGCCGTCGTCGTTCATGATCTCGCAGATCACACCGGCAGGATATAACCCGGCCAGTTTGGCCAGGTCGACCGATGCTTCCGTGTGACCAGCTCTTATCAATACGCCGCCTTCCTTGTATTCAATGGGAAAGATATGACCCGGCCGGGTGAAATCCCTGGCCTTGGTCTGGTTGTCGATAACCCTTTTTACGGTCAGCGCACGCTCCTGTGCGGAAATCCCCGTAGAACATTCTATTGCATCGATCGAGACTGTGAAGGCAGTTCGCCGTGGATCGGTGTTTTTAACGACCATGCGCTCGATGTTCAGCTCTTCAAGACGTTCCCTGATGATTGGCATGCAAATCAGTCCTCCGCCATGCTTGGCCATGAAATTGATGATGGAAGGCGTCACCTTTTCAGCGGCTACCACCAGGTCACCTTCATTTTCACGATCTTCGTCGTCGACCACAACAATCATTTTCCCTTTTCGGATGTCTTCAAGCGCCTCTTCAACCGTGTTGAATTTGTAGTTTGTCATAAGAAATTATTTTTTGCCAGGAAATCCATGTCGATTTTTGAGCCATGGTCACCTGAAGATGTTAATTTTTCAATGTATTTAGCGATCAGGTCGCATTCAATGTTGAGCAGGTCTCCCGGCTTTTTATTCATCAGGGTGGTCACACCCTGGGTATGCGGGATAAGCGAAACCCCAAACGACTGCCGGTCGACGGATGCCACTGTCAGGCTGATGCCATCCAGTGCCACCGACCCTTTTTCAACGATGTACCTGAGCAGTCCGGGATCAGCCAGGATGTTGAACCATACGGCATTATCCTCAGCCCACTTCTGCCCGATTTTACCGGTGCCGTCGATATGGCCGCTCACGAGGTGGCCGCCCAGCCGGTCGGCCAGCCGTAATGCCCGTTCAAGATTAACCGTGCTGCCAGGCATCAGGGTTGCAAAGTTTGTCCGGCGAAGGGTTTCAGGCATCACATCCAGCGTAAAATAATCATTTCCAAAAGAGGTCACCGTGAGGCAAACCCCGTTTGTATTGATGCTGTCGCCCACTTTCACATCTTCCAGTATCCTATGCACGGCAACTGTAACCTGCGATGAGTTAGCTCCGTGCCGCACCGCCCTGATGGTTCCTATTTCTTCAATAATCCCCGTGAACATATGTAGAATCCATTAAAAAGAAGTTTCCAAATCAAATCTGAAATCCGAAATCTGATTTTTATTTTGCAACCCAAGCTTCCACCATAATATCCTCCCCTGCCTTCGTCGTTTTTAAATTAACCAGGTTCAACGCATCATCCATGCAGGCAATTCCAATGCCACCAACAGAGGTCGGCGCGGTGGTACCGCCAAGGATTTTGGGTGCAATAAAGGTGATCACCTTGTCGACAAGCCTTTCCTGCAACAGAGAAAACGCAAGGGTGCTCCCCCCC
>CAIWMX010000030.1 GCA_903913885.1 uncultured Bacteroidales bacterium | reverse complement strand
CAAGATGAGGTTTCCTTTAAGGGTCGTCGTAGACCACGACGTTGATAGGCTACAGGTCTAAAGGCAGTAATGTCATAGCCGAGTAGTACTAATTACCCGTAAGCTTTCTTCAATGACAAACTTTTAATTAATTGTTGTGTTTTCTTTCTCTATATGTCAAATCGTATTCGTTGTAGAGACGGGTTTTAAAACCATCTCTACAACACCGATCTTACGGTGACTATAGCAGTGGTGTTCACCTCTTCCCTTTCCGAACAGAGTCGTTAAGCCCACTTGCGCAGATGGTACTGCAGTTTTTGTGGGAGAGTATGTCGTCGCCGATCTTTTTTAAACCCAGCCTAAACGCTGGGTTTTTTTTTGCCCTTTCCTCCCCTCCACCTCCCATTTTTTCCGTACTTTTATCCTCAAATTCCAACCCGCTGAATGCACCAATATTTCAGACTTCTCCTTCCGATTACCATCCTGCTCCTGCTGAGCTGTGGCCTCGAAAGCTATAGCCAGACTGCTGATACAACAAAACACTCAGCAAAAGATTCAACCGATCGTATTAAAGCCGCCCGTAACCAGGAACAGGCCAGGCTCAACCGCATCGCCATCGACTCCATTAAAAAACACCGTGATTCAACCGAGGTTTCTTATTTCTACAGCGACTTTGAAAAATTGGGTGCGCTAAAACTGCATCCCAATGATACTGCAATTACAGGTTTTGAGAACTACAATCAACTTTATAAATATGATCGCTTTTACGCCACCCTGGGTAACTTCGGTACCAGTTCCAGGTCGCTTTCACCATATCCCTTCCTGAGGGAAAATGGCTTCGACTACGGGCTGCATTCTATGGATCCATACCTTTACCAGAATGATAGCATTAAATACTACCGGATCTATAAAACATTCTCTGAAATCTCCTATACTCAGGGAGCGCTGAAAGAACAAAACCTCCATGCCGTATTCAGCAGGAATATCTACCGGAGTTTTAATCTGGGCTTCGATTTCCGCACAATGAACTCTCCCGGAGCCTACCTCAGACAGAGAACCAACCATATCAATTTCGTCCTTACGTCGCAGTATTTTACAAAAAACAAACGGTATGGCGTCATCGCCAACTTCACTTACAACCGTATAAAAAACTTTGAGAACGGGGGGATTAAACACGAAAGCATTTTCGAGAACAACGAAGAAACCAACAGAATGGTTATTCCTGTCAATCTCTCTGCAGCCCAAAATAATATCAGGGAGAATGGGTTTTTCATGAAACATTACTTCAACCTCTCACGCCATCCCCGCAATGAAAAAGATACTACCCTGGGCACACGGAAAAGACTCGAACTTGGCAGGCTTACCTACAGCTTTCAGTATAACAGGCAAAGCCAGACCTACATCGATACCCCGGCCGACAGCGGATTTTATCCGTCTGCGATGATCGACACGCTAAAAACCTATGATTCCGTACTGGTAACAAAGATTATCAATGAGGTGGTGTGGTCAAACCCAACCTTCAATCCGAAAAACAAACTCAGGGTCATCCAGTTGGAAGCCGGTATAAGGAGTCAATACATCGAAGTGCTTCTCCACGGAACGAAAAATTATTTCAACCAGTTCATTCCACATGCAGAACTCGATTTCACGCCATTTCCCAGTTTGAGGCTGGAGGCAAAGGGCGATTATGTATTGGGAAGTTACAATGAGGGGGATAAAAGCCTCAGGGCTAAGCTGATTTCAATCCTTGGCACAAAGGAAAAAAACGGCGGTATTATAACTATTACTGCCAACTATATCTACCAGAAACCCGGCTGGTTCTATGAACATTATCATGGAAACAATTACAAATGGGATACGGCATGGCAGAAACAGGGCATTATCGCTGCCGGGTTCAGCTATCAGCTTAAATTCCTGGAGGCCGGTGTCGACATCAGCCGGGTAAGCAACTTCGTATACCTCGACACGGCTGGAAACCCGCAGCAATTCCAGGGCGGGTTCGGCCCTATGCTGCTGTATCTCAATACCAACCTTGATATCTGGCGGTTTAAAATCAAATCGCAACTGGCCTACCAGACCGTTCAGGGAACCTCTGTTTTGCGGTTACCCGCATTCATTGGCAACGTGACGCTCTATTTTACCCAGTCGCTGTTTAACGGCGCTGCCACCCTGCAGCCTGGCCTAAACTTTTTTTACAACACACCCTATTTTGCTGATAATTACAACCCGGCTACCCGCTCGTTCTATCTGCAGGACCGCCGTGAAATCGGCAATTACCTCTACATGGACTTTTTCATCAATCTCAAGATCCAGCGTGCACGGATCTTCGTCACCTATTCGCATCTCAATGCGAGTTTCATGTACCGAGATTACTATACAACCCCTTCCTATCCTATGCAGGACGGTGCTTTTAAATTTGGCGTTGCCTGGCGGTTTCATGATTGATCTGCCCTCACCCCGTCAGGGTTGTGGACCCTGACGGGGTCCCCCACCCTGACGGGGTCCCCCACCCTGACGGGGTCTACCACCCTGACGGGGTCTACCACCCTGACGGGGTCCCCCACCCTGACGGGGTCCCCCACCCTGACGGGGTCCCCCACCCTGACGGGGTCCCCCACCCTGACGGGGTCCCCCACCCTGACGGGGTCACTTTCCCGCCGGCTCCAAAAACAGCACCTGTGCAGGGATTGTCGGAATCGTCAACATTCCATGCCTGTCATTCCGGAATTTTCGTCCTCCCTTTACCTTGACACCCTTTTTCCCGAACGGATTTTCAAGTTTTAGATCTCCGCCTCTTTCACTGATTATTTTCAACTCTCGCAACTCCCCGCCAGTCATAGTTGCCGACACAAGGAATGCGCCCCTGGCACGGAGATCCTGAAATGATACATTTTCCCAGTTATCAGGAATCGCCGGGAAAACTACAATCCTGTCATGATCGCTTTGTAAAAGCATCTCCTGGATACCAGAAGCAAAAGCAAAATTACCCTCCAGGGTGAAAGGCCGGTAAGTGAATTTCGATTTGCCGGTTCCCGACTGATCACCATTAACATGGAAACTGTTTGGCAGGCAGAAACATCCTGCAAAAGTCCTTAACGCATCACAGGCTCCTTCCCCGTTGCGCGCACGGGCCTGCAGGTTGCCCAGCCAGGCATAAGAGTACCCGCACCAATAGTCGTGGCCCTGCAGTAAAAGATCGCTGATTGATCCCAAAATAACCCCCTGGTCCCTTTTTCCGGCATGCCAGTCTAATAATCCCAATGGAAATATGGCCATCAGGTGCGAAAAATGACGATGCGATGTTTTGCAGGGAAATCCCGGTGCAATCAGCAACCTGTTAGAATCTGACAACGCGAGTTCAGGCCATTCCGACAAACACTGCCGCCAGTGCCGGGCTTCACGAGGTAGATGCATGTCCTTAGCCACTTCGGAAGCAGCCTGGTACATCCACCTTATCAAAGCAAGATCGTAATTGGTTGTTTGGTGAAACCATGCATCCGGGGAATTATCAAAAAATTCAGGACTTGAACTGAGGGGCAGTTGCCTGAATTTCCCGTGTTTCTCTGATACAGCCTCAATAAACCGTGCTGTTCCCCTGATAAAAGGGTATGCTTTATCCCTGAGGAATCCAGTATCCTTGCTATATTCCCACTGCAAGTAAAAATTTTGCGCCAACCAGCATGACACCGTCGGTGAAAGGGCATACTGTATCCATCCTCCCATGGGCTCCCCTGTCAATGTAGAAACTCCTGGGAAATTCAGGCCGGGGCATCCGAAATATGTTTTTGTATAGTTTTCTGCATTCCTGCGGTTACTCCATATCCAATCAGGAAAAACCTGCGATTCTTCCAGGTGATTGGATGCATAACCCGGCCAATAGCTGAGTTGCGTATTCAGGTCATTGTGAAAATCTCCCTTCCATGGAGGAAGATTGCCGTTATCGGCCGTCCACACAGCCTGCAGGGTGATG
Source organism: uncultured Bacteroidales bacterium (assembly GCA_903913885.1). Taxonomy (GTDB): domain Bacteria; phylum Bacteroidota; class Bacteroidia; order Bacteroidales; family FEN-979; genus CAIVAT01. The sequence goes on along the minus strand of CAIWMX010000030.1, from coordinate 23,823 downwards.
GGCAGCCCACCCTTGCGCGAGGCCGACCCGAATTTGTATATTTCCCGATACCACTGGTTTTCGAGCAGGGTGTCGGGTAACCGGATCGACGACTTTTGCCAGAAACTCATCCACCACCGGCAATGTTCCCTGAATGCTGAATCAAAATCAACCAGGTGTGCATCCTCTTGCATCGTCTCCCTCGCCGGAGCCTGTATTATATCCTGGTTCGAAGTTCCTATGCTCCAGGTACCATCCACCATATTGCCTGGCTCCTTTTTCCAATCAGCAAAAACAGCGAACTGAAAATCCCCATACCCCTGTTGCCAAAAGTACTGGTACCCGGGATTGGCTGTGTCGGCCTGCGCCGGAGGATATCCCAGCCTGGCAAGACTTTGCCCGTCGACTGAATTTGATGTTCCGGTTTTGCCTGCCGGCGCGAAACCCGGGATGATCAGCCTCATCCTGAACGAATTTCCCGGATGTTCCAGCCTGAACCTCCCCTGGTGCCTGCGTGCATCTACGAAAACGAGCAACCTTGCGCCAGACAGCCATTTTATTTCGCACAAGGCTTCTTTCAGGAACAAATGGACACTGTTGATTGCTCCCATCTGTCCAATCGGTATTTCCAAAGCACCGGCAGGAATTTTTGAAGGTCCGGGGTCGCGTTCGTAGGGTTCGTCAAATAACTTCTGAACCGAGTCATACCGGTTTTTCTCTAGCTGTTCCCTGACCCATGAGAACCTGAATTGGGGAAGACTGAACTCCTTAACAGGGCGCAAATCCCAAAGGTCAGCCCGGTCGAGTGAAATCCTGAGAAATGAATCTTTCTGCCATACCAGTGCTCCCATCATGCCGTTCCCCAACGGAATCCCTTCATCCCAGCTTTGAGGCAGCGCAGTATATTGAAGATCATGCGAATTCGGGGTTTGGCCGTAAATTGCAAAGCAAACCACCATGAAAAAGGAAAAAATCCAGCAGCGCGGTCCTATCATGCCGGGTTTCAATTTCCTACAGCGTTTTTAGTTATCCTGAAAGTCCATGCATGCCGGCATGGTGGATTTTTCTGAAGGGAGTCAGGTATGCTAATCCGGAATCCGGTTCCCTGCTCCTCTTTCCAGTTCAGTCTTATTTTGCTTCCCAACATGGTAACCCTGGCCCCTGCCGGCACATCCAACCCGTTCACTATGATGGCAGCTGGCATGACCAACTCGTCCTGGCCGGCGAGGTAAATGGCATACAAGGCACCGTCGGGGCCGGAGGTGAAGCAGATCTTCCCTGATTTATACGGGGCAACCGGGCGCGACCTGTAAATGGCTTCCCCGTTCACCTTCATCCAGTCGCCAATTTCACGCAACCTGGCATAGGCGCTGTCGGCCCAAACTCCTTCGGGCGACGGACCAATATTCAGCAGGTAATTCCCCCCTTTGCATACAATATCAACCAGCATGTGGATGATCTTGTTGGCAGGTTTGTATATGTCGCCAGGCACATACGACCATGACGAAGCCATTGTCATACAGGTTTCCCATGGATATTCTAGCAACTTGTCCGGAATTTCCTGTTCAGGCGTCCTGTAATTTTCATATTTCCCTGTAACCGTCCTGTCTACAATAAGGAGGTCGCGCTGGAAACTCCGAGCCATATCCGCAATTTTCGGCATGTTGATGTCCTGGTCGTTTTTAGGGTCAACCCATCCCCCATCCAGCCAAAGAATATCTACCTTGCCATATTCACTCACCAGTTCATGGATCTGGTTGAATGTGAAATCGCAATATTTCTGCCATCGTTGCGGATATTTTTTAATGCTGTAATTGACATTCCTGTTGGGTGTAGCCCATTCCTCCGCCCAGTAATCGTTGCAGTGCCAGTCGGGTTTAGAAAAATAGGCACCAGTCCAGAAACCCTGTGCCCTGAAGGCGTTAAAAATTTCCTTTGTCACGTTTGCCCTGGGATTTGAGTGAAACGGACAATTATCGGAGGTTATCCTGTAATCTGTTAGTTTCGTGTCAAACATGCAGAAACCATCATGATGCTTCGTGGTGAAAATCACGTATTTCATGCCTGCATACCGGGCCGCTTCTGCCCATTTTCCAGGATCAAACTTAACAGGATTGAACGTGGTTATCAGCCGGGTATAGTCACGGCAATAATCGGCGTAGTTCTTTATCTTGCGCCTGCACCAGTCCTCGTCTTCGGAACAGAGCGACCATGATTCCACGATTCCCCACTGGCTGTATGTTCCCCAATGCATGAGCAACCCGAATTTGAGATCTTTCCATTGTTCAAGTTTGGCAAGGATAACCGGGTCTGTTTCCGTTTCAACAGAACCTCCTGATGGAGACTGGGAAACAACCGGAGTTATTCCAAACATCATCAACATCAAAAGTGTAAATACAAGTCGCATCATGGTGGTGATTTTTATTTCAAAAATAACCTAAATAAATTGAAGTTTTTTCCTCTTACCTTCAAATTCAGGTGCCTGATATTAACCGACCCGCAAGATCGACAGCCTCCTGGGCATTTACAGCCCATCCGTCGGCGCCTATCCGTTGCCACAGATCATTGGCAACCCTGAAGGGATAATCACCTGCCAGTATCTTCATCCCGGCGGGGATTTCCGGCGTCGCCCTGATCTGACTGATCATCTCAGCCACAGTCCTTAAATTAACGGTCATGGTAACTGAAATGGCCAGCAATGCAGGTTTGATAACACCGAGGAAGTTTATGATGCCGTTCACCGGCATGTTTGCACCAAGGTAATAAGTGTTCCAACCCTCCATTTCAAAGAAATCGCTGACCATCCGGGCTCCGAGTTCATGCAATTCGCCAGGAGCACATGCAGCAACCATCTTCCGTTCATGCCTTTTACCTGTAAAAAGATAAGGGTATAACTGCGACATCACCAGTTGCGTGGCCGCGGTGCAATAATGCTCCTGCGCCACACTGATCCTGTTCGTCTGCCATAAACGTCCAAGTTCATACTGAACAGGCTGGAATACCTGGAGGTACAAATCCTTCATCGGAAAACCGGCCTCAACTTTGTCCAATACCATCGATAAGGCCAAGTTACGCTCCCCTTTCAACATACAATCAAGATAATCCTGTGCCAGCGGAATAAGCGTGTTGTCCATGGCTGCGAGGGAGGTCTTCAGATCATCAGCCATCACCTGCGAGATGGCCTTCCCGAGAAACGCGTTGACGACGTTGTTCTCATCAGCGGAGCAAGCCTCGTTTATTCTGGCTTTAAGCAACCGGAGGCTTTCTTCCAAGTCCTTCGCCGGAACCCCGACCGAGATGAGAAATGTTTTAAGCCAAAAAATAAATTCCTCAAAAAGCACGGGCTCCCTGGCCCAAACCGACTCAGCAAGGAACGATATTATCCATCCTATATCACTGAGGAAGTTTTCCTTCTGGTATTCAGAATAACTGCGGGCCATATCGGGTCGCTGGTTGAAATGGTCTGCAACAATCAGCGCGGGCAGTGTTGATTTTAACCCGAGGAGCTTTTTACTGAACATATCATCGTTTTCCATGATTCTGCCTGATTTAAAGGGTTCTGGCTAAAAGCCAACAGTCAATATCAATTTTGCAGGAACATCACTCCCCCTTGGAATTTTATCAAATATACACTTTTTCCGTTGATATGCATAAGCCTTGAACAGAAAAATTGACAGAACATCACCACAGGTCCCGGATGAATTTATCAATTTGCTAATCAAATTATTACGGATGTATAACAAGAATTATGGAATGTTAATATTTTTTTTTACAGATTTTGACATTGCAGGATTATATGTTGTATATTTGCATTTATTAAGTCTAAATTAATTTAACTTTGCATATATGAAAAAATATACAACATTCATCGCTCCCCTGATGTTCATGGCAGCGATGCTTTTCAACATACAGGGCTTTTCGGTCAAGCACGTCGTGCTGGTTGGAAACTACTATTTCAATCCCTCATCGCTGAACGTTTCCGTTGGCGATACCATGCGCTGGGTATGGAGCGCGGGCTCCCATACCACCACCTCAGGGGTTATTCCCGGGGGCGCTGCTACGTGGGACCAACCCATCAACAGTACGAACACTGTTTATGAGTACCCGGTAACTGTTGCAGGAACTTACAATTACGTGTGCACCCCGCACGCGGCCATGGGAATGATTGCTACCTTCACGGCAACAACCTTCGTACCGACCCTTTCGGTATCGCCGTCAAACCGCAACGTCACTGCTGCCCAGGGTTCGACCACCTTTACGGTTGCCTCAAATTCAACCTGGACGTCGGCCAGCAACGCCGGTTGGTGCACTGTCACGACCGGAGGAACCGGGAATGGGACAATTTCAGCCAACTATTCAGCCAACACTTCAGTGACCCAGCGGGTGGCAACCATTACCGTCACAGTATCAGGTCTGCCTGCTCAAACGGTAACCGTAACTCAGGCGGGAGCGGCTCCTACCCTTACCGTAGCCCCTTCCAATCAGAACGTTACGGCTCAGCCCGGGTCAACAGCATTTACCGTGGCTTCCAATACTTCGTGGACCTCGGTAAGTGATGCATCATGGTGTACCGTAACTCCGTCGGGAAGCGGCAACGGAACCCTGACTGCAACATATACCGTAAATCCGGCAACTTCGGTGCGGATTGCAACGATCACAACAACGGTTTCAGGGCTGACACCGCAATCGGTCACTGTAACCCAGGCAGCTTCAACGGTTGGCGTCAATGAACAAGACCTTTCAGGTTTGCTGGTTTTTCCGAGTCCTACCCGGGGAATATTCACCCTGGATTTGGGAAATTACAGCGACCAGGCGGCGGCAGTATCCATCATGGATATGAGCGGAAAAAACATATTATCCAGGATCTGCACAGGAACAAAGGAATACCGGTTTGATCTTTCCGGCGAGCCAAAAGGGGAATACCTGGTAAGGATAACTATCGGAAGCCGTTCTGCAGTAAAGCGTATTTCCGTAGTTAATTAAAACACATTCTGCAGTAAGAAATTCAGCCCTGCAGGTTTTTTCTGGTTTGAGTTTTGTTTTGTTTTGTTGATTGGATGAACGGGCTACAGGGTAAACCTGCGGCCCTTCGTCTTTTAACCAGGAATGATCAAATGATTCCCCGCTGTTTTTTTATTTGCTCGTACGCGGAATTAATTTCCTGAAATTTCACAGTGGCAGCCTGTTTCACATCATCGCCCAGGTGGGCCACCTTGTCGGGATGGTGTTTCTTGGCCATGTCACGATATGCTTTCTTGACCTCATCATCCGTGGCGGAAGTTGTAATTTCAAGCACATCATAGGCCCAGTTCACATTTTTCACGAACATGGCCTTGATCGATAAAAACTCAGAACCCGGGATTCCCATGTAGGTAGCAATGCTGGAAATCATATCGACTTCATCGGGATGATAGTATCCATCGGCCGCAGCAATCCCGAACAGGTAATGGACCAGCTGGAGTTTTACCGCATAATCGGTATACTGTCCCACCTGCACGCTGACCTGCTGAACGTTGATATCCTGCTTTAATATTTCGCGTAACATGGAAATCAACCGGGTTCCTTCATCGCTGCCGAACTGGGTGATAAAAAAGTTCCTTACGTATTCAAGTTCCGACTTTACCACCTTTTGATCAGCTTTCATTACTGCGGCTGAAAGTACAAGCAAACTCATCGCAAAATCACCGCGGGGAGTTCCCTGGTACGAGGAAGTCCCTGAATTCATCCCATCGAACATGGAACCCAGTGCAACCCCCAGGATGGCACCTATCGGGCCACCGAAAGCCCAACCCAGGCCTCCGCCAACCCATTTTGCGTAGCCGGATTTTTGCCGCGGCTCATTCCTGGGTGGGTTAACGGGATCAGGCCCGGGCGACCTGCCTTCATCGCTGTTTTTACTCGCGTCGGAGGGGTTCTTACCCCTGCTGAAAACCGAGTATAACACCATGCAAACGATAACTATTACTATAAGTTTGCCGATTATCATAAGGATTTGATGATTTGAGGGTTTGAGGGTTTGAGGATTGGTTGTTGGGACAGTACACCTCGGCTCCGCTCAGTGTACCGGGGATCTCCTTATGCTATCATTTCCGACAACGGCAAACCGTATTCTTCAACCATTTTAATTCCCATGGTTTCAAGTTTGTTGAGTACCGGATTGTAGATGTCAGGAATAACCGGGATGTGAACGCCCTTGACATTGATCTGGCCGGTGAGGATCATTTCAACGCCGATGGCAGCAGGCAGTGCAACCGTACGGGCGATCGACGTATCGGTATCGAGTGTTCCGAAATCGAGCATCCGTGAGCGGATTACCTCTTTGCGCCCATCGGAAAAAGCTGCCAGAAACGTGTGTTGCATGGCAACCATGTCACGTTCAGTTTGTCCAAGTGCCATTTTCCCGATCATCAGGTCGGAGGTGACCTCAAAAGTTGAGTCAACTCCACGGTTCATAGGGGTTTTATCGAACAGTCCGAGCCAGGTCAAGGCTTCGATGGCATGGTCATTTTCTGGAATTCCCACGAATCCGGCCACCTGTTCCCTGACATTCGTGCCTCCGGCAGGTTGCCCGCCTGCCTGTTTCTCAAGCTGATCCATCTGGTACAAAACCATGTCGGCGTAGGTCATGCCGGTCATATCCATCTTTTCAGGAGAAATCAGGTTCAGTTTTTTAATTACGTCAATTATTCCGCACCAGCCATGGTATCTGAAGGTGCCGCGGTACATAGTCAGGGCCTCGGGTATCCCGTAAATATCCTTGTAGGCAAGTGAATCGCGGTTTGGATAAACTTCAAGGTCACCGACTTCCGGGAAATTTACATGGAACGGGTTCCTGAAGAGATTTTGTGTCGGGATTTCCACGGTGCGGCCATGCTGAAGATACCGGGCGTCATTATTCCCTGCAAGCACCACACCCTTCGGGCTCCATGAAAACTTATACCTGAAAGGGTTATCAGCCGCTTCAGGCGCCGGAAGCGCACCGCAAATGGAATAAAACTCCAGGATGGCTCCTTCACGTTCGTGTACTTTATCGATGATCCGCATGGCCGACATATGATCGATCCCCGGATCGAGTCCCATTTCGTTGAGCAGGATGATGCCTGCCTCTTTAGCGGCAGCATCGAGGTCGTGCATTTCAGGTTTCACATACGACGTGGTAACCATATTCTTTTTGTGACTTACACAATGCCTGGCTACCATGACATGAAACACATAGGGAAGCAGACTTACGACAATGTCGTGTGCCCCGATCATCAGGTCAAGCGACGTTTCATCCCCTGCTTCCCACGGGACTGAAGCCCCGTTCACGTTTCCTGCGATCATGGCATCGGAACGGTCAGGGGTATTGGAGGCGACGGTCACGTGATAGTGTTGTGAGAGAAGGTATTGGATAATGGGTCGTGCTACGAGGCCGGAACCGAGGATGAGGATTTTTTTCATGGCAGGATTATTTGAGGTATTCTTCAATATATTTAAAGTCGGGGGTGAGTTCGCCTTTGTGAAGGATCAGCGCTTTTTTTATGGCTTTTGGCAGGTCGAGGTCATCAAAATGTTCTTCAAAATCGGCATCCGCAATCGGTTTTACAAAATTGACGAGCACATCGGCAAAGCCGTCGGAGGAATCGCGCGGCAATTCAGCAGGCAGGATATCCACCGCCATCACCAGCACGCCATTTCCTTCATGGCCCATGGTGATCTCTTCCGTTTCGGGATCATACATATAAATTGGGTCATCAATCTCAGTTGGTTTAAGCGTACATTCAACCGCCCCTTCCACATCGCAACTGATATCCCCGATAACGGTAAGATTTGGATTGTCTTTGGCAAACAGCTTTTTCAGGTATGCTTTGGTGACCAGGCGGGGATAGCGTTTATCCCAATAGATACAGTTGATCAGCATAGAAATATGAGGCAGGTATTTTTCGAATTTACTGCGATAGCTTTGCGGGTTTGAGTAATAATCATGGAGTTCGAAAGGCTCGCCATCCACGTGTTCAAAGAGGTCCTCTTCCTTGAAAATGACTTTATAAACCAGGTTGTCGGGTAATTGTTTCCGGCGGTGCAGGTCCAGCAGCTTTTCAGGGGATATCTCTTTTACAGGCAACAACCCCAGAATTTCCTGGACTCCCTGCGATACATTGCCATACCCGGTAATGCCGATAACATATGGTCTTAATTTATTGGGAATTCCCTTTTCAGCAATCAATTGGCCGATGGCCGAAACATCATCCTTGGCCTCCCTGAGGGTATGATAGTGGTGGGCTTGTTTCAGTCTGCCAAAGTTCGTAGTCAACCCGGCATCCTTTAGTCTCAGACCAAGGGCCCACAACGAATTGATCATTCCTGCCATCCCGGCATATCTGCCGAAAAATATAAGACGTTTGCCCTGCTCATCCACCACCCGTTCATACTCGATCAGGTTGCATTTCAGCTCCATCATACGGCGAAGCATGCCCATGTTGTATGGCTGTCCTTTGACCACATGCGCAAAGAAAACATACGTTTTTTCAGGTTCAAAGAAGGATTCAGGCATCTCCTTGACGCCAAAAATAACAGAACACTTTTTAAGGTCTTTTGCAATTTTCGCTCCGGCGGCAACGTATTCCTCGTCCTTAAAAACCCGTTTATCAGAAGTCTGGACAATGATATCCAGTTTTTTTTGCTTTACAAGTCTGGCAACGTGTTTAGGGGTCAACGGGGCTCTCCGTTCAAGTTTGTATTTATCCTCGTGACGGATACCGATAAAATTGCTCATAGTGCTGTTAGTTTTGGAACAGCAAAGGTAGAAAATCGGGGGCAAACTTCCAAGGCAATGCAAACAATGCGGAAATGCTGGAATGCAGGAATGCAGGAATGCAGGAATTAGGGAATTGGTGATTTTCGGTTTCCATTTTTCGACTGAGTTGCGTATCTTTGGATATATTTTACGGGAATGTGTTTCAGGCGTTTTTGGGTTAGTGTTCGTTTTTGCTTGTTGTTTCTTGCTGTTGCTGCTTTGGCAGGCAGGCTGGAGGGACAGATCAAGGCTCCTTTTACGCTTCGTTATCAAACATCCGTGAAAGGGAACATGACCCTGATCGCCAACAATGTTGTTTCGGCCACTTCCACGGGGGATTATAACGGAACGCTTGGAAACCACAGCGTTAACATGGTTTTTGTGGATGTTGATGCTGACTCAAGCACCTTCAACTCCAGTAATGCCACTTTGGCACTTCCATCTGGGCTGGTTTGCCCGGTGGTAAAAAAGGTGTTTTTATACTGGTCAGCAGCTGATATGGAAGACCCGGGCAATGAACCGAACTGGAATTTCAGCCAGGTCAAGCTTAAAATCCCAGGCAACACTGCTTATACAACAGTTTCAGCCGACCAGGTGATTTATGAAGGCAGGCTGGAGCACTTTTACAACGACCCATACACCTGTGTCAAGGATATTACCGGCATGGTAGCTCCCGATCCTTCAGGAACCTACTGGGTGGCGAATGTCAAGGCCAAAACCGGTTCGCTGACCAGTCACAACGGAGGCAATACGGGTTGTTCAGGCGGCTGGATCATCGTAGTGGTTTATGAAAGCACGTCGCTGCCTCAGAAGAATATCAGCATTTTCGACGGATATGTGCATGTTGCAACCGAAATGGTGCCAAACCCGCTGCCGTTCAACTTCAGCGGTTTCCAAACCGTTCCGACCGGGAGTGTCAACATTGATTTCCTGTTCGGTTCCCTTGAAGGCGACTGGGATCTCTCGGGCGATTACTGCGAAATCCAGAAGACGGACGCTTCGTGGCTTACCATGAGTTCGGCGTTGCGCCAAACCAACAATTTCTTCCACAGTATCATCGGCCTCAATGGCGCCCAGTTCCTGAACAGGGTCCCTGCAAGTCAGAATACACTTGGGTTTGATGCCGATAAATTCCCAATCCCGAATACGGGTAACAGCGTGATTGGAAACAACCAGACATCTGCAAGCATCCGTGTCGGGACGAACCAGGAGATCTATGGCATGTTCCTCATTGGTCTTGTGGTCGACGTGTGGTTTCCCGAGGTCATGACCCTCTTCACCATCCCCGCCATGCCCGCCGGAACAGGCGGAACAATAAACGCCGGCGATACTGTCACTTTTTCGCTCGTCGCGGGAAACAGTGGGAACGACGGGGCTCAAAACCTTGTTCTGTCGACGATCATTCCTCCTGGACTTGATTTTTTACAGGTACTCCCACCATTGCCCGGCGGTATTGTTTCCAACTATAACAACGCGACCAAAGCATTAACATTCAACATCCCCGACAGCATGGTAGAAGTCGGTGACCCGTCGTTTACCCTGCAGTACAAGGCAAAAGCCATCACCGATTGCGTATTGCTCAAAGACAGCATGTATAACCACGGTACCTGCCAGGTAACAGCCAGCTACCAGGGAGTCGTCAATTCAACACCGCAAACGAACCTGAGTTCTACCGGTTTAGGACCATGTGGTACCGGGAACCTTGCCCCTGTGACCTTTGCCATCAATCCGCCGCTGACATACCCCGTCGCGATCAACGATTCGGCCACGATGTTTGAAGATACGCCGGTTGCCATTCATGTCGTGATGAACGATACCGACTGCGACCACAACATCAACAACGCCAACCTGACGATTGTCAGTGCTCCGCTTCATGGCACTGCGAGTGTTTTGCACGGCACCGGGTACATCCAGTATGCACCGTCGTTAAACTATTACGGCCGTGATACCCTTCGGTACAGGATCTGCGATTTTGACAACCTCTGCGATACCGCATCTGTCTACCTTACCGTCCTCCCGGTAAACGATCCTCCCCGTGTCAGGAACGAAACGGCTTTGCTGTGCGAAAACAAAAGTGTTTCAGGGAACATCCTTTACAATGATGCCGATACGGTGGAGAATACACCCATGGTGGCCGTGCTCCCTCCGCTTGCGGGGCCCGGTCATGGCACCGTATTGATGGGTACTGACGGATTTTTCACCTACACGCCATTCACGGGTTTTTCAGGAACCGACAAAATAGTCACCCGCGTATGCGACAGCGGGTATCCCCTGCCTGCATTGTGCAGCAACGACACCTTGTTTATAACTGTCACCAAGGTGATCAGGGCGGATGCCGGCCCTGACCTTCAGGTGTGCAATGCCTCAACCATCGTGTTGTATGGCAGCACACCGGCACCCGGAACCGGCGAATGGACCCAGATAGCCGGGCCTGTTCCTGCAACAATCACACCGCTGGGCACCGCCAACGCCTCTGTAACCGGACTGATTCCCGGCCATTTCGGATTCAGATACGCTGTTACAAACGGGGAATGCTATTCAGCGGATACGCTGTTCGTGACCAATGCCCCCCCGCCCTCGCCCGCCATCGCCGGTGCCAGCCAGGAACACTGTCTTGCAGGGAATGATACCATCTCCACCCACCTTTCGGCAACAATACCTGTAACGGGAACCGGTGTCTGGAGGCAGCGACAGGGTCCGGATACAGCCTATATAGCCAATCCTGCCGACCCCAATACCCTTGTGAGCAACCTCACATCCGGTATTTACGAATTCCGGTGGACGGTCAGCAACAGCACCTGTCCCCCGGTATCCGACAGCGTATACATCACCATCCTCCAAAGATCGGCCGTGAATGCCGGGCAGGATCATGTTACCTGCGAATCGCAACCCTTCCTGGTTTCCGGATCATCCGCTTCAAATTATCTTTCATTAACCTGGCAAACTTCTGGGAACGGCGTATTTGACAACCCTGCCACACTGCACCCTGTTTACACCCCGGGCACAGCAGATATTTCAGCCGGAGGGGTACAGCTTTCTGTGACAGCGAATTCAGTTGCAGGCTGTCCGGCAAATTCCGATTCGATGTTCCTTTCCGTTTCACGGAGCCCCTCAGCACAGGCGGGGCCCGACGGTGTTACCTGCACACCTGGCCGGGTTCGCCTTGAAGGTGGCGCGGTTTTCTACTCCGACAGTTTGCTCTGGACTCAAAACGGGCTGGGACAGCTCTCGGGCGGCCATTCGCTGAGTCCGGTTTACCAGCCTGCTCCCGGTGAGACGGGTTTTATAACCTTCGTTTTAACTGCTTTTGGCCGCGATGGCTGTACCCAATACAGCGCCTTCGATGAGCGCACCCTTCGGATATTCAATCCGGTAGCCGCTGATGCGGGGCAGGACCAGTCAATTTCCCCGGGCACCACTGCCATTCTTACCGGCAACGCCACCCAGGGGTCGGGCGATTATAGTTTCACCTGGGAACCGGCTAACCTCCTGGCAAACAATACCCTTGAACAGGTTTTAACCCTTCCGCTCGACACAACGACAACATTTTTTATTACCATTACTGATCTTTTAGCAGGGTGTGAAGCAGTTGACAGCGTTAAAGTCAGCGTTACATCAAAGCCTGCGCCCCCGGAAGAAAACTGCATCGTCATCCACAACGTGATCACCCCGAACGGCGACGGTGTAAACGACACCTGGATCATTGACTGTATTGAGAATTTCCCGCTCAACAACGTGAAAATCTTTGACCGGTGGGGTGACAAGATCATCGAACTGGAAAATTACAACAACGGCCCGGTCGTATGGCACGGTACAAACCAGCAGGGACAACCCATTCCTGACGGAACCTATTATTACATTGTTTCGGTTAACAAGGGCGGAATATATTCAGGATGGGTTTTTGTAAGAGGAGGCAACCAATAAAGTGATGAACAAAACGAAATTTTCACGGCATCCTCTTTCCCTGCTGCTGGTTTTGCTGGCGGTAATTGTTCAGGCACAGCAGGACCCGTTGTTTACGCAATATGCCTTTAACAAGCTGGCCATCAATCCCGCCTATGCAGGAAGTGCCGGACGGTTTTCAACTGATCTTATCAGCAGGTTTCAATGGGTGGGCATCAAAGGGGCCCCGCGAACTTTCACATTCAATGCGCACACCCCCCTGCCAAACCCGCACATCGGGCTTGGCCTATACTCCTACCGCGACGAGTTGGGCCCGACAGTTGATTACGGCGCCATGGCCACCTTTGCCTACCGCATCCTCTTCCCTTCGACCACCCTGTGTTTTGGCATCCAGGCCGGGTTCAAATACATGGACATCAACTGGGCGCTGTTAAATCCCAAAGACCCCGGAGATCCCCTCCTTTCAGGCGACCTCACCAACAAGATGGTGCCGGATGCCGATTTTGGGACCTACTATTATGGAAGGAGGTTTTACATTGGCCTGTCGGCCAAACACCTTCTTCAGAACCAGATCATGATTTCTGCAACATCGCCCGGCGACAATGCGGGTTTCACCAGGCTACTCCGGAACTATTACTGCATGGCGGGAGGCGCTGTTCCGCTGGGCGGCAATGTGGAATTTATCCCGTCGCTGTTGTTTAAATTTGTTGAAAATACCCCTTTCCAGGCCGACTTCAATGCCAGTTTCATGGTAAGGAACCTCTTTACGCTGGGCGCCGCCTACCGCACAGGCCAGGCGCTTGGCCTTCTCATGGAGATCAATATCGGCAATGGCTTTTCAGCCGGCTACTCCTACGATATCTGGTTCAATCCGCTTAAGGCGTATAACAAAGGTTCACACGAGATCAGGCTGGGCTATGAAGTTGATCTGTTTCACAAAGAGCGGATGTTAACCCCACGATATTTTTAACCTATGAACTACCATTTGATCATTATCCTCGTCTGTTTCCTTGCCACCAGGGAAGGTTATTCCCAGGATAAAATCAGTGAAGCGAGGAGGGAAATCGGACTTTTCAACTATTCGAAAGCTGCCGCCATCCTCCAACCCTTGGCATCAGCATCCGGCAGTAAAACAAAACAGGAAGCCGCGTTGCTTCTGGCGGGTTGCTACCGCATGCTGAACGATCTTGCCAATGCAAAAATATGGTACAAAAATGCGCTGGAGAACGATAATCATCGGCTTCATGTATCTATCCAGCCGGTTGACTGGTATTATTACGCCCAGGCTGCACGCTCATGCGGTGAATACACTTTGGCAAAATCGCTTTTCCTGCATTTTGATTCCCTCGTCCCGTCCGACGGGCGAGGCCGGCGCTTTGCCGGCTTCTGCGACAGCGCCCTGGCCTGGCAGACGGCAAAACCTGACTTTACCGTCAGGAATCTCGGGACATTAAACTCACCGCAATCCGATTTTGGTGCAGTTTTATACAAGGATGGGGTCATCTTCGTTAGTGACCGGGTCGGAAAGAAAGAGCCGGGTAAAACCTACGGATGGACGGGAAACAGTTACCTGCGACTTTACATGGCAAAACCGCTCGTGAAGGACAGTCTGGCAGGGGCATACGCTGAACCGGGCACCCTGCCTGATATCCCCGGCCACGAATGGCATGAAGGACCTGTTTCTTTCAACCACGATTTCAGTGAACTTTTTATCACCCGGACCCTGGCTTCCCATGACAAAGGCAAAAAGGAAACCGGCAATGTACGCACGCATCTGCTGAAAATATTTATATCCGTAAGGGAAAATGGCCAATGGCAGGAACCTATACCATTCTTTCTTAACAGTGACGACTATTCTGTTGGACATCCCTCCTTGTCGCCCGACGGGCACACCCTCTATTTCGTGTCGGACATGAAGGGCGGGATGGGAGAAACGGATATCTGGTACTGCACTCGCGAAGGCGATCATTGGAGTGAACCGCACAACCCGGGTACGGCAGTGAATACGCCCGGCAAAGAGATGTTCCCGTTTGCGGCACCGAACGGTGACCTCTATTTTGCCTCCGACGGATGGCCGGGGTTTGGCGGTCTCGATATCTTTGTGAGCCATAAAACCAACGATCACCGGACGACAGCACGCAACCTCGGCCAGTCCGTTAATTCTTCCGGCGACGATTTTTCAATGGCAGTATACGACAGCGCCGGCAATGGGTTCTTCAGTTCTAACCGCCCCGGCGGCCTAGGAAGCGATGACATCTACGCCGTGTTAAAAATCCCTCCCGGGTATCCGGCCCCGCCCCCACCCCCCGCGAACAATAAACACCCCTGCCTTGCTGTCACCCTGACACCAATTCCGGACACCCTGGTCGTAGACAAGCCCTACCGCCTGCCAACCATTTTCTACAATTTTGACAAATGGGACATCCGTGAAGACGCTAAAAAACCGCTCGACCAACTGGTCGCCCTGATGAAAAAATATCCGATCACCATTGAACTTGGGTCACATACCGATTGCCGCGGTTCGGAAAGTTACAACCTCCTTTTATCGCAAAAGCGCGCAGAATCAGCTGTTCGCTACATCATTTCACAGGGAATCGCCTCCGAACGGATAATTGCAAAAGGATACGGAGAAACACAACCCGCCAATGCCTGCAATTGTGCACCCGGGGTAAGGTGTTCCGAAGCAGAACATCAGTTTAACCGCCGGACCGAATTCACAGTAAAAAAAATAACCAATTGAAATTCAACCTCCTTTTCGTAGCTGATGGCGATCAGTTTACTCGTTTGTGAACCTGCAAGGTGATTAAAAAGGAGATTTTTTTTTTACCCCCGACTCTGTTATATTTGCCTTCGCAAAACTCAAACAAATATGAGAACAAAACTCACAACTGCACTGCTGGTAATATTCATCTGCATTGGCATGGGTTCCTATGCCCAATTTTCTAACCTTATTGTTTTTACACAGGAAAATGAACCATTCACGATCGTAGTGAACGGTGTCCAGCAAAATCCCTCACCTGAAACGAATATCAAGATTACCGGGCTGAATGCCCCATCCTATAAGGTCAGGCTCCATTTTCAAAACCCCGGCCTGGCGGATATCGACAAGACCGTTTACCTGACACCCGAATCCGAAGCGAGTTACCAGGTCTTAAAAAATAACAAGGGTGTATGGGTAATCCGGATAATGGGAAGCGTGCCGATCGATGAAGCCACACAACCGGTAACAGGGCAGGATATCTATGGTTATTCAACCACGCCGCGCCTCAGCAATACCACGGTCACGCAAACCACAACCATTCAAACGGGAGGAATGCCGGGAATGGGGAGTGTGACGTTCAGCACCACCCAGACCAATGCCAACTCCGGCATGACCATAACTACCGAAAGCAACGGGATGGAAGACCGCAACAGAACCCGGGAAAACGACCATGAAGGAACCCGTGACAATCACATGGAACGGCGCCAGGACAATGACCAGGACAGAGATATGGATAGGGACCGTGAAGACTATTCGGGACCCCGCGGATGCCCGAGGCCCATGGGAACACACTCTTTTGAGGAAGCGCTGGAATCGATCAGGTCAAAAACTTTTGCAAACACAAAACTTACCATCGCCAAGCAGGTTGTCGGGGCAAACTGCCTCCGTTGCAAACAGGTTAAGGAAATCATGAAATTGTTCACCTTTGAATCGGACAAGCTCGAGTTTGCTAAGTTCGCCTACAAATACACCTGGGACATTAAAAATTACTTCCTCCTGAACGACGCCTTTGAGTTTGAATCGTCGGTGGATGAACTGAACCGGTTTATTAACGGAAACAGGTAGTCAGCCATCGGGGTGGTTTCAGGAAAATTCCCTATTTTCGAATTATTATGAACAACAGGTTCAAACCCTGAAAAACACTTCCTTAGCATGAAACAAATCACATTATTTTCTGCCATTTGCTTACTGGTCATTTCTCTGACCGTAGATGCACAGTATACCAGGAAATGGGATTTCAACGCCGGCACCGGTCACCAATTTGCGCTCGGTTCCGCCAACCTGGATGATGACCCGAACATGGAGGTGGTCATAGAGACCACGAATGATACCTATACCAATATCGTTTACCATATCCTCGATGCGGTCACCGGGGCCGAAGACGGGACAGTCGGTCCGTTTTACGATGCCCAGCTCAGCTATGTCCAGGTGAATTCAAGTGGCAAATCAGGTTTGCTTATCAGCCATAAGTCAGCCGATGGTCAGCCGGTATTCTTCAGCCTTTATGTCAAAGGCAGCATCGGTGGCTTCACCGACATGTCAAACAACCAGCCGGAAATCACCAACTTCCCGAACCCATTCTCAAATTCAACAACCCTGTCGTATGAGGTGACTGAGAAGTGCCAGGTGACGATCACCTTGTACAACTTGCAGGGCAACGTGATCAGAACCCTGGTCAATGAAGAAAAAACTCCCGGCAAGTATATGGCTTTGATCGACGGGGCCAACCTGCCTGCGGGCGAATACTTTTACCAGGCTGTGATCGGTGATAAAAAGGGGACAAAACAGGTTATCCATATCAATTAGAAATGAGAAAAATTCTCCTCGGTGCCTTACGCTTCTTTAAGTACTTCCTAATTATCTATTTTTCCACTTCGATTTTTTTCGTGATCCTTTACAAGTTTGTCAATCCGCCTGTTACTCCGCTGATGGTGATCAGGCTGTTCGAGCAGGGAGCCGGGGGGCAGACCGTTAAACTCGACAAGGAGTGGAAAGCGATCGACGATATCTCTCCCAACTTGCCCTTAGCCGTAGTTGCGTCAGAAGACAACCTGTTTTTCCAGCATTCGGGATTCGATTTTGAATCGATTGAAAAAGCAAGGGAATACAACAAGCAGAAACAGGGGAAAAAGATGAAGGGGGCAAGCACCATTTCGCAACAAACAGCTAAAAACGTTTTCCTTTGGGGGCAACGATCATGGATCCGTAAGGGAGTTGAAGCCTATTTTACCGTTCTGATCGAATTTGTATGGGGAAAAAAACGCATCCTTGAGGTTTACCTGAATGTGATTGAGACAGGGAAAGGAATTTACGGGGCTGAAGCGGCTTCCCGGGTCTTTTTCGGAAAACCTGCTTTAAAAATCAACCGGGGCGAAGCCGCTCTGATTGCCGCGGTACTACCGAATCCTCTCAAATGGAGCCCCTCCTCCCCTACGCCATATATCATCGGACGACAGCAGTGGATTCTGTGGAACATGAACAATATCGGGAAGCTCAGCTATTGAGCAACACCAAAGGCAATAAACCACTAAGGCACTTAGACCACTAAGGGCCACTAAGATCACGATATTAAACCCCTTATGATAATTCTTCCAAGTGTTTCTTAGTGATCTTAGTGCCTCAGTGGTTATCTTATCCGATATCCTGTTAAATAATTAACAAATCTCCTAATTTCCCGTCTGAACATCACGGTAATAAGCGTTTTATTTTGTAATTTTGCCGCTTCAAATTTTTTCACTAACCTAAATGATGTCAATTATGGCAAAACAAGCTAAAGAAAACAAGTACGTCTACTATTTTGGTGGTAAAAAAGCCGAAGGACAGGCTGACATGAAGAACCTCCTGGGTGGCAAAGGTGCCAACCTGGCCGAGATGGTAAACATAGGGCTTCCTGTTCCTGCCGGTTTTACAATTACCACAGAAGTTTGTACTTATTACCAGCAAAACAAGAAATCTTACCCTAAGGAATTGAAGAAACAGTTGGCCGATAGTATGAAAGCCACTGAGAAAGAGATGGGCGCCATTTTTGGCGACAAAAAAAATCCACTCCTGGTATCCGTCCGCTCAGGCGCTCGCGCTTCGATGCCCGGGATGATGGAGACCGTGTTGAATGTTGGTTTGAACGACATCACCCGCGACGGTTTTATCAAGAAAACCGGAAACCCCCGGTTTGTGTATGATTCACAGCGCCGGTTGATCCAGATGTATTCTGATGTGGTTATGGAAAAGGCTGCAGGCATCGAACCCAAGGAAGGAAAAGGCGTGCGCGTTCAGCTTGAGAAGGAACTGCACAAAATGAAAGAAAAAAAAGGCGCTAAAAGCGATACTGACCTTACGGCAGAAGACCTGAAAGCCCTCATTGATATCTACAAGAAGAAAGTGAAGGAAGTCCTGGGCACTCCGTTCCCGGAAGATCCCATGGAACAGTTGTGGGGCGCTGTCGGCGCTGTTTTCCAGAGCTGGAACGGCAAACGCGCCATCTCCTACCGCCGGTTCGAAGGCATTCCCGATGAATGGGGAACCGCCGTTACCGTTCAATCAATGGTATTCGGGAATATGGGCGACACCTCGGCAACCGGCGTTGCATTTACCCGTAACCCGGCCACCGGCGAAAATTATTTCTATGGCGAATGGCTGGCCAACGCACAGGGTGAAGATGTGGTAGCAGGAATCCGTACCCCGAACCCCATCAATGAGATCGGCAAGAACGAACATACCCAGAAACTGCAATCGCTGGAAACAGCCATGCCAACTGTTTACAAAGCCCTTCACAAGATCGAGCGTTCGCTTGAAAAACATTACCGCAACATGCTTGACATCGAGTTCACCATCCAGGATGGCAAACTTTACATGCTCCAGTGCCGCGTTGGAAAACGCAATGGCCCGGCAGCCGTGAAAATGGCGTGCGATATGTACAACGAAAAGCTGATCTCCAAAGAGGAAGCCGTTTCACGTGTTGAACCAAGCCAGCTTGACGAATTGCTTCACCCGATCCTTGACCCCAAAGCCGAAAAGAGTACCAAACCGATGGCAAAAGGTCTTCCTGCAGGTCCCGGCGGATCAACCGGACAGATCGTGTTCAATTCAGAAGATGCCGTAGCCTGGGCAAAACAGGGAAAAACCGTGATCCTCGTTCGTGAAGAAACCAACCCTGAAGACATCGAAGGCATGCGTGCCGCACAGGCCATTCTCACCGCCCGCGGCGGGATGACCAGCCATGCTGCTCTCGTTGCACGCGGCTGGGGAAAATGCTGCATCGTGGGTGCCGGCGGCCTCAAGATCGAAGCCTCTACCAAAACCATGAGCATCGGCGACATCATCCTCCATGAAGGTGATTTTATCTCTCTCAACGGTTCAAAAGGATACATTTACAACGGCCAGCTGCCCATGATCAAAGCTGCCGAAGAGAACCCTGATTTCCAGGCTTTCATGAGCCTGTGCGACGCTGTTCGCACCATGAAAATCCGCACCAATGCCGATACGCCTGAGGATGCTGCGAAAGCACGTGCTTTTGGCGCCGAAGGGATCGGACTTTTCCGCACCGAGCACATGTTTTATGGCAAGAATGCTGAGAAGCCCCTCTTTATCCTCCGTAAGATGATTGCCTCAAACACCGAAGTTGAACGACGCAAAGCACTCGAAGAACTCTATCCTTACGTTAAGGAAGACATCAAACAGACTTTGGCAGCCATGGACGGATTCCCCGTTACCATCCGCACCCTCGATCCTCCCCTGCACGAATTCATTCCGCTGAATGAAGATAGCCGCAAGAAGATCGCCGACAGCTTAAAAATCAGCATGGAAGAATTCAACCGCCGTGCCGATGCACTTCACGAAACCAATCCGATGATGGGCCACCGTGGCGTGCGTTTGGGAATCACTTACCCGGAGATCACCGAGATGCAGGTTCGCGCTATTTTTGAAGCAACAGCCGAACTCCTGAAAGATAAGAAAAAGGTGTTCCCCGAAATCATGATCCCGGTCACCTGTACCGAGAAAGAGCTGAAGCACCAGTACCTCATCATTGATGAAATTTATGCTGAAGTTTGCAAGAAATACAAGGTAAAGGAGATTCCCCACATGGTAGGAACCATGATCGAGATCCCGCGTGCCGCCCTAACTGCCGATAAAATTGCAGAGACGGCCACCTTCTTCTCGTTTGGCACCAACGACCTCACCCAGATGACCTTCGGTTTCTCGAGGGATGACATCGGCGGATTTGTGCCCGAATACATCGAGCAGAAAATCCTTCCTGTTGACCCGTTCCAGGTGATTGACTTTGAAGGTGTTGGCCAGCTGATGCGCATGGCGGTTGAAAAAGGACGTTCAACCCGCAAAGACCTCAAGATCGGGATCTGCGGCGAACACGGTGGCGAACCCGCTTCCGTTGAATTCTGCCATTCGCTTGGATTCAACTACGTGAGTTGCTCCCCCTTCCGCGTTCCCATCGCCCGTTTGGCCGCAGCGCAGGCTGTTATCAAACAAAAAAAGGCAGCAGCATCTGTGAAAACCACCACCAAAAAAGCAGCCGTTAAAAAAGCTGCTAAAAAGTAACCATTAGACTACCAGCATATTGCAACAAGGCCAATCCGGAAACGGGTTGGCCTTGTTTTTTGATTCCTGAAATAGATTAAGCGTGGGGGCTCCGGTGGTTTCGGGAGCCTCAGTCACCGTATTACCACCTCTTTAACCACCGACCACCCTTCCCCTGCTATCCTGACAAGATAAGTTCCTTTCGTCTGATTTTCAAAGTTGAATTTGCAGGATGATGCTCCTTTGTAAGTTTGCGACAACACAACCTTCCCGGCATCATTGAGGATGGTAACATGAAAAGACCTGTCATTCAATGCATCAGACCTGATCTCAAAATGACCGTCATTGGGATTGGGCACGATCACGATGTCATCCTTTACCGGGTCGTTCATGCCGGTGGTCCCGTTCTGTGTCACAGTCACCGCCACCGGAGCGAGTCCCTGCACCGCAACCGTTATATAAGCGACGCGCAATCCGGTGCCGTTATGCGCGGCATACTGCGCCATGATGGTGCCATTGCCGGTTCCCGCCGGGGTTACGGTACACCAGCTTTGGTTGCTGGAAACAGTCCAGCCAGTGTTCGAGGTTACAAAAAACGCAGTACTTCCAGCGGTAGCCGCCACGTTCTGGTTAGCCGGGGTCACCTGCATGGTGGGAAGAGTCCCGGCCTGCGTGACCGTGACTACGACCGGCGAAATCCCGGCAACCGTGACCGTGATGTTGGCAACACGCGGCGCCAAGGTGGTATTCTCAGAATAATTGGCACTGATCGTTCCATTGCCCGTTCCCTGGGCATTGACCAGGCACCAGTTCTGATCGCTAACGACAGTCCATGAACCATTTGAGGTCACGGCAAAAGAGGTTGATCCGGCCGGGGAGGTAACATTCTGGTTGGACGGCGTAACGGAAAGCGTCGGCCCTCCCCCGGTTGTACCGGTGATCAGTACATCGTCGATGGCCCAGGAATATCCCCAGGTTGCTGTATAATTCCATTTGAACCTCACCTGGCTGTGACCTGCCACGCTGGCAACGGCAGCATTATACACAGCAGGGTTTGTTGCCGAAGTGGTTGTTAACTGGATGATCTGCGTCCAGGTTGTGCCATTGTCGGTACTGCTTGAAAGTGTTCCAGACGATCCTGTATAGGACTTGAAATAATGGTTAAACGAAAGGTTAACAGCAGTATATGTGGATAAATCCAGCGTTGGCGTGATCAAATCGGCATTCTGGGAATTTCCGCTGCCGTAACCTCCGCTGTTAAGAAAGGCATAATTCCCGGTCAATGCCGGAGGCGGTGTCTGTCCGGTCATTACACCGAATGCCCACACTTGGCCGTTTGCCTGATGATCAACCTGCGACCAGCACGACGGGATGACCGTTCCGCTGAAGTTCTCACTGAATGGCAGCGTGAAACTCGCACAGTTCGTTGTAAACATCAGGTCGCTGCCATATACCGTGGTGGTGCCTGCCACCCCGACCAGTCTGAAGTGATAGGTTGTTCCGCTTGTCAGCCCGGTGATGGTGGCGTTGACATTGCTGGTTGTGGTTCCCGACCCGGCTGATACAACCGGTGTATTGTTGCCATAGGCCGTGGTGGTGCCCCACTCGAAATGCCAGGATGTTGACGCACCGTTTGGATTGACGGACCCGTTGAGGGTAGCCTGTGTCTGAGTGATGTTCGTGGCTGCCAGGGTGGTCACAGCCGGCCCTGTTGAGGAGGCAAGCCAGATGGTGGCGTTCATGATCAGGAGCCGGTGATTCCCGCTGGCATCGCCGGTCCAGCCGTTATAAAGCTGGTCGTTGGGATCGCCTGTGCCGTCATCGCACGGAGAACTGTCGCCGAAGCCTACCACTTTGCCGCTTCCATAGGTTGCATGCGCGACCATCACGTTGGCATTGCCAAAGGAAGAGCCTGTTTTATACACCACGCCGGTTACACTGCTGTTGGCTGATGGCGTTAAGGTCATTGAGGTGCCGTTGCTCCACATGGCCGCTGTCACGTTACCCATCGGTCCGTGAAGAAGCGGATCGGTCGGCAGATTGGGAATGTTGGTGGTGGTTTGGGAAAAATCGGCGTAATCGAAAGTAAAACCGAAAGGGTTGACCTGTATGCTGTTGTTATTGATAAAGTCATCCCATATGTGCGGTGAATCCCAACCATCATTGTTCCGGTCTGATACATCATGGTCTGAAACCATAAACAACCCGCCTCCATTCTGAACAAACTGCATCATGGCCGTCTTCTCCGCAGAGGTAAAAAGAATATTGGGCTCGCAAACAACGAACACCTTGTAGTTCGTAAGATCCTGCGCATTGCCGGCGTTGCCATATGTAATCTGGCCATTATACGGCAGCGTTTCAACCCAGTATCCATGCTTCACGCATTCAATGCCCCAGGCGGAGATCCCACCTTCCCAGAATGTTTCGGCAGTCGAAGCGCCCACGGTTGATTGCCCGGGTGTCGGCAATATCTGCGGATTCGATTCATTGCCCTGCCCCACCACCGCCGGGCCATTGTTGAACCCCAGGTTATGCGTGTCGGCATCAATGACCCAATCGGCATTGCCGGCTGTTTCAGCCTTTGAGGCATCAAACAAAATCTTCACCTGTCCCTCAACCGAAATTGAAAACAGGATCAGCATAATATAAAGGAAATATCTTTTCATTTATCAGATTTAAGTGTACAAAGTTACTACAAAGCCTCTATCCAAAGCACCAACATCCTATTTTCCCTCCCGATTGCCACCAGGATTGCCATCTTACCATTTTACCATTTTACCATCTTACCATTTTACCATCTTACCATTTTACCATCTTACCATTTTACCATCTTACCATTTTACCATCTTACCATGTTACAATCTTACAATTT
>CAIWMX010000029.1 GCA_903913885.1 uncultured Bacteroidales bacterium | reverse complement strand
ATTTTCCATAATCTATATTAGGTTATCGACAACTCAAACCGGAAAGCAAAATAAATATCGATTGATGGAAATGCCGGGAACGGCGCAGAATATTAACAGCTTTAAAATTCTATAAAATGACCATATCCAACGGAACGATATCTAAACACGATATGGTTGCAAATGCAATAATTATGCATATAGTAACCATAATTTATTAGTATGAACTCTAACCTGAATAATTCATAAACAAATGGCGAAATACTGCAATCTACTCAATGTAAAGCCGGAGATAAACGTGGCGAAGGGCAGCCTCGGGGCGCGGGAGCGGGATTATCTGAAACATTTGATGCGGCGCAAATTGCGCTGCCGGATCGCCAGGCGCAGGATTTTGAAGCGCATGGCGGGTTTTCAGAACGGCTCTGCAAAGCCAGAATGAAGTAGGCAAACAGACTGAACAAACGGAGGGTAAAACAGTGAGACTGACCACGTCCATTTGTTTTTCCGTTGTGCCCGTTTAGTCCGTTGTGTCCATCCTGTGCTGCGGAAAATGATAGATAAAAATTAATATTTATGTATTGAATTATTGTAAATAGCCTGCTATCATTGTAATAGTTTGGATAAAATTCTGATTCATGTTTTCCTGTTAATAGAACCGCGTAAAGGAGGGAGAGATGAAAGATGGAAAGTGCACGTGCGCGTGCAATGAAAACGTTTCTGAAAGCGAACTTTTCGAGCGGCTTGACAAAGTTCTGCTCGAATATCAGAATAAACCCGGCGGACTGATTCCGATTCTGCAGTACGCCCAGGCGATATTCGGTTATCTTCCGGAAAATGTCTTGAAGTATGTCAGCACTAAACTCAACAAATCCTACAGCGAAGTTGCCGGCGTCGTAAGTTTTTATTCGTTTTTTTCAACTCATCCCCGCGGCAAATATCTGATCCGGGTCTGCCTCGGCACGGCCTGCTATGTCCGCGGCGGCAAGGAAATCCTGGACGCGGTAAAGGCAAAGCCGGCTCCTGCGGCTGCCAAAAAGCCTGCCGCGAAAGTGAAAAAGTAATACCAGGCTGAATATACCGGTCATTAATCTTCATTAAAGTGAGAATATCGCGGATTGGGCTGGCTGTCCATGAGCTTGGACGGGCGCGCGAAATCATCGGCATCGTAGTCAAGTATGGGCTAAGCGAATGGGTAACTACCTCGGGTCTGGGCAAACTGCTCATCTCGAAAAAGCGGCTTGCACGGATTGAACGGTTAAATCAGTGGGAGCGCATCAGGCTGGCCATTGAAGAGCTGGGTCCGACCTTTATAAAGTTCGGACAGATCCTGGCCGACCGGCCCGATATTGTTCCCGAAGAACTGCGCTCCGAGCTGAAAAAACTCCAGGATGAAGCCCAGCCAATGCCCGACGACATTGCCCGTCTGGAAATTGAAAGAGAGTTGGGCCGGCCGCTCGGTGAAATTTTCCGGGAATTCGGAAATACCCGGATCGCCTCTGCCTCCATGGCCCAGGCCTACCGTGCAGTTTTGCTGAACGGGGAAGAGGTGTGCATTAAGATTCAACGGCCAGGAATCGATAAGAAGATCGAACTTGACCTCCACCTGATGAATTTTTTTGCTGCACGGGTACAGCGGAATTACCCCGATATGGAGGCGATCAACCTCACCGGCGTGGTGCACGAATTCGGTAAATCAATCAAACGGGAACTCGATTTTCACCACGAAGCCGCCAGCGTGATCAGGTTCGGGCATTGTTTTGAAGGTGATCCGGACATTAAAGTCCCGAAAATCTGGTCGCAATATACTACCAGGCGGATTCTTATAGAAGAGTTTATCAAAGGCATCAAGGTCAGCGACCTCGAGATGTTGCTGCAATCGGGCAATGATCCTGGTGTTATTGCCCGGACTGCCGTGAGACTGGTATTCGACCAGATATTCACCCATGGATTTTTCCATGCAGATCCCCACCCGGGGAATATGTTCGTGCTGGAAGGCAATGTGATTGCCTTCATCGACTTCGGGATGATGGGTTCGCTCCAACCCGAGCACCTCCGGTTTTTGGGTCAGTATGTGCTCGGTTATCTCGACCGCGATCCGCATGCCATGACCGAAGCGCTTCTGCTGGTATCGGGGAAGCGCAGTTTCGCCAAATTTAAAGACCTGGAATTCCAGATCAGCGAGATGATGGCCCACAACAAGTTCCTCAGCTTCGATGAGATGGATTTCGGCAAGGTGATGAACGAGTCGGTGGATATTCTGGTCCGCTACGGCTTGCGCATTCCGGCCGGCATTTATCTCCTGGTTAAGGCGCTGATGGCTATCGAACGGGTGGCCGTGGTGCTCGATCCGACCATCGATTTTGCGCACGAAATGCAGCCGTATGCCGTGAAACTCATGGCGCAGCAGTTCAATCCAAAAACCATAGCCCTTGAAGTTTTTGAAGCAATCAGGGAATACTATAAACTGGTAAAGGAATTTCCTGCCGATATCAACGACATCCTGTATAAAATCAAGGAGGGAAAATTCAAAACGCAGATCGAAGTCAAGGGGTTGGAGCCGCTGGCCGAACACATCGACATCTCCAGTTCGCGGGTTTCGGTCGCCATTGTCCTTGCGGCCCTGATCATCGGCGCTTCCATCATATCACAATGGGAACAATCGCGGTGGATCGGCACCATTGTTTTCTGCATTGCCGGATTGTTCGGATTCTGGCTGCTGCTGAAACTCTTCAGGAGGAATAAATTCTAAATGCCTGTTTTCCCTTGCGAAACAAGGAGAAAACAGGCATTTGGGTTCTCAGGATTTATTCGGTAATCGTAATGGTCATTTTAACATCCTTCAGGGGACGATCAGACCGGTCTTTTTCGACGGAGGCAATTTGGGTGATCACATCCAGCCCGTTGGTAATTTCACCGAAAACTGTGTAGTTATTGTTCAGAAAATGAGCCCCGGTTTCAGGTTCTACAATATAGAATTGGGATCCTGACGATGCCTTTGCCGGGTTTTCGGTACGGGCTGCCGCAAGGGCGCCTCTTTTATGTGTGAAGTCCTTGTTGAATTCGGCCGGGATCGTATAACCGGGATCACCCATGCCGAGTTGCTGGCCGGGTTTTGCATTCTTTGAATTGGGGTCGCCGCCCTGGATCATAAATCCCAGGATAACACGATGGAACAATGTTCCGTCATAATAGCCTGACTTTGCAAGCTTTACAAAATTGTCGCGGTGATTGGGAGTCTCATTATAAAGAATTCCCTCAAGGTCCCCGAAATCGGTATGGATATTAAAAGTCACTTCCTGCATGATCGATTGTGCTAAAATTTATAAATGAAAAAGCTTGAACTTCCGGGGATTTCCTAAAACGCCCCGGTAAACTGGTTCAGAAACCGAACGTCGTTTTCGAAAAATAGCCGCAGGTCTTTGATCTGGTATTTCAGCATGGTGATCCTTTCAATGCCCATGCCGAAGGCGAAGCCGGTATATATTTTACTGTCGATGCCGCAGTTTTCAAGTGCGTTCGGGTCTACCATGCCGCAACCGAGGATCTCGACCCAGCCGGTGTGTTTGCAGATGTTGCAACCTGATCCGCCGCAGATAAGGCAGCTTACATCCATCTCCCCCGAAGGTTCGGTGAAAGGGAAATACGACGGCCGGAGCCTGATTTGGGTTTGCTCGCCGAACATCTCTTTGGCAAAGTACATCAGCGTTTGCTTGAGGTCGACAAACGATACATTCTTGTCGATGTAAAGCCCTTCAACCTGGTGAAAGATGCAGTGGGCCCTGGCCGAAATCGCTTCGTTCCGGAAAACCCTGCCGGGGAAGATCATCCGGATCGGCGGCTTTGTCGACTCCATCGTGCGGATCTGTACGGAGGAGGTGTGGGTGCGCAGCAGGATATCAGGATCCCTGGCAATGAAGAAGGTATCCTGCATATCCCTGGCCGGATGGTCGGGTGTGAAGTTAAGGGCGGAGAAATTGTGCCAGTCATCTTCGATCTCCGGACCGTCGGCAACCGTATAGCCGATCCGGCCAAAGATCTCGATAATGCGGTTCCGCACGATCGACAGCGGGTGCCGGGTGCCGGGATCGAGATCGTCGGCAGGCCGTGTCAGGTCCATCCCGGTCGCGGTGGTTTCCGCATGCTGGTCAAACTGCAGTTTCAGGTCGTCGATTTTCTGTTGGGCTTTGTTCTTCAGTTCGTTCAACAGTTGTCCAACCTCGCGCTTTTTCTCAGCCGGAACGGTCTTGAAATCGTCGAACAACACCGAAACCAACCCCTTTTTACTCAGGTATTTCAGCCGGAGATGTTCTACCTCTTCCTGTGTTACCGCCATGAGCGCATCCAGTTCGGTTTTCAGCTGATCGATCCGGTCTTTCATGTTTTCTCAGTATAATGACTGATGAAATTATTCAATAATCTTAACTGTCATTTTTATATCCTTCACCGGGCGGTCTGATCCGTCTTTTTGTGCCGATGCGATTTTGGTGATTACGTCGAAACCTTCGGTGACTTCGCCAAAAACGGTATAGTTGTTATCAAGAAAATGCGTTCCCTTTTCAGGTTCAACAATGTAAAACTGCGATCCGGACGATGCCTTGGCAGGGTTTTCGGTACGGGCTGCAGCCAGGGCGCCTCTTTTATGGGTAAGGGTTTTGTTGAACTCTGCAGGAGTTGTATACCCCGGGTCGCCCATGCCAAGTGCCTGTCCGGGTTTGGCAGTCTTTGACAAAGGGTCGCCGCCCTGGATCATGAAGCCAAGGATGACACGATGAAACAGGGTGCCATCGTAGAAGCCTGATTTGGCAAGTTTTACAAAATTGTCACGATGCAGGGGGGTCTCGTTGTAGAGAATTCCCTTCATGTCACCGTAATCGGTATGAATTACAAATTTTACAGCTTTTTGCTGGGGTTTGGTTTGAGACATAACTGCTGCATTGAACATCAAAACAGCTGCCAGTAAGGCAAACAGGATTTTTTTCATAGGGTTCGGTTTTAGAGGGGCAAAAATACAAAAATAATTTGACAATGTGCTGATGTGGTGATGTGCTGATGTGCTGATGTGCTGATGTGCTGATGTGGTGATGTGGTGATGTGGTGATGTGGTGATGTGCTGATGTGGTGATGTGCTGATGTGGTGATGTGCTGATTTGCTGATTTGCTGATGTGGGAATTAGGATTTGGGGATGGGATGATTTGATAAAATTGTTCGGGTGGTTTGGCAATGGATTTGAGGGTTATCTAAGGTTATTTTTTGTCGTGGAGATTATCCTGGAAAATAATTTTTTTATAGGGACAAGTTTTTCAAGAAGGTCGTCAGGGTTTGGATATGATGGCGAATGCTTACAAAGCAGAAGCCAGTAATCGGTCTCTTCTGCCTCCTTGGCGGCGATTTTCATCTTGTGAATAAAATCTGGTTTGCTTTCCGCCCCCTGGGCTTCCCTGACATTCGCGCCGATGGAGGTTCCTGATTTAAGCAACTGCTGCGCCAACACAAACCGTTTCTTCTCTTCCAGCAGTTCACAATATGCAATTACCTCCAGCGCAAATTCAAACGAAAGATCCAGAATTGCATTCTCCTTTTCCATAACCAACCTCCTTAACTCAATCTGACAATATGGAAATCAAAAAATTATTAAATCCGCACATCACCACATCACCACATCAGCACATTAGCACATCAGCACATCAGCACATCAGCACATCAGCACATCATCAACCCCTTTTCGTTTTTTCAAGGTAACACCTCCTGCACAACGGTTCATAGGCTTCCATCTCACCCAGCATCACCAGGTGGTCGTCCTTCACTATGCGGTGGGTAAACTGGGCAAGGTCGCCGCAACTCATGCACACAGCATGCACCTTGGTCACATCTTCGGCAATGGCTATCAGGGCAGGCATTGGGCCGAAAGGTTTTCCGAGATAATCCATGTCGAGCCCGGCCACGATCACGCGGATGCCGCTGCTGGCAAGCTGGTTGCAAACGGCAGGCAATTCATCGTCGAAAAACTGGGCTTCGTCAATGCCAACTACATTCACATCGTTGGTAAGCAGCAGGATCTCCGATGCCGACTGAACGGGGGTCGACAAAATGGCGTTTTCATCATGTGAAACCACGTTGATATCGTCGTATCGTTTGTCGATGGCCGGTTTGAATATTTCAACCTTCTGCCGGGCAATCCGGGCGCGTTTCAACCTCCGGATCAGCTCCTCGGTTTTTCCCGAGAACATGGATCCGCAGATCACCTCAATCCACCCCAGGCGGTTCACCGGATTATTTTTTTCGATCTGCATTTGATGAGGTTAAAATGTTGTAATTTTATACCAGGATAGAGATCACAGAAACTATCCAGATCGCCTCAGCACTGCGTGACAGCGAATGAGGTTAGATTGTTTTCTGTCTGTGCTTCCCGGTATACAAAAGTAAGAATTTCCGGTGACCAGGAAAAAAATATGCTATGAATAAAGATATCATCAAAGAGGAGATCAAATGGCTGTTGGAGGCCATCAACGAGCAATACGCCACCATCACCGGCCACCGTGAGAGAATTCCGCAGATAGAGTTTGATATTCTGATGGACAACCTGCGCAAGTTTTATGAGAACCTGCATATGTTGAAACGGATGGATGATCCTCACTTTAGCTATGAGAAAAAGGTCCAGTCCCACGAAGCTTCCCGGCCGGCAAAGCCTGCACCCGCGGAAGTGAAGGTGCAGCAACCATCCAGACCCCAGTTCAGCACCCCTGTGGCCAGGCCGCAGCCCGCACCCGCAGCCGCCCCCCCGGTGAGGCACGAACCCCAGGCTGTTTTGAAAAAGCAGCCGCAGGATGGTGAGATCAACCTATTTGATGTCGCGGAGATGTCCATGAACAGCAGGTTAAAGGAAGCCCGCGAACGCACCTTCAGCCCGAGGGTCCCGCCGGGCCGCATTGAAAACCTCAAAACAGCGATCATCATCAACGACAAGTTCATGTTCATCAATGAACTGTTCGAAGGAAACCTCCGCGAATACAACGATACCATCGAAACCCTGAATGGATTTCAAACCATTGACCAGGCTGCCGATTACCTCGACCTGATGCGCAAGAAAAATTTCTGGAATACAGGTTCCGTTGCATTTAAAAAGCTGAAAGAACTGGTGGAACGGCGTTTTTAAGGGGCACCGCCCTTAAGGGGGAGGAGTTAATCCTCCCTGAAAAAAAGCAGACCAAATGCACCATGGGAAATGTTAAAGGCGCTCAGAAGCAGTCCTAACCAAACCTTGTCGATCAGAATCCCGTTCACAACAAGGGCGGAACATTCAAAAATAATTACGGCTGCCAGCAGGGTGGCCCCGGCGGTATAATTGCCTACCTTGTTGAAAAGTTGACTTTCACGTTCATCTGCTTTCTTTTTCCCGATAAAGGGTTGTGCAGCCAGCAAAACCAATGCTACCATCCCTGTTGGTCCGAACAGGAAAATTGCCGCCAGTAAAACCAACCCGACCACCAATTCAAACGCAAACCTTGTTTTCATTTATTTGTCCTCCTTTTTTAAGTAAAAAACTTCCTCAACCGGGCACCCGAAGAACGCAGCTATCTGTAACGCCAGTTTCACCGAGGGGTTAAACTTCCCTGTTTCGATCGCGTGGATGGTCTGGCGGGTTACATTAACCTGTATTGCAAGTTCTTCCTGCGTTATCTGGTTACTGTTAAACCTCTTTGCTTTCAAATTGTTCAATAGTGTCATCCCGGATACCCGTTTTATTTATCGCGGACAAAAGTAAATAATAATATACTAAATGTCAAGTATTATTTACATTTATTTTTACGGGAAATGTAATTTTGATTGCCTAGGAAATTCAAATACAATTATATATTTTTGTTCACATTGAATTTGAATTACTTTCAATCATTATGGACCTTTAAAAATTAAAACATGAAAAAGTATTTAGCAGAATTAATCGGAACATTCAGCCTCGTCCTGTTTGGCTGCGGGGCGGCCGTTATCGCCGGGGGAAATTTACCAGGGCTCAGCGGCATAGGCTTACTGGGGATTTCCATTGCCTTTGGATTTGCCGTGGTTGCCATGGCATACGCGATAGGGGGCATATCGGGCTGTCACATCAACCCTGCCGTTACCGTCGGCGTTCTTGCAGCCGGCAAGATGGAGGTGAAGGATGCGGTGGGTTATATCGTGGCCCAATGTATTGGTGCCATCCTGGGCGCAGGCGTTTTATATCTTATCCAGACCGGCAAGCCCGGATTTACCATGGGCGAATGGGCGCTGGGTTCCAACGGATGGGGAGAAGGCTACCTGGGAGGATACAATACCCTGAGCGCCTTTGTAATCGAAATGGTGATGACCTTCCTCTTTATCTTCGTTATCCTTGGCACGACGTCGAAATTCGGCAACGGGGCCATGGCCGGACTGGCTATCGGGATTACCCTGGTGCTGATCCATCTTGTTGCCATCCCTGTTACCGGGACCTCTGTGAACCCGGCCAGGAGCCTTGGCCCTGCACTTTTTGCCGGTGGAAAAGCCCTGGCACAACTCTGGCTCTTCATTGTAGCGCCCATCATCGGCGCACTTCTTGCCGCTGTGGCATGGAAGTTCGGTTTTGAAAAAGAGTAGTTTTTTGTTCCTCCTCCTGGTCTTTTCCCGCGACAGGGACCAGGAGGAGGTTCTTATTCTTTCTGCCTGTCCCGAAAATCTCTAAAAACAAACTGTCATGAAAAAAGCGCTGAAAATTGCCGGAACCCTGCTACTCTTACTATTGCTTGCTTTAATTATTACTCCTTTTTTCTTTCAGGACAGGATCAAACTGGAGGTGAAAAACCTGGCCAACAGGAAACTGAAAAGTGAGGTGAATTTCAAAAACATGAATGTCTCATTTTTCAACCATTTCCCGCATCTCACCCTTGCACTGACTGATTTTACACTGAAATCATCTGCCCCTTTTACCCGTGATACCCTCATCATGGCGCGGGAAATATCTTTTGGCGTTGATGTTAACAGCCTCTTTGGAAAGACCATCCGGATTACCCGTATTTATTTCAACAAGGCTACCGTCAACATCCTCTACAATGAGCATGGAGAGGCCAATTACAACGTGTACGCTACTTCCGACACTGCCGTTGCCGCAAAGCACGACACCACGCCCGCCTCCGGGGCTGAACTGAATATCGAACATATCATATTCAAGGATTGCCTGGTGAGATATGCCGATGCATCGATTCCTGTCATGGTGGTGGCCCGTGGACTCAATTACGCAGGAACAAGCAAGGTCACCAGCGATTTCTTTGATCTCACATCCGTGGTGAATATTGATGCGCTCGATGTGGATTATAATAAAATCAGGTATGTGGATTCAAAACCGGTTACAGCAAAACTCACGACAAAAATAAACAGCAAAGACCTGTCGGTCAATTTTGAAAAAAATGACCTGAAAATCAAAGATGTCCCTGTACAGTTTACCGGGAAGTTCTTTTTCGAAAAGGAGGGTTACGAATTCAATATCAACCTGTTGTCGATCATGGAAAAGGAGTTTTTCACCGCAAGGTTCAGGATCAAACAGTCCAAAGCACCCTGGATCTCCGCAAAAGTGAATGCCAGCCTCGACCTGGGGAAGTGGGCAAAAGCACTGGATGTGAAAAATATTGACATCCGGGGGATGTATGACCTCACCATGAACGCCGAAGGATCCTATGCCACGGGCCCGGTGAAAAAAGGCCTCCGGAACGAAACAGATACGGTGATTGTCAGCATCCCGAAGTTCGACCTGATGACCAAGCTCACCGGCGGGTACCTGAAATATCACTCCCTGCCGCAGGCCTTTACCAACCTTGAATTCAGTCTCAACGCATCGTGCCCCGACAGCAACTATAAAAATATCAATGTTCACCTGAAGAACATGAAGGTTACCTTCCTGAAAAACCTGATCAAAGGCTCCTTTGATATTAACAGCCTGTATGACATGCCCATCGAAG
Source organism: uncultured Bacteroidales bacterium (assembly GCA_903913885.1). Classification (GTDB taxonomy): domain Bacteria; phylum Bacteroidota; class Bacteroidia; order Bacteroidales; family FEN-979; genus CAIVAT01. The sequence goes on along the minus strand of CAIWMX010000029.1, from coordinate 8,395 downwards.
CCGACTTCAACGGAAACTGCAGTCTGGCCGAACTTAAGCAGGTTGTTCCCCTCGACAGTATTGATTTTGCCGGCATGCTTGATTTTGACGTGAAAGTAAAAGGGAATTATGCCCCGGAGAAAAAATTGTTCCCGCATACGGCTGCCACCATTGAGCTCAGGGATGGTTTTGTAAAATCAAAATATTATCCCCATCCCATTGAAAAGATCGGCGTGCATGCACTTATCACCAACAATGACGGGACCCCTAAAGATGTGAATATCTCTGTAAAACCCATGACCTTTGAGTTTGAAGGAAAAACATTCACCCTGAACCTGGCCATGAGCAATCTCGACGACCTGAATTACGACCTCCAGGCAAAAGGGGTCGCCGACCTTGGAAAGATCTATCAGGTTTTCGCGCGGAAGGGAATGGCCGTGGATGGCTACCTCGAGGCGAACCTGAACCTGAAAGGACGCCAGAGCGACGCAACCGCCGGGCATTACGACCGGTTGAGAAACAGCGGAACATTTTCATTGCACAACATCTCCCTCTCCTCCGATATGTTCCCCAAGCCCTTCGTCATCCATACGGGCGACTTCCGGTTTGACCAGGACAAACTCTGGTTTGACCACTTCAGGGCGACATACAGCGCTTCTGATTTCCAGCTGAAAGGGGCTTTGAGCAACCTGCTGAATTACAGTCTCTCAAAGGGCGGGGTGCTGAAGGGCACGTTCGAACTGAATTCCGACCGGCTCAATGTCGATGAATTCATGGCCTTTGCACCTTCAACCCCGGCAGCTCCCCCGTCGACAGAATCCGGCGTGGTTATCATCCCGGCCGACCTGGATATCGGGTTCAAGGCCGCCATCAAAAACATTGATTTCAAGGGGCTGAAAATAAAGGACCTGAATGGAGGGCTGGATTTGAAGAAAGGGATACTGGTGCTGAGGCAAACAGGTTTCTCCCTGATCGACTGCAAGGTCGCAATGGATGCAACCTATGGAAGCATTACCCCCAGGCAGGCTTTCTTTGATTTTCATATCAAGGCCGATGAGTTCGACATAAAACGGGGGTATAACGAAATTGCCATGATCCGTGAACTTGCCTCTTCCGCAGGGAAAGCAGAGGGGCTGGTTTCACTCAACTATTCTTTAAAAGGGCGCCTCAACGGGAACATGTATCCTGTTTTGCCTTCCATTGAAGGAGCGGGAACTGTTTCAGTGAAAAAGATCAAATTCTACGGGTTGAAGCTGTTCAACGATATCAGCAAGGGAACGGGGAAAGAGGGAATCAGCAACCCCGACCTGTCTAAGGTCGACGTTAAATCAACCATCAAAAACAACACCATTACCCTCGAAGAGTTTAAGTTCAAGGTGAAAGGGGTTCGGATGAAAATTTCGGGAAGCACCACCTTCGACAGCAGGCTGAATATGAAGGTGAGGCTGGGAATGGGACCCCTGGGGATCATCGGGATCCCGATGAAGATCACCGGGCCCATGGAGAACCTGAAGATCAGGTATGGCCGGGGCAAAGATACGGACGAAACAAAGGAATCGCAATACACCGATGAACTCCCGAAGGAGATGCTCGACCGCATTAAAAGCGTGAAAGAGGATAAGGATGATAATGACGATCCCGGGAAATGAGGACCGGGGGCATGGAGTGAGAGGAAATTGAGGGTGACTGGTCGTTTTCAGATAATGGTTGCTTCGATCTGATCAAGGATTTCAAAAACGGCGGTGGTCGATTCAGCCGTGACCAGCTGCATCCGCCAGGTTTTGAAGTTCGGGATGCCCCTGAAATAGCCACTGTAAAGTTTGCGTATCTCATGCAGGGTGGCTCGTTCGCCTTTGTAAGGGACTGAATTTTCGAGGTGCCTGCGTACAACAGAAACGCGTTCGCCGATGGGGGGAGGTTCGGGTATGCTGTGATCGGCCAGCCATGCTTTGATCTCCCTGAAAATCCATGGATTGCCGGTGGCGGCGCGGCCGATGAGCAGCCCGTCGACCCCATAGCGGTTTTTCATCTCTTCTGCCACCGGGCCTGAGACCACATCCCCGTTTCCAAACACGGGTATTTTCATGTATGGATTGTTTTTCACTTCACCGATGAGCGTCCAGTCTGCTTCACCGCCATACAGCTGCGCCCGCGTGCGGCCGTGAATGGCAATGGCGCTGATTCCCACGTCCTGCAGGCGTTCGGCGATCTCAACAATTTCCTTGTGGGCGTCGTCCCAGCCCAGCCGGGTCTTCACGGTGACCGGCAGGGAGGTCGACTTTACCACCGCTTCCGTCATCCTGATCATCTTGGGGATATCCTGGAGCAAGGCGGCTCCGCCACCCTTCATCACGATCTTGCGGACAGGGCAGCCGAAATTGAGGTCGATGAAATCGGGGTTTGCAGCTTCAGCTACTTCTGCAGCTTTCATCATCGATTCTACATTTTCACCGAAGATCTGGATGCCGATTGGCCGCTCGCCCGGCTCAAACCGCATCTTGTTGCTGCTCTTCACCGCATCGCGGATAAGTCCTTCGGCGGCGATGAATTCAGTGACCAGCACGTCGGCGCCATAGTCCCTGCAGATGCAGCGAAACGGCGAATCGGTGATGTCTTCCATGGGAGCAAGGAAAAGGGGGAAGTCGCCCAGCTCAATATTTCCGATCTTTGGCAAATTGTGGTAATTTAGCCGCAAAAATAGCCATAATCCGTGTACCTTCCGAAACCGCCCATCCTTGGTAGTTTGACACCCGTAACGCGGCTGCTGTTTTCAATCCTGCTGGTCATCAGTTGTTTTGCCATTACCTTTTTCATCGGGATGCTGCTTGCAGGTCCCATCTTTGGTGTGAATGCCATAAATATCATGTCGTTACTTGGCGATTACAATAATCCCAAAGCGGTCATGGTGCTGCAATACCTCCAGGTTTTGCAATCATTCGGCCTCTTTATTTTCCCTGCCCTGCTGGCTGGTTTCTTTTTCGAACGCAGCGCAACCGGGTACCTGCTCCTCAATAAAGGATCACGCTGGCAGATTTACCTGGTGACCCTGGTGCTGATGTTTGTGGCCCTGCCATTTATCAACGAAATGGTCAGCCTGAATGAGATGATGAAGTTGCCCGGTTACCTGAAGGGAATGGAGGATTGGATGAAATCGGCCGAGGCTGAAGCCACCAGGCTGACTGAAACCTTCATGAAGATGCCCACCCCGGGGGCGTTTCTCTTTAACATGGTGATGATCGCCCTGTTGCCGGCCATCGGTGAAGAGCTCCTGTTCCGCGGCTTGTTGCAGCGCCTCCTGAAAGACTGGTTGAAAAACGTTCATGCGGCCATTTTTATCTCTGCTTTTTTCTTTTCGGCCATGCACATGCAATTCTATGGCTTCATCCCGAGGATGATGCTGGGCGTATTGTTCGGCTACCTATTTTACTGGAGCAATTCAATCTGGGTGCCTGTTTTTGCTCATTTTATCAACAACGGTGCTGTGGTTATCATTGCCTACCTTGGCCAGCGCGGCATCGTAAGCGGGGATTATGAGAATTTCGGGTCCACCGATAACCTTATCCTCATCCTGGCGAGCATGGCGATGACTGGTGCCAGCCTATGGCTGATATACAGGTTGAAAACACGAAATCCCGCGGTATCTGATTTCAGTGACAACCCCGGATAATCCTTTTTGACAGGAAAAACCTGAATCCCAAATTGAAGCGAATTATTGCCAATTCCGATTATAATTGTTAATTTAGAGGTGACAATTTCAACAGCGTAATTGAAAAAACAGCATTATCCGGAAACGGGCAATAATGATCCTGTGCCTATGAACAAACTTTCCTTTTTACTCATGTTTCCAATCCTGGCTGCACTGTTCGGACCCATCGCCGATGCCCAGTCCGACAGCACGAAACTCCCGGTTAAGGAGAAGATTAAGAAGGGGTGGACCTGGGCTGCTCTGCCTGTGTTGGCCTATGACGCCGACATGGGGCTGCAGTTCGGCGCCCTGGGGCAGGTTTTTTATTATGGCGACGGATCAACCTACCCGGAGTATAAACATACCATTTATGCCGAATGTTCCTGGTTTACCAAGGGGAGTTCGGTGTACCAGGTGTTTTACGATTCGAAATACCTGATTCCAGGGGGAATTCGTGTTACAGCCGACCTTGATTACCTTCCCGAGCGGGCGGTCGATTTTTACGGATTCAACGGCTATGAAACGAATTACCAGGCTTCCGTAACCACGCAGGGTTCGGCGGATTACCTGTCAAGGGTTTTTTACAAACTGGAAAGGAAGATGTACCGGGTGATGGCTGATTTCCAGGGACCGGTCGCCGGGCAGAAACTGCGCTGGCTGGCCGGGATCAACATCATCGGGATCCAGACAGGAACGGTCGACATCAGCCGGATCAACAGGGGGCGGAAGGAGAGCGACAAACTGCCCGATACGGCACTGCTCTACGATCGGTATGTGCAGTTTGGACTGATCTCCCCGAAGGAGAAAAACGGGGGTACCACCATATACCTTAAAACCGGGTTGGTATTCGATACCCGCGACAACGAATCGGCACCCAACAGGGGAGTATGGTCGGAGATCCTTTTACTGGCCGCCCCTTCATTCCTGGGCAATTCATCCTATAACTTTATGAGAATTGCAGTTACCCACAGGCAGTACATCACCCTGGTGAAGAAGAAACTGATAGCGGCCTGCCACTTCAGTTACCAGGGTACCATTGCGGGAACCACTCCCTTTTATATTCTTCCGTATATCTACAACTCTTACAGCCTTACCACCAAGCCCGACGGGCTCGGCGGCGCACAGACCATCCGCGGGATTCTGCGCAACAGGATCACGGGCGATGGCGTGGCGTTCGGCAACGTTGAACTTCGCTGGAAGTTTTTCCGGTCGGTGGTGATGAAGCAAAACCTCTACCTGGGGCTCACAGGCTTCCTCGATGGCGGCATGGCCATGCAGGATCACAAGGTAAACTCCGCGGGTGTCCCTGCCGATGAGCGGGCGTTCTATTTCGGCCGGGGTGCCGACCGGATTCACCTCTCCACCGGACTGGGATTGCGAATCGCCATCAACGATAATTTTATCATTTCAGCCGACTATGGCGTGGCCATCAACAAGCAGGATGGCCTAAGCGGCCTTTATCTCGGTATCGGGAATATCTTTTAGCCCCGGAAATTCTTCGTAATTTTGTAAACATCATATTACAGAACCCCTCCAGGAAAATGTTGAATCCTTCAGAAAGGACCCTCCGTGTTATCCGTTACGCAGCCTTTGGGATCGTTTTTTTTATTTTTCTGACCTTTTTCTTCAGAACGCCAATGGCAAACTGGTACCTGCAGCACCGCACCAGCCGCTTCAACCTGGAAAACCAGGCCACGCTGACAATTTCACATGTGAAGATTCAGGGGCTCGCCTCCATCCTGCTGACCGGCATCACCCTGAAGCCAAACAGCGGGGATACCCTGCTGAAGGTCGATTCGGTTTATGCCTCCATCGGCATCCTGAAGCTGATTGCAGGCCGTCTTTCACTGCATGATGTCAGGCTGATCAACACCAGCGTGCTGCTTGAAAGCCATGACAGCATCACCAATTTCGGGTTCCTGCTGCGCGGTCGCCATCCATCCTCCGATTCCCTTTCAGGCCAGGCCGGTTATGCTTCGACGGTTGACCGGATCATGCGGTTTGTCTTTGATAAGATCCCGCTCTCGCTGTACATCCGGAATTTCAACCTGGCCACGCTTACAGGCGGGCATCATGTTGGCATACACATCGGGCAGTTCACCCTGGCCGATCACTACTTCAGATCGGCCGCCGACGTGGTTGAGGACAGTGTTGCAGGAAAATGGGTGATGTCGGGGAAAATGGACAATGGCAACCATCTGGCTGAATTCCGGCTCTATTCTACCGACACGGCCAGGGTAGCCATCCCGTTTATCGCGTATAAATGGCATGCAAAGGTCGACTTTGATACCCTGGCTTTCAGCATCGCTGCGCATGAAGGCACAAGCGAACTGTCGCAGATCAGCGGTTTTGCTTCGGTTTGCGGACTGCGCGTTGATCACCGGCGAATTGCTGCCGGGGCCGTTACATTTGATAAATTGTCTGTTAATTACCTGCTGAACATCGGGAAGGATTATGCCGAACTTGACAGCACTACGCGCATTACCTTCAACCGGATTGATTTTCATCCCTACCTGAGCTACCGTGCAAAGCCTACGAAACAGATCACCTTAAGGATCAACAAACCGCAGTTCCCCGCACAGGACCTGTTTTCATCATTTCCGCAGGGACTATTTACCAACCTTGACGGGATCAGGGTAAAAGGGAACCTGTCGTGGCATCTCAATTTCTTTGTCGACCTGGCCATGCCTGATTCGCTTCGCTTTGAGACCTCGCTCGACCGGCACCAGTTCAGTGTACTCTCTTATGGAAATGCCAACCTTGCAAAAATCAACGAGCCGTTTTCCTACACGGCCTATGATCATGACCTGCCGGTGCGCACCTTTATGGTCGGGCCGGAGAATCCCAACTTCCGGACACTAGACCATATCTCGCACTTTCTCCAGTCGGCCGTGCTCACTTCCGAAGACGGCGGTTTCTACCAGCACCGGGGCTTTCTGGCCGATGCCTTCCGTGAGTCGATCATCATCAACATAAAAGAACGGCGCTTTGCCCGCGGGGGAAGCACCATCAGCATGCAGCTCGTGAAGAACGTATTTCTCAGCAGGAACAAAACCATTGCACGCAAGCTGGAAGAGGCGCTGATCGTGTGGTTCATTGAAAACCAGGGATTGAGTACAAAGGAGCGGATGTTCGAGGTCTACCTCAACCTGATTGAGTGGGGGCCGATGATCTATGGCGCCAATGAAGCCTCAAGGTTCTATTTCAGCAAGGATGCCGCGAAACTCAACCTGGCCGAAGCCATTTTCATGGCATCCGTTATCCCCCGGCCAAAATGGTTTAAATACTCCTTTGGCCCGGATGGCCATCTGCGGGAATCGAATGCCGGGTTTTACCGACTGGTTTCAGAAAAGATGGTGAATAAAGGGTGGATCAGCCCTTCGGACACCGAACATCTCGTGCCGGATGTGGACCTGAAGGGCCCTGCCCGGCTTATGCTGAAGCAGAAAGATTCAATCTAGTTTTGCGCCCAATACCGTTTTTTGAAGTATAGCGCCACATTTACCAGCGCAATCAGCACAGGTACCTCCACCAGCGGACCGATCACGGCGGCAAAAGCCTCACCCGAATTGATGCCGAACACCGAAATGGCCACGGCGATGGCAAGTTCGAAATTATTGCTGGCTGCGGTTAACGAGAGGGTCGCCGATTGCTCATAGGTAGCGCCTGCCTTCCGGCTCATATAAAATGACAGGAGGAACATAATGACAAAGTAGATGCACAGCGGGATGGCGATCCGGACCACATCGAAGGGGATTTTGACAATATACTCGCCCTTCAGGGAAAACATCACCAGGATGGTGAACAGCAGGGCGATCAGCGTAAGCGGGCTGATCCGGGGAACAAACTTCGTGTGGTACCACTCCTTGCTTTTAACCCGGATGAGGATAAACCGCGTCAGGAATCCCGCCAGGAAAGGAATTCCCAGGTAAATAAATACGCTTTTGGCAATCTGGCTGATGGTGATGGCTGCAACGGCGTTGTTCGTGGGCAGCCCGAACCATGCAGGGAAGACCGCGATGAACAGCCATGCATAGACCGAAAACAGGAGCACCTGGAAGATCGAGTTGAACGCAACCAGCCCCGCACAATATTCGGTATCGCCTTTGGCCAGTTCATTCCACACGATCACCATCGCGATGCAGCGCGCAAGCCCGATCAGGATCAAACCGTACATGTAGTCGATGTTGAACTGCAGGAAAACAATGGCCAGCAGGAACATCAGCACCGGGCCGATGAGCCAGTTCTGCACCATCGACAACCCCAGGATGCGGGTGTTTTTGAAAACGTCGCCCAACTCTTCATACCTCACTTTGGCCAAAGGGGGGTACATCATCACAATGAGCCCAATGGCGATGGGCAGGTTGGTCGTACCCGACGACATCGAGTTCCAGAAGCCGGCGATGCCGGGAAAAAGCCATCCCCAGGAAACGCCAATGGCCATAGCCAGGAAGATCCAGAGGGTTAAGTAGCGGTCGAGAAATTTTAGACGGGTTTTCATAAAATTAATTTTTTAATGTGCTGATGTGCTGATGTGCTGATGTGCTGATGTGCTGATGTGCTGATGTGCTGATGTGCCGATGTGCTGATGTGCCGATGTGCTGATGTGCTGATGTGCTGATGTGCTGATGTGCTGATGTGCTGATGTGCTGATGTGCTGATGTGCTGATGTGCTGATGTGCTGATGTGCTGATGTGCTGATGTGCTGATGTGCTGATGTGCTGATGTGCT
>CAIWMX010000028.1 GCA_903913885.1 uncultured Bacteroidales bacterium | reverse complement strand
TGGTTCTTTATCACTTTGAGTGGGTAACATAATGAGGATTGATTTTAGAAAAATCGAGTTTCCCGGTGAGCAAATAAATAATTGCTTTGATGGTATCATATCGTCGATAACCTCGGGCTTTCGCTTTAGCAGCCTGGAAAATGGAGTTGAACCCTTCCAGTATACCGTTACTGATTTTGTAATCAAACCAATTGACAATGCCCTCCCAATGACGTTGAATGGTGTATGCAGCCTCCTTGATCGGGGTGATACGGCTATGGGTAGCCCAGAAATACCATTTTCTGAGCAGTTTGTCAAACATTTCAGAAGTAGGAGCCTGGTATATTTGTTGAAATGCCTCACGTATGTTCAATGCCTTCATTGTTTTAAGGTTAAGCCCGCTAAGCCGAATGCCGTCAAGTCTTTGTTTTTGGTAGACAGTAAGGTTTTCACGGTTCTTCAGAAAAATGTACTTAGACCCTTTCAAAATCGGATTTTTCTCAACCTCGGCCTTTCTTACTTTATCAACGGCCTCATTAATCACCTTGGACACATGAAACCGGTCAAATACAACGGAAGCATTAGGGAGATTGGCTTCAACGCCTTTGATAAATGCAGGGGACATGTCGCACGAAACTTGCTCGATATTATCGGGTTGGCCTCCATGGGCAACAAGATCACTTACGAAAGCCTGAATAACCGTATGGTCCTTGCCTTCGGTAACGAAAATGGTCCTTTTTTCCTCAATATCAACGAATAGCGAAACATAGACATGGTTTTTACGAACAGATGTTTCATCAAGCCCAATGACCGTGACCCCGGAATAATCTTCTTCTGCCCGGGCTTTGTTGGTGTAAGCCTTGATCATCTTCCACAACTTGTTGTCATAAACATTAAGTAACTGACAAACATTATGAACCGGCATTACCTTTACCAGCTCAAGAATCAAGGCTTCAAAAAGCAATGTGAACCCCGGCGCATGTCCTTCCCAGGGAGCCTGAACCTGTCGGATCTTCCCATTGCCCAAATCAACACGGGGAATCCAGGCATGAAGGTAACACTGGTACTGGAAGAAATTCAAATGTCGCCAGGTTTTCTCAGTGGTATCGTATGCTTTAAAATGCCCTTTAATGCCTAACTCTTTATCTTCGTAGTAGAATGATGAACCTCGCTCAAAATCAATCCAAATCTCAAGTTTGCCGCCAGTCTGGTCGAAGTTTATATCATGAACAAACCAGGGCTTTTCTACCAAAAGGGCTTTTGCAAACAAATCTTTCTGGGTTAACATACGATACCTGTTTTAAGTTTCTTTAAATGAATAGAACAGGCAAGGTACGAAATGGTCTAAAATCACCGATAAAGGACTTAAAAAAATGAAATAAAAATTAAATGCAAAATAATCAGGTCAATATAGCTTTCAATCAATTGCCCTTAGAAGCTTTTTCTTTGGATGGACAAGGGCCTGTCAAGGGTGCCCATTGGGTTGATTTGTGCGTCAGGCCGGGCATTTACACGCCCTTGACAGGTTCTTGGTCATCCAGTAATTTTGCGAATAAGGCAATTGATTGATACCCGGGAAAATGTCAAATATTTTATTTTTTTGTATCAATACATGTTGTTTGTTACTATAGTTTCAGTAAATTTACCCACTAAGAATGGCAAAGTGCCGAAAGTATTCACGTATCCAAGCTGAACGTTCATGAAAAAGATTCTTACATTATTCGGTTTTTTGTTGATTTCGATCTATGCATTGCCGCAGTGGACTTGGCTAAACCCACTTCCGCAGGGTAATAACCTCGGTGCTGTTTGCTTTACAAATAATGTTACCGGTTACGGTGTGGGAGGCAGCGGTACCATCATCAAGACCGTAAATGGCGGAACCTCCTGGTCGATTGTTGCCAGCGGAACAGCGGTTTTTCTTCATGCGGTTTGTTTTCCTGATCCAAACACGGGTTACGCTGTGGGGGATGGCGGAACGATTCTGAAAACGATCGATGGTGGTGAGACGTGGAGCGTTTTGTCTTTTAATTCAGACTACCGGTTATCGTCTGTGTTTTTTACTGACAGTTATACCGGTTATGCAGTAGGTGGAAGCAGCTATACCGGAACAATTTTGAAAACCACCGACGGTGGCGCTACATGGACTTCACTTGCTAACAATACAGGCTATTGCCTGAATTCCGTTTTCATGATTAATTCCGACACGGGATATGTTGCGGGGGGGCATTTCACGGGCGACATCTTCAGAACCACCGACGGGGGCGCAACCTGGATTTCCCTGCCTACAGGGACAACGCATCAGTTGGTTTCAATTTGTTTTACCAATGCGAATACCGGCTACGCGGCAGGGATATACGGAACTGTGTTAAAAACAATCAATGGCGGATCAACATGGAGCGTCCTGCCTTTTAATTGGAATTATCATTGCAACGCCGTTGTTTTCAGCGATTCTCTGCACGGCTATATCACGGGGTACGACGATGGCTACCTGACCGGATTTATCATGAAAACAAGTAATGCGGGTGCGAACTGGACAGCATCACCTGCCCTGAATTCAGGTCCGCTGGCTTCGCTGTGTACCATCGGAGACAATTCATGCATTACGGTTGGCTCGTACGGAACCATGCTTAAAACGACAGATGCAGGGATAACCTGGAACCCGGTTTCAGACGGGCCTTTAAATTACCTGCTTACGGTGTGTTTCACCGGAACCAACACGGGCTTTGTGGGTGGCACGGGCGGTATGATTCGGAAAACGACAAACGGCGGGGTTACGTGGAACGACTTGCAGAGCGCTACCCCTCATTGGATAAGGAATATCTTTTTTGTGGATGCTGATAAGGGCTTCACTGTAGGCGATCATGGTTCCCTTACGAAAACTACCGATGCGGGTGCTACCTGGATCTCGGTTGCGAGTGGTACATCCAGAATCTTATATGCCATCTGTTTTCCCGATGCCAACACAGGTTACATCGTGGGAGAATATGGAACCATGCTAAAAACAATCAATGGCGGCGATACCTGGGCAGCGGTTGCAAGCCCGACTGGCTTGAGCCTTTACGCCGTGCATTATACGGATGTCAACACGGGTTATGCCGTGGGTGAGAATGGACAGGTATTTAATACCCTTACCGGGGGGCGCTACTGGCGTACATTGCCGTCAGGCACGACCAATCCGCTATACTCGCTTTTCTTTACGGATGACTCCACAGCATATGCCGCAGGGGCCCTTGGCACGATTATTAAGACCATGGATAAAGGGTTATCCTGGGTTAAACTCCAGAGCGGAACCACTGAAAACCTCTTTTCGGTAATTTTTATAACACGGAATGCCGGCTATGCGGTGGGAGGGAATGGTACCATCCTGACTACCGTGGATGGCGGAACCACCTGGATTCCGGAACAAAGTGGCACAGCCTATTCCTTTTCGCAGGTGTGTTTCCCCGACACGGAAACCGGTTATATTGCCGGGGAAAATGGCACGATACTAAAAACATGCAACGGGGGCTTTCCGGTGAGCATCCCCATTCAGGATATTGTCAGGAAACCGGTGAATATTTATCCAAACCCAAGTTCCTCGCTTGTTACCATAGATGCTTCTGAAAATAGTCAGGTCATGCTGATTGAGGTCCTAAACCTGCAGGGAAAAGTAGTGACCACACTACGGCCAAACGGGAGATCGACAAAGGTTGATGTCGGAAATATACGACCCGGGGTGTACCTGGTAAGAATTTCAGGAAAAAATATGGTCGAAGTCTGTAAGCTGATCAGGCTTTAGAAGCGCCAAGATTTTCCAGCCCGATGCTGATCCTCGCAAGGAACTCCTCTTTACCCAGCACGCCGGCCATATCCATCATGCCAGGCCCCTGGTTTGAGCCGACCATCAGCAAACGCAGGGGATTCATCACCATGCCCATTTTGATGCCGGTTCTTGCCGTGAATTCCTGCACGAGATCGTGAAAGCTGTCTTTATTGAAGTCGGCGAGTTTTTCAACTTCTGCGGCAAGTTCTTTAATCACGGAGGATGTGGCAGGCTGCCATATTTTCTGGTAAACCTGCTGATCGTATATTGTGGGCCGCATGAAAAAATACCACGAATTTGTCCACAGATCCGGGACAAGGGAAGCGCGTTCTTTGACCAGCCGGAGTACATTTTGCAGGTATTCGGGGGAAGGGGAGAGGTGGTGTTCGCTCAACCGTGGTGCAAGCAGATCTGCCAGTTCCTCCACCGTTTTTTTCTGCATGTACTGGTGGTTGAACCATTTTGCCTTTTCGGGATCAAATTTTGAACCATGTTTCCCGACGCGTTCCAGCGAAAACTGGTCAATGAGTTCTTCCATGGTAAAGAGTTCCTGCTCCGTTCCCGGGTTCCAGCCCAGGTGGGCCAGGATGTTGATAACCGCTTCGGGCAGGTAACCCGATTCACGGTAACCTGAGTAAAGTTCACCGGTTTTGGGATCTTCCCACGAAGTGGGAAATACGGGGAATCCAAGCCGGTCGCCGTCGCGTTTGCTTAGCTTGCCGTTGCCGTCGGGTTTTAAGATCAAAGGCAGATGCGCAAATTTAGGCATAACATCTTCCCAACCGAAAGACCGGTATAAAAGGAGATGCAGCGGGGCCGATGGGAGCCATTCCTCGCCCCTGATCACGTGGGTGATCTTCATCAGGTAATCATCTACCACATTGGCCAGGTGGTAAGTGGGCAGGCCATCCGATTTAAATAAAACTTTGTCATCAAGGTTGGCACTGTTCACCGAGACTTCTCCCCGAATCAGGTCCTGAACAACAACCGTTTCATTTTCGGGGATGCAAACGCGGATGACGTAGGAGGCACCCGAAGCGATCAGTTCCGATACTTCGGAAGGGGTGAGTGAAAGAGAATTTTTCAGTGATTTCCGTGTGACCTGGTCATACTGGAAAGTTTTGTGGCCGCTGGATTTTGCGTTTTCACGGTGCGCTTCCAGTTCGGCTTCGGTATCGAATGCGTAATAAGCGTGGCCGTTTTCGATCAGCCGCTGAATATACTCCCTGTAAATTGCCGAGCGTTCCGACTGGCGGTAGGGGGCGTGCGGGCCGCCTGTTTCCGGGCTTTCATCAAAATCAAGCCCGCACCAGCGGAGCGAATCAACGATATATTTTTCTGCGCCGGGCACAAACCTGTTTTGGTCCGTGTCTTCGATGCGAAGGATCATCGTTCCCTTTAATTTCCTTGCAAAAAGAAAGTTGTATAATGCGGTACGTACCCCGCCAATATGCAGCGGACCTGTCGGGCTGGGGGCAAACCTTACCCTGATTGGTTTTGTTTCCATGATTTGTTGTTATCTGCAGCAAAATTATGGTATTAAAATCAGAAAATTATCATGTGTTGCTTATTCGTATTTTTGCAGGCTGATAATAAAATGTTTTTGGAGCGTTATGAATTGTACATTTATTGGATGTTTTTGGAGAAAATGTGTAATGCACAGATAATAAGATTGTTAATCTCATTGTGTTAAATGAAATTCATCGTAAGCGGTGCTAATAAATAGAAATACTGAGATATATGTCAAGTCTGTTTTTTAGGTCGGTTTTGATGAGAAAATGACCTCTCCCCTGACCCTCCCCTTGGAGGGGAGGGAGAAAGATTTGTCTAAGATTTTATACGAATCCTGGTTAGGACGAATGTGATTTTAGCGATTGGTGAAATTGGATGAATATTATATTCAAAAAAGTGAAAAATGCTATATAATTTTTTTTATCAGGGAAAACAGTAAACAATCAAATTCCAATTCGCAGGAGTAAAGTTTCTCCCTCCCCTCCAAGGGGAGGGTCAGGGGAGAGGTCATCTACAGGAAAAGGGAGAGGTCATCTACAGGAAAGGGGAGAGGTCATCTACAGGAAATTGAAGAGGTCACGTACGAAAAAAGGAAGCGCTTAATTAAAATAGTACGATCGTGATTTATCTTATTCCTAAAACTGGAAATATTACCAGTAAATGTCAACAATGTTAATTTCAGGCAGGCATGTCCAGAGAAAATGAACTGATAGTTAAACTTGACAAGTTCATCCGGAAATATTATAAAAACCGGTTGATGCGGGGAGGGCTATGGGTGTGTGCGTTACTGGCTGCCTTTTACCTTGTCCTTGTGATGATGGAATATTTCTTTCGTTTCAATCAAACGATACGGACATTCTTTTTTTTCTCTTTTCTTGGCATTGCCTTATTTACATTAGCCAGGTTGGTTTTTGTTCCGTTGATGCAACTGATGAAAATAGGGAAGATTTTATCCTACGACCAGGCAGCAACGATCATCGGCCAGCATTTCAGTGAAATTCAGGATAAGCTTCTGAATACCCTGCAGCTTATCGAACAGCAGCGGCAAACCGGGGAGAACAGCGAACTAATCGAGGCAAGTATTGAACAGAAAACTTCGGCTATCCGGGTTTTCAGGTTCAATGTAGTGATCGACTTCAGGAAGAACCTTAAATACCTGCGATATGCTGCCATTCCGGTTTTGCTGATCCTGGCAGGCATACTGTTTTCGCCCAAAACCATTTCCGATCCTACGAAACGGATTCTACATTTTAACCAGGCTTTTATAAAGCCGCTCCCGTTTAAAATTGAGTTGGCGAATAAGAATTTATCGGCATTGCAACAGGAAGATTTTGAAGTAAAGGTCAACGTAACAGGGGAGGAGATCCCGGTTGAAATTTTCATCAGGACCAGGGAACTTAATTACAAAATGACAAGGGGAAAAGGATTTGCATTTGAATATATGTTTAAATCGCTTCAGGGCGACATGCCTTTTAAAATTTGTGCGGGTGAGTACCAGTCGCAGGAGTATGTAATTAAGGTCTTTCCTAAGCCTATTATCCTGAGTTTCGACGTCTCCCTCGATTACCCGGCCTATATTAATAAGCCTTGCGAACATGTTGAAAACATTGGAGATTTCAGTGTTCCGGAAGGCACTGTTATGACTTGGAATTTCCACACCAGGGATGTCTCTTCTGTAAAGATAAGGATGGGAGAAGGGAAGGTTGAACTGGCAGCGGCAAAAGCCAATGTTTTTACTTATTCATCAAAAATACTCAAGTCCTTCACCTATTGTATTTCACCATTTAACGCTAACACCTATATGCCTGATTCACTGGCTTACCGGGTTACAGCGATCGGCGATGGCTACCCTTCGGTTTTTGTAAACGAATCGGTCGATTCGGCGATTAATACAACAATTTTCTACAAGGGTACCATCAAGGATGATTATGGCTTTTCAAAACTTACCTTTAACTATTCCGTTTATTCAAAAGGCGACACAACGGGGCTGGTTTATAAAAATGAACCGATTGTGTTCGATAAATCGGCGAACAACCAGGTCTTTTATTATACAGCCGATCTTTTGAAACTGATGCCAATGCCCGGCATGAATATCAAATACTATTTTGAAGTGTGGGATAATGACGGGATTCATGGTCCGAAGTGTACCAGGTCGGAATTGAAAACGGTCTCTACGCCATCAATCAATGAGATTTCTGTTCATACGGGTGAAAATGAGCATACGATCAATCAGGAACTGGAGAAAAGTATTTCCGATTCGAAGGCCATGAAAAAGAATATGGAAGAATTGAATAAGAAACTTGTTGATCAAAATACCTTGTCGTGGCAGGAAAAGAAAAAAATTGAAGACCTGATTAAGGAAAACGCTGCCATTGAAAAGCGGGTGGAAGAGATAAAAAAGAAGACGCAGGAAAATCTGACGAATGAAGAAAAGTTCCTTGGAACAAGTGAGCGGATCATCGAGAAGCAAAAGCAGTTGAATGACCTCATGGATAAGCTGCTCACAGATGAAATGAAGAAGATGATCGAGGAGATGAAGGCGTTGCTTAACCAGGTTGATAAAACGAAACTGGCCGATCTTCTGGAGAAAATGAAGATGTCGAATAAGGAGTTGGAGACGGAGCTGGACCGAAATCTTTCCCTGATGAAACAAATGGAATTCGATCGCAAGCTCGAAGAAATGGTAAAGGATCTGAAGAAAGCAGCCGAAGAACAGGAAAAGCTTGCTGAAGCGACTGAAAAGGATCAAAAGCCGAAGGAAGAGTTATTGAAGGAGCAGGAAAAGATCAGGGCGACGGCTGATTCCCTTGCAAAGAAGCTTGAAGCCCTTGAAAAACAGGGAAAAGAACTTGAGTCGCCCGCAAATTTGGGAAATACCGGGCCAAAGAAGGATAGCATTGGCAAGAATCTTGCCGAAAGCGAAAAAAAAATTAAGGAAGGTAAAAGCAAGGAGGCTGCAGGAAGCCAGAAGAAAGCGGCCAGGCAAATGAAAGAACTGGCGCAGCAGATGGAGGATTCGCAGGAGGAAAGCGAGGAGAGCCAGTTGGAGGAGGATGCCTCGAATATCAGGATGATTCTTGAAAATCTTGTCAGGTTGTCGTTCGATCAGGAGGATCTGATCGGAACGACGCGGGTAATCGTGAGGAGTGACCCGAGGTATCCGGAGATTGTTTACAGGCAGAAGGAATTCAGTGAAAAGCTTAAAGTTGTGGAGGATTCGTTGCAGGCAATTGCTAAGCGGCAGGTTATGATAAAATCGGTGGTTACAAAAGAAATTGCTGCGGTTAACCTCAATATTAAACTTGCACTTGACGCCCTCGATTCAAGAAATATAAACCTGGCCGTGGCCAAGCAACAATATTCGATGACTTCACTGAATAACCTGGCCTTGTTACTCAATGAGTCGCTTGAGCAGATGAACCAGAAAATGAACATGAGCATGAAGTCGAAGGCTGGTTCAAAGCAATGCAAAAATCCTTCGTCAAAAGGTGGTAAAATGTCGGCAAAAAGCATGAAGGACATGCAACAGAAAATAGGACAGCAACTGGAGAAGTTGAAATCCGGTATGGAGGGACAAAAGAAACCGGGTATGGGGAATAAGCAGGAGCAAAGCGGCATGAACCGGGAGATAGCAAAACTTGCTGCCCAGCAGGAGGCGTTAAGGAATGAAATGCAAAAATACCAGGATAATCTAGGGACTAAAGGTACAAAGGACCAGGGTTCGCTCAATGAAGCCGGGAAGGAAATGGAACAGATAGAGAAGGACCTGGTAAATAAAAATATTTCTCAGGAAACCATGATGCGCCAGCAACGCATTCTGAGCAGGCTGCTTGAATCGGAGAAGGCCGAACAAACCCGTGATCAGGAAGAAAAGAGAGAATCAACGGAAGCAAAAAATCAACAAATCAGTAACCCTGGATTAAATTATCAGTATAACATGAAGAAAAGGGCGAGTCAGGATAATATTCAATTGATATTACCGGTCCTGAATTCGTACTATAAAACTAAAGTGAACAGTTATATTGTAAAAATCGAGCACTGATATGAAACAGGATGGCAGAAGCCTGGTTATTACCGGGGTAAAGGAAATTGGACGTCTGGAAAGGTTTGTTGAAGAAATTTGTGAGTTGTACAATGTCAACAATGATTATTTCGGTAATATTTTATTGGCTACCACTGAGGCGGCAAATATTCTTTTTTCGATTAACGACATCCCTGAAAGTAATTCACTGATCATAAATTTTGACCGGGGAAAAAAGGGCATGATTTTTAAAATTAAACTGGAAAGCGATGGAAGGGATGACGGTGAAGCCGAGGATCTGCTTGATAAGGAAATAAGGCGTCACCGGTTGTCACGCGACATTTTTATAATTAAATCGCTTGCTGATGAAATTACCATTTCCGTAAATGCCAGGAGCATTACCCTGGTCTTTTATGTTTCAAGCATGAATTTTGAAAAGTCCTTATTCCGGATCAACCAGTTGAAAGAATATTGGGAAAAAAGGGAAGAGGTTGTTCATAAAAGATAGGTTAAATGATCAGGTTTTTCCACGAAGACATTGTATTTACGCTCGGTAGCAAACGGAAACTGAGGGATTGGATTGTTACGTGTGCAATGAACCGCGGACTTAAGACCGGGGAAATCAATTTTGTGTTCTGCAGCGACAGTTTTCTTCTTGAGTTGAACAATAAATATTTGAGACATAACACTTTAACTGATATTTTGACATTTCCGGATGGGGATAACAAGGATATAATAGGAGGAGATATATATATCAGTGTACCACGGGTCAGGGAGAATGCGGTTGAATTGGGGGAACTGTTTGAGGACGAGCTCCACCGGGTGATGATTCATGGCGTTTTGCATTTATGCGGCTTTAAAGATAAGACGAAATTGGAGAAGGAGGAAATGAGACTCATGGAGGATCTTTGCCTGGCTTCATTTACCGGATAATTAGAACTGGCTTGTACAGAAATATTTTTGTGGCTTGATTACATTCGTATATGTTTACTGTACGAAATTTTATTTTTAAATATGATGGTGTAAAACGGGTAATAGTTTTACACCTGTTTTTTTAATCCTGTTTGTGAATATACTTTGTTCTTAACATCGTTCCAGGAAAAATACTTTTTTGTTTCACGTGGAACATAAATGCTCTGATGAAGAAATATGATATAATTGTTGTAGGTGCCGGCCATGCAGGTTGTGAAGCTGCCGCCGCAGGAGCGAACCTTGGATCGAAGGTGTTGCTGATTACCATGAATATGATGAACATGGCACAGATGTCGTGCAACCCTTCGATGGGAGGAATTGCCAAAGGCCAGATTGTTCGTGAAATTGATGCGCTGGGAGGATATTCAGGAATTGTAACCGACAAGACCATGATCCAGTTCAGGATGCTGAACAGATCGAAAGGTCCGGCCATGTGGAGCCCCCGTGCGCAAAATGACCGCGTTCTTTTTTCGATCGAATGGAGAAGCATGCTGGAGAATACCCCGGGTGTTGATTTCTGGCAGGATTCAGTGGTGAACGTTATTGTTAAGAAAGGAAAAATTGTTGGGGTGGAAACCGGGTTGGGATTGGTGTTTAATTGCAAAGCAGTGATTCTTGCAAATGGAACTTTTCTGAATGGAATTATTCATATTGGCGAGAAACATTTTCCCGGAGGAAGGATGGGAGAGGGGGCGGCAAAAAATCTGACGGAACAACTCATGACGATGGGTTTTGCTTCAAGCAGGATGAAGACCGGTACGCCGGCAAGAGTTGATGGAAGGTCGCTGGATTTTAAAAAGATGACAGAGCAGCCTGGTGATGAAAATCCCGGAAAATTCTCTTATACCGGTACCCCGGCAGTTTCACGGCAACGAAGCTGTTATCTTACTTATACCAGCAACGAAGTTCATGATATTTTAAGAACGGGATTTGATAAGTCACCCATGTTCTCCGGCAGGATCCAGGGAAGGGGACCCAGATATTGTCCGTCAATTGAAGATAAGATTGATCGGTTTGCCACAAAAGAGAGGCATCAGCTTTTTATTGAACCTGAAGGTTGGTCAACCATGGAGTATTATGTCAATGGTTTTTCCTCATCTCTTCCCGAAGATGTCCAGTTTAAGGCGTTAAGAAAAGTGAAGGGCTTTGAAAAAGCAAAGTTTTTCAGACCCGGGTATGCAATCGAGTATGACTATTTTCCACCTGATCAGCTCAATTTTTCACTGGAGACGAAACTGATTGAAGGCTTGTATTTCGCCGGGCAGATCAATGGAACAACCGGGTATGAGGAGGCAGCAGCACAGGGTTTGATGGCGGGTATTAATGCTCATTTGAAAATCGCCGGTGAACCTGAATTTATCTTAAAACGTTCTGATGCTTATATCGGCGTACTGATTGATGACCTTATCACAAAGGGCACTGAAGAGCCATACCGGATGTTCACTTCGCGGGCCGAATACCGGATCCTGCTGAGGCAGGATAATGCTGACCAGCGGCTCACCCCTTTATCGTATGCCCTTGGTCTTGCATCGTTTGAACGGCTTGAAGTGGTGAATGAAAAGTATCGCAAAGTCGAGGATTTTATTGGGTTTTTGAAGAAAGAAAACATTATGCCAACCCAGGTTAATGGTTTGCTCTCTGAAAAACTGACCGATGTGATTTCTCAGCGTCAAAAAGCTGCCATGTTGCTGCTTCGGCCACAGATCTACCTCGCCGAACTGATTGGTTGTATTGACCAGGTTAAAGCATATGCCGAAGAAAACGACCTCCTGGATGAGGACGTTGTTGAAGAAACGGAGTTAAGGATTAAGTATGAAAGTTATATACTAAAGGAACAGGAACTGGCCGGTAAGGTTGCCCATTTGGAGAACCTGGCCGTGCCTGCCGGCATTGATTATGCAAAAATATCCTCTCTGTCAATTGAAGCGAGAGAGAAATTTACAAAGATACAACCCCGTACGATTGGCCAGGCTTCGCGGATCAGCGGGGTATCACCGGCTGATATTTCCGTGCTGATTGTATTCCTTGGCCGATGATGTTCCACGTGAAACAAAATAAAAATGGCTGAAATAATTACAAGTTGTCCGGTATGCAGGAAGGGAATTTTCACCGAATTTTTAAGGGTGAAAGACCATTTTCTCTCCCGGGAGGAGTTCATTATCCAGGAATGCACCGGCTGTGGCTTCCGGTTCGTCAATCCACGGCCGGGTCCTCAGGAGATCGGGCGGTATTACCAATCGGAAGAGTATATCTCTCACGGGGCAAAGAAGCAGGACCTGATAAGCAGGGTTTACCGGTTGGCACGGATTTTTTCTATCCGAACCAAGTTCGGTATCGTTAAGAAATATTCCCACTCCGGAAAAATGCTGGATATCGGGTGCGGAACGGGTGAATTCCTGGGTTATTGCAGGAAGCAGGGCTATGAAGTCTCGGGCGTAGAACCGAATGAAAGGGCCAGGAGTTTTGCCGAATCGGCAAACAAGATCCCGGTTGCGGAGCAGTTAATGGCCTACAGTGCAAAGCCGGGTTCGTATGCCTGCATAACCATGTGGCATGTGCTTGAACATGTGCATGAGCTGAATATGACCATGGAGAGCATCAGGGAGTTGCTGGCACCAGACGGTGTTTTTATCGCCGCCGTACCCAACTGCCATTCGTGGGATGCTTCGAAATACGGAACATGCTGGGCCGCGTATGATGTTCCGAGACATTTGTATCATTTCACCTCAAAAACATTGAATGACCTCGCTGCCAGGAATGGATTTGAAGTGGTGAAAATATTACCTCAGAAAATGGATGCCTATTATGTTTCCATGCTAAGCGAAAAATACCAGAATGGAAAGGTAAATTACATGAAAGCCCTTTTTTATGGTTTTTGGTCAAATATTTCGGCAAAAAGGGAAGCAAGGGGCAATTCCAGTCTTATTTTCGTGCTCAAGCGTAAAAAGGCGTAATTTTAAGCCCTGCAGCGAGCCGAATGGCCTGATGGATGGATGGCATTAACCGGTACGCGAAATGCGCTTACAGGGCTCCGGAAGGCCTATTTTTATCGTATTATAAATCAGCAACATAGTGGATTGGTCGCTAAAAAACACGAAAAACAGGGGAGCGGCATATTTGATGCTCGCTGTATTGCTTTTCATGGCGATTTACGGTCTGGGTTTTTTCCTGGCCCAAAAAGTTGAGCCGGATCATATTTATGAATCTTTTCAAAAAGTATTTTCGGATACAGAACTTGAAGCAAAAAACCAAACTGATTTTCTGAGCAGGAATTTCGATACCAGTTCCAACGTAGCAGGTTTCAGGAACCCCGGGTTAGAATCGCTCAGGATTGGAAAAAACAACGGGTTGTCGTTTTTTGTTTATAAACACGACTCGTTGATTTACTGGGGAGATAATAAAATCATTTTACCGGCGGAAGTCATCCGGCAAAGCGCCGGACAGGATTTCGTTGTGAAACTGAAAACCGGATGGTATGGGTTTCACGGCAAAAGAGCAGGATCGTTTTTGTTCCTTTGCAGTTTTCCCATACGAAATGAATACCCATTCCAGAACGAATATTTAACAAACGGGTTTTCTTCCCGGTTCAATTTTCCGGAGCTGTTTTCCCTCGCTCCAGGGCACGGGAAATTTCCCGTTTATTCTCAAAACCACACCTGCCTGTTCAGCCTGAACTTTGCAGGGAACACCGAAGCCGCGGCTGCTGATCCTTCAGCAAGCAAAGACAGGACCCGCCGGCATTTACCCGCAGGATTCCTTTTTCTGCTTTTTGTGCTTGGCATGCTTTCCCTGGTGCAGTGCATATACCTGATTTATGCCGGTATACCCTGGTTTGCAGCACGGAAATTTATCATGAACCTCTCTTTTTTTATTACGGTGCTGCTACTGCGCGTAATCCAGCTTGTCCTTCACTTTCCGTCGGAACTTTATCATACCGAACTGTTCGGGCCCTCGTGGTATTCATCGTCCGTTATCCTGCCCTCCCTGGGCGATTTTGCCATCAACATGTTGCTCGTTTTTGCCATGGCCCTGGTGTTGTTTAAACACAGCTCCTTCAAACCTGCTGCCGGCAAAATCCATCCGGCAAAACTGGTGCTTGTCATAGCCCCGGCCATTTTCACGCTGCTGGTTGGTTTTCAAACCGTGGGATATCTGCTGACCGGACTGGTAATCAATTCATCTTTGCCGCTTAATTTGCAGAACATTTCAGCACTGGTCCCCGAGAGCGCCTGCGGGCTGCTGATCGTATGTTCAATCCTTTTTTCGTTCGGACTGCTTTCCACCAGGGTGTTCCCCGGAATATTCTCAGACGCAATGCCAAAGGAATTGATATTGCTGTCGGCCGCGATTGCGGCAGGCGGAAACATATTGATCCTGAATATTTTAAATGTAGAACTGTATTCTCTGGAATACCTGTTTTTCTTTATCTGTTTCTTTGCCTGCTGGTTTATGCTGGCCAGGGGGGCAAATTTGTTCACTGCACGGAACATGCTTTTTTTCCTCTGTTTCTATGCTGTTTTTACCACGCTGGTGTTAAACCGGGCGAACGGCCAGAAGGAACATGAAAAGCTGAACCTGCTGGCGGTTAAGCTTGCATCACGGCGCAATCCCGTTACCGAGGTGCTGTACGAGCAACTCGAACACAAGCTCCTTGCCGATTCGCTCCTGCGAACTGCCTTCCAGCCAGCTGCGGCCGGGCAGGGAGTGAGTGCCACGAACCTGGTTGCATGGTTAAAAAAGCAATATTTCAGGGATTACTGGCGAAAATACAATATCCAGGTCACCTTGTGCGATACCATGAAAGATCTGAAGATCCAGCCCCAGGGTTATCTCGTCAACTGCAACACCTATTTCAACGGGATCATCCGGAATTATGGCGAAGAAACCATCCTGCCCAACCTGACTTTTCTCGATTACGGACTGGGCAAGGAATATTACCTGATCATCCTCGACGGCAGAGATTTCGGGCTTGCCGGTGCAACAACCCAGACACTTTACATAGAAATCAACCTCAAAGACTCTTCTCCTGACCAGGGTTACCCGGGTTTGCTTATGGATAATACCCGGATGGATCTTCCTGACCTTTCGGATTATTCGTACGGCCTGTTCCAGAACGGCCGGCTGGTTCATGCCGTGGGAGGTTACAGTTACTATACCCTGTTGTCACAGTATAAGGATTTTTCCCCTGCCAAAACCTCATTTTCGGGCGACCGGATGACACACTACCAGTACCATATCAACAGTTCCACTTCGCTGCTGATAAGCAAAAAGGAAGAGACCCTGCTCACGGCAGCCACGCCTTTTTCCTATCTTTTTATCCTCTTTGCGCTGGTTGCGTTCCTGGCAGCAGGGATGTTTAATTACCAGCGGAAAACGCAAATTCTGCCCAACAGCCTCAGGAACAGGCTGCATATCTCCCTTACCGGGATCCTGGTTGTTGCCCTGCTTGCTATAGGGATCGTGCAAGTGATCAATATCATCGATCTTAACACGAAAAAGAACATCGCCAACCTGCGCGAACGGGCCTGGTCGGTGATGGTTGAAATGCAGCATAAATACAATATGGCAAAAGAGACCCGCGATATTCCGAAAAATGAACTTGATGATTTCCTGGTCAGACTTTCAAACGTCTTTTTTACCGACATCAACTTTTACGATTCGCGGGGAATGCTGGTCTCGTCGAGCCGGCCGCCGATTTTTGAAGAGGGACTGGTATCTGAGAGAATGGATCCGGTAGCGTGCCAGAAACTGGTTGCTGACCATAAACCGATTTTCATCCACAGCGAATCGATCGGAAGTATGCAGTTCAGTTCAGCCTACCTGCCTTTTTACAATGAACAAAACAACCTGCTCGGTTATGTTAACCTGCCCTGTTTTTCGAGGCAGGATGAGTTGAAAAAGGAAATTTCCACCTTTCTGGTTACCTTCATCAATATCTACATTCTGCTTATCCTGTTTGGAATTTTTATTACCATCCTGGTATCCAATTATATAACCGCACCGCTGGCCTTACTGGCTGCAAAGATGTCGCAGCTCAGGCTCGGGCGGGTGAATGAAAAGATTTTCTGGAACAAGCACGACGAAATCGGGCAATTAGTCACCGAATACAACAGGATGATTGATGAACTGGGCCGCAGCGCCGGCATGCTTGCAAAATCGGAACGCGAAAGCGCCTGGCGGGAGATGGCCAGGCAGGTGGCCCATGAGATCAAGAACCCGCTCACACCCATGAAGTTAAGTGCGCAGTACCTGCAGAAAGCCTGGCATGACAAAGCACCGGACTGGGAACAGCGGCTCGCCCGGTTCACCAATACCCTTGTTGAACAAATCGATACCCTGTCGGCCATCGCTTCCAATTTTTCAGATTTCGCGAAAATGCCGGCCATTGTTTTAGAGAGTGTTGATATAGAAGATGTTGTAAAATTTTCCCTCTCCCTTTACCAGGATACGTCCGAGATCCGGTATGAATTTCACGCCAATGGTCCCGTCGCCCGGGTACTGGCCGACCGTTCACAGCTTGTCAGGGTTTTTACCAACCTGCTTAACAATGCCGTTCAGGCCATCGGGGTAGACAAAGTCGGAATCATCGGGATTCGTCTGTACAATGACCGGAAATTCGTTGTCGTGGAGATCTCCGACAATGGTGCCGGTATCCCGCCCGACCGCGCAGGCAGGATTTTCCAGCCTGATTTTACCACGAAGACCGGGGGAATGGGACTGGGACTGGCCATCGTGAAGGGGATCATCGACGGGATGCAGGGGGAGATCTCCTTTACATCGGAAGAACACAAAGGAACTACATTTATCATAAAAATTCCAGCCAATGCCGATCAAACTCAACAGCAGCCCGGTTAAGGGTTTAGCAACCTGTTTAGTATTCCTGTGCCTTGTTTTTTTCTGCGGAAGCGGTTGCAGAAAAAAGGAGAGCCTCGAACTGTACCATAAATTTCCCGATAAAATCTGGGCCAGGTTCAACATCCTCAGCTTTGAAATCCCTGTAAAACAGGTTGATAAACCATATAATATTTACCTCTTTACCCGTTTCACAAAGGAGTTCAGCCATGAGCAGCTGGAGTTCAATATGGTCATGAATACCGCTGCCGGGGAAGAACGGATCTACGCCTATGCGATGAAGGTGAAATCCGCTTCAGGCGCCTTCCTGCAGGCTTTTGAGGGAGATTCCTGTACCGGCACAATTTTGCTGAAACATGATCTGAAACTCGCCAGGCCCGGGATCCTGAAGATCGAGATAGAAAACCTCACGCCCAGGCTTACCACCGAAGGCGTCATGGGCGTTGGTATCAGGATGGAGCAGTCAGGCAAGTAGTTCCAGCGCAGCTGCCTTATCAAGGTGAAGCTGTTTAACCAGGTCATCAAGGCTGCCGAACTTCTGCTCGTCCCTGATCCTGTCGAGAAACCTGACAGCCAGGGTTTTCCCGTATAAATCGCCCGAGAAATCAAACAGGTTGATCTCCAGTGTCATGGTTGTTCCATTGATGGTGGGGCGCATCCCCGCATTGGCCATGCCTTTGTATCTCACATGGTCATATTCAGCATCCACGGCATATACACCGAAGGCTGGCAAAAAAGGGTTATCCTCCAGGAGTTCAAGGTTTGCTGTGGGGAATCCCAGGGTGCGGCCAAGGTGATTGCCATGAACCACCGTCGCAGTGAAGGTGTAAACGGTTCCCATTAATTCATTGGCCTTGCGGATGTTCCCTTTGGCCATGGTTTCAAGGACTTGCGGAGAATGCAGGTTGTAGCTCATGATCCGGCAAAGCTACCGAAAAAATGTCAGTGATCAGAAAAGAGGCGGCTTCTCTCTTTTACTCAACCGTTTAATCATGATCAGTTCATACACGGCATACATGTAATGAGCCCATACGCCGGCAAGCATGATGATCAGGGTGATGATCATCCAAAGTGGGGCGATCGGCGTCCACAGCTCGCGGGAAGGCACTTCAGCCTTATAATACTGTTTGTGAACTCCCCAGTTGATGACATTCTGACCCTGCACATTCCCGAAATTGTCATTTTCCTCGATTTTAGCGAGTACCGTCAGGTTTCCTAGGGTATCGCCAACAATTTCCTTCGGAAATTCAAGGGTTCCGCTACCGGCATCGTCGAGGGTAATTTCCCCGATCTTCAGCAGGCTGAAAATGCGCGGAATGTAAACAAGGATCTTTTCCTTGGCGATGGGGGCGGTTTCGCCTTTTAGGTTTTTCTGGGTAACGTCGACTTTCAGGATGCGCAATGAATCCTGGATGCTGAACGACAGCCTGATCCTGGCAGGTTTTGCTTTAAAGGAGGCCTCGGCAGCAGGGTATTTCTTGTTGCCGGTGAATTTTGCAGTATAGTTGATCATGCCATCCTTGTCGGCGGGCAAACCGGCTACCGGGGCCTTGCAAATGGCGTTGCCTTCCTGGTCGGTGGCAAATTTTCCCAACGACTTTGCCGATTCCCCGTTGGAAGCGGAAAATTCAATGAACGCATTTTTCAGGTTGACCGTGCCGTCCTCTTTTTTCAGGTTGAGGGTGGCGGTGAGTATCACCGAATCGGCGCCGCACAGGTAAGCCAGCTGCATACGCGATTCAACCGGCGTTGCCGTGGTGTCAGGTTTTTCTCCGGCATAGCTGCCCGCAGGTTTTAAAACCAGGACCGACATAAGCGAAAGGAGCAATGCAAACGCGAATATTCTTTTCATGGGAATGATATGAATATGACCTGTGATTAATTAAATGAGAACATCTTCCTTTTTTTCCTCTCCCGTTACCCCGGAAACAGGGATGATGGTGATGAACTTTGATGCCAGTGTAAAAAGGAGGCAGAACACGGCAACTCCCGTTGCAGTGAGGCTCCACTCCACCCATGTGGCGGTATAGTTCAGCCATTCGGGGCGTGCATCCTGGATTGGCAGGTAGGGCGATTCGAGGGTAGGAACAACGATGATGTAGCGGTTGAGCCAGAGCGCAACAACGACTACGACCGCCGTAAAAGTAATATTATTGATGGTCCTGAACCGTGCAAGCCCGACCACGATCAGCGGCAGAAGCACACCAACGTAGTTTGAGATGATGAATGGCCAGTAGAATTTTTTAAAGAGCAGCTGGATCAGCAATTCGTCATTCTTTTCCGAACCGTACCATTTCGTAAGGTAATCGCTGAAGGTAAAATACCCGAAAAACGCTGCCAGTACAAGCATGATAATGCCTACAGCAACGAAGTGTTTTTTGGTAATATACGCTTCAAGATGATAAACTTTCCTGAAAACCCACATGCAGATGATCAGCACGGCGCTGCCCGAATATACGGCGGCAATAACGAAATAGGGCCCGAAGATCGTGCTGTGCCAGCCTGGTTGCAGGGTAACGCTGAAGATCCATGCCAACACCGAGTACACAATGATGGCAATTGAAATGACCATGGCGGCCATGATATCGGTGGCCCTGTTTAACCGCTGCTGTTGTTCCGGTGTTCCGGTGTAGCCCAATGCCAGTGCCTTGTAGAGTTTTTTTCTCCATTTCGGAAGCTTGAGCAGTTCGTAATCCCTGAGCAGGGCCAGGTCGCGTAAAACAGCAAGATAGAGGAAGATAAAGCAACCGAAAATATCGGTTGAAATGGCGATCACGTCCCAGGTGATGGGCGACTGGATCCTTCCGAAGAGTACAAGATAGGGCAACCGGTCGAGGCGGCCGATACACAGGAGGATGAAGCAGGGGCCGATGAGCAGCGAGATAACGGTAATAAATTCAGCCATCCTGATCACCGGTTTGCGCCAGGGGGTTTTAAACAGGTGCAGGGTGCCTGAAATGAGCGCACCCGCGTAGCTCACGCCCATGAAAAAAATAAAGTTGACGATATAAACGCCCCATACCACATTGTCGCGCATACCGGTAACCTCATGGCCATGAAGAACTTGTTGGAGAAAGGCATAAAAACCTACCCCAATCACCAAAAGCAGGAACAGAATCCAGGTATACCCCTGCATGGTCGTCCGTTCGAGTTGCGGCGCAAACTCCTTCAACGGGTTATTTTGTTCGTTTTCCATAATTACGGGTTGTGTTTTTTACTGTAAGGAGTATCTTTATATCGCTCTTTAATCTTCTCATCCAGGTCGCCGAACCCGCGGTCGACCTCGAACTGGCGTTCGACAGGCGGCAGGTAATAAACGCATGGACGGGTTCCGAGCACTTCCAGGTAACGGTACCCGGCGCGGTCGCTGATGAGTTTGCTGAACTGGAAGGTTTCGGTGCCGTTGGTAACCGTATCCTCGTCAACATCGCCAAAATAGATCACACCCATCGGGCAGGCCGAAACACAGTAGGGCACTTTGCCAACGCGGATCAGGTCGGGGCAGAAATCGCATTTCGATACAGTTCCCTCTTTCCCGGGACTGCCGGCCTCAGGCGAGTAGGGTTCCTTGTCCTGTTCAAATTCTTCGTAATGTTTCCAGGCAAATACGCGCGTGGAGTAGGGGCAGCCAGTCATGCAGAACTTGCAGCCGATGCAGCGTTCGTTGTCGATCAGTACGATCCCGTCGCTGCGTTTATAGGTTGCACCTACCGGGCATACACTCACGCACAAGGGGTTGTCGCAATGGAAGCAGGGCTTGGGAAACCAGTAGGGAGAGGTTTTTTCGGAATCCTGCAACAGGTAAACCTTCATGAATTCCTGGCTTTTCGGCAAGTGGTGGCCCTTCTGGCATGCCTCCACGCATTTGCGCGCGTTCTTGCATTTCCCGAGGTCGATCACCATCACGAACTTGCGGCCGGGAAGGCCTTGGTGCGATTCCTCGCGCGAAACCCGGGGAAGCTTAAGCAACCCCTTGTCAACCTCCATGATTTCGCCATCGGTTGTAAGCACTTTTACCTTTTCGCCTGTTTCGGTGGCCGTCGCGTCAACATATGCCGCGATGAGACTCCCGCCCACAGCAACGCCGGCACCGGCTATGAGCCCCTTTTTCAGGAACTGGCGTCGCGTATTTTTCTGGTTTTTATTCGTTTCTTCTTCCACGTCTGTTGATTTTAGTGAGATTCATGAAAGCCGTTGAGCATGCTTTTGAAATTACTTAACGGGTTTTTCCCTATGGTACAGAAATAGATATGGACACACATGATGATGCTGATGGTGAAGCCGGCAAAGATGTGCATCAGGTCGGTGAGATCCAGCCCGCTGAATCCCACAAAACTCTTAATCGTGATATCGGGATATAAAAGCCCCCAACCCGAAAGAATGACGAACGGGACCATGGCATACATCAGCACCACGTAGGTGGTTTGCTGAAGGGGATTGAATTTGCTCTCTTCTGTCACCGGATAAGGTGCGTTCTCTTTCTTAAAGAGCCCGATGGTATAGTAATAAAACTGGTTTTTCATGCGAATCATGAAACCTTTTACCGGGATTACGTAATGTGAACCGTTCATCGTGAAGAGGTTCCCGGTAAAAAAGAACACGTAACTGATGGTGAGGAGAATCCCGGCGATGTTGTGCATCGAAACGGCAGTATTAAATTTAACCACCGTGTTCGGGTTGGCAAACTGGATGCTTAAACCGGTAATGATTAATGTGAGGCAGAGCAGGGCATTCATCATATGCCAGATCCTGATCCAGACAGGATAGAGATAGAGTCGTTCTTCAGTTTGATGGTTCATGGTCAGACAGATTTTTTTATTCGCAGAACTGCGTGGATGATAATGGCCAGTATGGTAAGAGAGAAGATAATGATGCTGATGATGTTCAGCGTGTTGCTTTTGTCGGGGCCGATGGTGGTGGCATCAGCCATGATGAGCCCCTTGACGAGGCCCTCCTTCATGATTACTTCACTGACCTGGTGTTTATAGAGGGATGCATAAAGGATCGAATTCTTCGAATGGCACGATTCGCATTTTCTTACGGCATTCTTCTTCGACATGATATGGTGGGCCACCACCAGGGTGTCTTCATTTTTGGCGTGGCATTCAATACAACGCACATTGGTGAAATGGGATGCCTGGTTTGGCAGCCATTCGTGTTTCTGGAGAAGATTGGGTTTTTTCTTATCGGTAAGCAGCTGGTAATTGTTCACATCACCATGGCAATGCAGGCAGATGAGGTTGTCATAGACGATGGTCTCTTTCAGGTTCTCGTTGGTGCGGGCATTGATTTTGTATGTATGGGCGTTGTGGCACATCCAGCAGGTAAAGTCTTTGCTGTGGGTTTCGGAATGAACGCTGGCCTGGAATTCCGATTCAATTTGTTCGAATTTGTACTTGGCATATTTTTCATCGCCGCCATGGCAGTCGATGCAGTTGGCTTTTGCCTCCATACGCAGATTTCCTGCATGGGGGAAGGTGCCGTAATCTTCGGAGTGGCAGTCGGTGCATTTGAACTGGCGATGGTTTGAAACGTAAAACACATCGCGGTTCATGATCAGCTCAGCGTACATCCGTTTGGTTACGGTTTTTTTCGATTCTGCATTTTCATAGGAGTACTTAGTTTGTCCGTGGCATTTGAGGCACTTTTCGTTTTCCTCGGCGTTTTTGAATTTTGACAGATCGATTTGGGTGGGAACGATTTGTTCGGTCTGAACCTTTTTTTCAGGGGTTGTATCAGAAGTTTTTACCAGGGTGAAGGCAAGGGTAAAGATCATCAGCAATACCAAAACCACCCATGCCGGTCGTATATTTGTTTTGTAAACCATTGTATCAGAGAATGTGAGTTATTTACCCGGAAATATTATAAAAGAAATGGGTGTTAACAAACCTAAACTGTTAACACCCATTTCATGAATTGTTATTGCATATTCAAGCGGTTATTTTTTCAGCGTGCGCATGAAAGCAACCAGTGCCCAACGATCGTTGGCTTCAGGAATTTTCTTGTCGTAAGCAGGCATTTCATCGCGGCCCTTGCTTGTGCGGAAGAAGAGTTCGCCATCGGTTGATGCCTGGAAAGCGGCTGCAGAAAAGTCGCCGGGATTGGTTTTCAGGGTAGCTGCCTTGGGACCGTCGCCCAGGCCTTTTCCACCATGGCATGATTTGCAATGTTTTGCCCACAGTTCTTTTCCTGCAGCAACATCAGCTTTACCAGGGGCTTTCATCGTTTTGTCCTTATCGCCAACCGGCCATGGTTTGGCCTTAGCCTGTGCCTGTGCCATTGATGCATTTCCGATAAGAAAAACCACGGTAACCATGGCAACAACGAGTAATGAGATCAGTTTTTTCATAATGTTAATTTTTAAGAGTTAGAATTTATGGTTAATCATGAATTAGAATGTCCACAAACGGGTAATGTTAAATCCAAGGAGGATAGCTCCATTGTAAGGATTGTTATGGTTATACATAACGGTTTCCTGGGGAACGATTCCATTGGCAGAGGTAAGGAATACCTGGAAGGTATGGGTGCTGGTTGAAACTTCAACGCCAAGGCCGAAATTGGGCCAGGGTGCGGTGTTCAGGTAGGTCATCAGCGGCTGGCTGTAGCTTACGATGATCGATGACTGCGGGCTGATCCTGAGCCTTCCGAGGCCGGCGATGTTGAGGTTGTCGTTTTTCATCCCGTTCACATGGTTGTTGTCCATCTCGGCCTGATCAACGAGGTTGTAGTGGCAGTATGAAATGGAGATCTGTGCGGAAAACTCCTTGCAGAACCTGCGGGCGATCATCAGTTCGGCGAAATATGAGAAACGGTATGATGATTTGAAAGTCTGATCAAACAGTGTTTGAAGGTCAGTTTTGTTGGCGCCTTTGAGCCCGGTAGCCTGGCCGTAGGTGATGTAGTTCATGCCAAATGCAGTATCGTTCTGAACGATCTGTTTGTCAATATTTGACCTGAAGGTGGAATCTTTCACCATCGATTTGTAATCGAGGCTGGAGGCCAGTTTGTTATTACCCAGGAATGATTTGTTGCGGCAGTCGATGGTAACATTTCCATAAACGGTAAGGGTGAGCGGGAAGCCGCCTTTTTCCTGGCGCATAATGGCATATTTAAGGCTGAAATCCTGCTGCCTTTTGAGTTTTGAGGTTCCGAAGCCAACCTGCAGGTTCTTGTTTACGGTATAAGTAAAGCCTATCCTGATGTTGGAGCCGCCCCAGATCCCGAACAAATCGGACCAGTGTTGCTGGAATGTGCCAAAATCATGCTGGATCGCAAGTTCCAGGGTTTTTGCAGGGGGAAGGTTGACAGTTCTGTCAGCCATGAAATATCCGCTTTCAAACGGTGCTTTTGCCAAAGATTTTTTAACAGGTTGGTCCTGGATTGAATCCTGCGCAAAAACCACACCGAGTCCGCTCACCATAAAGATGAACCCTAGTAATAATCGTTTCATTTTAGCTATTGTATATGTATGCATTTCGATTAAATATTAGTATGAATAACTCAATTAATTGTTGTTTGCGCCTTCAGTGATCCATCTCAGCACTGAATCGGCATCGGCCACGGTACAGTGTGAAGCCATGCTGCCGCCTGTAAACATTTTCTTGTAAAGGTTGCTGTTCGCGGGAACATCGGTGTCGATCATGCCATTGATGGTTTTCAGGGACATGTAGGAACTGCCGGCAGCCAACACGGGTGCGTTCTGACCTGCACCGTGGCAACTCACGCATTTTGCCGTAAAGATGGGTTGAATGGCACCTGCATAGCTGATCTGGCCGGGAGCCGGTTTAATGGGAACTGCAGGAGGATCAGGTACAACTAAATCCTTCGTACAGGCTGAAAAGAAAAAAAGCACGAAAAAGATCGCAATCAGTTTTTTCAATTTTTGGCTTTGCATAATCATTTTTTTGGGGGTTGAAAAATTAAAAGTTCGTTGACAGGTGAAAATGTTTGACACGGATTGATTAAGAAACAAAAATATTGAAGTTTATCAAGGGTTGGGTTAACCGGCGCCTGAGATTTGTTAATAAACTAACTGATATATCTCAATTGGGCCCTGATATTTGTCAATCCGTTTCTCCCGCCGGGAAAACCTTTGCTTCTTCATGGGAAAGCGTAAACTTTTTCAGGTATTTTCCGGCTCGGATGAAAACACAAATTCCAAAAATAAAACAAGTTTATTTTTGGAATTTGTGCTAAAGGTCAGTACTGATTACGGGTTGGCATTCAGCCAGTCGATTGAGTTCTGGAGAAGTTGTAACGCGTAGGTAGGATTGTGAACGCCGAGCGATAATTCGCTGTTGATGTAAGCATAGTTATATGCAGCGCCTAATTCACCATATTTCCAAACACGGCCGATCCTGTTGGTATAGTCAGCATCAACGGCATATTTCAGCATGTTGTCGTAGACTACCAGGCCGGTGGTCGGGCTTACGGTATTGTTGCTTACGCTGGTAGCAAAAAGGTTACCGGCAGTCTGGGTAGTCGGGTACAATTTACCGTTGAAGTCGTGGGTTGGTTCAGCTGAATAGGTTGTAGAAGTTGCAGTGACGGTTTTCTTGAAGACTTTTCTTGCGTTGAGCAGCTGTGCAAGCTCGCTCAGTTTGGAAGTGATCGCGATCTGGATCGGGGCAAGTTTATCTGAACCGTGGCATGCAGTGCATTCAGCTTTGTTAACGCGGAGTGAGTGACCACCGGTTGAGTCGGCAGGATTGTAGGTGTTCATGTGGCAATCGGTGCAGGCGTTGGCTGAGTGTTTCCAAATCCTGGTGTAGGTTTTGCCTTTGTATTCGTAACCGTTGATACCGGTAAACAGGTTCGACTGGTTTCCATCATGAACGGCAAAACTGCGGCTTACGCGATACTGAACAGTATCGAGGTCGGTTGCATTGCTGAACGGGAAGTAAGGCAGCTGATCAAAAGCTTTTTTGAGAACCTGGGGACGTTTGGTGGTGTCGGAATAAACCAGGGCTGTTGCGCCGCGGATCTGGTGGCAGGTAACGCACAGGTTGTTGATTTTACCAAAATCGGTAGCAACGAGGTTCTTGTTGTAGTTCAGGTAAACCGGGGTGTTGGTGCGGAGGATCTGTGAAACGGTGTCGCCTGTGAAATCAAAGCTTGAGTGATGGTGACAGGTTGTGCAGTTGATCCTGTTGGCTTCCGGCATGTCGTTGGCAACAACGTACTGGCCGCTGATGACGATCTGCTGGAATCCTTCGCTTGTGTGGCATCTTGCGCAGAATTTGGTGTTCCTTGCGCTGGAGGTACCATAATAATGTTTTGAAAAATGGTATTCGGCAATTTTTTTATCGAAGTTGGCAACAGTATGGCAAACCATACAAACGGCAGTGCCGTCTTGTCCGTTCATACCATTGGTTCCGTTCACTCCGTTAATCCCGTTAACACCGGCAGTACCCTGTTTTCCTTCTTTGGTACAGGCCGTGAACATTAAACATGCCGCCACGATCATCAATCCGGCAGCAAAAAATAATTTGTGTAATTTTTTCATATTCTTACAGTTTTTGTTAATAATACTTTTGTGTCGCAGCAGACAACTTGTGCAAAATTGTTTCGGGAACAAAAATATTGAAGTTTATCAACGCAACTGTTAATAAGTTGGTGAGATTTGTTAATATATTAACTGATATATGTCAACTCTTCATTGACATATATCAATATGAGGCAAAGCAACCCGATGAAATTCAGAATTGAAGTCCGAATAACAGCGGGAAAACAGCAGGTAAAAACGGTGATTGTTATTCTGTTATCAGCCGGTTTCGCTGATCTGGCGCAGTTGTTTCGGGTTGAGAACCTCGAGTGTGTTTCCTGAAAGGGTCAGGATTCCCTCTTCCTTGAATTCCTTTAAAATCCGGATGGCGCTCTCTTTTGACATGCCGGAAAGATCGGCCAGGTCCTGGCGGGAAATGGTCAGCTCGAAAGGATTCTGGCAATAGATTTTGTCGCAGAGGTAAAAAATCACATCGGCAATGCGGCCGTGCATCTGTTTCTGGGTAAGACTGATCACCTGGTCGAAGTTGAAGATCGATTGCAGGGAGACCCGTTTGATGAACTCTTCGGCGAAATCGGGGTTTTCGCGGATCAGCTTTTTAAATACGGTAACATCAACCAGGCATGCCTGGCAATCTTCAACGGCTGAAGCAGAATAGTAGTGACGGTTGTCAACATAAATGCCCGGGCCGAAAATGTAATCAACCGGCTTGATCAGCGCCAGGATCAGGTTCTTGCCGTAACCTTCGATATAGATTTTTGCCAGCCCCGAGGTGACACAAACAAAATAGGGGGAAGGGGTGCCCTGTTTGAAAATGATCTCCCCGGCCTTGTAACTTACCTGGAACCGGCTGCTGTTGATCAGCGCAAGCTCTAGCGGAGTCAGGTTTTTAAAAATGGATACTTTGCAGTTACAATCGGCGCAATTGGAAGAGCTGTGCATTTTATTTACCATCAGATCTGGCTGCTTGAATCAACAATTTATTAATCGCAGACAAATTTAATAATAAATTGATATAAAGCAATTTTTTCAGGCCTTTTAATCAATGCGGAAATTGAGATATATCAACCTCAGACAAGTCCCTTCGCCAGCAAATATTCGGCAATCTGCACGGCATTGGTGGCCGCGCCCTTTCTCAGGTTATCGGCGACCACAAAGAGGTTCAGTGAGTTGGGTTGCGATTCGTCGCGGCGGATGCGCCCTACAAAAACCTCGTCTTTTCCCAGGGCTTCGAGGGGCATCGGGTAAATGTTATTTTTAATATCATCCCTGACAATAATTCCTGGTGTTGAACCCAGCAGGTCAAAGATGTCGCGGATTTCGAAATCCCTGCTGAATTCAATATTGACCGACTCGGAATGGCCGCCCACCACGGGAACCCGCACCACGGTACCGGTAAGCCTGATGGAATAGTCATTCAGTATTTTACGGGTTTCGTTGACCAGTTTCACCTCTTCCGAAGTGGAGCCATCATCCTGGAAATCACCGCCATGCGGGAACAGGTTCATGTCGATCGGATAAGGATAGGCCATCTCACCGGCAATGCCCGCGCGTTCGTTTTCAAGTTGTTTCACGGCTTTGGCACCGGTGCCTGTTACCGACTGGTATGTTGAAACGACGATTCGTTTAATCCCGTATTTCGCGTGAAGCGGCGCCAGAACGAGCACCAGCTGGATGGTCGAGCAGTTTGGGTTGGCGATGATCTTGTGTTCGCGGGTAAGGATGGACGCGTTTATTTCGGGGACAACAAGCGGAATCTCCGGATTCATGCGCCATGCCGACGAATTGTCGATCACGGTGATACCAGCGGCCGCATAACGGGGAGCCCACTCTTTGGAGGTGCCCCCGCCGGCCGAAAAAATGGCGATCTGCGGCTTTGCGGCGATGGCCTCTTCGTGACTGTGAATAAAATAACGGGTTTTGTTGAATTCAAGGGGCAGGCCTGCCGATTTTGGTGAAGCAACGGGAATGAACAGTTCCGGGTAAATTTTGTGTTCGTCAAGAACCTTCAGGATTTCGCGTCCCACCAGCCCGGTGGCGCCTACAACAGCCAGTTTCATGGGGATATTTTTGGCAAAGATATGGAAATTAGGGAATGGTGAGATGGGGAGATCGTGAAATGGTAACAGGGTGACAGGGTGACAGGGTGACAGGGTGACAGGGTAACAGGGTAACAGGGTGACAGGGTAACAGGGTGACAGGGTAACAGGGGGGCAGCATGCGGGTAAAAGGGCCGGCAAAAAGTGGAAATTTTTATTAACAGGGGTATTACCTTTTGGGTTTTTCCGGATTAAGCGGAAACAAAGGTTATGAAAACACTTATTTTGATCTGCTGCATGATGCCGGTACTGGCGTATTCGCAGGTATGGGATGATTTTTCGGATGGGAATTTTACTGCTAATCCGCAATGGGAGGGGGATACGATGAATTTTGAAGTGAACCAGGCAGGCCAGCTGCACCTCCGGGCCACAGGCAGCGACACCTCCGTATTGTTTACCGCTGCCGGGGAATTTCCGGAAACCGAATGGCGTTTCTGGATGAAACTTTCATTCAACACCTCGTCGAACAATTTTGCCCGGGTTTACCTGGCATCCGACACACACGACCTGAATCATGCAGTGAACGGCTGGTTTCTCCAGGCCGGCGGAGCAGGCGACAGCCTTTACCTCATAAAGCAAACGGGTTTGGTACAGGAAAAGGCATACAGTTTTCATCTTTACAGAACAAATCACTCAACCAATACCCTGCGCTGTAAAATTTCGCGTGACCCTGCCGGGAACTGGGAATTCATGATTGATACGACCGGTGGTTTCAACTATCTCAGGGATGGAGGTTTTACGGATAATTCGGTCTTTCCGGCACGCTGGTTTGGTTTTTACTGCCGCTATACTTCGAGCAATGCCGCGAAATTTTATTTCGACGATGTCTACACAGGGCCTGTTGTTCATGATACCACACCTCCTGCCGTGCTGTCGCAGGAAGTTATTTCTGAATCGGAGATCTGGATCGGGTTTTCCGAGACCGTTGAGCGAAAATCTGCTGAAAACCGGGAAAATTACCAACTCGGCCCGACTGGCAGGAACCCCGATTCCGTAGCCATGGACCTGCAGCAGCCGGTGGTTTCCCTCTTTTTTCATGAACCCCTTCCGGAAGGCGTATTTTACGGGTTAAATATTCGTGATGTGGCTGATAACACCGGGAACAGGATCAGGGATACGGTTGTTACGGTTTGCTGGTACAGGGCGAAAGCATTTGATATCGTCATCAATGAAATCATGGCCGACCCCGATCCCCCGGTGGGGTTGCCCGCCGGGGAATATGTTGAGTTGTATAACAAAACGAATTTCCCGGTTAACCTGAGAGACTGGCACTTCAGCTATAGCAGCAGTACAAAGGTTTTTCCCCCGGCAGTCATTGCCCCCGGCGGGTACCTGCTGATTGTGAAAGATTCGGTTTGGATGGCTTATGCCTCATGTGTTTTTTTGTTTACCTCTTCATCCTCCCTGTCGAATGAAGGAACACAACTGGTGCTCAGGGACCGGTGGAACCGGGTGATTCATAGCCTGTCATACAGCCCGTCGTGGTACCAGGGTTCGTTCAAGGGTGAAGGAGGGTGGTCGCTGGAGATGGAAGATCCTTTAAACCCGTGCGGATGCGGGGAAAACTGGGTTCCGTCGCTGGATATTTCCGGTGGAACGCCAGGCAGGGCCAATTCAACCCGCAAATCCAATGCAGATGCAGAAAGCCCGTTTCCCATCCGGGCGATGATTTCAGACTCATTGACGGTGGAGCTCTTTTTTTCTGAAAAGATGGACAGCACCACCATACTTTCTCCGTCGGACTGGGAGATCATTTCCGGGGCGGGATCAGCCCAGCCGGTTAGAATAACGCCGGTTGCTCCTGATTTTATCTCGGCAAGGCTAAGCTGTACCGGGGCCTTTGCACGGGGAGTGACTTACAGGCTCAAGATATCGGGGGAGATCAAAGACTGTGCGGGAAACCCCTGCGATACCGGACGATCCGTGAGGTTCGCGATCGCGGATACGGTTGCGGAACACGACATTGTCATCAACGAAATACTTTCGAACCCCGCGAGTGGCGGCGCCCGGTTCGTAGAATTGTTCAACCGTTCATCCAGGATCATTGACCTGCAAAACCTGGTGCTGGCGAACCGGGATACCGCGGCGGGCCTTATTTCCGGGGCCGCGCCCCTGTTCGCTTCTGGGTTTATTCTCTTCCCGGGCGATTACCTCGCTCTTACGTCCGATCCTGCGGATATCTGTGGGCGCTATCATCCGGCAGCACCCGGAAATGTGGTGTTAATGCAGCAGTTCCCGGTTTTCGGCGACGACACCGGGACCGTGATCCTTGCCCGGAAAGATAATTCCGGGATTATCGACCGGATGAAATACGATGCCGGGATGCATTACCCGCTGCTGGCAACCACGGAAGGGGTTTCGCTCGAACGAACCTGTGCAGATATGTCTTCGGACGACAGAAACAACTGGCATTCGGCGGCTGAAACTGCCTGGTTTGCCACGCCCGGCTATATAAACTCCCACAGTGTCGCCAGCAGCGAAGGCGACCGGGAAGTGACCATCGAACCGGCGGTTTTTTCACCCGACAACGACGGGTACCAGGATCTGCTGGCCGTGATTATTCATGAAAAGGACCCGGATTGCACGGTCAACATCAGAATTTATGATTCCCGCGGAAGACTGGTTTGCCTGCTCGTTAACAATGTGCTGACGGGCAGCGAAGGTGTCTTTTCATGGGATGGCATGACGTCCGGAAGGGCAAAGGCCCCGATCGGCTTTTATGTGCTGCTGATAGAAATCACCAATCCCGGTGGCACTGTGAAACGCTATAAAAAAACCGCCGTGCTGGCAGGCAGGCTTTAACCGGTCAGAGCATGGCTGTGGCAATGCAGGCCACACTGATCTTCACCCCCGGGATCACAAACAGGGCCTGGATGCAGGCTTCCAGCGTAGCGCCGGTGGTGATTACGTCGTCGACCAGCAGTAAATGCATCCCCGTGAAATTGTCCGGATGGCTCACGGCAAATATTTCACTTACGTTCCGGTAGCGGTTGAACCGTGATTTCCTGGTTTGGGTTTCGGTAGCCCGCGTGCGGTAAAGCAAAAACCTGCTGACAGGAACCTTCATCGCTTTTGCCAGCCCTATGGCAAATTGTTCGCTCTGGTTGTAGCCGCGCTGCATGTACTTTTTCTTGTGCAGCGGAACGGGGATAATAGCCTGGATGGTGTTGAACGGCACCGTGTTGCGCAAAAGGCTGCCATATTGCCGGCCAAGGTGTATCCCGATGTCTTTTCTGCCTTTGTATTTTAGCTGGTGTACCAGCCGTTGCACGCTGTTTCCCTTGTTGAACCAGAGATAAGCCGTCCCGGCCTCTATATTGGCCCTTCCCCAGAAAAGCATGGAAACAGGATTTTCAGGATCAGGATGGAAATTTGTTTTCGGAAGGTGGAACTCGCAGAAATGGCAGATCACCTCTTCATGCTTCCACAGGCTGTTGCCGCAGCAGGCGCAGATCCTCGGGAAAATCAGCGAAATAAAATCGTCGGTCCATTTCATACGGAACTTTATGCTTAATCGGTTTTAACCTCAAAAGGTAATACGCGCCAGCGGGTTATTTATCAACCATTTTTTCAACATTGGAAAATGTCGTGTACTTTTGAGTAAAATTTAGCCCCCTGATGCCCCCTGTTCCATTACTTGAAATTCGAGATTTGTCGGTTAGTTTTGCGTCAGGGCACCAGGAGATGACCGTGGTTGATCATGTTTCATTTC
Source organism: uncultured Bacteroidales bacterium (assembly GCA_903913885.1). Lineage (GTDB taxonomy): Bacteria > Bacteroidota > Bacteroidia > Bacteroidales > FEN-979 > CAIVAT01. Next base: position 17,290 of record CAIWMX010000028.1, on the reverse strand, counting down.
AGTTGAACGAGTCGGAAACGCTTGCAGTGGTAGGAGAGTCGGGTTCTGGCAAAACGGTGACGGCCCTGGCTGTGTTGGGGTTGATCCCATCGCCTCCGGGAAAAATTTCGGGTGGGGAGATCCTCTTCAGGAACGGCGAAGGCCGGGCCGCCGACCTTCTTCACATTCCCGAACGTGATATAAGGAAAATCAGGGGATTCGGGATTTCCATGATCTTCCAGGAACCGATGACCTCCCTGAATCCCGTGTTTACCTGTGGAGGCCAGGTATCGGAAAGCCTGCGTATCCATCTGGGATATTCGAAAAAACAGGCCCGGGAGAAGGTGCTGGAACTTTTCGGGGAGGTTCAGCTTCCCCGGCCGGAAAACGTGTTCCGTTCCTATCCCCACCAGTTGTCGGGCGGGCAGAAGCAGCGGGTGATGATTGCCATGGCCATTGCCTGCAACCCGGCGGTGCTGATTGCCGACGAACCCACCACGGCACTGGATGTGACCGTTCAGAAAACCATCCTTGAATTGCTGAAACACCTGCAGGTAACCCGGAAAATGAGCATCCTCTTTATCACGCACGATCTCGGGCTTGTAGCCGGCTTTGCCAACCGGGTGCTGGTGATGCACAAAGGCACCATCGTTGAGCAGGGCGATGTAGCGGCGATCTTCCGGTCGCCGCAGCACGCCTACACGCGGGGGCTGCTTGCCTGCCGTCCCCCGCTCGGTTCAAGACCGTTGCGTCTTCCGACCATTGAAAACTACATGGTTGACGGTCACCAGGTAATGGAGCAGGTGATCACGCCCGAACAGCGTAAGGCCGGTCATCAGCGAATCTATGCCCAAAATCCTGTTTTACGCGTTGAAAAGGTGGGAAAACAATTCGGATCTTTTACCGCGTTGGAAAATGCCAGCTTTAACGTTTGGCCGGGGGAGACCCTGGGCATCGTCGGGGAGTCGGGAAGCGGGAAAACCACCCTTGCCAGGGTAGTCCTTGAACTCGTGCCGGCTTCGGAAGGAAGGATTTTTTATAAAGACCATGACATCACCAGGCTGACTTCTGCGAAACTGAAAGCGTTGCGCAAGGATCTGCAGATTATATTCCAGGACCCCTATTCGTCGCTGAACCCCAGGTTAACGGCCGGCGCCGCCATTCTCGAGCCGATGAAGGTTCACGGGCTGCACCGCGACGACAGGAGCAGGAAGGAACACGTGATGGAACTGCTCGAAAAGGTCGGGCTGAATCCCGGGTACTACAACAGGTATCCGCATGAATTCTCGGGCGGACAGCGGCAGCGGATCTGCATTGCACGTGCGTTGGCGGTCGAACCCCGCCTGGTCATCTGCGATGAATCGGTTTCCGCCCTTGATGTCTCCATCCAGGCTCAGGTGCTGAACTTGCTGAACGACCTGAAAAAGGATTACGGGCTGACTTACATTTTTATCTCCCACGACCTCTCCGTGGTTAAATTCATGTCGGACCGGCTGATCGTTATGAAAAACGGGAAAATAGAGGAAACGGGGGAGGCTGACCAGGTTTATGCATCGCCCCGGTCGGAATATACGAGGGCGTTGCTGGAGGCGATTCCAAAGTGAAATGGTAAAATGGTAAAATGGTAAATTGGTGGACAGGTGGACAGGTGGACGGGTGAGGTGAAACAGTGAAAAATTAATTTTTTATGGGAAAGAAAAAGAGTTTAAGCGGAAGTGATAAGAACACTTTTGTAAAGTCGGTGCTGGATGTGTTCAGGAACAACCCGTACAGCAGTTTCAATTACAAGCAGGTGGCCGCGCGGCTGGGTATCCAGGACAGGGCCAGCAAGGACCTGATCAGCCTGATCATCGGGCAGTTGTTTAAAAACCAGGAATTGGCCATGAGCAAACGCGGGAAATACCAGATCAACATGGAAAGCCCGAAATATGAAAAGGAGGTGAAGACCGCCATCACGGGCACGGTTGACATGAAACAGACCGGCAAGGCCTATGTAATTCCGGACGACAAATCGGAGGATGTCTTTGTGGCCGCCACAAACACGAACCACGCGTTGCACGGCGACAAGGTGAAAGTATTTATTTTCCCCAGGCGCAGGGGGCATAAGCTGGAGGGGGAAATTGCCGAAATCATCAGGCGGAACAAGAAGCAGTTTGTGGGAACGATCGAAACCTCTAAAAATTTCGCTTTTCTCCGACCCGACAACGCGACCATGCCGGTTGATATTTTTATCCCCAACACGAAACTGAACGGGGCGAAAAACGGGCAGAAAGTGGTGGTGGTAATCACCGAATGGCCCGACCAGTCGGCCAACCCGTTCGGGGAAGTGAAGGAAGTGCTTGGAAAACCGGGCGACAACCGCGTGGAGATGCAGTCGATTCTGGCGGAAATCGATTTCCCGCTCTCCTTTTCTCCCAAAGCCGAAAAGGAGGCTGCTGCCTTCCCCGATGAAATCCCGGAAGCGGAGATCAGCACGCGCAGGGATTTCAGGCAGACGCTCACCATCACCATCGACCCGGCCGACGCCAAAGATTTTGATGATGCAATTTCACTCAAACCTGTTGGTAAGGATCGATGGGAGATAGGGGTGCATATCGCCGATGTATCGTATTACGTTCGGCCGGGAACGGCCATCGACGAGGAGGCAGTTGAGCGCGGAACTTCGGTCTACATGGTAGGACGCACCATCCCGATGCTTCCTGAACGGTTGTCAAACGGACTTTGTTCCCTGAAGCAGGGTGTTGACCGGTTGTGTTTTTCGGCGGTTTTTGAAATGGATGCCACGGGAAAGATTTACTCCGAATGGTTTGGCAAAACGGTGATCAACTCAAACCGTCGGTTTGCCTATGAAGAGGTGCAGGAGATCATCGAATCGGGGAAGGGTGAATACTCGGAGGAGATAGCCGTTTTCAACAAAATTGCATTAAAGCTTCGTGAAGACCGGTTCAAAAAGGGCTCTTTTAATTTTGAAACCCAGGAGGTCAGGTTCAAACTCGATGAACTGGGCAGGCCGCTGGATATTTACCTTCGCGAAATGAAGGATGCCAACAAGCTGATCGAGGATTTCATGCTGCTGGCAAACCGCAAGGTCGCTGAATTTATCGGCAAGAAGAAGGAAAACCAAACGGTGAAAACCTTCGTTTACCGGGTTCACGACACCCCGAATGAAGAAAAACTTGAAAACTTCAGCCTGTTTGTCGAACGGCTGGGATACAAGATGAAGACCAGTTCGAAGAAATCGCTGGCCGATTCCTTCAACAAGCTGTTCAGCGACATCAAAGGAACGGGCACCGAGACCATGATCGAGACCATCGCCATCCGAACCATGTCAAAAGCCTATTATTCAACCAACAACATCGGCCATTACGGGCTGGCTTTCCAGTTTTATTCCCATTTCACCTCGCCTATCCGGCGGTATCCCGACCTGATGGTGCACCGGTTGCTGTTCGGCTACATGAACAACGGCCCCTCGGTGTCAAAGGAGGTGTACGAGCCGATGTGCGAGCATGCTTCGGAAATGGAACGCAGGGCCGTGGATGCCGAAAGGATGTCGGTCAAGTACAAGCAGGCGGAGTTTATGCTCGACAAGATCGGGCAGCAGTTCGATGCGCTGATCTCAGGCGTTAGCAAATGGGGCATCTTTGCCGAGATCATTGGAACAAAGTGCGAAGGCATGATCAGGCTGCGCGACCTGGAAGATGATTACTATTATCTCGACGAGGAGAATTACCAGATCATCGGGCAGCGCCACGGTTATCGGTTTAAACTTGGCGACAAACTGAAAATCAGGGTCAGGCGCATCGACCTTGCCCGCAAACAGATGGATTATGAATGGGTACCTTGAAAAGGTTAAGTACATCCTGCCGGCGTTTATCATTGCCGCCTTCGGGAGTGTAGCGGGAATACTTGTATTGAGATGGCTTCTGTCAATACAGTTTGAAATTCTTGTCTTCAGGGAAGATATCTGGGAGATTTGGATTCCGCTGATTTTCCCGTGGATCGTGATCCTGCTCTGGCTGAGAAAACGATTTACCGTTTTGGTATTCAAAAAGAACAGTGCCAGGGGTGACGGCCGGTTTTTTTTCATGCTCCTCAGCTGGATAACGATCTTTTTAATGATGGCGGTATCCCAGAATTACCTGACCACTGCCACAGGGAAACTGGTAACGGTAAAGTCGGCCGGCGAAATCCCGGCCAGGGAAAAAGCCCGGTATTACAGGATGAACAATTTTTACGCCCTGACCGGTTTACAGGGCTCGTACAGCGACGTCAGGACCCGTGGCAAACGCAACCAGTTCCTTGATTTCAGCATTTATTTTGTCATACCGGTTTCCGACGGACCCGGCCCGGATCAAAACGTTCCGTTTACATGGTTTGGCATCTGGTATTCCAAATCAGTCAGCAATTCGCTGGGCGATGACGAAAAGGAGACGGCTTACCGTTCGTTTTATGACGAGTGCCTGGCCGACATGAAGAACTACAATTTCAGAGCGGCAGACCATTTTGAACGGTTGCCGGGTTCAGAGAAGCTGAATTTCTTCCTGAAAGCGGTTGAGGTACTGACAAGACAAAAACCAGCTCCTTACTTAATTGTTCTGGAGCCTGTGAGGGAATCCTTCGATACCCGCAACGGGAACAAGCTGGCCTGGATCTTCGGGGTATTCGGCATAGGGCTTGCCGTGCTGTTATTTTCGCTGATCTGGCCCGGTTACAGCCCACCCGGGCAAAAGCAGCAACTGAAGGAGGATATGCAGGAGAAGGAAGGGCTGGCTGATTTTTTTAAATACTTTATCCCGCAGGGAACCCATGTTGCCACGTCGGTCATCCTCGATCTGAATATCCTGGTCTTCCTGGCCATGATTTTTTCAGGAATCAGCATTGTGTCGCCCAATGCGATGGAATTGCTGCAATGGGGCGCCAACCGGAGGATGGAAACTGCAGGCGGTGAGTGGTGGCGCTTGTTCACCAGCATGTTCCTGCACTTTGGGGTTCAGCACCTGGCATTGAATATGTACGGGCTGGCCATTGCCGCAATCTTTATTGAACCGAAACTTGGCTGGAAGAAATTCTTTATTCTTTATATTGTATCCGGGCTGATGGCCGGGCTGGCGAGCATCTGGTGGTATCCTGCATCAGTCAGCGCGGGGGCGTCAGGCGCAATATTCGGCCTTTTCGGGGGAATCCTGGCTCTCGTGGCAACAAATTCTTATCCTGCAGCCAGCAAGACCGTCGTGTTTTTACTGATCGGGAGTTATGTGGCGATCAACCTCTTCATGGGACTCACCATGAGCGGTGTCGACAATGCCGCCCACCTGGGCGGTCTGGTGAGCGGGGCCGTGATTGCGATAATCCTGGTTCACGCCAGTTTCTTCCGCTCTACCAGGTCGAAAAAGGCTTTGTGATAGGTTTCGCTCACGGGGATATACTGGTCGCCGATCTTGATCCGGTTCCGTTCGATCGATTCGATCTTGTCGAGGGCGATGAAGAATGATTTGTGAACCCGGCAGAACTGTGGTTCGCGCAACACCTCCTCAAGCTTGCGCGCATTCATGAGGGTCATGATCCTGCGCGCCTTTGTCACGATCCGCCAGTAGTCTCCCATGCCTTCCACATAGAGCACCTCGCTGTTTTCGATCCGTTCCATCCGCGTCTCGGTTTTCACGAAGAAAAAGGAGGCATCGGGCGTTTTGGCCTTGCTATTGTCGGTTTTCACGGCCGTTGTGTCGAACTGCATGCGTTCGCACACCTTGTTAACGCCTTTGATGAACCGTTCGAAGGAGATGGGTTTCAGCATGTAATCCACCACGTCAAGTTCAAACCCCTGGATGGCATAACGCTCGTAGGCCGTGGTGAAGATCACGAAAGGGCGGTGTTTCAGGGCATTGAGGAGCTGGATCCCGGTAAGTTCCTCCATCTGGATATCCAGGAAGATCAGGTCGACCTTGTTTGAACGGATGAATTCGATCGATTCGATGGCATTGTCGAAGGTCCTGACCAGGTTCAGGAAGACCACTTTTGAACAGTAATCGCGGAGGATGTCGAGCGCGAGCGGCTCATCGTCAATGGCTATGCAGTTGATATTCATATACAGATGGTTAATTGAACATGGTAGGTTTCGTCGTCTGTGGTGATTACAAGATCATGTTTCCCGGGGTAAAGCAGGTTAAGTCTCCGCCTGATGTTGATCAACCCGATGCCTCCTGCATGGTCATTGCTGACCGGGGGATTTTTTCTTACGAAGTTGACAACGTCAAAGCGCACCAGTTGCGGTTCCACACTTAAGTTTATGCGGATTCCCGGGTTTGACATGTTTTTACTGCCATGTTTAAATGCATTTTCCACGAAGGGAATAAGTAGCATGGGAGCAATGGTCCGTCCTTCAACAACGCCTGAAATGGTGAGTTCAACAAAGTCCTTGTGACGTATCCTGAGTTTTTCAAGTTCGATAAAGCTTTTCAGGTATTCGATCTCTTTTTCCAGCAGCACTTTATCGGTGGTGGCATCGTACAGCATGTAACGCATGATCGACGACATTTTCATCACGGCATCCGGGGCATCCTCCGACTTTTTGTAAACCAGCGAATAGATGTTGTTCAGGGTGTTGAACAGGAAGTGGGGATTTATCTGCGACCGGAGCAGGGCCAGTTCGCCCGATTGTTTTTCGAGCAGCAGTGCGGTTTTCAGTTTCTGCGTATCGAACCAGCCGATGGCGAGCTGGATCAGCAGGGCATAAATGCCATAGATGATCACCAGGCGCAGGGAGTTGAACCACCAGCCGCTGGTAACCTTAAGTGGTTCAGACGAGCTGATGTGGACATACCCGATGTATTTCCAGAACAGGTATTCAATGCCCACACGCAATGGGATCAGGATGAGCATGACCGCGACCAGGAATATCACAGGGAAGAGCTTTTTTTTCTGCGTGAAAAACAATCCGAAAATGAAATAGAAGCTGTAAAACGTGATGAAACTGGTTAACGGGTAAATGGTTAACTCCTGGAACGGATCGTACGATTTTTCCGACATCATCGCAACCGAAAGCAGGATCTGGTTGAACATGTAAATCCAGAAAGCGACGTGGATCAGGATCTTGTACTTTGTCTTCATCTCATATGGTTGAATTTCAATTACAAAGTAACAACAGAAGCAGGTCAAAACCAAATGAAACGGCGACTAATCGACCATGCAGGGTGATTGTCCGGTCATGGGTTCATTTTTGCCGACCTGTTGTATAAGCTCAACTTATTCGTAAGTTTGTAATATCCGCTCCCGGTCCCTTCCGAAGGCCGGTGAATGGCCATGGAAAACCCCGGATTTATCCTGTTGTCCAATGAGCCTGTTGAAACCACGCTTCACTGAAATCGCCGCTTGGCGCATTGCCGCGGTCGTAGTCCTGCTGTTTTCGGGAACAGTGGCCCACGCGCAGCATCACTACCATTTTTTTTACGGGAAGGTCTTCGAGCAGGGAACAAAAAGAGCCATTCCCGACGTGAACCTCTCTGTAATGCATACGCAAACGGGAACCGTAACAGACAGGCACGGCGAATTTTCATTTTATACCGACAGTCTGCCGGCGTCGCTGGTGGTAAGTTATGTCGGGTTTGAAACAAAAACGGTACTGCTCGACGAAACATCGTTTTCGCTTACCCTTTACCTGGCCCGCAAAGCCAGTGAATTAAAAGAGGTTGAAATCAAGGCCGATCTCAATGAACCGTTTTTCAGGGATGAACATTACGCGGTGCTCGACTACGAGATCGACAGCAGCCTGGTTTACCTGCTGATATACAAGGACCGGCTTTCCAGGGCTGAACTGATCTGTAAAAATCTCACAGGCGACACGGCGGCCCGTTCAGCACCCTTCCTGTTCACGCCCCTGAAGTTGTTCAAAGATTGCCTGGGAACCCTTCATGTGTTAAGTCATGATTCGGGATACCAGGTGTTCAGGCAGGAGAAGCAGCTGCACCTGATCCATCCGGTGAAACTGAAAAAATTTGAGGACGTGCTTAAAAATTGCGTGGCATCCACTCCGGAAGTGCTGTTTTTTCAAAAAGTCACAGACCATGGGCTGGCGGTTGAATATTACGGGATCAATAAGAAAACTCTGCTGAAGCATGAAGTCACGCAGGTGAGGGATGACAAGAAAATGAAGATGCTTCGACGCAACACCGACGATGCCATGATGTTGCTGAGCGGCAGGCCGCCCGATTCGAGGGAGGATTTCGTAACCTGGAATTATGTTCACAAGATCCTTTACAGGCCGGTAAAAACTACCCTTTACCGCGTGGGGAGTTATATCTGTATTTTCAACACCCCCGACCGGCAAATGGAATTTTACGACAGCGTGGGGAATTTCTCCTACAAGTTGGCCCTGAATGCCGACAGGATAAAAGATGGCAGGTGGACCTGCGATATTCTTGTTGATGATGCCTCCCAGACAGTTTATACAACCTTTTTGAGGAACGGGGTGTGCAGTTTGTATAAAATCGACCTGAATTCGGGAGAACTCAGGAAAAGGCTTTCCCTTATTCATGATTATCCCGAGAAAGTGAGGGTGTACAATAACTGGGTTTATTATTTGTACAATATCCCGGGGGATCCGGATAATAAAATGCTCTACCGGCAGAAATTCTGAGGCTCCAGGGTCACTGAGGCTCCCGAAGTGACCGGGGCCGGAAAATTTATTTCCTGGTTGATAGAAAAGATGTTAGCATGTTAAGAGTCTGTTTAAATATGTTTTTAAATCCCTTCAGGGATTTTAAGTGGGTAGAAAAACAGGAAGAGGTCCTGTTTCGTCCTATACAGGACGAAATGGCTCATAAAACCATTGATCTCTACCCATATTTTGTGCCTACGGCACAAGTTTGTGCAACAATCGGTTAAAAACGATAATATTATAAAACACGTTAAATTTGGTATAAAATCAGCAAAACCATGGAAATCATTCAAAACAATGAACCTTTGAACCAGGTTCAGCTGCCGGAACCGACAGTTTCCGGTGTATTCGGACACAGCTGGGAGGTCCTGAAACGGAATTTCCCGGAGCTTTTAATGGTGATCTTAATTCAGATGGTGCTTTCGATCCCGTTTGGGTTCAGGCACAGGTTCTATGATATGGATTTTGCCGGCCCCTTCACCACCGGTCTGTTCAGCTTTATATACAGCCTGCTGGTATTGATTCCGGTTGGGTACGGAACCTCCTGGGTATTCCTGAAGGCGGTCGGGGGAGAGTCGTTTCGTGTGCAGGATATGTTTTTCGCTTACCAGCAGTTTGGCAATGTCCTGCTGGCCAATATTCTGGTTTGCCTGATCGTCATAGCCGGATTTATCATGCTGATCGTGCCGGGGATCATTTTCGCCTGCAAGCTATCGTTCGTTCCATACCTGGTGATGGATGAAAAGATGGAGGCTGCCGAAGCCATCCGCAAGAGCTGGGAAATGACAAAAGGGTATTCCTGGACGATCTTCTGGATGGGGGTAACAAGCATTTTCGTGTTCATTGGCGGACTCATTTGCTTTATCGTCGGTATTTTTCCCGCGATGATCTGGATCAGCATGGCATTTGCCTGCATTTACCGGGTAGCGTCCAAAAAGCCTGCAGCAGCCTGATGATTTCTGCCTGCCGGGAATGAATCCGGGGGGCATAAAAAAAGGCTGCGCCTTGTTGCAGGGCAGCCTCTTTTTGATGCAAATCGTGAGGGTTACTTTACCAGCGTCAGTTCTTGGATGATGTTGGAGGCACCGGCATATTTATCGATGATAAAGAGCACGTACCGGGCATCGACACAGATGGTGCGCTGCATGTCGGGTTCGAACATGATGTCGCCGCTCATGGCTTCCCAGTTGCCGTCGAAGGCAAGGCCGATAAGCTGGCCGTCGCCGTTGATGACCGGGCTGCCTGAGTTGCCGCCGGTGATGTCGTTGGTGGTCAGGAAGCACACGACCATCTCGCCGTTTTCTCCATACTGGCCATAGTCTTTTGCCTTGTAGAGTTCTTTCAGTTTCTTTTCAACGATGAATTCGTCGTTTGTAGGATCTTCCTTCTGCATCACGCCTTTCAGGGTGGTTTCATAATCGTAGTGAACGGCATCGGCAGGATAGTAGTCAAGTACGCTGCCATAGGTCATGCGCATCGTTGAGTTTGCATCGGGATATTTCACCAGGTCGGGATTCATCTCGCGCAAGCCGCCGATGAAGAGGCGGTTGGCAGCGCCCACATTGCCCCTGGCACCCTGGTAAGCAGCCATGTATTTGCCCATCGACTCTTCCATTGATTTGGCAAGCTGCCACCCGAGGTCCTTTTTAAAGACTTTCAGGCTCGGTTTGTCAATGAATTTATTCGCATTTTCAGCGGTTGCAAATGCCGAGTTTTCATAAATGGCATTGGCAAAGGCGGTATAGTCGTTGTTATAATCCTTTGAAATTGTAGCAAAGATGGAGGGTAATTCGGCAGCGGCAACATCTGTTCCGTACAACCGGAGCATTTCGGCCAGGGTCTTTTTGGCAATGGCCAGGTCAAATTGTTTGAAATGTTCTTTAACGGCGGCTGTACAGCCTTCCTGTGCCTCTTTAATGGCAGCCTTGTTTTTCTTTTCAAGGGCCTCTTTCAGGCCGCCAAACTGGTTGGCAATCTGCACCACGTCGAGTCCGCTTCCGGCCAGGTTGGCATAGAAGAAAGGAACGGCGATCTTTTTCATGTCGGCATAATTGGATTGCAGGTTATCGAGCACCTTTCCGTATTTTTTCTGCAGTGCGGGATCTTTGCTGTACCAGGTGCTGAACTGCTGTTCAATCACCTTTTTCTTATCCTCCACCTTATTGCGGACGAGCATCCGTTGCTGGCCGATGAAATTTTTCCAGGTATTGGCAATGCCGGCATAATTGGCGGCATAGGCGATTTTCACGGCATTGTCCTGGTCCATACGTTCTTTCATCACATCCAGTTCCTTGCCAAACAGCTTGACCAGGGTGGGGTAAAAGACCTGGAGGTTGTATTCGATGCCAAAGGAGGTAAGGTAACGCGAAGTTGATCCCGGGTAGCCCCAGATCATGGCAAAATCGTTTTTCTTGATGCCCTTCAGGCTGATGGGCAGGTGGTAACCTGCTTTGAGCGGGACATTCTTTTCCGAAAATTTGGCAGGATTTCCGTCGGCATCGGTATAAACGCGCAGGATGCTGAAATCGCCCGTATGACGGGGCCACATCCAGTTGTCGGTGTCGCCGCCGAATTTTCCGATGGATGAAGGGGGAGCGCCAACCAGGCGTACATCCTTGTAAGTTTTGAATACGAACATATAGTATTCATTTCCACCGTAAAATGCCTTTACGGAAGCTTCATATTTTCCACCCTCTTCGGCCCTTTTACGGATTCTGGCTGAAATCTCCTTGATTTTAGAGGCGCGATCGGCCTCTTTCATGTCGTCTTTCAACATGGGAATAATGGAGTCGGTCACATTTTCGATGCGCTGCAGAAACGAGGCACACATGTTTTCGTTCGACAACTCCTCGCTGAAAGATTTGGCCCAGAAGCCGTTGGTAAGGTAGTCGTGATCGGTGGAGCTGTGGCTCTGTACGGCCCCGTACCCGCAATGGTGGTTGGTAAACAGCAAGCCCTGGTCGGAAACCAGTTCGGCAGTGCAGAAAAATCCGCCGCCGCCACCCCCGTTTGAAAGGCCTACGATGGCATCCTTCAGGCTGTTGTGGTTGATGCTGTATAATTCCTCTGCGGTGAGGTGAAGACCCATTTTCTGCATGTCGACATAATTCAGGCGCTGAAGCAAAAGAGGCAGCCACATGCCCTCATCGGGCGGGTTTTCGGAAAAACCGAATGATCCGGTTGACATGAACAGTACAACCGCGATCAATGCGAACTTAAGTTGTTGTGATACTTTTTTCATGAGGAAACGATGTTAATTGATTGATTGTTAATTGCTGGTGTGAATATTTTATATGTTCCGCTTACCCGCTTCAAAACTGATCCGGCCAACGGCGCAGGTTTTCTCTGCAATATTAATTACATTTTCAGCGACATCGTTTTTTTTTTGATAAACAATGAAAATTCTCGACAACATCGTTCTTTTATCGGTTGAACTGACCCGAACAAACAAGGGATTTCAGCCTGTTTTTCAGGCAGGACAACAAAAAAAATTGACAATGCCGAAATCAATCCTGATTTTTGCAAAAAAACGTCCATGATGATCAGAGACCTTTTACACGGTCGGAAACTGCATTTCCTGTTTCAGCACCTTTTTTTCTGGCTGATCAGCGTTGTGCTGTTTACCGTCGTGCTCATTTATACCCGCGGTGATTTTAACTTTTACAGCATCAGTCTTTACCTGGCGGCCAACATCCTGATGACCATCGGGTTCCTGGCCATCTCCGTGTACATCAACCTGCTCTGGCTGATCCCGGTTTTTTTCAACAAAAGGAAGTTTTTCCTCTTTTTTATCCTTGAACTGGCCAACATTCTCCTTTTCATCCTGTTAAATTATTTTGTCACCTATGTTTTTGAAGGGGGAAAGCATCCCAATTTCTTTACGGAATTCATTGCTGAGTTTATCCTGATCCTCCTGTTCCTGGTTGTTTCAACGCTGCTGAAGGTCATGCGTGATTCGATCACGTTGCAGGATGTGGAACTTCGCATGAAGGAGGTGCAGAAGCAGAAAGTTGAATCTGAACTCCGTGCGCTCAAGGCCCAGGTCAACCCCCATTTCTTTTTCAACACCCTGAACAGCCTCTATTCCCTCAGTCTCGACAAGTCGGACATGGCACCGGAGCTGATCCTGAAGCTCTCCGATCTGATGCGGTATGTGATCTACGAGTCGAACGACGACCTGGTGCCGATCGGAAAACAACTGGAATTCCTTCAAAGCTATGTTTACCTTGAAAGGCTTCGTGCCGATGAAAACCTTCAGGTTGATTTCGAGGTGAAAGGCGCCAACCTCGACCTGAAAGTTGCCCCGCTGCTGTACATTGCATTCATTGAAAACGCATTTAAGCATGGATCGAAGGCCAGGAGTGACAACCCGTTCATCCGCATCGCCTTTGACCTTGAACACGAAGACCGCATCGGTTTTTATATTGAAAACAGGATTGATCCCTTCCATGAAAAAAAGCCCGCCGGGGGATTCGGTTTGTCGAACGTAAAAAAAAGACTTGAGTTGCTCTATCCCGGCAAATTCGATCTGAACCTGAAGGAATCGGAATCCGTTTATCGTGCAGAATTAACTATCTTCGTGTCATGAATATCCGTTGTTTGATCATTGATGATGAACCGCTGGCGCAGCGGGTCATCGAAAAATATGCCGAGAACATCCCGTTTCTCGAGATCGTTGAAAAGTGCAGCAACGCGGTGGAAGCCATCGAGGTGCTGCATAACAGGGAAGTCGACCTGCTGTTCCTCGATATCAACATGCCCCGGCTCAGTGGCATGGATTTCCTGAAAACCCTGAAAAACCCTCCCCTGGTGATCATCACCACGGCCTATGCCGAATATGCCATCCAGGGGTATGAACTTGACGTGGCCGACTACCTGATGAAACCTTTCGCCTTTGACCGGTTTTACAAGGCGATCCAGAAGGTTGAAGAACTTATCAAAGGCCGGGAATTGCCGCATTTTGAGCCGAGGGAGGCCGGCAGGCAGGAGGAGAGCTTTATTTTTGTAAAGTCAAGCAAGAAAACCTATAAGGTAAACCTCGATGAGATCCTTTACATCGAGGCCCTGGGTGATTATGTGAAGATCTATACCACCGACAAGATGATCATCAGTTACCAGTCCCTGAAAAACATTGAAACACTGCTCCCGGCTTCGTCCTTTCCCCGGATCCATAAATCGTTCATCATTGCCTTGTCGCGCATCGACCTGATCGAAGGAAACCATGTCAAAATTAAAGACAGGCAGATCCCGATAGGGACCAATTTTAAGAATGATTTTGAGAGGCTCATTAAGTCTATATAATGCAAACAATGCAAACAATGCAAACAATGCAGGCAATGCAAACAATGCAGGCAATGCAGGGATTGCGTTTAGGGGACGCTTAGGGAGATTCCGCGGAAGTATTCGAGCAGGGAGCCGGAGATGATGAAGGCGCCGATGATCATAAATAGCAGGCCGACGATTCGGTTCATCCAGAGTTTTACCTGGGGATTGCCGGCGACCTTGATCTTGTTTGCCAGGACCACTTTCAGGATGTCGGTCATCAGGATGACGGAGAGGGTCCCGATGAAAAACAGGGCCACCGCCCGTTGATTCCCGCCATAGGTTGCATTGATGGCAAGCATCGAAGTGATCCAGAAAACCCAGAGAAACGGATTGGCGAAGTTGAGGACGAAGCCCTTGAAAAAATAGGGGAGCGGGCCTTTCTGCTTTACCTTGATTTCGTTGATGGCCTCAACCTGCTCGGTCATTGGCACCTTCTTGAAAAAGGTATAAATTCCGTAAACGGTCATCACGACGCCACCGATGATGCCGAGTACCAGGTGATATTTGGGATTGGTAACGATGGCCGAAGCGCCGAAATAGAATCCGACCACCAGGGCCAGGTCGCTGACAAAGATCCCGGCAGCAAGGAATATCCCGATCTTTATCCCGTGCTTGATGCTGGTCTGAAGCAATGCAAACAAGGCAGGACCAACGGAAATGGCAACCGTCAATCCGAGGATGATACCTTCAAATAAGGGATGTAGAATTGAACCCAATTATGTTTGTGTTTTGTACTTTCTGATATGTTCCACCCATTTTTCATGCTGGTCGTTCTTAAGGACCCTGGGGAATTTGTTTGCACCGCCCTCTTTTCCCCGCGACTTCATCCAGTCGTGAAACACCTGCAAAGGTAACACTTCCACCAATACGTTTTTAATGGCTTCGATGCGTTCAACCCGGTAATCGTCGTTCAGCACTTTCAGGTATTCGTCGAGTTTGAGGGACGCAATTTCCGGATCGAGGGCATCGTCGGTGCCGAGATACCACTGGTGTGCAAAAAGATTCCCCGAACGTATGCCCGTGAGGGTGAACTCGTTGATTTTCACGTTGAGTTCGTCCTGGAGCATCCTGATAGCACGGTTCAGGTTGTCCTGCGACAGGTGTTCGCCGCAAAGGCTGATAAATTGCTTGGTACGGCCGGTCAGCACGATTTCGCTGCGTTTTTTTGAAACGAACCTGATGGTATCGCCGATCAGGTACCGCCAGGCGCCGGCGCAGGTCGAAAGCAGCAGGGCATAGTCGCGTCCCTCTTCCACCTGGCCGATGGTGAGCGTTTCGGGATTTGGCTTAAGATCTCCTTCACTGTCGAAATTGTGGTCGTTGTAAGGAATAAATTCAAAGAAGATTCCGTTGTCGACGATCAGTTCCATTCCTGCGTTGTTCCCGGGCCGCCGAAATGCGATGTATCCTTCGGATGCAAGGTACGATTCGTTGTAGAGGATGGGGCGGCTGAACAGTTTCTCGAAACTCCGGATATACGGTTCAAATGAAACGCCGCTGTGAACATAGGCCGACAGGTTAGGCCAGATGTCGTGAATGGTATTCACGCCATAATATTCTATGATTTTTTCGAGGATGATCTGGATCCAGGCTGGGACGCCGACGATGATGCCGATATCCCAGTTTTTCGCCTCGCGCACGATCTCATTCAGTTTTACCGACCATTCGTGTTCACGTGAAATGCGCCGTCCGGGTTTGTAAAAATGCTGGAACCAGAATGGGATATTTTTAGCCGTGATTCCTGATAGATCGCCCTGGTAGTAGGTGCCGTTGTACTGAAGGTGGGTGCTTCCGCCGATCATCAGGATGCCTTTCTCGAAAAATTCGTCGGGAAAGTCGTACTTGGTGGCAGAAACCAGTTGCCGAACGCTTGCTTTCTGCATGGCGCGCAGCATGTCGGGTGTTACAGGAATGTGTTTTGAAGATGCTTCGGAGGTCCCGGAGGTAAGGGCAAAATATTTCACCCTTCCCGGCCAGGTAACATACGACTCCCCGTTCAGGCTGCGGTACCACCAGTTTTTAAACATCGAGCCGTAATCGTGAACAGGGACCCGCGTGGTGAACAGCCTGGTTACATCATGGCTGGCAATCATCCGGGAGAAATCGTAAAATTCACCAAATGCCGTATCCTGGGCCTTGATCAATAATTTTTTAAGAACCTTTTTCTGCTCGCGAACCGGGTCTTTGGTGAGAATATCAATGGGAAACTGACGAAGTTCATACGCTTTCCTGATAAGGGAACCAAGGAGTGGCATCAGACGGGGATAATTTGAAAAATTTGAGTAGGTAAATGTACAAAATAATTGTGTGCATCTGCCCTTCTGAGAAAAGATTTTCAGATCAAACTCATTCATTGTGACTACTTTTGCACCTTGAAAGTGTACAAAAGGAAGGTTAAGCCCCTATGAAAGTAAAAATTACCAAAGAAATTTCTCTGCTGGAGCACCTGCTGGGTGAATTTCAATCGGCGTCGAAAACCACGGTGAAGAACAAGATCGTGCATGGCAATGTGCGTGTGAATGGCCGGATGGTGACCAACCCGGCCGTGATGCTGAAAGTTGGCGATGCTGTTGAATACGTGAAGCAGGCTGTTAAGATCAACAAGATCAAGCCACCCTACCAGGTGCTTTTTGAGGATGATGCCATTCTGGTTGCCGTAAAGCCGGCGGGGCTGCTCACCATTGGCGACCGGGGACTCGGCGGCACTTCATTTTACCAGGAAATGCAGGCCTATGTGAAGGAAAATTCAAAGGGCAAGGAGCGGTTGTTTGTAGTTCACCGGCTCGACCGGGAGGTTTCGGGGATTCTGCTTTTCGCCAAGAGCGAGCTGTTGCAGGAGGAGATCAAGAATCACTGGATGGACACAAAAAAGTTGTACTATGCGCTTGTCGAAGGACAGCCGGCGGAGGATAAAGGAACCATCCGGAGCTGGCTGGTTGAGGGTCGCGATCAGAAAGTATATTCGGTTAAGATTGAAGAGGGCGCCAAGCTTGGGATCACCCACTACCGCGTGATGGACCGCACGCCGGATTATGCGTTGCTGGAGGTTGAGCTGGAAACCGGCCGGAAAAACCAGATCCGGGTTCATTTGTCGGAGATGGGCTGCCCGGTGGTAGGCGACCGGCGCTATGGCGCTGATGCCACCTACGAGCGCCGGATACGGCTGCATGCCTTTTATCTTTCCATCCGCCATCCTGTAACAGGCAGTCTGATTGACTTTAAGAGCAAGATGCCGAAAGGGTTTTTGGAGTTGAAACCGCACGACGAGAAGTACAAGTAAGCCCCACCCCGTCAGGGTCCCCCACCCCGTCAGGGTCCCTCACCCTGACGGGG
>CAIWMX010000027.1 GCA_903913885.1 uncultured Bacteroidales bacterium | reverse complement strand
GAAAGGAATTTCATGGTAATGGTCACATCACCCGGCGCCGGAACATATTTCATCTGCTCATACAAATTAAAATAGGCATCACCATTGTGGTGGTGCTCCTTCAGGTATGATTCGGAATTGTCGGGAATGTTGACAAAAGCCACATATTTTTTGATGTACCTGAATATCGTCTTTCCATAGTCGCCCGTGATTGCACCTTTCTTCCAGAGTTGCTGAACAGGGGTACTTTGTTTATGTGCATTCAGAATGTGGCTCAAACGATAATAGTCGGTGGTAACGCGGATATACTTTTCGGCTTCTCTTACGAGAATACTCTTCATCCCAGCTTCAAGTTCTGCATCGGCAGTATTTGCGGGGAACTCCTCCGGTTTTTGTTTCCGATGTGATTGATTCTTGGATATCAATAAATTTGGATCATTGTTCATATATTTGCATTTGATAGATTTTAAGACTGTAATTCAACGAATAAGAAAAAAGCCCGTTCCTGCGGGCTTTTATCGTGTAATAAGTTTGGTTTTTGGTGAAATGGTTCAAGGGATGGCAGAGCTTCCATGTTACCTCCTCCGGCTTTTGTGCATGTAGGAATGTGCTTCGGCATCAATCTCTGAAATCATTTTTTTCCGTCCGGACATTATCCACGTGGTCAACTCCTGCTTTGAAAAATACAAGCGTTTGCCTCGCTTGCACACGGGAACTTTAGCATGTTGAACCAAAGTATAGATTGTGGGAACCGAAAGGTGGAGTATTTCGGCAGCCTGCTGAATGGTCAGCAGTTTATCAGCTTCCTGGGGATCGTTACTTTGTGCCAGTAACAACCGTTCGATGTTTTCCAGTTTATCGAATAACTGGTTTACGGCTTGGGGTAATTTTTCGAATGTCATTTCCATTGCAGTATAATTTTAGATTTATGCTGCAATAGTAATTGGGGCAATTTGGGGCACCAAGATGGGAGTACGCCCTATTTTATTAAATGGTAGTCATTTTTTACCTGATCTCTGTATTTATAGGAAGTGTAGCGGGCCCTGTCTTCTTTTGAGTATGCCTGTAAAACAAGGACATTCCCCCTCACCGACCTTGGCGTGACCGACAATATTTCAGCGATTTTCGAATAGGTAACAGTTTTCGTATAACCATATTCCTTCACAAAGAAGTTAAAGAAGCCCAGCAAATCAAACATTGCGATCTGGTAAGGAAGTTCGTTGGTGTGTATAAACCAGATTAGTTTTTCTTTAGCAGGATCGGGTAGTGCCATAACTGCTTTTAACTGGAAAAATCCTTTCTGATGTAATTCTTCCTTAAGCTTTTGTATTGTCGTTGGCCTGTTAGCCATGGAATCCCTGGGGCTGGTCAGCAATTTCTCATAGCCTAAAGAGATCTCCAGATCGATTACATTTAAGGGAAACCAGAGTTCCTTACAAATATTGAGGAATGGAATTTTGAAGTTGAAACAACATTTCTGAATCTCATTAAAAAGCAATACGTACAGGTAATGGCGACATACCTGGTATTGGTTCATCCGGGTTATCTCCCCCTTTTGGTTTTGATAGTGCAGGTCAATGAACATCCCGGGAATTTCAACTACAATCTCCTTAAAATCTTGCAAGCCTCTCTGCACTCTCATGAATTCGGAAAGATAATAGATGATTAAATCCTTTTTCTCTTCAGGGGTTTTTCCTGTAAGCATATTTCTGTCTAACTCACGTCTGAACGGATTTATGAATTTTGACATAATGCTTTCTGTACTCCCAAAAAGATCCTGGAGAATCCCCTCATCACTATATTTATTCGGTGTGAGCAAATACAAACATTTTTCTATAAACTCTGTAACCATCAAAGCACCTCCAATTCTTCTTATGCAATTATATGTTATTAAGGTCAGTTCAATTCGTGAGACCTTGCCTCGTTCTTGTCCTGATCTCCTGGGAAATCCATTTCAATGCTACGGCCGTTATACCGGCATGTCGATCATTTAGGCTTTATGGCAGGTAACTTCCCTTTGGTTTTTTCTTTTGGAAAATTTGTAAGATGGGCCGCCATTTCTTTCTTTAAATCAATTCCAAAACTTCCCAGATAAGCTTCAGTGGTTGGTAAATCTGAATGCCCGAGCGCTTCGCTGATAAAGGATGTGTTTGCACCGGCTCTTTTGAGGATTGTTGCAAACGAATGACGTGCGGTATAAGTTGTAACGTCAGCCTTAAGTTTTAATTTCCCGGCAATCCGTCTGATGTATTTGTTTACTTGCTTTGTAGCCTGTCTTATTTTGGCAGTCTGCTGTTTACTGGTTAAATCCTCGGTCAGGAATGGGAATAGGTAGGCATTTGAAGTGACACGCTTCTGACCCCAATTCTTAATGATTTTATTTACCTCAGCTGTTCTTACCACTTCAATTGATTTGCTTTTCCTGTTTGTCTGGATTGTTTTTGCCCTTCTGAATACGATTGTATCATTTGTGATATCCGTATATCGGAGTAAACAGATGTCTTTCATGTTGATCCCATTGCAGAGGTATGAGAACACCCAGATATCACGGGAGAATGCTTCCTGAGAGTTCTCTTCAGCTTTATAACTAAAAATTTTCTCTATATCTTTAATTTCCAGTGCCTTTTTCACGTTTCTTGGTTCGGGGATCTGATATTGATCGCGTTCCCTGCCAAAAGGATATTCTTCAAGTTTTGCAAAACCATCCCGAATGGCCCGATTGTATAGTCTGCGGACACACCGAAGGTATATGCCAACGCTGGTGGTGCTGTTGTTTTCTTTTTCAAGCATCCATTTCTCGTACTGTTTCAGGAATTTTGCCGTGATCTCGTGAAAGTTCAATACGCCGCCGGGATGGAATTTTTCCAGGGAATGTTGTGCTGCGACATACACCGATGAATTCCCGACCCGATCATCCTCATCCAATCCTGCAATGTATTCCTTGAAAGATGAAAACAAATTCCCCTGGTCCCCCGTATTGGAATCGAAGCGGCGTTTAAAGGCATCGAATGAAAAGGCCCTCAGGTTGCCGATTACTTCCAGTGCGCTTTTTTCTACACTGATAAATTTCCGGTGCAGCTCTTTATATTCATTTCTGGGTCTTTCGCCGATGGTTTTCTGAAAATCGTCCTTTGTCAGGTGAAAATTGGTTTTAAATAACCGGGACTGTCTTTTATGGGTTATTCTGAGTTTCACGGGATATTTCCCATCTGCATCTGACCTGCGGGTGTCAAGGTAGATTCCTGTGGTGATATCGGTTTTTTCGTCAATTTCCATGAGAAATGGTATAACTTTGTTTCTCAACAAAGGTAATGATATTCAAATTATGTGCAAACAATTTGCATAACAAATGGGGGAGATATCGCTTAAAATGGCACCAGCAAGCATTAAGTCAAATTTTATAAGTTATTGACATACAGAATATTGATTAACAAACCGGGAGTATCGCTTAGGGGTATAGAATTGACTCTTAATCAATGGGTCCCAGGTTCGAGTCCTGGCGAGGAGACATCAAATGAGACATAACCCACTGTAAATCATCATGATAACAGTGGGTTTGTTGTTAATTGTCTCAGAATTGTCTCATAAGTCACCCAAAACTATCTGAAATAGACAGGATTAATGGATCTTCCCGAAGGTGTATAACGAGGTATAACCCGGATTAAAAATCTTTAACCTCGTCTGGCTCCAAATTCCACAACATTCGGGTAAAAACACCGATTTTGTCTCCCGGAAAACGCACAAATTCACGGGTACCTCTCTTTTTACGCGGCAGAAGAAGATGGTTTTCTTTCATCAACCGATAGGTCTTGGTTTTTCCAGTGAGGAAATCCATGTCTTTTCAACTCGTTCGTAACTTTACGATACCCATTCTCTAAAAACTCGGTTCCCAGGATTGATTTCATTTCAACGATCACATGGTCATTTGGTACCATGAGCAGACCTCCCCAAAGCGTCTGGGTGCTTGGTTTACGACCACGGCTATCATGACGTTTTTTTGTAATAATAGCTGCTTTTACTCATGCCTGCCATACTTGCAACCGTTGATACCTTCATCCCCATGGAAACATATTTGCGGATTACCGCTTTGCGCTCTTCCACTGTTCGATCTTTTTTTTAAGCAGCTCTGTTTTGATCCCAAGTTCCAGATCCTTTTCTGCAAGCATCTTTTTAAGCCGTTCATTTTCCTTTTCCAACTTTTTCAGGTCCTTATGTTCTTGTTTGGAATAACCAGGTCGCAGACCTTCTTCGCCATTCTGATTATACTTCTCTTTCCATGAATAATAGGTAGCTGCATAGATGCCATGCTTGCGGCAAGTCTCAACTATACCCGCGGTTTTCGCTTCTTTCAGAATGGAAACCTTTTCTTCGACACTCCATGTTCTTTTCATAACTCAAAATTAGTGATTTATATCCCTAATCGAGTCCAGTCAATTAGGGGGCTGACTTAATTCATCGTAAGTGGTTTTTTCTTTCATGCCAGAAATACGCCAGAATCCTGGGGAATCATTCAGTTTCAATAATTGAACCTCCTTTGAATTACGGTAAGGTTCCCGTGACGATTAACCGCTCAACCTGACCGCCCCTCTGCCGATTACCGAGACCAATCTTGGCCAAGGTTCAATGACCAGCACAATCGGGTCATCCGGAACTTTTCATAGACCGACTTGACCCAATTATATTGTGCGTTGGGTTTTGCTCACTTTTGATTAAAAGCTACCCGTAGATGGTTGCTTTTGGCTAAGCTTATTCTTTATCCGCCATTAAAAGAAAAAGTCGTAATTTATCTTAATGTTAATTATATTTTTCAAAATTGACTATATTTGCAAAATATATAATACATTATGAATGACAGGAAGGTTGTCCTGCTTCCAAAGGCACAAAAGATCCTGGCTGAGTTTGGAGAAAATATCAAGCTGGCCCGCCTGCGCAGAAAGTTAAGTGCCACACAGGTTGCTGAGCGCGCAGATATCAGCCGGCCAACGTTGGCATCGATCGAAAAAGGAGTCCCCGGAGTCGCCATGGGAGCCTATGCCCAGGTTCTTTTTGTTTTGGGACTTGAAAAGGATTTATTGAAAGTGGCAACGGATGATATCCTGGGCAGAAAACTCCAGGATGCCAAACTGCTGGTCAGGGAGAGAGCTCCGAAGAAACAGATAAAAGCGAAGGAGTAATAAATGGCACAGAAGGAAATCATGGTATATGCCCATTGGGAAGGAATGAAAAATCCAATATTGATGGGGATTCTTCAGGCTACTCCAACCCGTGGGAAAGAGATATTTTTTTTTGAATATACCTGTGATTGGCTGAACTCCGGGATGGCGCAGCAAATTGATCCTGATTTGCAATTGTATTCCGGGCCTCAGTACCTGGGGGAACCTAAAAGCAATTTTGGGTTGTTTCTCGATTCCTCGCCTGATCGCTGGGGGAGGGTATTAATGCGCCGCCGTGAAGCTGCAATTGCACGAACTGAAGGCCGGAACGAAAGAACCCTTCTTGAATCTGATTACCTGCTTGGTGTTTTTGACCATTACAGGATCGGTGCGCTGCGATTCAAAGAAAAAGAGGATGGACCATTCTTAAATGCTAATAACGAGATGGCTTCTCCTCCATGGACATCTTTGCGGGAACTGGAGCATGCCAGCCTGCAATTGGAAAAAGACGACATCCTCGATGATCCTGAGTATTTGAAATGGCTTAACATGCTTATTGCCCCCGGATCATCCCTTGGAGGAGCCCGGCCAAAAGCAAGTGTTACAGATCAAAACAACCATCTGTGGCTTGCCAAGTTTCCCAGTGGAAACGACCTGAAGGATATCGGGGCATGGGAAATGGTTGTCAATGAATTGGCCAAAAAAGCGGGATTATCGGTTGCCGAAGGAAAAGCCCAAAAGTTTTCAGGTCCTCATCATACCTACTTATCCAAAAGGTTTGACAGAACAACTTCCGGCGAAAGGATTCATTTCGCCTCAGCAATGACATTGCTGGGATACACGGATGGTACAGACAACCAGGATGGGGTAAGTTACCTTGAATTGGCGGAGTTTCTGGTCCAAAACGGGGCAGAGGTTGACAAAGATCTGGAGGAGATGTGGAGAAGGATCGTATTCAGCATTTGCGTAAAAAATACGGATGATCACCTCAGGAATCACGGCTTTCTGCTTACAGAGCGTGGCTGGATTTTATCACCTGCATATGATATTAACCCGGTAGCAACAGGTTCGGGATTAAAACTGAATATTTCGGAAAGTGATAATGCGCTGGACCTGGGGCTTGCAATGCAAGTCGCCGGGTATTTCCGCCTTGCTGATCAAAAAGCCGGTAAGATCATAGATGATGTGAAAAAATCTGTCGCAGGGTGGAGACTGATGGCCGAAAAGTATAAAATCTCTAAAACAGAACAAGCCATGATGGCGAAGGCATTCTGGGCTGATTGATTATTAGGAGTTTGAGAAGGTTTACCCTTTTTCCGGAGAAAACAACAGAGCACACCCTGGAATTAAATGTGTTTTCCATACACAAAAGGTTTTTCCTGCCTTTGACACAAAGTAAATGCTCAGATAAAGCATTATCCAGGTAATATATATTACTTTTGTTAAATTAAATGCAAGAAATTGATCCGACTCCTGACCCGGGATAGCGGATATTTTTTCCGAAAGTCAGGGAGACATATGATCATGCGGCATCCTGTAAAAGATGTCAGATTGTTGTTCGGGATCATGGGTCCATTGAAGTTGGTGCAGGGCTGCAAAATAAAATTCTCAAAGATGCTGGGTTAACATAGTTACCGGGTTTTATAAAAAAGATAGAAATAATTGTTGAGAGAACAAATACAGGGTATTCAGCATATGCCCAAAACTATCCTGTTGCAACCACAGGTAAGGATTTGGTTGAGCTT
This sequence comes from uncultured Bacteroidales bacterium, assembly GCA_903913885.1. GTDB lineage: Bacteria > Bacteroidota > Bacteroidia > Bacteroidales > FEN-979 > CAIVAT01. The sequence goes on along the minus strand of CAIWMX010000027.1, from coordinate 63,606 downwards.
AAATCAAATATGACTGAAGCATTCAATCTGTATTTTGAAGATAAAGGGCAGCATGTTTGTGAAGATGACCTGAAAGTGACACTGGATATTGCCCATTTCTTCGCCTTCTACAAAGTAATCAATGCGAAAGCGTTGTGATGAAAAAACTCTGCATTCTTATAGCTGCATTATTCGCCTTAAACAGTGCCAACGCCCAATGGATATGGCAAAATTCAACTGAATCGTTTGATGACCTGTACACCTGCTTTTTTCCAAACGCGGATACTGGTTATGCCTTTACTACTTATTCATTTGTTAAAACCACAAACGGAGGGGCAACCTGGACCTACCATACCATTTTCGGTTTGCAGCATGCGATAAATTCAATTTATTTTACTGACGCGAATACGGGGTATACCGTTAATCAGCATGGCAGGATCTGCAAGACAACGAATGGCGGAACCACATGGGAATACCAGTATTCGGGTACTGTACAGGATTTGTTTTCAGTTTACTTTCCTGCCAAAGACACGGGGTACATTGTCGGTGATTCAGGTACAATCCTGAAAACCACCACCGGGGGGCTCCAGTGGACCAGTCAGCATTCGTTAGCCCCATGGTCGTTGTATTCAGTATGTTTTGTTGACGTTAACACCGGGTATGCCGCAGGGGGCACTTATTGGTACGGAAATGGAGGCATGGTGGTTAAAACCACCGACGGCGGCAATACCTGGACAAGCCTGCCTGCAGGAACTTCATACGCTTTTGTCAAACTTTTCTTCGTTAACGCCGACACGGGCTTCGCCATTGCCGACTCCGCGTATTCGAGCAGGATACTTAAAACAACGGATGGCGGGAATACCTGGACCATTAAAAATATGAATATTGCCACTGATCCTTTCAGATCACTTTACTTTGCCAATGCTGCAACAGGCTATACCGTGAATGGTTGTATCATATTAAAAACAACAACCGGGGGAGATGACTGGATAATTCAGTATCCGGGATATTCAAATGCTGATTTCTACTCCATTTATTTTTTAAATGCAGATACCGGGTACGCGGTAGGATATGGCGGCCCCTATGCGTATGGGGCAATTATTAAAACAACAAACGGGGGTGGCTATTTGGTAGGAGTCGATGATCGTCGTCCGGCTGAAGGTCGGCTGAAGATCTTTCCCAACCCCGGCCCGGACAAAATCGTGGTCGAAACCGATGAAGCATCACTTCCGGGCACGCTCTCCGTCCTGGATCTCAGCGGCCGGGAACTCCTGCATGAAACCGTCCGGAGATCCCCGGCGAAAATTGACATAAGCACGCTACCGCGGGGAATCTACGTGGTTAAGCTGAACGGAGAAACGTCGGTGCTGGTGGGAAAAGTCGTTAAAGAATGAAACAGGGAGGAGAATGAAACAATCAGGTAAAAACCTTGGCATATGCATAAATTTTACATTCTTTTCGCGGTATTTTTCTCAGTGAATTTTGCTGATGCACAAAACTGGCATTGGCAGAATCCATTGCCACAGGGTAATCCTTTGCATTGTGTAAAATATGTTGATGCAAATACGGGTTATGCGGTTGGCGATGTGGGAACGATATTAAAAACTGCAAGCGGCGGTACAAACTGGACAATGCAAACTTCAGGGACCTCCTTTGATCTGTTCTCAATATGTTTTACCGGTCCAAACACGGGGTATGCCGTTGGGGACAGCGGTACGATCCTGAAAACCACAGATGGTGGTAATTCCTGGACACCCCTGGCTTCAGGGACTGTAAATGGACTAAGATCAATCTTTTTTACAGATGCAAATACAGGATATGCTGTTGGTTTGTTCGGTACAATGCTGAAAACCACAAATGGCGGCGTCGGTTGGATAAAGCTGACTTCGGTTTTTCTTGATGATACTGATTTATTTTCGGTTTATTTTATCAATGCAAATATAGGTTATGTTGTTGGGGCGGGTTATTGGCGCGGGGCGATCTATAAAACAACAAACGGGGGAGCTTATTGGGTCCCTCAGGGCCCGGGGATGTATCATACATTATTTTCTGTTTGTTTCACGGGTGCAAATACGGGGTTTGCCGTTGGCGACAGCGGGATCATTCTGAAAACTGTAAACGGCGGTTCTTCCTGGACAAAACAGCTTTCCGGAACGGCAGACAGATTGAATTCAGTTTATTGTGTCGATGCAAACACGGTGTATGCGGTTGGAGGCAGTGTTGATTACGGAGGGGGGGATACCGCCATCATTATGAAAACCACCAATGGCGGTGCACAGTGGTCAAATCAGGCTTCAGGGGCTTCAACCCCGGTATATTCCGTTTATTTTACAGATACGAATACAGGTTATGCGGTGGGCGTAGGAGCCATGTTGAAAACCACGAATGGCGGCGCCCAATGGACAAATCAGACTTCCGGGGCCTTATACACGTTAAATTCTGTTTATTTTGCCGATGCAAACACAGGCTACGCGGTTGGGGGGACCAGGGAAGTTTTTAGTTACGGAACGAAAGGAGTAATCCTGAAAACCACGAACGGCGGCAATCTATGGACAATCCAGACGCATGGGCCTTTGCATCCCCTTTACTCCGTTTATTTTACCAGCGCGGATACAGGGTATGCCGTGGGTAGTCTGGGAACCATTTTAAAAACCACGGATGGCTGCGCCACCTGGACCATGTGGACTTCAAATTCAGGCAAGCTCAATTCGGTTTACTTTCCCACGGCAAATACGGGATATATTGTCGGCGATGGGGGCATCATACTCAAAACCACGGATGGCGGCGCTGTATGGACATTTCAGAGTTCAGGAATAAACAGTGACCTGCAATCAGTTTTTTTTATAAATGCGGAAATGGGATTTGCAGTTGGCTGTTACGGGGGCATGTTGAAAACGACGAATGGGGGCGCTATTTGGGGCCGCGTGGATTCAATCCAGGGAAATTACTATTGTGCCTCTTCAGTTTTTTTTCCGGATCCAGATACAGGTTATATGGTGGGTGGAAATGGCACTATTTTAAAAACAACGAACGGGGGCTCTCTGTGGACCAGCCAGAATTCCGGAACTTCCATGGAGTTATTTTCGGTTCATTTTACCGATGCCAATACCGGCTTTGCCGTTGGCAGGGGTTATGATGCAAATTACAATCGTCGCGGCATTATGCTTAAAACTACGAATGGTGGCGATCTCTGGACAATTCAGAATCCGGGAACTTCAAATTTTTTATATGCTGTTTATTTTCCGGGAGCAGATACAGGTTATACAGTGGGTGAAACGGGCACCATACTGAAAACAATAAATGGAGGCGGCTATGCTGTGGGTCTTCCTGACGTTCGTCCTGTTTCAGATTTTCTTAACTTTTACCCCAACCCGTCAACGGACAAAATCACGATCGAAACATCTGAAACACCTGCCAGGGGTCAACTCTCTATTTTGAACCTCACTGGCCGGAAACTCCTTCAACAAACCATCACAAACCCTTCAGCGCAGATCGATATCAGCGCACTGCCAGTCGGGATGTATATTGTAAAACTCAGGGAGGGAAAATCGGTACACGTAGGGAAGTTGATCAAAGAATAAGCATCTACCTGGTTTTGTTGTCATATCATCGATCCAGGGGGGTAGACCCCAATTGTCTCTGCAGTGTCTCATAACCTGGTTGAAATGGAGTTAATTTGAGTACACCAAAGAGGAAGGTGATTTAACTTTATATCTGGTTAATTATATCATAATCAATTATATAACATAAAATCCATTTCAATAGAATATGGATGATTGATAATGCAATAGTCCTGGAGAGATAGTTGGATGGGAGGTTAACATCTCTTCAAGGGTTCCCTTGGATTTTGGTTTTTAATTGTAATTTTATCCAGTCGTTTTGACAAGAAACCAAAATTGACTTTTATGCCCTATCTTGCTTTTGATACTTATTTCCCGGAAATTGCTGAAAAAGAAACCCGGTGTATTCAAATACCCCCATAAATTCCCCTAAAATTCCCGGTCGAAACGAATTGTGTCCCTGTGGATCGGGAAAGAAATATAAGCATTGTTGTTTATCATAGGATAATTCATAGTGATGGTGGATTCTTGCAAACCGGCAGCACTATTGGAACTTTTCTATTTTTTTATTTTTTCGGGCAGTTATATTTTGAAGTGGACTATGCGATTGAGAAATTTAATCTCATGCCAGAGCAAATCAATCAGACAACGCAGCTAATGTTCAGGCGATACTAAAATGTCAAACAGAACTTTTGTTAGTTCTCAGTTACCCTAATGATTAAAAAGATGAAAAAAAATGCATTGTTGATTGGTACAACGAATTTATGTATTGAGTGTGGAAACCACTTGATAAGTTTACAGTGGAATATCGTGGGCGTAATTACAAATGACGTTGCCGTAATAAACTGGGCAAAAAGCAAAAAAATTACAACTCTTGAGTCATTAGCAAACATCACTTTTGAAACGCAGTCTTGTTGTTTGTTTAGTATTATAAATTTGAGTATTATTAAAATAAGTACTTTAAATTTTTATTTAGCTATCAATTATCACGACAGCCCGCTTCCTCGTTATGCAGGGGTAAACAGCACAACTTGGGCGATTTTAAATCGTGAAAAATTTCATGGAATAACTTGGCATAAGATTGCAGATGGCATTGATACCGGTGAAATATTAATTCAAGAACAAATTCCGATTCTGCCTAATGAAACCGCAATTAGCTTAAATTTAAAATGCTCCGAGTGTGCATATTATTCGTTTATTAAACTGATTAGCTTAATTGAATCTAATCAGCTTCATCCTGTGGTTCAGAATTTGTCCTTGAGGACATATCTGGGTCTTAAATATCTTCCAGATAATTATGGAGTCATTAAAAATGGTGATTCTATAGAAAATATGGAACGTATGGCCAGAGCGTTATATTTCAGTACTGAGTATGACAACAGCGTCGCATCATTAAAGTGTTTTGTTCAGAACACTCCCTATATTCTTGAGTTCCGATCGATAGCTGTTAGTGGTAGTATAGATGATGTTGCTAATACAGTTTTCCGGAATATTTATGGTGATGAACTAAATATAAATATTTCTTTAGATGAAATCGACGCAGTGATTCTAAATGAAGAAGAATTAGCGATCCTTTCAAGGGCAAAATCAAATGAGCTTAGATTAAAACAGCATTTTATTCAACAAACCAGCCTTTTAGACCATGATTCTCACTTATTATCTGTCAATCTAATCAACCAACAAAGTATTCAGTATGTAAACTTTAGCATTGCAGATTATTTACCTGCGCAAAAAAATACGCGTGCATTTTGCTATACGATGATTCAATTCGTACTCGCGAAATTAGCAATGAATCCTTTTTTTGTTACAACATATGGAAGTTCCAGCTCGACAAGCCATTATATAAAGCAACTAACTTGCCAATTAAATATTGTCGCTATTACCTCAGATTTGTTAGTGAATACCTGGGACGAGCTTTTTGAGATGAATGTGATTAATTCAACTCAAACACATTTTTTAACCAAAGATTTCATGTTTAGGTTTAACCTCAATTTAAATTCAGATATAGCAATTATTCAAGATGGTGAATTAACTTATGATAGATTGAATCATGGTGTAATGTTTATTTTATCATCTTCGGGAATTTGTGTTAAATACGCCGCAGAGAACAAAAACATCGTAGAAAAATTTATTTACTGTTTCAATGTGGTATTAGATAAATTACGAAATAATCAAATTCAAGGTATTCCACTCCAGCGTAATGCATTAGTTTCCTCAACTGATTATAGTCGGATTGTATACGATTGGAATAACACTTGGAGTAACATAACCGATGAAACAATTCAGAACCTATTTGAATCTCAAGTCCTCAAAACACCGCACAATATTGCACTCGTGCATCATGGCACAAAAATATCATTTTCAGCGCTTAACGCTAAAGTTAATCAATATGCCAATTATTTAAAAACAACATTCAGTATTTTGAATAATGACTTAATCGTCATTTGCTTAAATCGTAGCATTGACATGGTGGTTGCCATGCTAGCCGTTATTAAAGCTGGTGGTGCTTATGTTCCCATTGATCCAGATTTTCCACTAGACCGAATGACCTATATACTGTTAGATACTAATTCTAAATTAGTTATCACCTCTGAAATTTACTCATCAAAATTTTATAATCTATTACTGGTTAGTAAAAAGCTGAATCAAAATTTAATTAATATAGATTTAATAGATAATACCCAGGCTAAATTGACATTTCTGAAATTCTCTAAAGAAAATTTTGTGACTGATGTTGTAAGCACTGATTTAGCGTACGTTATTTATACCAGCGGTACAACAGGTTCGCCAAAGGGAGTTATGGTAGAACATGGTAATCTTAACAATGAAATTAAGGCTCAATTAAATTTTTTAAATTTTGAAAATGAAAACTCACTGCTAACGGCAAGCTATGTATTTGATGCCGCAGCTGAATGCATTTACATGTCTATATATTCTGGTGGTACTTTACATATAATTGATTATGAAGATTTACTAAATATTGAAGAAATTATTAATTACATATCACTAAATAAAATCAGTGTTATTAATACAACGCCTAGTTATTTTTTAAATTTAGCAAGTTACCCTTTGGTAATAAAGTACCTTATTTTAGGTGGTGAAGAATTTAGACAATTACCAAGCCACTCCATCGGTTTGGTATTAAATACATATGGTCCTACTGAGACAACTATTATTTCTACGAGATGTGTAGTAAATGATGTTCACACAAGATTGATAGGCAAACCAATTGATAACACCAGTTTATATGTGCTTGATAAGAACTTAAAGCCCTTACCTGTTGGCTGCATCGGTGAGCTGTATATTGGTGGTGCTGGGGTTACGCGTGGGTATTTGAATTCGCCATTGTTAACGGAACAGAAATTTATTCCGAATCCATTTCAAAGTGTTCAACAGGCAACTAAAAAAATAAATGCTACAATATATAAAACTGGTGATTTGGTGCGATATGATAATGATGGGAATCTTGAATATATTGGACGAAATGATTTTCAAATTAAAATAAATGGTTTTAGAATTGAATTAAAAGAAATTGAACATGCACTCAAACGAATTGTTGGAATCATTGATGCGGTAACAATTGTTACCAAACAACATTTAGGGAAGGCCTCAGATAATATGTGTATAGCAGCTTTTTATGTGAGTCATTCAGAATTGAGTAAAAATGACATATTAGCTAAACTTTCAGTCGAGTTACCTGATTATATGGTGCCAAAGATCCTGTTGCATCTTACTCATTTGCCGTTAACGATCAACGGCAAACTTGATATAAACCATCTGCAAGCGGTAGCTGCCAATAATACACTTGTGCATGTTTCCTCACCACGAAATGCATTGGAGACTGAACTATGTGCAGTTGTGGCGGAAGTATTAGGGGTAAATTCTAATCATATTGGAATTGATGATGATTTTTTTGCATTGGGTGGCAACTCATTGTTGGCTATTGTACTCGCTAACAAAATAAAAGACCGATTACAATTGCCTGTAAAAGTTCTTGATATCTTTCAGCAACGAACAATAAGATCAATTTTAAATAACAATAACAATCATTTAATTGAGTTTAAGCAATATTTTCGTTCCAAGTTAAAAAATACAACGCCAACTGCTACTTTAATTTTCATACCTGGATTAGGGATTAATTTTAACAGCGTTTATTTAGAACTGATAAATTTATTGAATTCTGATAGTGTATTTGATATTGTTTTGTTGAAAGAGTTACTACAGGTATACGGTCGTGAGCAGATTGAACAAACGGTGTCTTCGTATTGTGAAATTTTAAAATCAATAACTTTCCACGATCAAAATCTGATACTTTGTGGATTTTCTGCCGGTGGAGAAATTGCTTACATAATGGCAAGTAGAATAGAAAAACAATATGGCATAAAATTAGTCATCTTTGATACCGTTTTCAGAAATAGTTACTATGATCTGCTCATATTTAAAATACGTACATTATTGAAATTTAAAACTAAAACTCTATATTTCCATAGATATCCTAAAGTTAATGCCGAGATACTATATTTTTATGCAGCGTTAGAAACTAAAGAAAGATATTTTCTGCCAAAAGAAATTAAATTTTATAAAATACGTCAGCTAAAATCTGACATGGAATATCTCTTTAGGTTATTAGGTATTAGATTTAGGTTGCAGAACGGCCTAAAATATTTTATGAATGTTTCAAAAATTATTGCCTTAGAAGCATACCATCATGGTGATAATGGGATATTAAATATTAGTTATTTACCAAGAATAAAGGAAGAAATAAATATTTATCTGGAAAGGTCGGTCCCAAAAAGAAAGATGTAGGTTTCCGAGTGATTGCCAATGGACGCATAGTAAATAATCTAACTTTTAATGATGAAAATCTTGTACGCACTGATAAAAAAGTAATCAAAAAAATATTGCGACAGGTACCTGAATTTTTATGGATCATAAAGCTATTTCTTGCTGCTCCGCAAAAGGTTATAAAGAATCAAATAGAAAGTCCGCGACGAAGATTAAGAGAAAATTCACGAAGGATTGAAGATCGCCATTCTTTCAGTCTATGTTCAATAGTATTAGTGATCTTTCCCGGAAGGATATCCAAAAATTCACCCTTCCCCCATTTCCCTAAGGGTTTTCCCTTATAACAAATACTGGTTTCCCTTTAGTCAAATTACAAGCATCCCCGTATTTGCTTAAATGCAGGGCATTGTATATTTGGCAATACCTTATTTGCAAAGGAAAGGCAAATGAATATTGTAATTATCGACCAGAACATAGTTTATCGCGAAAGCCTCAGAACGGCACTTGATCAGATCCCTGATTTTAAAGTTGTTTTTGACATGGACAATACCGGTTCTCTGGAAAATTTATACAACATCCAGGTTCACCTGATTCTTATGGATTACAGTTTTGGGAAAATTGAATTCAACGAAATGATGACGAAAGCTGTTTCGCTATGGCCGGATGTCAAATTTTTGCTTTTATCAACCTACAAAGAGGAGTGTAATTTGAACAGTATTAAAGCAATTGATGCTATCCTTAAAAATTCCACTAAAAAAGAATTTGAAAATAAGATAAGGCAACAACAACCGGTGGCTTAACTGAGGTGTTAATAATCCAACGAATATGAATATGAAAAGAACTGCTTATTCCTTAGCATGTGCCCTGTCAGTCACATTCCTTTTCATCGCCGCTTTGGCCTTCGGTCAGAAAACCGGCACTTCCCGGTACCTTCCGCAAATCAACCTTACGGCCACAAACGGTTTTGGTCCATATGTCATTGGAAATCATCAGGAAAATGCAATCGTCGCCACTGATCTGCCACCCCTTACTTCCAGGGCGATGTTTCGGTTCATCGATGCCGACAGTAACCAGGTTGGGATGGCATACATCGTTACAGGGACTTCGTTAAATTCGATATCCTGGCATGTGAGGCCCGATACAATGAACCTCCCTCTTTCACCGCAGTTTCATCTTGAATTGACATACAATGCCGACAGCATCGCCAACTACTACATTCCATATACGGTCTATCCTGATACCGTCATCTTCGGGGCCTCCAAAGGATGGGGACCCTTTATCACCAATGCGTATCCTTTTTCTGACCCCTCCTGGAATCCTGTGCCGCCAATGACGAACGATTTCATGGTAAAAAATCTGCCGCCCCGCACCGATACCGTGATCTTTCAAATATTACGCGCAGATTCTACGGTTGTTAGTTCACAGATCTTTCCTGCACAATCCGGACACTACCTTGATTCAGCGATCTACTCAAATGTCAGGATGGATAATCTCCCGCTTTCCACGCAGTACCTGAGGGCGCTTATTCATGCCGATGGTGCACCTGATAAAGGGCTTGAATTTCATAAGTTGCTGACCACAGCACTCCAAAAACCGAATCTGGTCTACAAATCCGGGGGAGTGACCTTAACAGATTCTATCCCGGCGATGGTGGAGAATCCCGTTGCAGGGCAGGCGCTCCTGGTTGACAGCATGCGGTATGCCGCCATCACCAACGGTCCGGGTGTGAAAATGACGAACGCACCGTATATTTACCAGGGGCCCTACAGCTTTGATATCAGGTGGGCACCTTTTACCATCGAGGGCTGGATCAACATTGACGGGCCGAAACTGGCCGCCCATCCCGGTAAAAGCATGTCATTCATGCGGGTTGATTCGCTCTTTGATCTTTCCTTATACAATGAAGACGGGCTAACCAGCGGACTCCGCTTTTCATCTCTGCTGGGAGGGCAATTGCTGGAGATGTTTTACATTGAAGCAGGCAACCAGGTTTTCCAGCAAAAGGGCTGGCACCATTTTGCTTTTGTCGCCGGAGATCCGCGTCAACGGGCTATATTTTACTTCGATGGCGTTTTACTGGGTTCGTATGGTAATAGTGTCAATATAAATTATATTTTTTCTACCTACAATGTTAATAATTATCTGAAAACAAAGCCACTGATCCTTGGAGGTTGCAATGCCGGGCTTCCGGCAAATTCGCGTGATTACAGTTTTATTACCGGTATGGATGAGATCAGGATATGGAACCGATATCTGACTCAGAATGAGCTGATAAACAATATGAACAAGGTGCTCCTGCAAGAATCTTCCCTCACCGGGTACTGGAATTTTGATGATCTGAGGAATCGCCTGAATTTTATTTCCGACCTGAGTTATATGAACAACTCAGGCCAAATGAAAAATGGCGCGGCTTTCGTGCCGGAATATGCCGGTCTCTACACGGTGAACGACACCCTGATACTGCATTCGAGCAATGCCAATACCGATACGGTTCAGTTTGCTTTCCTTGATATCAACAATCACGTGGTTGATTCGGTGAAAGTGAAAGTGCAAAACCACGCCGCGCAACTGGTCATAGATATCTCATCTCTTCCATATACAGTGGTTACGCTCAGGATCAGGGAAATTTATCCGGGATGTACAGGAGGTGGTTTTACATCTGCCTTTAACATGACGATCCGTGCTCCGTCGCCGGTTGCCACCCCACAAACAAACTGGGGCGTGTTTTATAATAGCGGCGGGTATGGATCCCTTGATAATCCTATACTCGTAAATGGCTTGCCGGATAATACGACGAAGGTTGTGATGGGGCTGAAAAATGGCACCAGCCTTTATAATGTTGATTCCGATACGATGAATGCTGTGCCCTACCAGTACAGTCTTGCCCTGAACGGAACAGACAACTATATCCAGACCTCAAAGCAGATTGCCTCACCGGCCAATTATGAAATCTCTCTCTGGTTTAAGACCACGACAACAACGGGCGGAGAACTCATTGGCTTTTGTGACTCCCCGAACGGGGTCCCCGTCAGTGCGGCCGATCGGGAGATATACATGGAAAAGGATGGCTCCCTGAGGTTTACATTCCAGAGCAGCACCGGTCCTGTAACCCTCTACGGTTCCAACAGATACAATGACGGATTCTGGCACTGTGTCACGGTGAGGTTAGCTCCACCAGCCTCTGTTGACCTTTTGATCGATAACTCCATGGTAGACCAGAAATTCATAACGACGACGATACCCTACTTAGGATACTGGGTCATCGGCCGCGACGACGGGTTTAACAAGCTTGACAAAAGCAACCGAGCGCCATTCTTTAAAGGATCGCTTGCCTATATCACCATCTGGACTTCGTCAAAAAGCAAAACAACAGTTCATGATCCCGCGCTGCTGAACGGAGCTTTTCGGGGAAGCCTCCTTTACAAGCTGGATGAAGGAACAGGGAACCTGGTACACGACAGCCAGGGAACCAATGCAGCCATGTTGCAAGGCGCTACTCAAAACTGGTCGAAAACGAACAAAGTCTCGATGGTCAGGTGGCAACACAACATGCTTGATAAAGCGCCCGGTACCTATACCTTTTATTCCACGGTTTTCTATCCCGGAAGCGGTACAAACGGGGTAACCTATCCCCTGGGGACATTCACGATAGCGGATCCGTTACCCGGGTATTCGTTTACATTCAACCTCTCAAACGGAAACGGGTATTTCAATGAAGGCGAAAATTTGTACAATACCTTCTATTTCACTACCAATTATACCGGACAAGGCCAATCCGGCTGGAAAAACAATTTCGTCAGGTATTACTTGCTGACGCCCGGTCATCAGGTTGTTGACCAGAATATCTACACATGGACACCCACGGGGTTTTCAGGCTCACTGGTTATTAACATGGGGGCCGCTCCCCCGGGGAGTTATCTCAATATTCAAACGGGATACGAAACAACCGGGAATTCATATATCGTTGCAGGGTCCTTCTCCATTCCCCTCCTGATCAGGCCGATGATGGCGCCTGCGATTTCGGGTGATTTCGGTCCCTTTGAGCAGGCCATAGCGCCGGGTACCATGGTCAGGCAAAACACCTTCAATATATTTGAGGAAAATCTCACTGCCCTGAGCAAGGTTACAGGAACTTTTTACGATTCCGACGGAAATCTGCTCGCCACGGCCAATGGCGTGCATGTAAATGATACAACCTGGCAGATCACAGAGAATATGGCCATCCTGTCACCACCGGAATCATACATGAGAATATCCTATTTCCTGGGTACAAATAACTATCTCGCCCTTGTCGCCGGGCCTTACAAGATCGAGGTCCATAAAACGCGGCCCGACTGGTTTGATATGATTGGCGACAGTGCTTTCAGCAATATTAATGAAAGCGGAGATAACGTTACTTTCAGGCTTGCAACCCCGTTTGATGCCAGTTATCTTATTAATAATTCCACCGAAATGGATATCCCCCAATGGGTACCCCTGATAGGAGAGTCAAGTTGCCGGATTGACATGCCAACGGGACAGGTCTATTTGAAATACATCAAGTCACAATCACAACTGATGCTCAATGAGCCACCTGATTTTTTTCAAAAGGTTTTTAACCTTGGCGCGGGAAATGCTTCGACGTTGTCGTTTACATTCAACTACGCTCAGAATAATAAATTTGAACTTGATGCCAGGAACAATTTATATGCGACACAAAACTTTTCGACAGGTGGAAGCCTCACGTCCGGATTTAATAAGTTTGCCAATATTGTAGAGAAAATTCAGGAGATCATCAAGGTTGCTGAGGTTTCCGATCCCGAAAGCGTAATTGTTTCTCCTTCCTTTGAGCTCACTTATACCGGTAGTTTCCAATATTCGTCGCGCCTGCATTTAATGGTCGATTCATTAACCGGGAAATGGGGATCCTTCGGAAATCTCAATGTCGATGCGAACCCTGCTCACTCCCAGGCCTTTAATAACAGTGCCTCCTACCATTTTTATTCCGGAGCGCTGGGAATGGAATTTGCCGTAGGAGCAGAACTTCTGGAAGGCCTTCTTTCAGGCCATTTTGGGTTGGATGGCAGGTTCCTTCTTGGATTCGGACATTCGTATGTCTCGATCCCTAAGTATCAGTCGAAGCCGCTGAAATCATTTGCCTTCCAGACTTATGGCAGATTTTATATCGATATTTTCTGGGGGTGGTACGAAAAAACGCTCTGGGGGCCTAAAATGTTTTATTCCACGACCATCTGGGGAGATGATATGACCAATGCATTTCCGCCTGCGGGTAAAAAGAAAGCGTTATTTGAGCCCATCCCGGCTCAATCATCCTGGCCTGAATTGGCTGACAAGGTGCGCCCTGTCTCTTCGTTTTCAAGGATACCTGTTGCCCGGCCGCAGGCATCCGTTCATGCCACTGATAATCATGTGCATTTCAATTGGCTTGAAAAGGGTGAGTCGTTTGGCGAAAGAAAACTTTGTCACCGGTACCTCGATTTTTCGGCCCATCGATTTTCGACAAAACGGACCATCGAAGTCAACCATTATGCATTGAACAGCCCGGCTTCAGACGCTCCGGCCGATTCAATTGAAATTCTTTCCTGGGCGCAATCACGACATACTGAAAACTCATTTTCTGCTATCGTGCCAACAAATCCGGTACAGGCATTTGTAAAGTCACAGGATATCTGGTTTGCCGTTTATAATACGGCAAAGGATTCATTGATTCAGATGAATAGGCTGGAAGATGATATTTCAACCCTTAGCAGCGGCAGAGCAGAAGCCAATCCGAGGGTCACCCTGTTATCCTCCTCGCGTGCTTTGATTACGTGGCAGGTGATGAACTTTGCAGCCAACAAGGCAGATATCTGGTATGTGTTGCTGACAAAGAACGGACCTCAATGGACTCAGACACCTCCGGCAATTGCAGTAACCGGGTCAGACGTAATGACCCAGATAAAAGTCAGTGCCACCGCTCAGGACAAGGCCGTTATGGTGTGGCTGAATACCAGCAAAGGCGGCACTTTACACAATACAATAAAATTCTCAGTATTTGACGGTACATCCTGGTCGGCTCCTGATTTATTATCGGCTCCGGATGATAAATCCTGTAATTATCTGGATGTCAGATTCAGGGGAGAAAGAGGAGGCCTGGCATATACAAAATTCGTGGAAGATACGGTTAACGGGCACTATGAAAAACTGGTACTTATTCCGTGGCTGTCAGGTAACTGGAAGAAAGCGCTGGCAGTCGACCTGCTGGTTGATTCGGTGAATCATCTTCAATTGCCCAAACTGGCAATCTGCAAGGATGGAATTGCTGCTGTAGCCGTTAAAAGGGAAAAAATGATCACAAAAAGTGAAAACCAGCGGATCAGCCAGATCGATGTTTTTAAAGGAGATATCAGTCAGCCTTCCGGTGTCTGGCATCACGCAGAGGCGAATCCATATATCTGCGATACTACAAGGCAGATTTCGGAGCTTAACATCGCTTTTATCACAACAGATACACTTTTAGTCTTAACCCAGGAATATCCTATGCTGGCTGTCAATGCAGCTTCCATACCCAGCAATGGAATTGTTTTTGGCGATCCTTACATGAATCAGGTACTCAGGTGTTTTTCAATACGTGACGATGGATCTGTTGTGGATGTTGATGAAAACAATTATTTCTTAGGAATACCTGGACCGGGATCTTCTCAGGATAATAAAAGTGTATTGCAATGTTATCCGAATCCATGTACCGACCATGCTACTGTCCGGTTCGATCTTACCGGGCCTTCTTTGGTTACCATGGAACTATATAATATCCAGGGTAGCCGGGTAGCTACCCTCATCCGTCAGGATATGAGTACCGGGTTATATGAAATCGATTTAAATACTTCATTGCTGAAGCCTGGTACCTATGTGTGTCGTCTCCTGACCGGGGATACCGTTCATTCTCTTAAGTTGATCGTTGCCAAATAAATATACCGCTTCATGAAAAAGTTAACTTTTCTCCTGGTTATTGCAGGATCCATAGCACTGGCCATGTGCTTCCTGTTTTTTCATGCTTCATCTTCCTCAATAAGGTTATCAAAGGGTACCGCAGCCAGGACGGAAAAGAAGAAAATGTCTGAGAATAGTTTTTTAACAATGCAGGCTGACTGCCAGTTTATGAAACTGAAAGATCCGAAAACAGGGTTGATCCCGCCGGGGATTCGCTCCCGGGAGCTCGCATTTACCTCAAAATTGCCACGGTATGCCGAAGATGCAGGCCAGTCATGGACATGGAGAGGCCCTACCAATATAGGCGGGCGAATGCTCTGCATCACCGTTGATATAGATGACCAGAATCACCTTCTGGCTGGCAGTGCATCAGGAGGCATGTGGGAATCAACCGACCAGGGTCTGAACTGGCACAAATCAACCGCTCCCGATGCGGAACAGAGCGCCACCTGCCTGGTACAGGACAAGAGGCCGGGGAAGCACCGAACCTGGTATTACGGCACGGGTGAGATGCTCAGTACGACCGACAGGAACATTTCTACCAATGCAAGAACGATTGGAATTGGCAATGGAATTTATAAATCGACCGACAACGGGGCAACATGGCAGCCGCTTGCGGCTACCCAGGGAGCTTCACCCTCGGGCCTGAATGAGATTTTTCAGGGTGTTTGGCGGATCGTAACAGACCCCGTCAGGATGGATAAAGATATCGTGTATGCTGCCTGTTACGGTGCCATCATGCGCTCTGAAAATGGCGGCATCAGCTGGCAGGTAGCGTTGGGCGACATTGAGAACAAGTCTTTCGCTACCGATCTTGCCATCACATCCGACGGTGTATTGTATGCCGGCCTGAGCAGTTTCTGCCTTTCGGTTGAACCACCCGGTAAAGCCGGGATCTGGAGATCGACCGATGGATTTAACTGGACCAAAATCACCCCTGCCGGATTTCCTGCGGATAACCGGGTGACAAAACTGGTGCTTGCACCGTCGAATGGAAAGGTAATGTATGTGTTTACGGAATCGCAATCCCCCGACCTGAATCCCTTTAACGGATATACCAACACGGTGAATACCTTCTGGAAAATGACCTGGAATTCCGCTGCCGGTTCTGCTGTATGGGAAAACCGAACCCGTAACATGCATGGAGGCGGTGACGGAAATATCAATGATTTTCCGTATTCGCTGGTAGTATATGGCGGATACTGTTTCACCATGGGCGTAAAACCCGATAATGAAAATGTGGTCTTCATGGGGGGAATGAACATGTACAGGTCGGATAATGGTTTTGCCGACAGCTTAATGACAACCTACGTGGGTGGGTATCCCTATGATATGGACTCGATCCGTCAACTTCATCCCGACCAGCATGGAATAACGTTCCTGCCCTCCGATCCGAACGTCATGCTTATGGCAAATGACGGTGGTATATACATGACAACCAACTGCATGGCCGACAGCAGCCACATGTCATGGGAAAGGATGAATAACAAGCTGACAACTACCCAGTTTTACAGCATTGCCATTGATCATGGCTCTTCAGGTGACGACTGGGTACTTGGCGGGTTGCAGGATAATAACTGGTATTACACTGTTACCGACGATCCTACGGAATTCTGGTTCAATATCGATATTTGCTATGACGGGTTCGCAACCTGTGTGGCACCCAACTGGGAATATTGCGCCATCTCAGCCTACAGCGGAAATATCTGGACCTCGCGTTTTGATAACAACATGCATACAAAAGATATTTTCCCTCAGCTTCCTGATACCCTCCTTAAATATTACGACCCTGTGATGGGAAGCAACGCTCTTTTTCCCTTCTATCAGAATTTTGCGCTGGATCCGAATACGTATGAAACATTTTACCTGCCAACCATCACCAGTATCTGGCGTAAGGATAACCTGAAGGCAGCAGCTTACGATTCCACCCTCCGGAATTCTGGATGGAACCAGCTGAGCAAGGTGAATGTGGGTACTGCGTCTGAAATCAGTTTCATCACTGTTTCAAAAGTTCCTGCAAACCGGATTTATTACGGGACCAACCTGGGGAAAGTGTACCGGCTTGACAACGCAAATACGGGAAATCCTGTCCCGGTTGAGATCACAGGAAGTAACTTCCCGTCAAATGCTTTTGTTGCCTGCATCGATATCGACCCTGATAATGCAGATCATGTGATGGTGACCTTTTCAAACTACGGTGTACAGAGCCTTTTCCATACGACTGACGGAGGCTCCACGTGGACAGCAGTAGGAGGTAATCTTGAGGAATACCCTGATGGATCAGGAAACGGACCGTCAATTCGCTGCACGAAGAAGCTGTTTTACCAGGGAAAAAAGATCATTTTCGCAGGAACCTCCTGCGGCTTGTTTACCACGACAGCGCTGAAGGGAGACTCAACGGTTTGGACAAAGGAGGGCGCTTCCACCATCGGCAATGTGATTATAGATATGATCGATGCCCGCCCGACTGACGGTTTTATTGCCATCGGCACACATGGAAACGGTGTTTACAGCGCGTACTTTAATCCTTCGGCAGGAGTGGCAGAAACAATCGCATATCAATCCCTTCAGATAGGCAATGCTTTCCCGAACCCGGCAAAGGATATAACCACTGTTGAAATACATTCAAAAAATTATAGCAGGTTGAAAACAACACTTTTTTCGAACACAGGGAAAACGGTAAAAATGTTTTCAGAAAAAAATATTTGTCCTGGAAAACAGCAACTATCCCTTCAATTTGGAAATCTTCCTGCCGGTGTTTATTACCTGGTTTTTGAAGATGGGAAAAAGAAAATAATAAGAAAGGTTGTTGTGGCCTGGTGAGTTAATCTGTCCGGCAGGTCAAATAAACAAACTGGGGGAGTGTAAATTTGAGAATATAACAAAATAAATGTTTCACCATAAAGCAAGAAGAAAAGCTATGAGTAATGCATTAAAAATCACATTCCGGATCATGAAAAACCGTTTTACCATCTTCGCCATGATGTTGTTTATCGTTGTTGCAGCAATGCAAAGCGGCTGTAAAAAAAGCAATTCTGAGCACAAGGGTGGACTTGGTGCGACTGATGAAACGCTTCGTTTCGTATGGCTTGCCGACAGCCGGGGCGACACGCTTGAACATCCGGTGAACCTCCCTGTGATGACTGCCATCATCAACCAGATTGCCGCGTTGTCACCCAAACCGTCCTTTGTGTTTTTCGGCGGCGACCAGTCCTACAGGGGCTATATCAAGCCATCCTACACCTTCGTGGCATGGAAAAACCTGTTCGACACCCTGAGGGAAAACGGAATACCCTTGTACACGGCCATCGGCAACCATGAGTTGTATCACCAGCACGCTTCATACGGTTACCTGCTCGTCAACCAGAAGGAATACCAGAATGTATTTTCGGGGAACCCCTCCAACGGGCCGGCCGGCTACGAGCACCTGGCCTATACCTTTACTTCTCAGGGCGGCAACTCATTTTTCGCGGTGCTGGATCCCTATTTTGTGAAAAAGGACACGGTGCACATGGGGCTGGGAGGGCACATTGACGACGACCAGATGTCGTGGCTAAAAGCACAGGTGGCCCAGACCAGTGCTCAACACAAATTCCTTTTCATTCACACGCCCTATTACTATATTTCCGACGATTCGACCGAGTCGTCGGCTGCAGACACATCCCTGACATTGCTATGGTCGTTCCTGGATGCCAACAAGTTTGACTTATACGCCTGCGGGCATTCGCATCTCTTTTCCCGCAAGACCATCGACAACAGCATCCACGCGAATCCATCCACCACACCGCCAACTCCCGCATGGCAGAACAATGTTGTACAACTTCTCAACGGCACCTGCGGCGCCGGCCCTTCTACCGAAATCATCGATGAGAACCTCAGAACCTTATGGAATATACACAATGACCCCCTGACTTATTACTTCACCGTCGTCGATATCAATGGCGGTACCGTAACGGTAAAAAGTTACGGGGGGTACACAGGGGCTTACAGCCTTATCGATTCATTCACGATTCAAAAGTAGAACACGCATTTATTGTAGAATAGCAAAAGTCTGTCTGAAATAGTTTATATGAAGAATTAACATGTAAGAATGTGATTAATAACCAAAAAAATATGAAAAAGTTAAATCTTTTAGTTGTTCTGAGTTTTTTAGTCGTTTCAACGATTCAGATATCCTGTAAACGCGATGATTCTTCAAGTACGCCAAATTATGGGCCTAAAACGAAAGAGCTGATCAGCATGGTTGAAAGCAATCCGAATATAAAATCATTGCTTCTCAAATCCATTGCCCAGGCAAAAACGGTCAATCCGGATAAAAATACAAATCCGGCCCAAACGCTGGCTGAATATTATCAATTTGTTACATGGGCAGAGACTTGCATGCCATGGAGTATTCTTCCAAACACACCCTACACTTCATTATATGATAAAATAGACCAGAGTTTAGACTATTTCTATTTTATAAATGACCAGCCGCTTGCAGAACTTGAAGGCCAGGGATTGTATCATAACTCTCTTCAATATGTAGCCCCATACAATGACTGGCTGGTAAGTTTCATAAAAGCATGGGGCTTGTATCTGGATACACCGGATTCGTGGAAAGATGCATATTATCAATTGGCGCTTACTGATAATAAATTTGGTTTATCGGCCGGTTGGTATGAAGATCCTTCCAATTGGAAAACGTTTAATCAGTTTTTCACCAGGTATCTTAAGTCGCCGGATAAACGCCCGGTTACTTCTCCCGGCGACAGCACAATTGTTGTTTCCCCGGCAGATGCCATACCGCAGGGTGTATGGGCGATAGACGCCAATTCAAACATTGCCCTGAATAAAAGAGTAGCCATTAAATCCGGAACATTAACATCCATTGTAACATTAATCGGAAATGACAGCCAATATAAAAATGAATTTGCCAGTGGAATAATGACCCATACTTTTCTGGATATTCAGGATTACCATCGGTTCCATTTTCCGGTAAGTGGTGTTGTAAAGGAAATCAGGAACATTGCTGAACAGGATGCAGTTGGCGGCATTATTACATGGGATCCGTCAATTCCGAGATATCTGTTAGATTGTACAGTCCCCAGTTGGCAAGCCATAGAAACACGAGGCTGTGTAATTGTTGATACAAAGGATTTCGGTTTGGTGGCCATACTTCCCATAGGCATGTCGCAGATATGTTCGGTAAAATTTGAGGATAATATTCACGCAGGGACCGTCGTAAGGAAGGGTGATATGATGGGATGCTTCCTGTTTGGAGGTTCCGATATTGTACTGATATTTCAACAGAAAGCCGGATTTGTGCTGGAACCGGCAGGAGGGGGTAGCGGTCAATCTTTTCAACACATACTTATGGGTGAAAAATACGGCGTGATGAAAGGCTCGAAATAATAATTTCCATAAGGCAGATTTGTTAACTGTCTCATGATTTGTGAATAACGTTAATCCCGATGACCAACCCCGAAAATGAAAAGCTGGTTAATTACCTGGTTGTACTTGATAAGCCAGGCCGTCAATTCAACACGGAAGAGGATAACAGGTGGGGTGGACTTATACAACCCGCTCCATCCGAAAACCCAAATAAAACCAATGAGGGTTTACGGATCGTCCTGTTTGGAAGCTGGGAATTCGGTTATCTAGTACTTGAAACGCTTAAGGAATATGAACGCAGGTTCCCGGGAAAGGTAAATCTGGTAGGTTTGGTCACAGATAACCCCCTGAACCCCGATGCTAAAATTTCATTGAAAAAAAGGGTCTGGCAATTTATTGATCTGCCATTTAGGGTGTTTGATGAGACATTCATTATTGAATCGGGCCTCAGTCATGGGATCCCGGTTTATACCGGTGAAATCAAAATTGAATCATTTTACAGGATGATGGAACAATGGAATCCCGACGTTGTTTTAGTATGTGTTTTCGGGCAGATCATCAATTCGTTCATAATCAACCTGCCCCCCTTCGGAATCTATAACTTCCATCCATCCGATCTTGCAAATAACCAGGGGGCAGGTCCTGCTCCGTACGAAGATCTCGTTATCCGCAATGCAGCAACAACTGTATGGTCTTTGCATCATGTTTCGGAGGAGGTTGACTGCGGACATGTTGTAGGACAATCCCCTCCGGTAAATGTCCTGAATTCAAAAGGGATATTACCCGGAAATCCGCTGGTTGTTTACCAGAAACTGGCTGAGGCATTGACTCCGCTTACATTTTTCCTGGCAGAGGAATTGGGCCGCAGATTTGAAATGAATAAGCCCGGGTTTGTTGATCACATTGACTTTAACAGCCTGATCTCCGATGATATCAAACAAAAACTCATGCAACCGGTTGTTTGCGATATCCCGGTTGAAACGCTGCCTGTGCCTGATCTGTCCATCTTCAGTTAGCCACAAATACCTCAGGGCAACTGCATACACTGCAACGGTAATCATTCCAGTCACCATCAATGGTTTTGTCATCGCCCTCGAAAACTCGATGCCATGCGCCTTATAGGATATCGTAAGCGTTGCAATGAACATTGCCGGAAATGCTGCAAATATTCCTCCAAATACTGTCCCTCCTGTTTTTGCAATCAAAACGGTCAGCATGACTACAAATCCGCCAAACATAGCGCGGATGACAAGATGTTTTTCCGGATGTCCTGTTTTACCTGTGGAAACCGACCTGATTAATAAATACTTTTCAAGTATCATGTAAGAGAAAAGCATGACTGCAGCATAGATTGCCAGGTTGAGCAAGAAATTTTCCCACCTGAAACGGATGACGATGGATGACAATAGGAACCATGAAAATAAGCTGGAAAAAAGAGCCGGTATAAAACCGCGGCGGGCAATCGTGGCAAAAACAACCAGGAATAAACCGGATATTGATATGGCGATTGGAAATACGGTCGTAACAGATGAAGCAATTTCTGGGGATTGTGAAAATCCAATGAAAAAGAACGACAATAATGCTGTTGAGGGAAGTCCTCCGATAAATCCGCCGGTTTTACTGCCAAATCGAAGTCCGGCAAGTACCGTACCGAATATCCAGAAACTGCCAATAAGGAAAGTTAACAGTAATTGCAGCAGAAATATTTTTGTTATCATTCAGCAAAAAATTACAGTGAACAGGGTGTGCAAATTTGATCTGGCAACATCAGTGAAACATACTGTTGAAAGTATAAATATACAAAAAGATACATGAGTAATCCGGATTGATAAAAAGATACGTGTCGTCGGCCGAAATGACAGGCTCCGTGGTCAAAAGAGAGGGGAGGAGCATATTAAAACCATGTGTCGCATCCCTGAACGGAGACAGAATGAACCTGGATGAAATGTTTGGGTTTGGCCCTTACAGTTCATACATCTTCATTTGCAATAATAGGAAGTTAAAGGCAAATATAATTTACCTGACATCGGGTCGTTTTTTTTCATACTTTTATGCGGTAAAAAGAAATTCCTCCATTTAAAACCACCCTTATGAACAGATTTACATTTTTCAGGTTTCGCTGGACCATTTTCATGGGAATTCTGGCCCTGCTCTCTTCGTTCCAGGTACTTGCCCAGTATCAGGATAATCCGAATCTTGACCAGGTTCCGCGCTACTTGCGGGAAGCAGCGCCAAAGAGCCCCGACCTCCCGCTGTCGACGATCATAACCATCAATAATTACGACAATTTCAACCTCGGTGTTGACTTTGGCGAGGGCAACATAGCGGAGAGCATGCAAAATCCACCCTGGTTCTTTACTGCGTACAATACCAATACAGCCCATCATACCGAAAACGGTACCGACTGGGCTACTACCGCCCCGGCTTTTGGCGCCTCTATGCAGGGAGACCCGGTTGTAACCTACGACAGTATCGGCAACATGTTTTATATGAACATGTACGGCACAACCATCACCGGTTGTAAGGTGATGGCCACCGCCAACAACGGTGTTTCGTGGGGCCCGTCCATTACCGCCATTGCCGGAAATGACAAGAACTGGATCGCCTGCGACCAAACCGCCGGTCCTTACGCAAACTATGTTTATTGCACCATGACCAACGGAGGCCCCCCGGGTAATTTTTCCCGCAGCATTGACCATGGCCTTACTTTTACTTCGACGTTCGCTCCCACCACCCAGCAGATCCCCGGGATGATGGTTTGCGTGGGACCCGAAGGAAGCACCCAGGGAGGTGCGGTACATGTTGTTACCAACAGCGGAAGCTCTTTTACTTCTACATACACGTTTTACCTGTCAACCGATGGTGGCGTTACGTTCACCCAGAAATCGGCACAGCAATTCTGCAATACCGTCGGTAGCCAGGTAGGCGGCAGGAACTCTGTTCAGAACATGCGTACCCGTCCATACCCGATGATCGCGGCCGACAACAGCTACGGCGCACACCGGGGCAGGTTTTACGTTGTCTATGCATCCAACGACCCCCCTGGCGACGGCAACAAACCCGATATCTGGTGCCGTTACTCCGACAACGACGGAACTACCTGGTCGGCCGCTACGATTATCAACGATGACGCCAACACACAGACCCACAACCAGTGGCACCCGGCCATCTGGTGCGACAAGCAGACCGGCAGGCTTTACGCCATGTGGATGGACACCCGTGATTGCCCCACCAATGACAGCGCCATGATCTATGCCTCCTATTCCGACAACGGAGGTACAACCTGGGCTGCAAACCAGGTTCTTTCAAACCAGAAAATGAAAATCGACTGTCCTACCTGTGGCGGGGGTGGAACCCCCAGATACCAGGGAGACTACAACGGCATCATCTCCAATAAAAAAGTTGGCACGGTAAACTGGACGGATTTCCGCCAGGGAACCTTCATGAGCGTGACCTCCTATTTTCCCGATTTCGCCCTGTCTCTCAACCATACTTCCGACACCCTCTATGTGAGCAGCGACAGCACCGATTTTGTCGTGAACGTCCCGGCAGTCAAGTTGTACACAGATACGGTCGTGCTTACCGGGCAGATCACCCCGATTCCTTCGTCGGGCACCATCACCTTCAGCTTCCCGCAGGGAGACAAGATCACTACTTTTCCCGGGTCTAAAATAGCAAGGGTAAAACTTACCGGAAGTGTGCCGATTGCCGATTACACGGCGACGTTCATTGCAAAAGGCCCGAATGGAACACCTGTGCACCAGCGCACCGCCACCATCAAGGTGATGGCTTCGCTGGCCCTTGGAGTCGTGGTCACCGCTTCTCCCACCTCTGTCTGCCCGGGAAGTCCGACACAATTGCAGGCCAGCCCAAGCGGAGGAACCAACCCTTATACGTATACCTGGACCTCCAATCCTGCAGGATTTAACTCCACCCTGCCGAACCCCACTGCCTCTCCAACTGTCAACACCCGGTATATCTGCACAGTACACGATAATGCCACCCACGTTGCCAAAGACAGCGTGCTCGTTACCATGGCTACAGTACCTGGCACTCCGGGTGCAATTTCCGGGAATGCGGCCCCCTGCATGTCAACCATTGCGAACTACAGCATTGGCGTTGTTCCAGGTGCTTCAACCTATAACTGGACAGTCCCGGCCGGCGCCATCATCCAGTCAGGACAGAACACCACCTCCATCACCGTCATGTGGGGAACCACTTCCGGAAATGTGGCCGTTACAGCAGGAAACAATTGCGGAACCAGTACCCCCAGCCAGCTTGCCGTAACGCTGACACAGTCCCCTTCCACCCCGGGTACCATCAGCGGGCCGACGAATGTTTGCAGCAGTACGACCGTCAACTTTAGTGTTCCCCCGGTTACCGGGGTCACCAATACCTGGACCGTTCCCCCCGACGCCTTCATCACCGCCGGGCAGGGAACAGATGCCATTACCGTTCAGTGGGGCATCACGGCCGGTTTTGTCAGCGTAACTGCGCAGATTGCAACGTGTATCAGTACGCCTACGACACTGGCTGTGAATGTTGAAACGATCCCCACCGCAGCGCAGGCCATATCAGGTCCCGATACCGTTTGCCAGAACATGGGCGGCTACCAGTTCACCATCCCGGCGATCTCCAATGCCTCAACCTATGTTTGGAACCTGCCCACGGGAGCAACAATCACACAGGGACAGGGAACAAGTTCCATCCAGGTCAATTTCGGGACTTCAGCCATTTCAGGCAATATCACGGCTGCCGGGAGCAATCTCTGCGGAACAGGTACTGCCAGTTCAGCCTTCGTCAAGGTGATGGTATGTACCGGTCTCATCGACAACCGGCTCCATTCCCAGATCTCGGTATATCCCAACCCGGTTCACGGTCTGCTCATGTTGTCGGTCAAAGGAACGGAGACCAAACTCCAGGTACGGATCACCGACGTTAGCGGTCATCTCGTGTATGACGAATCGCTCGATAATCTCCCGGCCGATTACACCCGGCAGATTGATGTCAGCCGGTTTGCCAAAGGAGTTTATATGATCAGGCTCACCAACGATTCCCGCGTGTTTGTTGCGAAATTCGCGGTAGAATAAGCGGGGAAATGTAAAATAGTAAAATAGTAAAATGGCAAAATGGTCATACCGTTTTGCCATTTTGCGTTACAGCAGTTTTATGTATGAAAAAATACGGAGGAGGACCCTGTCGGTATTTCACCAGTTTTGAATACCTTTGAGGAGGAAAACTCCCTGATTGTATGAATGCCGGAGTATAAGTCATCTTTACTGCATGAATTCCGACCAGAACGATAATGACCTCATTGAAAAGTACCTGCTTGAGAAATTAAGCGGGGAGGAGGTAGTGGCGGTTGAAACCCGGATGGGTGAAGACCGGGAGTTTGCACGGAAATGCAGGCTGATGAAGACTTTCCCGGAGATGATGAGTGCGGAGGGCAAGCTTGAGTATGACCGGAAATTCGCGGTAGTCGCAGAACAGGAGCCTGAGCGGAAACCTTTCCGCAGCCCTAAACCCAAAACAGTCACCTGGGTGGGTTCTGCACTTATCCTTATCGTAATCGTGGTGCTTATTTTCGTCTTCAGGACAAATCAGCCCGCCGCCGACTCTGCGAAATGGGTCACCTCCCCTGTTACAGACACTGTGAACCCCAAACCCATAGTTGCATCGGAACCTGAAAAGAAGTCTGTCATCCCCGCGGTTGACCAACCTGTTGAACAGGCCCATGATGCCATCGAATTGATAAATCCGGCAGATGGAAAGAGTTTTGGAAGAACGGGTGAGATTGTTTTCAGCTGGAAGCAGGAAACTGACTCCTTTACCAGGTTCTTTATCTGTTCGGAGATTCGCGACAAGGTGGTGTTATGGCGGGGCATCCGGCCCGGCGTGCGGGAATTCCGGGTTCCGGCAGCCAATATCTATCCCGGGAAATTTTACTGGTTTGTAGGCACCAAAGATGTGAAGCGAACGTTCGTCGTCAGTGAATAAGTGCGCTCTTTTGTAAAAACCCGTCAAACCAGGGTTTCTGATGCAATACTGCGTAGATGAAGGTTGCACGGTGATCGGCCTTGTCGCCGGCATAAACCGCCTTTGTTGGCCCGCAACCCAAAACCTTATGGAAAGCTTCAGGGAGCGTTGCAATGTAGGTGGGCACCACCTCATCCAAACCACCGTAATAATTTTTTAACGGGGTATGACTGCGCCAGCGGTAAGCCTGGCTTTGTTCCAGGGTTTGCCAGTATGGGCTGTCGCCGATATCCCCGCTCGCCATAAACTCTGGTTTCATGAAATCCTGCAACTTGTCCCTGGTGAGTTTTCTGAATGTAGTCCAGTTGATGTTATTGCTGTACAAATTCCTTGCCGCCTGCAGGTATTCCGGACGTATGGCCGATTCGGCCAGCCCGTTTTGCCGGAGGTAGTACTCCTGGGCGAGGACCTGGAGCGCAACGCAGGCGGGCAGGTACACCGCATCAACCGGCTGGTAGTTGTTCAGCCACCGGTTCATCGTGACAGCAATATCCACCGGAGCGCTGGCCGTGGCAGCCGCAGTTACGGTAATGTCCAGTGATTCCAGCTTGTGCAGGAAGGTCATGGTTGCCCAGCCACCCTGCGACCAACCGCTGATAAAAAACGGTCCTGTTTTGATCTTTTTTGAAGCCAGAACAGCCTTGGCCGCGGCAAGCATGTCGACACAAGCCTGTTGCGTGCTTCTATTGACCAGGTAACTGTCGGGCAGGTCCGACAAGCCTCTTCCAAAGTAGTCTGCCGCGATTACGATATATCCCTGAGCGGCAAAGCGGGCGATCATGATCCGGGTTTCCGAGGAACTGTCGGGAACCGAGGGCACCTCGTATTTTGAAAATACGGTTCCATGCTGGTACATCACCACGGGCATTGAATCCAACCCGTTTTCAGGGATAGCGACCAGGCCTGAAGCCATGGTTGGCCTGTTTCCCAGTTCCGGGATCACGGAATTGTAAGCTACCCGATACAATTTCACAGCACAGGAGGCTGGAGGAAAACTGTCGGCAAATGCCTTTGGCCCTGCCGTGGATGTTGCGAGAAATGCTTCAAGTTCCTGGCTGAGGATGCTGTTTAATTTTTTGATATCGAATGTTTTGATATACTGGAACCGGACCCCGGAGGTCACACTCGTATAATCCTTATCACTCTGTGCAGCTGCCCGGGAATAAAATCCCATGAGGATGGTTAAAATTAACAGGCAAACCCGCAGACTTTTATTGCTGGTTACTGGATTGAATTTCATTGTGCTTCTGTTTTAATACGTGTCATTAATCTTTAACGCACCTTACCTGGAAAGCGTTATTCCTGATTGATAAATAGGTCGATACGCTGGGTGTAATCATGTTCAGTCCATGGCTGTACACCCTGGTATTTGCGGCACCGGCTCCCGCTGTGGAGGTCCAGAATAGCGAGGCTGAAAACCCCGGGGGCATAAAATTCCAGGTAAAATTCTGGTACAAAACCCCCCTGGTTTTAGCATGAAAACCATGTAAAAGGTACGGATCCGAAAGACTCATCCCCGCAATCCCCGGACTTGAATAATAATTTATAAGTTCCTCCCATTCCCCCTCCGTCGCCACGTGCCACTCAGGCGGACAAATCCCCTGCTTCCCTTCCGCCAAAGAATTATCCCCCCCTTCTGCATTGTTTGCATTGTTTGCATTGTTTGGATTGTCTCCATTGCCTGCATTGACATATCCCATAAGTTCATCCCACTGGTAAAGACCACCGGAAGCATCACAGTTCGATCCCGTATTCCCCTCGCAGTATTTTTCGCTGGTGCAGTTGTCAGTCTGGACAACATTGTCTGTGATAAAACTCCCGAAATTAAGGTTCGCGGCCATCCAGCAACGATGAGTGGCGCCGTTGACAATTTCAAACGTCGGGTAGGTTGCCAGGTCACGGATGTCGGTAAGCGTGTTTCCGCAGATGAAACCCGAGGCATTATTAACTTTCAATGCCAGGGTCTTGCCTGCAGTGCAGCTGAACACATTGGTATAGGTATAGGAAATAACATGGTTGGGCGGGCCTGCGTTCAGAGTGGAAGGGTCCAGGACGCCGGAGGGAAGAGGTACCCCGTCGATGCTGTATACCCCGCCAACAGGGGTGCCCCCCCTGAGCAGGAATGGTTGTGCCCCCCGTGTTGTAACGAGGTCGTTGCACGATTGGAGCGAAACACCCGGGTTGGGGTTAACGGTGATGGTGGTATATCCAGAGAAATTCCCGCTACCGCAATTGCTAACCGGCCTGAAACGAATGCCCAGGATCCCTGAAAATCCCGGGGTCAGTGAAACCGATGGGGATGACGTTGTTCCGGTAATTGTACCACCATTGGCCGGGTTAAGCTCCCAGGTAAACGAGGTCGCCAGCGGGTCCGGGCCACTCAGGAGGTAGTTGACATTCAGCGTACCTTCGCACAGTGAAGCCGGGCCACTTACCGTTCCGGCGGGCAGTGGAAGCGGGATGACGGATAACGCGGCTGTTGCTGTTTCTGTACAAGCATGAATATCGCTATAGCTGTATGTGATCTGATGAATCCCTGCCCCTGATGATGGGTCGAAAATCGCAGTAGCCGGGTTGACACCTGTTCCTGAGTAAGTTCCTCCTGCAGGCGTGCCACCGGCTAGCGGGAAAGGTGCTGCTGTGATGCAAACAGCCGCCTGGGCAGCCATCTGAACCACAGGAAGGGCATAAACGGTCAGGGTTTTAACGGCGGTATTGATGCACCCGTTTGCATCGGTGTAGGTATATGTGATCGGGTGCGGCCCGGCACCGGATGCCGGATCAAAGATGCTTGTGGCTGAATTCACCCCCGGTCCTGAATAAATCCCACCGGCCGGTGTCCCGCCGGTAAGGGCAAAGGGAGCCACCGAGATGCATACACTGGCCTGGTCTGCAAGCTGGACAAAGGGAATTGAATAAACCGCCAGGGATTTGGATGCAGCATTTGAGCAACCGTTTATATCTGAGTAAGTATAGGTGACAAGGTGAAGGCCCGCTCCGGAGGAAGGATCGAAAAAGCCTGTCCCGGAATTGACGCCGGGTCCGGAATAAATACCGCCGGCCGGGATTCCTCCGGTCAACGGGAAAGGGGCCTGCGAGATGCATACGCTGGCCTGATCCGACAGGGTTACCGAAGGAAGGCTATACACAGATAAAGATTTGGAAGCGGCGTTGATGCATCCGTTGGCATCCGTGCAGGTGTAGGTGATCAGGTGCGGTCCCGCCCCGGAACCCGGATTAAAAAATCCCGTTGAAGAATTTACCCCCGGGCCGGAATAAACCCCGCCAGCAGGGGTGCCTCCTGTCAGCGGGAATGGTGGGACAGAAATACAAACCTGCGCCTGGTCCTGTAACTGAACCAACGGCAGCGGGTAAACAGTCAGCAATTTGCTGGCTGAATTGATACAGCCATTGGCGCCGTTAATGGTATAGGTGATCGTATGAACGCCCGCCCCTGACGACGGATCGAACACGCCGGTGGCGGAATTGACTCCCGCACCGGAATAGGTTCCGCCTGCTGGCAATCCACCGGTGAGCGGAAAAGCTGCTACTGATATGCAGACATTCGCCTGGTCGGCCAGTTGCACCACCGGCAGCGGGTATACCTCCAGGGTTTTTGTAGCCACACTGGTACAACTGTTTGCGCTCGTGAAGGTATAGGTGATCGTATGCGTTCCTGCACCGGAAGAAGGATCGAACATCCCGGTTGCCGGGTTAACCCCGATACCTGAATAAATTCCGCCAATTGGTGTTCCCCCGGTAAGCTGGAACGGAGATATTGAAATGCAAACCGGCGCCTGGTCTGCAAGCTGGACGACCGGAAGCGGGTATACGGTCAGTGTTTTGGAACCGGAACTGGTGCAGCCGTTTATATCGGTCAATGTGTAGGTGATGGTGTGCGGTCCGGTTCCCGAAGCAGGATCGAAAAACCCGGTGGAGGAATTGACCCCTGCACCCGAATAGGTTCCACCGGCAGGCGATCCGCAGGTCAACGGGAATGGAAAATCGGAGACGCAGGCTCCATCCTGGCCCGACAACAGGATGACCGGCAGCGGGTAAACGGTGAGAATTTTGGACGGGGCGTCGGTACATCCGTTGGCATCGGTATAGGTATACGTGATGGTATGGGGCCCCGATCCGGAGGATGGATCAAAAAAACCGGTCGTGGAGTTCACCCCCGGCCCCGAATAGGTGCCTCCCGCAGGCGTACCGAACGCCAGCAGGAAAGGAGGTGTGGAGATGCAGGCGCCATCCTGGCCCGAAAGCTGAACAACCGGGAGGGGGTACACTTCGAGTGTTTTTACATCCGAACCGGAACAGCCGTCACTGTTCAAGTAGGTATAGGTGATGGTATGTATTCCTGCACCCGAGGCTGGGTCAAAAAACCCGGTTGCAGAGTTGACACCCGCGCCGGAATAGGTCCCGCCGGCAGGTGTTCCCCCGGTGAGCAGGGAAGGAGGAGCAGAGATGCAAACTGTAGCCTGCGCTGAGAGCTGGACCACCGGCAACTGGTTGACGGTAAGTGTCCCCGAAGCCTGGCTGGTGCACCCATAGGGATCGGTGTAAGTATACAGGATCATGTGTGCGCCTGTCCCTGAAGAGGGGTCAAAGTAGCCGGTGGAGGAATTGACCCCCGGTCCGGAGTAGATTCCGCCGGCCGGCGTGCCCCCGGTAAGCGGGTAGGGAGGGACCGAGACACAAACGGCAGCCTGGGCTGCCAGTTGGACATCCGGACTTGAATAAACGGTAAGGATTTTGGTGGCTGTGTTGATACACCCGTGGATGTCGGAATAGGTATAGGTGATCAGGTGTTGCCCGATCCCGGATGAAGGATCGAAATAGCCGGTAGCTGAATTTACGCCCGGGCCTGAATAGGTGCCGCCGGCCGGCGATCCGCAGGTCAGCGGGAACGGGGCAGCGGAAACGCATGTTCCATCCTGCCCCGACATCTGGATCACAGGCAGGGGGTAAACAACGAGGGATTGAATTGCCGCATTCGAGCAACCGTTCGCATCGGTGTAGGTATAAACGATGTTGTGCGGCCCGGTGCCTGAGGCTGGTGTGAATATCCCCGTGGCCGGATTGACCCCCGGTCCGGAATAGATACCTCCTGCCGGAACTCCCCCGGTTAATGCAAAAGGCGGGGCCGAAATACATACGCCGGGCTGCGCAGCCAGCTGAACAACCGGGAGTGGATAAACGGTTAGTGTTTTGGATGCCGCATTTGCACAAATGTTTCCGTCCGTATAGGTATAGGTGATCAGATGCCCGCCGGATCCTGATGAAGGGGTGAAAATACCAGTGGCGGGGTTGACCCCCGGGCCGGAGTAGGTGCCTCCTGCAGGGGTTCCCCCGGTGAGCAGAAACGGGGAGGCTGAAATGCAGACTGAAGGCTGGGCGGCCAACTGCACCGTGGGCGGGGTGTTCACGGTGAGTGTTTTGGATGAAGTTCCTACGCACCCGCTGGCATCCGTGAAGGTGTAGGTGATCAGGTGCGCGCCGGTGCCTGAGGCAGGATCGAAATACCCGGTTGTTGAGTTTACGCCGGGACCGGAATAAATGCCGCCGGAAGGGCTTCCCCCGGTGAGCGGATAGGGTGCAACATTCGAGCAGGTTGACGCTGGCTGCACCAGGGTGACAACAGGCAATGCATGCACGGTTACCGTGGCTGAAGCGCTTTCATGGCATCCGCTGTTATTGGTTATCGTAACCCCATAAATGCCGCTGGCGCTCACAGTGATGGATTGTGTTGTCGCCCCGGTTGACCATTGATATGAATTATAGGATGGTGTAACACTGAGCGGTTGGGATTGTCCCTGGCAGAAATTTGTAATTCCGTTGATGACCGGGTTGGTGGAGGGGTAGTTACTGAGTACTGCCTGGTCTGTTAAAATGCATCCGTGATCATCCACGGTTACAGAATAGATGCCCGGATTGGTCACCGTGATGGTTTGGACACCGGAAGCAAAGGGGCTTCCATTGTAAAACCAGTTATAACTTATCCGGTTTGGCCCGGCATCGAATGTGATCGGTGTGCCGGCACACACCAGTTGGTCGGGCCCCAGGTTCAGGCTGGCAAAATCGGAAAAGTAACCGTAGGAACAGCCTGATTGCCCTGCATCGTAGGTGTGGATAATCCCCATGTGGAAAATGTCCTGGGTATTTGTCAGCATGTGGGCGCCTACCGGCAGGGTGCCCGAAGGGAAGGTGATTTTGGTGTAAACATAGGCCGAATTGGAGGGTACCGATGAAAACATGGCAGCGGTTACCAGGGCGGGGTTGCCGTCAAGCAGGAACGAACCCTGGGCGCCGGCCTTGGTAAGGATGATCATCTCGAAGGTGTATGAAGTGGTCCGGGTGAAGGCGACCTGGGTTGATCCCGTGCACCCGATGGCGGGCAGCAGCGCGGTTCCGGTTTCACACCCGTAACCTGTAAGATGGTAAAGATAGACGGGATGATCGGTTTGAACATACGAACATAAATTACTCGTCAGCATGTTGAAATGATAGGTGTTCCCGGTATTGATAAGGGCTACCGCACTTCCGTTCACGGTGATGTGCGTATTGTCGGCCGTGGCAGTTACAAAGACCCAGTCGTTTATGGTGCTGTTTGTACTTCCCCTCACCACGATGTACTGTGATCCGATGATGTTGACCGGGACGATCTGGTCGCCGGTGAGGTCGTAACAATCGAGCCCGGTATACCGGTCCGAATCGTCTTTCACGGTGATGGCTACCGGGTTGTCGGATGTAACCACCGAACCCATCAGGTGATCGGCCGCCAGTTGCCCGACCGCCTGGGCACTGTATACCTGGCCCTTGTCCAGCACAACCGTGAACGTTGTGCCGGCCGAATGGCCGACAATGTCCTTTCTCGGGGTGATGGTGACGGTAGTATTATCTTCTGTGGCAATGATATCAAAGGAATTATATGCTTTTGGGCTTAAGGAGGGTTCGTTGTATAAAACATCCTGCGACGGGATGAAAAAAGAGGTGCCAAGCGCATTGTTTCCTTTCAGGATAAAAATTTCAGGGTTTACCGTGTTGGCCACTTCATAATAGGCCGTGATGGGAAGATCGGAATGAATATGCAGCCCAAGGTTAAGCGCGGTATTGGGAGGCTTGCATTCGACCTGGTCTTTGTACGCGGTGAGGTTAACGGAAACGGTTGAATTGGCGGGGATCACAACATATATTGGAGGGAAGTTCGCAGCTGTATTGGCCGGCTCTGATACGATGACCGTTGCAGCCTGGCTGAAGGAGGTGAGCCGTAAATAGATCGGCTGGTCGCCATGGGCAACGGTAACTTCCGGGGCGGCAAACCAGAATTCGGTATTTGTTTGCGCGGGAAGGAGTCCAGGAACCAGCACAAACAGCACGACGAAGAAGAAAACTTGCTTCAATTTCGGGAATCTAAAACGAACCTGTAAATTTACGAAAAAAACAGTTAGCGAAGAATATAGACTGCCCGGGCTGTCCTGTCCCTATCCGGGATGCGTCATGATTGTTAAATGCAATGTGAATTGCCGGTTTTTTTCAACCCATGGATACAAAAGGGTAAATTCATGGTTAACTTTGTAAAAAAACATGGAACCATTCATCGCTTCTAACAGAGTTCATTTATTCAAAGTCATCCTGGTTTGTGTTGTAACACTCCTGTTTTTTACCGGATGCCACAAAACCCACAGTGAAAGTTCCGATACCACCTCTATCAATCAGTTGAATCTTTCGCCCACCTTCAACTGGGCGACCACGCGCAATGTCGATATCAGC
This sequence comes from uncultured Bacteroidales bacterium, assembly GCA_903913885.1. GTDB lineage: Bacteria > Bacteroidota > Bacteroidia > Bacteroidales > FEN-979 > CAIVAT01. The sequence continues at coordinate 29,131 of CAIWMX010000027.1, read as the reverse complement.
CTCTCGGCGAAGGACAACACGGACAACCCGCTTTCAGGGGTTAGATTTACCATGTACACGGCAAACCCTGATTCAGGCGGCGTATACCTGGTGAGTGGAATCAGCGGAGAAGACGGGATGTGGCAGGCCATGGCATCGATCCCGGCCTCAGTGAATAAAGTAACCGTTTTCAATAATTTCCTGGGGCTCAACCGGCAAATGGATATCCTTGTTACCTCCAACGGGGTCGCCGGGCAGTTCGGCGGTCTCGCTCCTGTACCGGTAGCAGAAAAATCAGGGATCCCGGCGGGATTTAAAAGTACAGATGCCGTCAAATGGGTCTACATGAGCAGCTACAATTCGCTGGGGGTGCCGAATAACCTGATGCCTGTGAACGACCCGGTGACCCAGACTTTGCTGAACGACATCAATACAACGTTGCCCGAATATAAAAATGAATCGGCCTATCACCCGGAATGGTTCGCAGCACAGGTGCCGAAAAATATCAGTATCCTTGCCCTGAGTGATGTCTATGTCACATACATCACAGAAGGCGCAGGATGGATGAACAGTCTTGGGTACTTTACCTATAACACCAGCCAGCCGCCGGCACTGGCATCACAGATAGACACTATCCACATTATTTTTCCCAACCTGAGCAACAACGGCAGCGGCGGAGGACTCTACCCGGGAAATAAAATTCACCTGGGCTGGTTCCCGGCTGGTAAATCAATCGGATGGGTTGTGGTACCCCATGGCTGGAACGGTAAAGGCACCTATGTTGGACCCACCAGCGATGTATGGTATTCCATCCCTGCTTTCAACACCACCGATCCCACCCTGCTCAACCACATCTTTATGATGAAGGACGTGTCGCGTCAGCAGATACTCCTCTCTTTCGAAGACCAGGGGGCCTACCAGGGATCGGATCATGACTTCAACGATGGTGTGCTGTACGTAACCGTAAATCCCCTGCAGGGTGCCAACACAACGAATATGCCGGTTATCGTCACCACCGTAGTCGACCAGGATCATGACGGGGTTCCCGACAATTCTGATGATTATCCAGCGGATCCTGCGAGGGCATTCAACAATTACACCCCCTCGAAAACCGGCTATGGTTCCCTGGTTTTTGAAGACCTGTGGCCGGGAAAGGGAGATTATGACTTTAATGACCTGGTGCTATCCTACCGGTTTAACCTCGTTACCAATGCCCAGAACAAGGTTGTGGAGATCGATGCAACCCTGATTACAGAAGCGATTGGCGCCGGGTATCACAGCGGTTTCGGATTCCAGCTCCCCTTAACGCCCATCCAGGTTCAGAATGTAACAGGAACCAGCCTGAAACACGGGTACATTACCTTGTCGGCAAATAAAACCGAGGCGGGACAAACAAAAGCCGTTATCGTTGCGTTTGATGATGCATTTGATCAGCTGCAGGCCACAGGTCTTGGGATGACAGGTGCCAATACAACCCCGGGCGTGGCCTACGCCATCCCTGACACCCTGAAACTTGTAATATCGCTCACCGCCCCGGTTACCCTGGCACAGGCCGGCATGCCACCCTTCAACCCCTTTATCATCATCAATGGTAACCGCAGCCGGGAGGTCCATCTTCCTGACCAGCCGCCAACCGACAAAGTTGACGTATCGCTGTTCGGGACCGATAACGACAACAGCAAACCCGCGCAGGGCCGTTATTATAAAACGGTGAACAACCTGCCCTGGGCCCTGAATATTGCGAGCAGGTTCAGCTATACGATTGAAAAGGCAGCTGTTAATACCGGGTACCTGAAATTCAACAATTGGGCGGAAACCTCTGGTGCATCACACCCCGACTGGTATGGGAACCTGTCGGGATACCGTCAGCCATCTAAAATATATGCGCACTGATCTGTGCTTTTCAGGTCTGCCTGGTGAAGCACCGGAGTGAAGCACCAGGCTTGTTATGGAAGGTCATTCCCCGTTGAAGCATTGTAAATGCGGTACCATTGCTCCATGCTCATGTCGAGGTCAAGGGCTTCTGAAGCTGATCTTATTCGTTCAATCCTGCCAGTGCCAACCACCGGGATGATCTTGGCCGGGTGTTTTAACAGCCAGCTGTATACAACTTTGTCAACCGTTTCGGTCTGCAACTCCCGGGCAACTTCCCAGAGAACCCGCATCAGCCTTTCTCCTTTTTCATCGCGCGGGTTGATCAGCCGGCCGCCTGCTAAGGGCGACCATGCCATCGGTTTGAGTTTTTCCTTCACGAAATAATCGATATTTCCGTTCTCAAAATGTTCGAGGCAATATGGAGAAATTTCAACCTGGTTGGTGACGAGCATTGCTCCGGTGTACCTGTTCAACATCTCAAACTGGGCAGGGTTGAAATTGGAAACGCCGAAATTCAGCACTTTTCCTGCATTTTTGAGGTGGAGAAAGGCTTCGGCAACCTCCTTCGGGTCGAAAAATGGCGCGGGACGGTGCAGCAGGAGCAGATCGATGCGATCGGTCCGGAAGTTCTCCAGCGAATGATCGACGGAAGCAACAATATGGCCGAAACTATAATCATATGTCTTAAGTTTCCGGTCAGGAAATTTCTCGGATACCAGTTTAATTCCGCATTTGGTAACGATTTCGATTTTGCCGCGCAGGCTGCTGTCCAGGGCAAGGGCGTCTCCGAACAATTTTTCACACCGGTAATTCCCATAAATGTCGGCATGATCAAACGTGGTCACACCCAATTCAACGGCCTGTTTGGTCAATGTCAGCAATTCCTGGCTGGTGATATTCCAGTCGGCCAGCCGCCAATGTCCATGCACGATTCGTGAAAACTCAAGATCTTTTGCGAGGGTTATCCGGGTCATTTTTCAAGGTATTTTGTCAGGGACAAAAGTAGGGGTTTCGGGGAAATAAATAACATACCGGAGGCAGGTCGTCATGGTTTACGCATTGGCCGGAGTTAACCAATGCCGCATTTGATTACTTTTGAACGGCCGATCTGTTTTTTCATACTTCAACACAGCCACTCATGAAATCCGCATATCTGAAAACTGTGAAAAACCCCCTGTATACGGGGTTATTGACGGGTGTTCTTTTCTTCCTGGCTTCCCTGGATCTTGCCGGGCAGCCTTTTTACAATACCCATATTAAAAACCGGTATGTTGATGAAAATGTTTTCCTCAGCATGAAGGCCGACAGCACGCAACCGCCTGTTTTTAACAGCGCCAGGGCATTACTGCCTGAACCGGTTTGGCCTGGTCGGCCCGATGTGATCAGGTGTTACTGGAAGACCTGGGAGATTGCTTTTTCGAACATCCACCGGCCAACGCCGGCGAATAAGTTTATCTCCCCTTTCATTGACGCGGCGTTCAACGGGAATATCTTCATGTGGGATTCCGGGTTCATGCTCATGTTCGGGAAGTATGGGCTCAGGGCTTTCGATTTCAGGGGCACACTCGACAATTTCTATGCAAAACAGCACGCCGACGGTTTTATCTGCAGGGAGATCAGGGAGAGCGACGGGGGCGATAACTTCGAACGGTTTGATCCGTCGAGCACGGGCCCCAACATCCTGCCCTGGACGGAATGGGAGTATTACCTGAATTTCAATGATACCACGAGGCTGAAACGTGTTTTCTCCCCGTTACTGGCGTATTACCAGTGGTTTCATACGTACCGGAGCTGGCCCGACGGTACGTATTACGCGAGCGGTTGGGGATGCGGCATGGACAACCAGCCGCGCGTTCCGGCAGCGGAGAACCCGGAATGGGGCCATGGGCATATGTCGTGGATCGACATTACCCTCCAGGAGATCTATGCCGGCAGGATCCTGGTGGAAATGGCGGGTAAAATTCACCGGGAAGCCGATGTGAAGGAGATTGCCCGTGAAAATGAAAAATTGACGGCGTTTGTGAACAGCAACATGTGGGATGAGAAAACCGGGTTCTATCATGACCGTTACCGGGACGGGACCCTGTCGTCGGTTAAAAGCATCGCGGCTTACTGGGCGTTGCTGGCCGACGTAGCGGATGAAAAAAGAGCCGTAAGGTTCATAGCGCATTTGTCCGAACCGGGTGAGTTTGCCAGGGTTCACCGCGTGCCTTCCCTGTCGGCCGACAATGCAAAATTCAACCCGGCGGGTGGCTACTGGCTGGGGTCGGTGTGGGCTCCCACAAATTACATGGTGTTGCGCGGGCTCACCAACTACCACCGCGATTCCCTGGCGTTCGCGATTGCGCTGAACCATCTTGGCAATGTGGTTGAAGTATTCAATAAAACAGGGGCCTTATGGGAAAACTATGCACCGGACCAGGTCAAAGGGAACGATACCAAAAACCTCGTCGGCTGGACGGGGCTGGTGCCGGTCACGGTATTGTTTGAATATGTTTTCGGACTTCGTCCCGATGTTCCGGAAAATACGCTGGTATGGGATATCAGGCTCACCGATGAATTTGGCGTAAGCCGATATCCTTATGGAAAAGGCGGAACCATCAGCCTGCATTGCGGTGCAAGGAAGAACATACGGGAAGAGCCGTCGGTGAAGGTATCTTCCAATGTTCCGTTTAAATTGAAATTAATGTGGAACGGGGGGAGCAGGGTGATGGAAATCAAGCCGGATACGCAATAAGGGGCAACACGTAAAACTCAATTCAACAGGAGGAATCCGGGGGCAGACGGATCAGATTTTTTTAACCCTGACAGCGCTCATGCCTTTGAAGCCGCGTTCGAGCTCAAACGAAACGTTGTCGCCCTCTTTGATCTCATCGATCAGGTTGTTGGCATGGACAAAAAATTTCTCCTGCGAATCGGCTTCCTTGATAAATCCAAAACCTTTTGAGTGGTTGAAAAATTCAACCCTGCCTTTTCTCACGGAGGGGGTTTCAACGGTTTCCCTTTTGGGAACACCGATTTCAATGCTGCCGGCGTCGATCCGCTTCCGGTTTGCCGGATCGGGCGGGGTGTCGGTTATATTGCCGTATTCATCAACATAGGCAATCATGTTTTCAAGGCCGCCGCCCGGCGAGTTTGCCTTGCGCTCAGCCAGTTTCTGCTGCTTGTCGAGGCGTTTCTTTAATCGTTTTTTTTCCTGGTCTCTCTTGTTGTAAGTTTCTTGTGAACTCGCCATTTAATTGGTGTTAAGTTGATAATAAAAGTTTTCCTGCAAAATACGGATTAAGCCCTTTTTGGCAAAGATAAGATAATATACTGAATATTTGAAAGTTTCAGGCATAAAACAAACCGGATTCCTAAATGTTAACGAGTTGAAAAACGGAACGGTGTGGCGGAAAGGCAACCGGAGTTCCCGGGGCATGTTTGATAATTCCCTCCATTGTCCAGGTAAAGGAAAAAACACATATACAAATTTGTATATATACAAAAATGTATATTTAGCTTTTCAGTTGAAACACAGGTCTATTGTTTTAAAATAGTAATCACCGTCACCTCCGGCGCGCAGTTGAACCTCACCGGGATACCGCTTACACCCGCTCCCCGTGATGTATAGCCAATCATGTTCCCCATGCGCCACGTGCCGTGGTTAAACTGTTTGCCTTCAAACTGGTGGCTGATCAGGGGCACGCCTTCCTTCAGGCAGATCTGCCCGCCATGCGTATGGCCGCACAGGTAAAGGGAATACTTGTTCTCCGAGGCTGCCCTGGCCAGTTCGGAAGTATGGACCATGGCTATTTTGAAATCGTAACCCCGGGTCTCGAGGCAGAGAACCGCTGGTTCAGTGAAAAAATTGAAGGGGTCATCAGTCCCGGTGATCAATATTTTTTGGTCATCTTTCATGATCTCCACCGATTCGTTGATCAGCAGTTCCATGCCCGATTCCTGCTCATATTGCGCCATCAGGTAAGTATCGTGGTTCCCCAGCACAGCAAATGTGCCGAAAGGAGCCTGGATATACTTCGACAGGATCTTCATGGGTTTCAGGATATGGCTGAAACTTCCTGAAATATCGCGCCGGTAATCGCCGGTCAGCAGGCAAATATCGAACTGGAGATCCCTGATCCTGTCGATGATCAGGGTAGGGAGGCCGGGAATGCTGTCGATATGCAGATCCGACAGGTGCAGGATCCGGAACCCGTTGAATGCCGCAGGCAGGGATGGGAATTTCAGGGATATTTCGGTTACCCTGATCGTTTTTGCGTTGCCATATCCTTTTTGGTAATACCCCGTTATCTTCAGCAGGAAAGCAAAGATCTTCAGCAGGCGGATGAAAAAATCCCAATGGCTCCTGCTTTTCTTGCCGCTCCTTTTGTGCGAAAAGCCAACACTTTCCAGTACCGACCGGGTGGCAGCCCAGATCAGTCGTTTGTCTTTACGCACAGAAGAAGAATCCAGGAAATGACGCATCATCTTGCAAATAAACCTCTAAGGTACGAATTTTATTTTTTTTTCTCTTCAGTTGGCATGATTATGTTTAATGGTTTATTTTTGAAATGAAATTGTAGTTTGAATAATCATTCAAAAAACGCTGTAAACCTGCTGATCATGATCAAAACCGAGCACCCAAGACCGAAACGATAATGGCGAAAAAACCCGAAATAAAAAAGCAACAGAAACCTGCCGGCAAAATAGCCGTGCCGGTGAAGAAGAATTATTACTGGATGCCTGTTGTGTGCATCATCCTCGCTTTTATCGCGTTTACGCCTGTTTTTAAAGCCGGTTTTGTTAATTGGGACGACCCCGATTATGTTATCAACAACCCTGTGATCCAATCGCTTGCCAATTTCAAAACCATTGTAACCATGCCGGTCCAGGGGAACTACCACCCCCTGACCATGCTCACACTGGCCATCAATTATGCCATTTCAGGAACAGACGCCTGGTCGTACCATGTTGTCAACCTCTTTCTGCACCTGCTGAATGTGCTCCTCGTATTTATTTTCATTTTCCGGCTTACCGGCAAAAAGCCCTGGGCCGCTTTCATCGCGGCACTGCTGTTCGCCATCCATCCACTTCACGTTGAATCGGTTGCATGGGTCGCCGAACGAAAGGATGTGCTCTATTCCTTCTTCTTCCTGGCAGCCCTGGTCGCATACCTCGGATATCTTAAGAAGAAAACCATCCTGAAACTTATAGCCGTCCTTGCTCTTTTTTTATTGTCATTGTTATCAAAGCCTGCTGCGATCATTTTCCCGGTCGTGCTGTTTGCCGTTGACTATTATTACAACAGGCTGAAGGAAACCGGCACCTATCTTGAAAAGATACCCTTTATCCTGTTTTCGGTCATCTTCGGTCTTTTGGCACTTCATGGGCAATCCGTGGCAGGGGCAGTGAGGCTTACCGCAATGATCCCCGCGAATTTCAAATTCTTTTTCGGCTTTTACGGAATCATGATGTACCTTTTGAAGACCATCCTTCCGTTTGGCCTGTGTACCTTCTACCCATACCCGGCCGTGAACGAATCGTTGCCATTCATCTATTATGTATCACCCCTGGTGACAGTTTTTCTTGTCATTCTGTTCTTTGCCGGGTTCCGTAAAAACCGGCTGATTTCGTTTGCGATATTATTCTACGTGATCAATCTTGCCCTGGTACTTCAGTTTTACCCAGTTGGCAGTGCGGTAATTGCCGACCGGTATACCTATATCCCGCTGATTGGTGTATTCCTCGTGGCAGGCCACTATTTTCAGAAATGGGCTGATTTGCATGCCGGCAAGCCGCCTGCCCTTGCGATGGCCCTGGTTATTGCAGGTTCCCTTGCACTTTCCGTTTTATCTTTTTCCCAGGCCTCGACCTGGAAAGATGAAGCTTCGCTGTGGGATAAGGCCATTGCCTCAGCGCCAAGCAGCAAGGCCTACTCAAACCGAGGACTGATTTATAAGAACACCGGCCAGAAGGATAAGGCCATCGGGATGTTTACCCACGCCATTGTCATGAACCGTGCCGAAAAGGATGCCCTCATTAACCGGGGTGACATCTATTTTTCTGATAAGAATTACGACCTGGCCATAGCCGATTATAATCAGTGCCTGGCTATCAGCCCGGATGAACAGCAGGCGATCCAGAACAGGGGGGCGGCCTATGCTGCACAGGGGAAGTATGAACCGGCACTGGCTGACATGACCCTTGCGTTGAAACTGAACCCGAACTCAACCAACGGGTACGCCAACCGTGCTTTACTTGAACAAACCCTGAACCAGCACCAGGCCGCCATTGATGATTTTTTCAGGCACATGAAGATCACCCCCGATAAAAACGGGGATGTGTGGAATGCCATCGGCATCTCCTATCTGAGAATGGGCACTAACGCCAAAGCCCTGGAATGCATCGATCATGCCATCACATTAACAAAAAACCCGGTCTTTTTAAAGAACCGGGAATTGGTGGAGTCTAAACTCCGGGGGAAAAAATAACAGGCATCATTTCCTTTCCGTTTCGGCGCCTTTACGCTGAAGATAATCGTTGAAGGACTTTTCGCCCTCTTCATTCCAGTACTGGTCGTAATGACTCCATTTTGATCCGTCGGAATAGCTGTTGCAGTTTTTGCCGATGCGCATCTGGTGAAAGTGTCCCCAGCGACCGGAACCGCGTGGTGAACGGTGGTGCGAACCGCCATGATGCAGACTGCCAAACAGCAACCGTCCCAGGATGGCAAGACCGACGGCCTGCCAGTAGGTTATAACGCCAAGGTGGAAGATGGCCGGCATCAGCCAGTTCCAGAGCCACATAACGACCGCTCCGAAAAGGAAGGCAAAAGCTGTAAAACCGATAACTCCCAGGATGATCCACCCGATCTTCGGCCTTCTCCTGCCACAATGATTCCGTTGTTCAAATTTATTTTCTGAAGTTTCCATAATTGCTAAGTTTTATTGTTTGATAATATTTTGTATAATTTTGATATTGCCCTGTGTTTGCGCGAAAGGAGCGTGCCCAGCGGCACATCCCACTCTTCCGAGAGTTCTTCGTATGTCTGGTTTTCAAATTCGGTCGCAATAATCACGGCCTGTTCATCAGGCCTCAGTTGCGCGATGGCCTGCCGCAGCATGTCAGGGTCTATGTCGGAATACTCATTCTTTTCAGCTACTGTTTCATCGGGTATGGTGTTAAGTAAATAATTCTCGTTTTTTCTGTCCGTGAAGTTTTCAATCGACACATTCCGCTGTTTTTTCGACTGGTAATCGATAATTTTATTTCTGACCGACTGGTAGATATAGCCGGTCAGGTTCCCAATCTGGGCATCCAGATCGAGTTTGCCGATCAGTCCCACGGCAACGTCCTGCACGATGTCTTCCGGAGAAGCTTCAAAAAAGCGTTCATCAAGGTTTTTCCTGACATAATTCACCAGTTTCTGGTATTCATTTCTGAAGAACCTGTCAAGCGACTTTTTCTGAAGTTCCTTTTCCATGATGTTATAGACGGGAAGGGATGGTTTTATTGCAGTGATTTGGAAAATAAATTTGACAAACTTGTTGAGAGGTATTATCCCATTAACGATTACAAATCTATTGTTTTGCTGGTTATGGCTTCTTATTCAGGTGTTCATTTGTTAATAACAACGACGATCGTTTATATGCCAGAGGTTATCCGATACATGAGGAGTAGATTTACCATTATCATGGTGACTAATCATGTTTCCTAATTTTAATTTTGGTCAAAGTTAACCCAATCGAAGGATGATGGCGCCCATGCAGGAAAGTGTTGTTTTTTGAATGGTGTTGTAACTTGATTATCTTTGTAACTCAATGAACCAGGACAGGATTAAACGTTGTGAGTGGATCCATCCCGGCAAGGAATTCACCTGTAGATAACCTAAAGCTCAAACCTATGGAAATTAACGAAACCGACTACATGGAGAAACGTGTTCAGGATCAAATCAATTGGTTTAACAGGAAAAGCAGGTGTAACAAACGCTGGTTTTACGGGCTTAAAGTGTCGGAAATTATCCTGGCCCTGTTCATCCCGTTCCTGTCGGCCTATATCACCGATGGTTGCAATGTTCTGAAAATTGCTGTCGGACTGATCGGTATCCTGGTTGCGGCGGTTACGGGCCTTATCACTTTGTTTAAATTGCAGGAAAACTGGATCCAATACCGGACGATGGCGGAAATGATCACGCAGGAGCAGTACCTCTACCTTGCCCAGGCAGGCGCATACAAGGATCCCGAACGGTTCAGGTATTTTGTTGAACGCATCGAAAGCATGCTGACCAAAGAAAATTCCCAATGGGCCTCCTATGTTAAAACAACGGAGGAGAAAGGCAAGTAAATAAGTTTACTATTAACGCTGATGAAAACGCTGGTCTCCGTCATTGTATTTTTACTCTGTGGTGCCTGCTTTTCACAGACCCCTCCATACATTCAATTTACCTCTGTTCCGGGATGGGGCAGCACCGCGCTTCTATCCGGGAAGGTGCATAACACCTCGCCTGGCGACCATGGGGTGGTGGTTTATATCTTTGTCGAGGAGGCTGGCGGATGGTGGAACAAACCATATGCTGCCAGCCCGGTGAGTGTCATCCGGCCCGACTCGGTTTTCACTACAGAAACTGCCCTTGCAGGCCTCGATCAGTATGCGACGAAAATCATCGCTTTTTTAACGCCCTTGTCCTGGTCGCCGCCGGTGCTGTCGGGAGCTGAACTTCCCGGCGAACTGTTTTCCTATCCTTATGTGGTTTCATGCAGGCCGCATGGCGACCGGGTGATCTCCTGGTCAGGGCTGGAATGGGTTGTCAAGCGTTCGGTCGGCAGCACCCTGCTTCCCATCGGCCCGGGGCCGAATATATTCAATGGCAGTGATACGATGGTGTGGGTCGATTCGCAGCAGCGGCTGCATCTCAGGATCGCGAAAGCAGGCAACAAATGGCATTGTACCGAGTTGATCGGCAAATCTTCCCTGGGTTATAACCGGTATACTTTCGATGTTGGCAGCAGGGTTGATCTGCTCGATCCCAATGTGATTGCCGGGATATTCACCTGGGATGACTGTTCTCCGCTGGCCATCCCTCCTGATAATTTCTACAGGGAAATTGACTTTGAATTCTCCAGGTGGGGCGACCCGTCGAACATCAATTCGCAATTCGTCATTCAGCCTTACGACATCGCCGGGAACATGAACCGTTTCAATATGAATTTAGCCGGGATTGATCATTCCGTCCACTTCTTTGAATGGATGCCCGACTCAATCCGCTTCAGGAGCGCCTGGGGGGATTCATCCCGGTCGTGGAAATATGCAAACCACAGCTATATACCGCATCCCGGAAATGAAAACATACGCATTAATCTGCATTTGTTCAATGCCGTTCCTCCTTTGGATCCCCAGGATGCGGAGCTGGTGTTGAATTCGTTTTTAACGGGGACAAGCGAGGAGAAGATTGAAAATGAAAATGTACGGATATTCCCAAACCCGTTTGAACAGGGCTGTTTTATTGAAGTTGGATTAAAGATTCCCGGAAATCCTGAAATCGGGATCCTGGATCCGCGGGGGGTATGCATCAAAAGAATGCCTGGGATGCTGAGTGCGGGAAAAAATATACTGGAATGGGACGGCAGGGCTGAAAACGGCAAACCTGCAGAGCCGGGACTCTATTTCCTCTATTTGCGGGATCCTGTTAAAACGCGGTATTTCAAACTTGTCAAAATTTAAACATAAAAATGGCCCTGATAGTTTAAGGACCTGGATTAAAAGACCTCCTGCGTTTGCACATACACCCCTTTCGACATATTCCCGATGCCGAAATCGATGGCGATGTTGGTGCGGTCCCGTTTTCCGACCATGATGCGGAGGCCTGCGCCGCAGGCAGGCTGGAAATATCCGAACAGCGGGATATGCATGTCGCGGCTTGATGCCGTACACACATTGGTGAAAAGAACTCCGCCAAGGATGTGTGTGCGTTTCGAGATAGGGAAACGGTACTCCATCTCCCCGTAAACGAAGTCCTCGCCACGGTATCTTCCCTGCGAATAGCCCCGGCCCGATGAGTTCATCTGGTCGTAGCTGATGCTCATCAGGTCTAGATAGGGGATGCTCCCGCTAGTCACAAAACAGCCATAATACCACAGGGCCAGCAAATGACGCGGGCAGCGCCTTGAAAGGCTGATGTAGGTCCTGAACTCCGTCCAAAGTTGCGAGCCGTTGCGGCTGCTGCCAAGCCAGGTGAAGTTGTCGCGATAATTCACGTTGATGTAGACTCCTTTGTAGGCATTGACCATGTCGTCGCGAGAATCAAAGACAAAGTTGGCGCTCACACCCGACGAAATATAACCGGCAGGGTTGAATCCATGCAGTTTGCTGTAAGCAAAATTCGGCGTGTTGTAGAGCGTATCCTTTTTAATCAGCAGCTCGAAATCATCGATGTTGAAATGGTAGTCAAAATGGTATCCCACACCGCAATAGATATTTTTTGTGACTTTATGCGACAGGATGTTATGGAATTTCAACCAGTCGTAACCCATCAGGTAACTTCCTCCGAGTGAAGGATCGGTAATCACCGGGTTATACCCGTGAGGTGCGGGGATCAGGCATTGGTTCTGGGTTCCGGCAGCGTAAATCGGCAGGTTGAAAAGATAGTAACGCCAGTCGCTTTGCAACAGCCACGTGTTGTGCGGAAAAAAAAGGTTGCTTTTATACTGGACAAAAAACTGCTGCCGCAGTGTGAATAGCAAAGAGCTCATCCCAGCTGAAAGCCTGGTGTTTTCAGGATTTCCCAACTGGAGGGAAAAAGATCCTCCAACGCCAACCTGCAAACTGGTGGCGGGATCATACGCGATCAGCGGCACCGCGAAAGCTTTGAAACGATGGGGCGATTTACCCCTGAACGGGTTGTTTCCCCTGAACAACACATCAACGATATCCTGCTGCATGCAACAGCTGTCGCTCTGCTTCCCGGTGCCAGTCGCATTCACTCCCTGGGCCGGTGCCGGGTTGCCGATGATCATCACCAGGTAAAAACCGAGAATAACAAACAGGTCCTTCATCTTCACAACAGAAACCGGATTCAACTTTTCCGGCCATTATAACAGTTTATACAGGATTTTATTTTATTATTGCAACAACTGTTGTTCTGATGCCTGGGCTTCATCCGGTACAGGCAGCCCGGCACAACCCGCCCTGGAACTTTTTTATTTTCGTAAACATATACTTTTTTACTGTAAACCATGTTTTCATAAAAATCGTAACTATGATGATGAGAAAGCCGTTATTCATTATTTTCGGCGCGCTTTTATCTCTTGCATCCATTGCACAGGATGCGCCGCCGGCTAATCCCCCTGCGGGCAATAACGAAATGAATACCTTATTCGGGAAAGGAAGCGGCACCATTAAAATCCCGGTGGGGTATTTTATCGAAGCAAATGGCGGTTACACGCAATTCGGGCATAAACGTGTTTTTCTTCCGGGGATCAGTATGGGAGTCATTCTCAACCATCACTGGACTATTGGCTGGACCGGTAATTTTATCGGCAACCCAATGGGCGTGCATTTCCGCAACATTTATTACGATTCAGCCTCCGCCAAAATGCATGGTGCCAACCTCATCGGAGGATATGGCGGGCTTTTGCTGGAATACACCCTGTTCCCAAAATCGCGGGTGCATGTTGCATTTCCTTTGATGATCGGCGGCGGATACATGTTCTATTCACGGCAGCAACATTTTAACGACTCCACCTTTTCAAACCATGACTGGCACCACAACGTTATTTCAGAGGATCATTTCTTTGTCGTGGAACCGGGGATAAAAGTGGAATGCAACCTGGTAAGGACGTTGCGCTTGAACCTGGGGGTAAGCTACCGGTATTCGCCCGACCTGAGGCTAAAAAACACCCCGAAGGACCTGATAAACCAGTTCACGGTTAAACTTGGCCTGCGGTTCGGGAAGTTCTGAGTTATACCGGATGCATTGATCCAAACCCCCTCGACATCTCATGATTTTATTATTTAGCTACAGAAATTAACCTTACATTTGTTTTAAACCCAACAGGCAAAACAAACACCATGAACAGAAAGGATTTTTTTAAGGTCACAGCGCTGGCTGTTGCAGGTATCGCCATAGGGCCTGCCCTATTAGAGAGTTGTGCAAAAACAAGTACAACACCACAGGGACCATCTGTTAATTTCACGCTTGATCTCTCCAAATCTGCCAATGCTGCCCTGAACAACATTGGAGGATATGTTTACTCGAACGGGGTGATCATCACCCGGGTAAGCACGGCATCCCTCGGTTTTGTCGCCCTTTCGCAAACCTGCACGCACCAGGGATGCACCGTCGCCTATAGTTATCAGACCCTGGCATTCGTCTGCCCATGCCACGGAGGCACCTACGATGCCAGCGGAAATGTTACCGGCGGCCCTCCTCCAAGCCCGCTTAAGAGCTATGGGATTACCCGCAGCGGCAATATTCTGACCATCAAAGGGTAAGCCTGGCTTCGTGACGTGGCTACTTTCAACCGCATTCGCTGTTGTGGTATTGTCATAATAAAAATTTCCTAAGTTGTGTTTTTTCGAATGAATATGTTACGTAATGACATGTTATTTGTTATATTTGTGAAAAAAATAACTATCAACTTGTTGTTTTTATTTCCTGCATCTTAAAAAACACAAAGCATTTTCCTTTAGATGTGGTAATGCCGTTAGGCCTGGTTTTCCGTATTTTGTAATTCTGTTCCAGTTCGGAATATTTGAATGAAATAAAATTTGAAGGCTCCGGCGATTATAAAAAACAGATGAAAAACATACAATACACCTTCATGGAAAATGGGACAAAGCACCACACTACCGGGCAATAAAGGAGTTGAGTTAAACAGCATTTCCAGGTATTTTGAGGAGCAGGCTGAAAGGACACCGGGAAGCCCGGCGCTGGTCTTTAATGACCAGGCGTTTACCTACGGGCAGTTGAATGATAAAGCCAATCAGCTCGCGTATTTCCTTCAGGAAAAAGGTGTGGACAGGGAATCCGTGGTAGGTATCCTTATGGACCGCTGTCCTGATTATATCGTCGCGATCATTGCCATCCTCAAGGCGGGAGGTGCTTACATGCCCCTGGATACCTCCCTGCCAATGTCCAGAATTGCCCTGAAGATCACCGATTCAGCGTGTATGCTGATCCTGGCGCACACCGGCTTGTCTGACCTGTTGCCTGCTGACGCGACTCCTGTTTTTTTTACTGACGCAATTCAGTCTGAAATTCAAAAGCGGGGCACAATCAACCTGAACTGTATCAATCTGCAGCAGGACCTTGCTTATATCATGTACACCTCCGGATCAACCGGGAAACCCAATGGCGTAGGGGTTCCCCATGCAGGGGTAATCAGACTGGTACGGGACACGAATTTTGTTGAATTGTACCCGGGCCAGACCTTTCTTCAACTTGCACCCCTGGGTTTTGATGCCGCTACCTTCGAAATCTGGGCGCCCTTGCTCAATGGGGGGACATGTGTTCTCTTTGCTGGCCGTTTCCCTGAAATTCAGCAACTTGAAAAAATAATTTCAGAACATCAGATTTCCACCCTCTTTCTTACTACCGCATTGTTCAACCTGATCATCGATGAGAAACCCGAAATATTTCTCCCGGTGAAATTTTTATTATTCGGAGGGGAACCTGCTTCGGCTAAACATGTGAAAAAGGCCCAGGTGTACCTTCCGGATACGCTCCTGATCAATGGTTACGGACCAACTGAAAACACTACGTTCACCACGTTTTATCCTGTGCCAGACCTCCGGCAGTCAGCCACCGGAACGATCCCGATCGGGAGAGCTCTTGCCGGGACCACTATTTATATCGTTGATGAAAACATGAACCTGGTTCAGGATGGGGTTGAGGGAGAACTATGTACAGGGGGAAAGGGACTGGCACGAGGCTACATCAACAACGAACCGTTAACCCGCGAAAAGTTCATCACAGATCCTTTCAGCCTGATACCAGGAGAGAAACTTTACAAAACCGGCGACATTTGCCGGTATACCCCCGATGGTAACATAGAATTCCTCAGGAGGGTTGATCACCAGGTCAAAATCAGGGGTTTCCGCATCGAAACCGGCGAAATTGAATCAGTGCTTTCCATGCACCCGTGTGTAAGCCAGGTGATCATAATGGCCCGGAAAAGTTCAGGTTCAGAGAAAACATTGGTAGCCTATATAGTTAAAAACCAGAAAGCTGAAATAAACCAGCAGGATCTCAGGAGCTATCTTGCAGGGAAATTGCCCGATTATATGATCCCGGGATTTTTCATTTTCCTGCAAAAGATGCCCCTTACCGACAACGGGAAAATTGACCGTGCGCTTTTGCCTCCTCCTGAAAGTAAATCTCATACGATGCTGGTTGAGGAAGCGACTGGAGCAGACATGGTTCAGGAGGCCATTGCCGGGATATGGAAGAAAGCTTTAAACCTGGCAGATATCGGCCTGAATGATAATTTTTTCGAATGCGGCGGACATTCTTTAATTGCCATAAAGATAATGTACCAGGTTAACGAACTGTTCAACAGTTCATTTCCTGTTTCATCGGTTTTCGAATACCCGACCATAGCGAAACTCTCAGCGAGGGTGAAATTAAAAGAAGGGACTTCTGACCCTTCCTATATTTTTCATATCAGCAAGGGGACAGGGGAGCAGCCGGTATTTATCATCCCCGGGCTGGGGGCAAATCCCTTTCAGTTCCTGTTGTTTGTAAAATACCTGGATTCTTCAATATCTGTTTATTGCCTGGAATACCCGGGACATAATAATAGTGGAGTTCCCCTGCAAAGCGTGGAAGAAATGGCCACCTTTTTCATTTCACATATAAGGAAAATCCAGGAACACGGTCCCTATACGCTCATCAGTTATTCGTTTGGCGGAAAGGTGGCATTTGAAATGGCTTTGCAATTAACGAGATCAGGTGAAGGCATCGCTTCGTTCGTGTGCATTGGCGGGGAGGCTCCTGGTTTTTCCATCACCGTAGTAACGGCACGTCAAAAAGTAAAACTCTATACCTCCTACTTACTCCGTCTGCCTATCCATCTGAAAAAGGAATTTATCCTTGAAGGAGTGATACCCATAATGGGTTTTTATTCTTCAAAATTATTTGTTAAGATAAATAAGTCGCTAAAGCGGTTTTTATCTCAAAAGCGTTATGGCTCAACTTCAGCTCAAAATTCACAGGATGGGGAGCCGGAGGATGAAAAAATGAACAAGCTTCTGAATGCCTGGTACAAATACCGTCCGTATGAAACGCTAGACCATGATCTGCTGTTTTTGAAGGATAGTGAGTTAGAGCAGAGTCTCACCAGGAATACCTTGATGTATTATTTCCTGAAAGCAAGGCCCGATTGGGGATGGGGAAAATATTTCACCAGGAAAATTGAGTGCCTGACGTTTGAAGTTGACCACAACGGGATTTTCAGGGAACCGGTTGTTCAACAGTTGGCAAAAGTAGCAGAAGAATATATCAAAGGTCCTTAATACATCTCAGGGAGAAAGCATTTCCCCTGCTGCCCAGGTACTGCGAAATACTTTGGTTGTAGCTATTCAGGCCCCGGGCAACCGCCTGTGACGGTCCGTTGGCAGTAGAAGTCCAGAATTGCGTTCCGGTGTTTGTTCCCGAAGTAAAGGCCCAAAAGTTGTCGTTGTAATTCAGTCCGCCCGGCAATCCATGAAAGCCAACAGCGAGCAAAAGATCCTTCATCGGCGCGCCGGAGGTTCCATTGGCGGCAGGCGGACCAAAAGCCGCGACCAGGTTATCGATCAGGTATTGCCACTCGGCTTCCGTGGGAACATGCCACTCAGGGGGACAGATTCCCCTGGTTCCCGGCACCGATGCATAATCCATCAGCTCATCCCATTGATACATGCCGCCATACCTCGTGCAACCCGGGATTGCCGGGGTGCAGTATTTTTCAGGAATGCAGTTGTCAGTTTGCGGCGTGCCGGGGGAGGAGAGGGTGGTTCCAAAGGCGAGGTTTTCGCTCATCCAGCAATGTCCTGTGAGGAGCGCTGTTTTGTACTTTTTACCATCCCTGACATCGGTCAGGTCGGCGCCGCAGGTGAAAGGGTTGTTCTGGACACTGATGGAAACAGCCGCAGGAGAAGCCATACAGCCGGATGTATTCGTAAAGGTATAGGTGATTGAATAAGCACCGGGGCTGGCTCCTGAAGGATCAAACTCATACATGCCGGTGAGTGCATTCAGGCTCACCCTGGTTCCGGAATATACGCCCTGCCCTGGAACCCATGGGCTTCCTCCTCTCAGAACGATCTTCTTTGCACCGGGGGTGGTAATCAAATCGAAACAGGGTGTAAACGCAACCTCGGGCGGGATGTGAACAACAATGACAAGGGGGGATGAAACCGCTCCGCTCCCGCAATTGTTGACGCCATTTACAGTGAGGTTCCCGCCGGTTGCCGTGGATGAGAACGCGATGGAAATTGATGTGCTCCCGTTCCCGGTAACGGTGACACCGCTCCCGGAATAGAACCACTGGTAGGAGGTCGCATTCAGGATCGAGGGGATTGAATAGGTATAGGAGGAGGTTCTGCAAACCGACACCTGGCCTGTAATGGTTCCGGCGGCAACAGGCCATGAGTCAATGGCAACCGGGAAGGTGTTGGCGGAAGCCTGGCATGAGACCCCTTGAAAACCAGCCGTTTCGGTCAGGTCAACAGAGCCCGGGGATGTATTTCCCCATAAAACCATGACCGTTGCCGAATTCTGGCCCGATTGGATGGTTCCGCCACTGATGGTCCAGTTGTAGAGATGCCCGGTTACGACCGGCGAAACTGTGTAAGAGTTTGTGGTTGACGAGCAAACCGGGGATGGCCCGAGGATCTGCGGCACCGGCGTTGCATTCACCGTAACGGGATAAGTTGCAGGTGCTGAAGGCATGCACCCCGACGGGGAGGTATAGTTGACACTGATATTATAAACACCGGCTGTATTCCAGGTTAAGGTAATCTGGTCGTCGTGGATCCCTCCGCCTGAAACCAGCGTGAATCCCGAAGATGGCAGGGTCCAGGAATAGGACGCCGCCCCGGCCTCGGTCAGGTAGGTTTTGGAATCACCGGTACATACGGAAGCAGCGCCGGTGAGGGTTGGCGCCGGCATGGCATTTACAACAACCTGAACGGAAGCCGGCGTGGCAGTGGTGCACCCGAGCGGGTCGGCGTATATGACCGTGATGGTATGTGTGCCGGTGGTGTTCCATACAACACTAACCTGGTTGGTGGCTTGCCCCGAAAGGATGCTCCCTCCCGAAACTACATTCCATACATACCCCGTTTTCAGATCTTCGGTAGAATAGGTGACTGCCAGGTTCAGGCAAACAGTGGAAGGACCTGTGATGGCAGGCATGGGTTGCGGATTGACTGTTACAGGGTAAACTGCCGGCGCGTTGAATACACATGAGGTTACAGGATCGGTATAAATTACACTGACGTTGTATGTTCCGGATGACGTCCATGTGAGGGTGATAAAATTGTCGGCAGTCGTTCCCCCTGCGGTTCTGGTTGCCTGGGGAGGGTATGTCCAGATATAATTGGTTTTCCCGGGGGCGGTGGTGTAGGTGCTTCCCGCAACCCCCGCGCAAACCGGGCTCACCCCCGAAATTTCCGGGGCCGACTGCTGCCCGACGGTAACAGTCAGACTTGCTGGGTTTTCTCCGCTACACCAGCTCCCCGGGGCCGAATAGTTCACACCGATATTGAACGTACCGTTGGTGGTCCATCGAATGGTGGCCGTATTATCGGTTGCAGTGCCGCCTGATATCAGGAGGGCGCCGGGCGGGATGGTCCAAATATAGTTTGATTGTCCGGCCTCAGTGGTATATACCTGGTCAGGACTGTTTACGCATGTTAAAGCATTTCCCGCGATTGTTGGCACAGGGATAGCCGGGACTACAATGGTTTGGATAATCGAATCCCTGCACCCTTCACTTGAGAAGGCAGTGAGTGTGACGTTATAGCTGCCCGCGCCCGGATATGCATGGGCCGGGTTTTTCATCCCTTCCAGAACAGGGGAACCATCGCCAAAGTTCCAGCGCCAGTTTATGATGCCGTTCTGGTTGATGGTAGTGGCGTCGAAAAACCAGGAGAACCCCCCGGCACACTGGGTGTAAAAGGTAAAAGCCGGATTGATGGCCGTGTAAACAATTTGCTGGCTGATGTCATTGACCGTGCATCCATTGATGGCCGTCAGGTTTACATAATAAAAATCATTAGGCATCGGGTTGTTGATGACGATGGATTGCGTTGACCCGATCGAAGGCCCGGAAAATCCCGGGCCCCTCCACGCGTAGGTGGCAAAGCCCGGGGGGCTGTCAGCGTTGCTGTTGTACTGTCGGGACAGAAGGAAAGCTGGATGGCCATGGGGTTGCAGTAGGCCGAAATATAGGCATACCCGAAATGGGTGTCATAGTAGCATCCCCTGGCTTTGAAATTGATATAGACTGTCTGTCCTGAATAGGCCGTCAGGTCCATCCCCACCGTGGTCCAGTCTTTCCAGTAGACATCCATAGGATATACGCCTGTGCATAGGTGCCAGCCGGGGATGGGCGCCCCGCCATACTGTGCCGCGATATGGTAGGAACCACAGGTCGGATCCAGTTCGACTCCGGCGGCGTCAGTTATCTGTACTTTGAAGTCAGGTTGCTCAGCGTCACTATGACCCCCGGTTTGAAGGACAATCGCGTAGCGGTAAATAAAAAGGTAGGAATCGGGTGTTACATTAATGGCATACCGCATTTCACCCTCCTTGGGAATCGTGGTGTTGGTGGGCGGGATGTAGAGCGTGTCGCCAAGCCGGGTGACAAAATTTTCCCCCGGGAAAACATTATTCAGCCCATAACAGGTAAAAGGGTCCTGCCAGCCCGGTGCGGGGATGATCTGGTGCAGGATGTTGGAACCGGTACTGCTGTATCCCGGGAATATTCCGGGCGTACTGAAAAAGCCATAGGCGCCTGTCCAGTTTGTCCAGTCGCCGTTGCTGAAGTCCGAATTAGGACAGGATGTTTCAAAGAACTTTGGAGCCGGGTCGGGCATTTGAGGTTTTGGCCTCGCACCCAGCGGCATCAGCTGCGGCCTTAGTTTGTAAGTGGATTCAGGGGGAGGCATTGCTTCGCTTTTCTCCTGGGCCGCAAGCCGGCGACATGGTTGAAAAAGAAACAAGAATGTCAAAAATGCGATAATCTTCACCGCATTCATTCTGGTGCCGGATAATAAAGCATCCATTCCGTAATATTATATTGAAGCCGGGTATAATCCGGGCTGTAAATTTCCCTCTAAATATACGGTAAATAGACACATTTATAACGGGTTGGTTGCCTGGATTGTAAAAATATTATTCTTTAACAGCTGGACAATCGTGACTTTCGTAGAGGTATAACGAAAGGCGGAAATTGAATGCATCCGGGTACTGAACATGCATCCATGAAAAAACCCCTGTAATTTTATATTTAACGGGGCTATGCGATTCAACCTGTGACTCCGGTTCTTTCCCTGAAATCACGACGGGACGAAGGTTACAGCTTAATCAGGATCTCCAGTGCGGAAGCGTGAAAGTAACCGTGGTTCCTTCTCCCTGAATTGATTCGATCCGGGTCTCACCTCCCAGGATTTTCACAAATCCCCTCACGATTGCCAGGCCCAAACCGCTTCCTTCATATTTCCGGTCCCTGCTGGAGTATTCCTGTTCGAAATAGTGAAAAATTCGTTGGATCGCTTCTGATCCGATCCCGATCCCGGTATCTGTTACAAAGAATTCATAGTCCATTTCTCTGACATTGAACCCAAATATTATCCTTCCGGCGGATGTGAACTTAACGGCGTTGGAAAGCAGGTGCGAGAAAATTCTGCCAAACAAATCACGGTCAGTGTCCAACAGGCAATGATCACACATTGAAGGAATTATAAGGACTAACTCAAGTCCTTTTTCGCTACAACCCTGTATGAATTTTTCCTTTTGCTCCCCCAGTACGGTTTTGATTTCAAAGGTCGAAGGGTGTTTTTCAACTGTGTGCGAGAGAATCATGGATATATCCATGTAGCTGTTTATAGTGTCGATTAATCTTGAAGTGGATGTTTTTACCATTTCGAGAAATTCGGTTTTCTCTTCCACGCCAAGATCAGGGCTGACAAGTATTTCTCCGAGCCCCAGGATGCCGTTTATAGGTGTTCTGATTTCATGGGAAATATTGTTAATGAATAGGGTTTTCAGCTCATTTGCTGCTTCGGCTGTTTCCCTGGCCTCTTCCAGCATTTTTTTAGCCTGTAGCTGCTCTGTAACATCGTTAACTACAACAAGCCGGCTCCCTTTTCCTGATCCGGAAGAAACAAAGTGGGACCATATCTCAACGTCAATGACCGTCCCGTCTTTTTTAGTGTGTTTCCAGTATTTGCTTTGCTGGTATTCATCCTCCGAACTTATAACATTCTCAAGAAGTTTCAAATGGTCTTCCTGTTTGCGGATATCCAGAAGTGTCATCTGAAGAAATTCCTCCCGCGGATAACCATAATGATGGATAGCGGCATTATTTACTTCCAGGAATTTCAGTGTGTCGATTTCGTAGATCCACATGGGCAGGGGATTAGAAAGGAACAGGGATCGATATTTATTCTCACTCTCCTGAAGTGCCAACTCTATCGATCTTCTGTTCGTGATATCCCTGAGGTAGGAGATAATTACTTGCTCATCATCTAAACTCATCGGAACCAAGCTGACTTCTATGGGAAAAAGTTCACCATTCTTCCTGAGCGCCATCAGGTTTTTCCTGGCCCCCATGTCCCTCCCTGAAGGGTTCAGGTTATACCTGTCACGGTATTTAACATGTTCTTGACGGTGTTGCACGGGCACCAGAATTTCAATATCACAGCCTGAAAGTTCGCCGTTCGCGTAACCAAAAAGCCTTTTGGCGTAATCATTTACCCTAAGAATCTTACCGGATAGGCTTGTGATGATAATTGCATCCGGAGCGGTTTCAAGAAAGAAAGAAAAAGGCCTGAGTTTTTCCATAAACGTGTCAGGTTAGTGCAAGACAAGTCGGTCAGGTTGCGCTTTTCCATTGCCTTTTATCCATAGATAATAGGGGATACCGGCTGAACTGCGATATCCTGTCCGATAAAACCATATCAAAGTTATTAATATGATATAAAAGGGCAAGAAAATGGCCTGTTTAAATAATAAATTAAATCAGTGAAAACCAATCATGCAGGATTCTTATCATTTATGCGGTTTTTAAGTACCTGTCATTCAGGTTAATAATCACCATAAACATTAAAACCTCCTTTTTCCCTGATTCCATTATCTACCATGGTGGTTTTAACGTTTGAAGGAATAAAAATTCCGCCGGGGAGGAAATGGCTACTCCCGGGGCATGGCTGTTTTCAAAGGCCCTCCCCGTCCTAAACTCCTTCTTAAAGAGTGGCATATGTCCAACAGATGGCTCCTCCCCTTCAATTCAATCATGTGATTCATTTTAATCCTGCATAATCGAATTTCTATTAGAATTAGTCCTGAGAATGGTAAAGAATAACCGGATTTTGAACAATTCCTGAGAAAATCTCAACAAAAAACCCTGTAACATAGTGTTTACAGGGTTTTTTAGATTTATTATGTGACTCCGGAGGGGTCATATACCTAGACTTGAAAATCAGGTCAATATCTTTGTAACGCCCGTCATTGCTGAACCATAGATAATCGTTATTACAACCTGTTACCACCCGTTAATAACTTTTACTGACAAATTTGTACAAGAAGTTGACAGTTCGTACCTTTGAACTGACAAAATTATTCAGTACAAATTATGGCCTCTGTAATCTTCTATCCGGACAAAGAGAAAAACGGCAAAGCCCTGTTACTTATATCATTCACCTTTAATCATAAGCGTTTGCGACTTTCCAGCGGAGTTCATGTGCCTGTTGCAAAGTGGGACCAGGAAGCGCAGAAAATAAAACCTGTTAAAGATTTTGCAGATGAGAATAAAAGGCTCAGAGAAACTGTCAACTTTTTTCTGGATAAATATGACGAGCTTTTCCCCAAAGGAATCAAGCTTTCCGAGGAAGAAGTAAGCCGAAAGTCAGAAGAGATGAATGACGCCTTCAAGGTGTTTACCGGAAGAAAAAAGGCAAGCGTAGTCCCCAAAGTAACGCTCTACACTTACTTCGACATCTTTAAGGAGCGTTACAAGAACAAGATCACGAAAGAGCACCTTGATCATTATAGTGGCCTTAAAAACCATCTTGAAGAGTTCGAGGAAAAGCATTCATTCAGGATTGACTTCGATACCATCGGAAAAGATTTCTATATCAAGTTTACAGATTATCTGAAGGCAAAAACCTACAAACCAAATACCATCGGCAGCCATATCAAGCGGATCAAACGGCTGATGAATGAAGCGAATCAGGATAACCTTACCACAAACCGTGACCATCAGAAAAGGGATTTCAAAGCAATCAAAGAGGATGCGGATACGATTTTCCTGAATGAAGCGGAAATCAAAACGCTTTATGAAATGGAGATCGAGTTCCCCGGATATCGCAGGATCCGTGACATATTTGTGCTGAACTGTTATACCGGGTTAAGGCATTCGGACTGGCCAAAAGTCACCAAAGATAAAATTCAGGATGGGAAACTGTATGTCCGGACACAGAAAACAAACGAACCGGTCATTATACCGGTAAAGCCATTGGTGAAAGAAATTCTGGATAAATATGAATCAATTTATATTCCTTCAAACCAAAAAACAAATGATTCCTTGCGATGGATAGGCCAGAAGGCTCAAGAAAAGAAGCTTGGCACCGGTAATTACACCAAATGGCTTGAGATCAGAACGCATACGGCGCGGAGATCATTTGCCACCAATGCATACCTAGCAGGAATTCCGATGCGGGATATTATGCAAATCACTGGCCACAGAACTACAACATCATTCCTCACATACATACGGGTCACAAAGATTGAGACCGCAGAAAAACTCAAAAATCATCCGTTTTTCAGTTAAGCGATCATTGTTTTCATTCCTCTAGTTTCATGAAATCACACAGGTTATAGTTATCGTCAGCAATCCCAGTATCTCACCATCTACCGGAGCCTCTGTCGGCTGACCTTCAATAGGAGGCGCTGCTTCATCACCATTCGCAGGAATTTCGATTGCTCCATTAGCATCAGCCAGACTGAAATAAAGCCAGTTGTCTTTTGACAGAGCTGAGAAGGAAAAGACAGTTGTTTCTGTTCCGGTGTATGTGGCCTGCATAGGCCGTTGAGTTAAAAGAAGCCCCTGATCATTGACACTAGTTCTGCACTCAATATTGAAATCCACTCTCGATTCGTTGCTGAAATGAGAATCAATCCTTACCACGGTCTGATCCTCATATAACCTCACGAAAACCATTGCAGATTTGCTCGAAGGATTCGGAATATTCAGCAAGTACTGTTTTACCTGCTGAACCTGGCCGCCACCTCCGGATTCTCCCCAGGGAACCCAATAACTGCCATTCCACAGATAGGCTGTGAACTTCCCGGAATTATAATACAACTGTCCTTCTACCGGATTTTGGGGTAAATCCGGTAGATTGTGCAGGACAGCGTTTAACAGTTGATTTTGTTGTATGTCCAGGTTGGACTTAAATGAAGGCATAGAAACTCTTTAGGTTATTCAGGTTACCCGACAATAACGATCTGGCCGGTAATTGCTGTTGCAGAAGTCCAGGTAACATCACCGGCAGCGTTTACGTTGATGTCCACTTCAACGGAATAACGGGTGGTGGAGATGGTTTCATAAACCGCCACAACCACGTCGGCCGTGCAACCGTGGGTAGCGGCAGCAATGGTCTGGGTCGCGACACCGGTAATGGCACCCACATATTTCTTGGTGCGACCGGTGGTTTTACCGTCAACATAGGTCTTGGTGGCCTTCTGGGTTGCCAGCCTGGTATCACTGTTTGCAGTCAGAGAACCATCAGTATCAATGACACCGGCCTTGAAATTGTCGGTTTCCAGGTTGCTGATCGTATTGTTATCAGCATCGATGGATTTATTGGTCAGCGTCTGAACGGCGGCCAGTTTCACAAGGTCAGAAGATTCGGTGTTGTCAACTCCGTCGAAATCGTCGGCGACAATGGCAGAAGCTTTTGTAACGTTTGCAATGACCATGTCACCCACGCTCACCCCGGCACCGGATGGAGTACTGACCCCGGAAGTCGTACCGGCAACAGTCACTTTCCAGAACCATCCTTTTTGAATGGTTGTGATACCCTGCGCTGCAATGGTTTGGCTTCCATCGAAGGTGCCTTTGTAAACCATGCCGGCGGTGATTTGTCCCTGGATAGCTGCCACCTGACCATCAACATAGGTCTTGGTAGCCTTCTGGCTGGCCACTTTCACATCGGAATTGGCCGCCAGGTTGCCATCAATATCAAGATATGCCAAAGGCATCTGTTTGATATCATCAACATTTGTCAACCCAACCTGTGCCTTGGTTGTGGCATGAGGGTTGGAAGTCGATGCAAGATGGGTATCAATCGCGGCATGTGTATTTGTGCCCCGGTTGACAAGTGAGTTGTGATCAATGGCCGAGGGATCAACTGATTTTATCCAGGCCGTTCCGTTCCAGTACTTTTCAATGTTGTCGGTCGTATCGAAATACTTCTGGCCTTTTATTGGGCTTGCCGGAGCCGATGCCAGGTTTTGAATTACAGCGTTCTGCAATTCGTTTTTATTGAAGTCCAACGGGACCAATACTTTTTTTGCCATGGTTGTGATGTTAAGGTTTGTAAAAGGGTTAACTGTAAATTATTTTTCCGCTTGCTGCCGGGTTAAGCCGGATCACCATCTGGTCTGTCGATTCATGGGTAATCTCAGAGATCAGTTCCCGGCCGGTGGTATCTACGACTACAACCGTGGGGTACTTTTGAAGGTTATGAACGACTGTGATCTCGCTCTGGTTGACAAATGATTGGACAACCTGAGGCGCTGAGCTTCCACCACCGCCTCCGGGGGTTCCTGAAGCTGCCGGGTCAATAATCCGGTAAAGAAAGAACAGCTCGATTTGTGCGCTTCCGGATTTTGGATTCTCCCCACCGGAAAGGCAGACATAAACCGGGGTGTCGGTAAACAGCTGTGTCGAAAATACAGGTGTCATTCGCTGAATTTCTACAGACTGAGACATGAGAAATAACGCCGGGAAGTATCCCCAATCCTGCGTTTCAGTATCACCATCCGTTGTGACATTCAACATCTGGTTTGGATAAATGTTCAACCCTCCAACAGGAGGCGGAGTTGGAGTGATCCGGGCAATAAGTGAAATCAGGTCAATGATCTTCCCGGATCCAGGTGCCGGGATGATCACATGGATTTCTGTCAGGCGGTTGCTTTCATCTTCGGTCATTACATGCTTTCCCGCGATGACGGGTGAAGCCTGGCCGGCAGAGACAGAGTTGTACAGTTCAATGAAATTTTCATTGATTTTCCTGCCTCCTACCCGGAGTTTGTCACCCCTTTTATCACCCGGGACAATCCCGAGATTTATTTCTTGTCTTGCCATAAGTTAATATTCTACCTGGTCAAATGTTATTTCCATGTCGTCAAAGCTGACCTCCATATTATCCCAGGTCAGCGGCTGGGGAAGAATGACGGGATTTGCCGAGCTTTCCGGAACATGAACCGAAAAGAAGGAGTTCTGATATGAGCGCTCGTACTCGATTTCGAGGTTGTACAGGTATTCTCCGTCTTTAAGGAATGGAGTTATTTTTGCCGATTTAACTACGATCTGGAACAGTTCTTTCCCTATCTGTTCATATGCCTCCAGGGATAAGAGAAGCTCCCTGAGGCAATTCTTTTCTTCAAGGGATATCCACCCGGAATTGGCTTTGCAGATTTCTGTCTCTTTGGCACTGAACTGTTTGGAGGGAGCATTGAAGAAGGAGTATTTTTCTTCCCTGACGATGGATCCGAACAAGCGTTCATATTCCAGGTTAAGTTCGGACTTACCTAGAAACCTGAAAGTATCATAGGCCGAAAAAGAGTTGCGATAAAAAAAGACTTTTTCATTCTCAAAAACCCGGGTATCGTTATAGAAAACCCGGCGTTCAGAAAGATAGTCGTCATTGCTATCCATAAAAAACACTTCCCATGACCGGACAATTTTGCCGGGCTGGGCATTCACAAGGTCAAGATGATCGAAGCCGACCTTGAATTCAATTACTGAAATGGCAGGAAAGACAACCTGAGGGGTGGCATTTATCGTCTTATGGGAACCATCGGTGAAATTGACAATTACAACCATTCGGTATTGAACGGCGGACGGGTTATCCTGGAACAGGAAAAACAGCTTTTCCATTACGCCTGTTCTTGAGTACTTCGTAGTAGGAAGCCAGGTAAGAAATTTCTGCTTGTTTGCCTCAATGGAGAAGTATTCCAAGTAGTTTTCATTCAGCGATGTCAGCAGTTCATGGTTAAGACCGCCGGCCAAAGCATATTTCCACCCATCCGACTGCAGGCCTTTAACATTGCCGGCAATGCTTTCGGCAAACGCAACCCGGTATTTGAGAAGGTAATCCCATCCGTGAGATTTGACATTTCCTGCCAGTTCAGGGAATTCAAAGCGTTGCATTTCCCAAGCTGTAAACTTTGACTGGATATAATCCGATATATCAAACCTTGCACAACTGATGAAATCGGCGGGTTTAATATCCTCTCCTATCGGATTATTTGCAGAATCGCGCACCAGGCATAGTATACCAAAGAAATCCTGGTACTGATCATCTGTGCCGGGAGTGTTTGCTCCTTGTGCAACCCCTGTAATATTGACATTTGTGAATACAACCGTGCCATCAGTACCGGATTGTTTAGCTTGCAGGTAGATCTTCCTGTTGCTAGTTCCCGGGGCATCAAGTGTTACATTGAAATATTTCTGGATGTCGTAATTCTCAAGGAAACACTGATAAATATTGTCTGCAAATTCATTGAAGGTCTGCCCGAGGTAACCCACTTCAAACAATAGTCCGTCAAAACCGGTGAAACTTGAAGTTTGAAAAATCAGGGATTTCCCGGCAAACTGAAGCTTGAAAGAATGACTGGTCGAAGTATCAATCCCGGATACTACCAATTCAAAGGAAGATCGGGATCCCAGCGTGATAAGGTAATTATCCGAACAGGCTTCGTAAATGACGGGATTCCCGGCAAATGAAATGAAGTTGGGCGACTCCGTGATATCGATCATGGTGCAATAGTACCATGAGATCCTAGGGAAATAAAGGACAG
>CAIWMX010000026.1 GCA_903913885.1 uncultured Bacteroidales bacterium | reverse complement strand
TTGCTTTTTCACGAAAGTTGGTTTTTTTCGAGGTCCAATCGGTGACCCCTATATTATACCTCTAAGTTAATAAAACCTCCGAAACTATTACTATGTCAAAGAACGATTTTTATCTTATTTTTGTTAACTAAACGACATTGAATCGTAAATCGTAAATCGTCAATCGTCAATCGTCAATCGTCAATCGTAAATCGTCAATCGTAAATCGTCCAGGCGCAAGTTTTTTTTCCGTAACTTTGAACACTAAAGAAATCCGTTATGGCACATCATGCAGAAAACACCGAAGCACTCACCCATGAGCAACTGAAATTCAGGGAACATACCGAGCGTGCAGCCTCTTTTATCAAGATCGACCTGTTCAGGTCGGCACGGGAGGAATTTAAGGCAGCCCTGACGTACAAACCCGGGGACGAAGCATGTAACAGGCAGATCGACGAAATGAACGCCCACATTGCCCGTGACCGGAAAACAGTCCTTGTTGTTGCACCGCTTGTTATTATCCTGATTGTTGCAATTGCCTTGCTTGTCTAAGAGAAAATCATGAAGGAAAAACCGATCAAACAGCTAGCCATGCTGCGAAACGATCCATGGCTTGAACCCGCAGCACCCGATATCAATGCGCGGTATGAACGTTTCAGGGATACCCTCCAGGAAATCGAGGAAAATTGGGAAAGCCTTAATAAATTTGCCAACGCCTACCAGTTTTATGGTTTCCATTATGACCGTGCACTGAAAGGCTGGTACTACCGCGAATGGGCGCCAAAAGCACAGGATCTTTACCTCTTCGGCGACTTTAACGACTGGCAGCGCTATTCGCATCGTCTTACCCCAAACAAATATGGTCAATGGGAGATTTTCCTTCCCGATGAATTATATAAGGATCGGTTTGTCCATCAAAGTAAGGTAAAGGTCCTTGTTCATTCCGAATCGGGTTGGCATGAAAAGATCCCCGCCTACATCCACCGGGTTGTTCAGAATACGGACTCCGTTGATTTCAGCGGGCAGCACTGGGCCCCGCCCAGGGCGTTCGACTGGGACGGCGACCATTTCGACATCCGCAACCTGAACGAACTGCTTATTTACGAGTGCCACGTTGGCATGGCCCAGGAGCAGCTTTCGGTTGGGACCTTCGTTGAATTTGCCGACTATATTATCCCTTATATCAAGAATTCAGGATACAACACCATTCAGTTGATGGCCATAGCCGAACACCCTTACTATGGCTCGTTTGGCTATCATGTAACAAATTTCTTCGCCGTTTCATCCCGGTTCGGCACGCCCGAAGAACTCAAATACCTGATTAAGAAAGCGCACGAACAGGGGATCGCCGTGCTGATGGACCTGGTGCATTCCCATTCTGCAAAAAACACCATGGAAGGGTTAAACCAGTTCGATGGTTCCGACGACCAGTACTTTCATCCGGGCGACCGCGGGAATCATCCTCACTGGGATTCCAAATGTTTCAACTACGGCAAGCGTGAAGTGCTGCAGTTCCTGCTTTCAAACGTTAAATTCTGGCTTCGCGAGTTTCATTTTGACGGTTTCAGGTTCGACGGCATCACCTCCATGATGTATTTTGACCACGGGTACCGTGAAACCTGGGATCTCGACGGCTATTTCAAAGAGGGAGTTGAATGGGATGCGTTGACCTATTTACAGTTAGCCAACACCCTCATCCACAAAGTAAAACCGCATGCCGTGACGATTGCCGAAGATGTAAGCGGTATGCCCGGACTTTGCCGGCCGGTGCGCGAAGGCGGTATCGGCTTCGATTATCGTTTGGCCATGGCCATCCCCGATTACTGGATCAAGGTACTGAAGGAGAAAACAGACGAAGAGTGGAACATTCATGAGCTATGGTCGGTCATGACCAACCGTCTTCCTGATGTTAAAACAGTTGCCTATTGCGAGTCGCACGACCAGGCGCTCGTGGGCGACCAGACCATTGCCTTCAGGCTTATGCAAAGCGAGATCTATTTTAAGATGAACAAAAATGACGAAAGTCATGTCATCGATCGGGGGATAGCGTTGCATAAAATGATCAGGCTTATCACCATTGCCACCGGAGGGCAGGCCTACCTGAATTTTATCGGCAATGAATTCGGCCACCCCGACTGGGTTGATTTCCCCAGGGAAGGAAATAACTGGAGTTTCCAGCATGCCAGGCGTCAATGGTCGCTGTTGCAAAACCCTGACCTCAAATACCGGTTCCTCGCTTTATTTGATCGCGAGATGCTGGCACTGGTAACAAAATATCGCCTTTTCGACCAGGTTTTCGCCAACCAGCTGAACATGGACGAACAGAACCAGACCATCGTGTTCGAACGCCAGGGCCTGATCTTCGTATTCAATTT
Source organism: uncultured Bacteroidales bacterium (assembly GCA_903913885.1). Taxonomy (GTDB): domain Bacteria; phylum Bacteroidota; class Bacteroidia; order Bacteroidales; family FEN-979; genus CAIVAT01. The sequence continues at coordinate 22,435 of CAIWMX010000026.1, read as the reverse complement.
CCATGTCAGCAATGCCGTGCCCGATTATGAATTTGCTGTACCGCTGCCAGGTGATTACCATATTATCCTGAATACGGACCGCGCTGACCTTGGAGGACACGGCCGGATCAGCGAAGACCTTGTTTATACGACACGTTTCGACGCCGCCAATGAAACGCATCACCTCATGATCTATAACACGAACCGCACTGCCCAGGTATTTGAACGGGCGATCCAGCCTTGATTATTTTCGTATCTTTGCCCCATAATCCAGCGCTAAATTTATCCCGATATGAATTTCTGCATTCATAGTGCCAACTTCCGTAAATATAAAATGATGATGATCATTTTACCTGCCATCCTGCTCTTTTTTGCCAATGGTGGGAACGTTTCAGCAGCAACCGATACCACCTGGTCGGTCACGTTCCAGGTAAACATGAGCAAAGCGGTTAAAAACAACAAGTTCAACCCCGCAACCGATTACGTTTATGTAGGCCTTGACCATGGATTATCAACCATGAAACTGGTCGAAGGACCGGGCTATGTATATTCAGGTACACTCTACAATGCCCTGGATTCGGGATTGGTTTATCACTACAAATACAGGATCAACGACGGCAATTGGGAAGCGGTTACCCGGAGTTTCATCCCCCGGCCCGGGATGGTCACGCTTTCGGACTGGTGGAACAATGAACCGATCAATTACACCACGTTCATTGTAAACATGCAGTATGCAGTACAATACCTCCTTTTCAACCCCGCGGTCGATTCAGTTTGCGTTTCCGGTACCATGAACAACATGCAGGGCTCTCCCAAAATGAACAGGCTTGGCACCTCCTTCAATTATTACTACATCTACAGCCTCGAACCCGGCACCATCCAGGAGTTCAAATACCGCATCAACCAGGGCGACAGTTCCAAAGGTCAGTGCGAATTGCTTTACCAGCCAAACCGCATGATCCGCGTCCCCGACACACTGGCTTCGGTTTCAAGCGATTTTAACAATTACAATCCGGCCAAACGCCCGATGACCTTTAATTGCAACATGGCCTACTACATCAAAACCCACCGTTTCAGCGTTACAGGCGATTATGTCGATGTTGCAGGCAATTTCAACCTGGGCGGGGCAAACGATGTACTGTTCAAACAGGATACCGACAGTATTTACACCATCCGGAAATTTATTGACACAACTTACTTTCATATGGGGCCGGTTACCTTCAAATTCAGGATCAACAGTAAATGGAGCAGCGCAGAAAGACAAGGAAAACCATATCGTACCTATGCCCTCCATGATACAGTCAACCAGAATCCCAACCATTACAGCTGTTATTTCAACGACATGGATCCAGCTGTAGCAACGCCTCCATGGGCTTATAACCTGGGTATCCAGGGACACCTGGTCCATAATGATATTGTGAATGGTTATTACTCGTATGAGGATGTAAATGGAATCCGTGAAGACAGCACGACCTACCGGTGGCTCCGCAGCGCTGATTCGCTGGGGACCAGTGCGGTGGCCATCGATTCGATGTGGAAGATAACCTACACGGTCGACACCCTGGACATTGGCAAATGGCTGGTTTTCGAAGTAACTCCCAGGGCTGCCCGGGGTGATTCGGCCACCGGGAAACCCGTGCGTGTTGTTTCCGTTACAAAGGTTGGCGGTGTTGGCATCGAGGAAAATTCAGGGCTTATCACGAAAGTTTACCCCAACCCGGTAACGAATAACCTGACCGTCGAAGCAAAAAAAGAACTTATTCATATCCAGGTCATCGACTTTGCAGGAAAAACAGTGCTGGATGCAGGTGGTTTGCATACGCGCGCCATCCGCCTGCAAATGACGCAGTTACCCCGGGGAATTTACCTCATGAAAGCAACAGCCGGATCAGGGGAAACGGGCGTGGCAGAGATTATCAAAAACTGAGTTACGGATTTTACGGTAGCAACTATTTCTCAGAGATTGGGAGAAGTGGGATTTATATAGGTGTCAGTGCCCGAACCGTCGTCCTTTTTCAGCAGGAAATCAAGATTTTCTCCTGCCTGGTATTCCTGGGGTTCCATGCCAAAACGAAAAATCCTGAGTGTGCGGTCGCCCACAAGGTTCATGGTATCTCCTGATACCTGGAGCAGGCAACCTTCACGCAAACCTACCACGGTTGCGTCGCGGTTCACCGAAAGAAATTCGACAATGCGCTGTTCACGGGTTTCTCCCGCGTGACCGGCAGGGTTTACATCCAGGTAGTGCGGATTGATCTGGAAAGGTACCAGTTTCAGACAATTGAATGACGGAGGTTCGCAAATGGGCATGTCATTGGTGGTCTTCATCGTAGGACATGCCACATTGGCTCCTGCACTCCAGCCGATAAAGGGAATTCCGCGCAATACTTTCCTGCGGATCGCTTCCATCATGCCATATTCCTGCATCATCAGCGCCAGGTGAAAAGTATTTCCTCCGCCGATCACGATGGATTCAGCTTCATTCACGGCAACAACAGGATTTGGTTCGCGATGGATGGAATGCAGGCTGAAACCCATCTCCCTGAATATTTTCTTTACCCGGTCTTCATACAGATCGAATGATTTTTCAACACCCGAAGAGGTAAGGTTTACCCCTGCATAGGGGATGAACAGTACTTTCCGAACGCCAAAACCGGATAAAAAATCCTTCATATAGGTTCGCGGCCAGGTAAGATATTCCTCCCCGGCATTGGTAGAATTGCTGATCAGCAAAAGATTTCGTATCATAGTGGTGATTTGGGCTATAAAAGTAATAGAAAGTTCTTATTTTTGAACATTGAAAATGATAAAATTCTACAATCTGATGAAGGAAAAACGTGCATTGAACTTTTGGCAAATCTGGAACATGAGTTTCGGGTTCCTCGGGATCCAGTTTGGATGGGGATTGCAGATGGCCAACATGAGCGCCATCTATTCATATCTCGGCGCCTTACCCAGCCAGATCGCCCTGCTCTGGTTGGCAGCACCGGTCACCGGGGTGATCATCCAGCCGCTCATCGGGCAGGCCAGCGATCGTACCTGGACAAGGCTTGGCCGGCGCCGGCCCTATATCCTGGCAGGTGCCATCCTGGCTTCTCTCGCCCTGATCCTCATGCCAAATTCTCCTACCTTCTGGATTGCCGCAGGGCTTCTCTGGGTGCTCGATGGCACAATCAATGCCAGTATGCAGCCTTTCAGGGCCATGGTGGCCGACAACCTGCCGGAAGAACAAAATTCACAGGGATTTGCCATCCAGTCGCTGTTTATTGGTCTGGGGGGTACCATCGCCTCCGCGCTTCCATGGATGATGACCAATTGGTTCGGCATCGCCCGGGATACCGCCGGACAAGGCCATATTCCCACCTCCGTCACCTTATCGTTCTACATCGGTGCGTTTGCCTTCATCAGCGCAGTGTTATGGACCGTGTTTACCACCAAAGAGCTGCCCCCCGATGAGCAGGAACTAGCCGCGCTTCGATCCCGCAAGTTCGACTGGACCCTTGGCATGGGAGAAATCGTGCGGCTCCTTGGCCACCTTCCCAGGCGTATGTGGGAACTGGGGCTTGTCCAATTCTTCACATGGATCGGCATGTTCTGTTTGTGGGTCTATTTTTCACCCACGATATCAGGCCAGGTGTTCCATGCGCATGAAGGAACGACCGAAATGGAATCTTCCGGCGCCTGGGCAGGGTTCTGCTTTGCCATGTACAATGCAGTGTGCTTCTTATTTTCCTTTGTCCTGTTGCGGGTCACGAAATATACCGGCCCCAAAATGATGCACGCAGTTTGCCTGGCCATAGGTGCAGTGGGACTGCTGAGCATCCCCTTTATCACCGACAAGTACATCCTTCTTTTTTCCATGGCCTGCATCGGCATCGCCTGGTCGAGCATCCTCTCCATGCCCTATGCCATGCTCACCCCTGCCTTGCCACCAGATAAACTGGGCGTTATGATGGGTATCTTCAACCTGTTCATTGTCGTACCGCAGGTTATTGCTTCAAGCATGCTTGGCTATATCATCGGCATGTTCTTTGGCGGCAACCCCATGAGCGCGATGTTCATCGGCGGTATATCCTTTGCCATTGCCGCCATAACCACGATGCTTGTCGTAACCTACAAAAAGAACAATACACTCCGGCCTGCCTGATCAGCTTCATGGCTGCCGGCGTAACAAATATTCACTTTATTCAAATATTTCAATTCTCATCAACCTTTAATTCTTCTACGAACATGACGAATGAACGTGCATCCGGAATTTTACTGCATCCCACATCCTTACCTGGAAAATATGGAATCGGATCCCTTGGGAAAGCAGCTTGTGAATTTATTGACTTCCTGGTCAGGGCAAAACAGCAATTCTGGCAAATGCTGCCATTGGGGCCGACCGGATACGCCGATTCGCCCTACCAGTGTTTTTCATCCCATGCCGGGAACCCGAACCTGATCGACCTTGATATCCTGGTCAAATCGCGGCTTCTCCAGGCCGACGATCTGGAGGACTATCCCCATTTTTCAAATAAAAAGGTTGAATATGAAGGCATTCAGCAAACCAGGCTGCCGCTGCTGAGAAAGGCGTTTCATACGTTTATGACCTATGCCGACAGCACCGAAAAACTTGCCTACCGTAACTTCCTCAAAGAACAGTCGAAGTGGATCAATGACTATGCACTTTTCATGGCAATCAAGGCAAACCGCAACCAAAACCCCTGGTACCAGTGGGAAAATCCGTTAAAAAAACGCGAACCTGAAGCGATCAATGCCATCCAGGCATTGCTCCATGAGGAGGTCGACTTTCACAAATTCCTGCAGTTTTTATTCTTTAAACAATGGATCGCAGTTAAGGAATATGCCTTTAACCATAAGATCAGGATCATCGGCGACATCCCGTTATATGTGGCACTCGACAGTGCTGATGCCTGGGCAAATCCTGAAATTTTCGAATTTGATGAAAATCTGGATCCCATCCGGGTAGGTGGCGTTCCTCCCGATTATTTCAGCGAAACCGGTCAGTTGTGGGGAAACCCGCTCTTCCGCTGGGATGTGCTGAAAGAACAGGGATACCGCTGGTGGATCGATCGCATTAAAACCAACCTCTTCCTCTATGACATCATCCGAATCGACCATTTTCGCGGGTTTGCCGCCTACTGGGCTGTACCCTATGGCGAAAAAACCGCCATCAACGGTCAGTGGATCACATGCCCGGGCAAGGAGTTCTTTGATGCAATGCGCATGGAATTCGGGGATTTGCCTATTATCGCTGAAGACCTGGGGGTGATTACCCCCGATGTGGAAGAACTGCGCGATGGGTTTGGCCTCCCCGGGATGAAGATCCTGCAGTTTGCCTTCGATTCGTCGGAAGCAAACGACTATATCCCGTATAATTATCCCAAGAATTGCATCGTATACACCGGAACGCACGACAACGATACTGTGGTTGGCTGGTTCGACAACGCCAGCCCAAACGATCGTGCCTATGTTTTGGATTACCTGAATACCAACGATTACGAAATTCACTGGTCATTCATCCGGCTGGCATGGGCGTCGGTTGCCAATACCGCCATCGTACCCATGCAGGACCTGCTCGGGCTGAACACATCGGCACGCATGAACCTCCCCGGAACAACCCAGAACAACTGGCAATGGCGCGTCAACGCCGACGCCTGCACCCCTGAGCTGGCTGGGAAACTCGCACACTTAACCGTGCTCTATGGAAGAACAAAAAAAATTAAAAATTAAAAATTAAAAATTAAAAATTTGGCGCTTTGATGAAGGGGGAAAACCTTATACAGAGTAAGTCTTATGAGTTTGCGCTAAGGATTATAAAACTTTACAGGTTTTTGACTGAGAAGAAAAAGGAGTTTGTTCTTTCCAAACAAATCCTTAAAAGTGGCACTTCCATCGGGGCTAATGTTGAAGAGGCTTGTGGGGCGCAGTCAAGACGGGACTTTATAAATAAAATTGCCATCGCCTATAAAGAGGCAAGAGAAACTCATTATTGGCTGAGGCTTTTAAGAGATTCAAAATTTATTACCGAAAAACAATCTTCCTTGATTTTAAAAGATGTGGAAGAATTAATAAAAATTCTTGCAAGTATCCAAATCACCACAAAATCAAAAGTGTCTGATTAATTTTTAATTTTTAATTTTTAATTTTTAATTCGCCCATGCACCGCTTAACCCTCATAATCTTTCTTCTCTGTCCGCTAACACTACTTTCACAGGAGGTGACCCTCACCAGGATTGATCCTCCTTCGTGGTGGGTCGGTTTTAAGAACACCGAGCTGCAACTCCTTGTTTACGGGAAAAACATTGCAAATTCGCGTATTTCGGTCGATTATCCAGGCTTTGCGATCAAAAAGATCAGCAAGGTGGCGAATCCCAACTACCTGTTCCTTGACATGACCATCAATGCCGCCGCAAGGCCGGGAATTGCCACCATCCTTTTCCGCGCTAAAGATAAAGTCGTAGGCAAGTACCTTTATGAATTGCGGGCCAGGAAGAAGGGTTCGGCCGAGCGAAAGGGATTTTCATCCTCCGATGTGATCTACCTCATCATGCCCGATCGATTTTCCAACGAAGATCCATCGAATGATGATGTAGCCGGGATGACGGAACCCATGAACCGTGCCAATCCTGACGGGCGCCATGGCGGCGACCTGAAAGGGATTACCGGCCATATCGACTATGTAAAGGACCTGGGGGTGACAACGGTGTGGATCACACCATTGCTTGAAAACAACCAGGCAAAATATTCCTATCACGGCTATTCCATCACCGATTATTACAAGATCGACCCCAGGTTCGGCACCAACGATGATTACCTGAAACTTGGAGACGCGATCCACCAGCGGGGCATGAAACTGGTGATGGACATGGTTTTCAACCATTGCGGCAGCGAAAACTGGTGGATGAAGGACCTCCCCTCGCCCGACTGGGTAAACGAATGGCCGGAATTTACCCGGACCAATTACCGTGCCGGGACTTCAACCGATCCCTATGCTTCGGCCGCCGACAGCAACCTGTTCGTGCGCGGCTGGTTCGACACCACCATGCCCGACCTGAACCAGCACAATCCATTTGTGAAAAACTACCTGATCCAGAACAGCATCTGGTGGATCGAATATGCCGGGCTTGATGGCATCCGGCAGGATACCCATCCCTATTCATTCAAGGAGATGACGGCAGAATGGGGCAAACGTATCGCGGAGGAATACCCGGCATTTAACATGGTTGGAGAATGCTGGATGGGTTACCCTGCTTCGGTTGCCTACTGGCAAAAAGATGCCCTGAATAAAGATCATTACAATTCATGGCTGCCTTCGGTATTCGACTTCCCCATGTACGACGCGCTCAACAAGGCGTTTAACGAAACGGAGTCCTGGAATACCGGGATCCTCCGGCTGTATGATGTCCTTTCACAGGATTTCTCCTATGCCAACCCGTCGAACCTCGTGGTTTTCGCCGAAAACCACGATGTAACCAGGTATCTCGACACACAAAAGGATGATGTGCGGAAACTCAAAATGGCCATGGCCTTCGTGCTCACGACACGCGGAATCCCGGAAATATATTATGGAACTGAGGTCCTGCTGGCTGGCGGCGCATATGACGGCGATGGGTTTAAACGCAGGGATTTCCCGGGCGGATGGGCAGGCGACACCCACGACGCCTTCACGCCGAAAGGCCGCACCGACAAGGAAAACGACATGTACAACTACATGCAAACCCTGCTTCACTGGCGAAAAACAAAGGAGGTGGTGCAATCAGGCAAATTCAGGCACTTCATTCCCCGTGATGGCATTTATACCTACTTCAGGTACAACGCAAAGGAGACCGTGATGGTGATCCTGAACAACAACGAAGAAGTCAAAACAGTCGAAACGAAGCGATACGATGAGTTCCTGAAAAAATTCAAATCCGGAACGGATGTAATCACCGGCGCAGCGGTCACCGATATCTCGCATATCGTCGTACCGGCCAAAACAGCGATGATCGTGGAGTTGAAATGACAAAACAACAAATCTAAAATCCAAAATCTAAAATCCAAAATCTAAAATCCAAAATCGTAAATCGTAAATCGTAAATCTAAAATCCGAAAGTCCATGTTGAAGATCCAGAAGAACCTCTCGAACCTTTTTTATATCATCCTCGGCCTGCCCAGTACTGCCATGGGATTTGCCCTGTCGATCCAGATCGCGGTGCTTAGCTGGATTCTCCGGACAAAATACAATCTGGAGATCGACCAGATCGGGATCGTTTGGGCAGCTGGGCCCATTGCAGGCATTCTGGGTCAACCCATCATCGGGCTGATCAGCGACAAGGCATGGTTTTGGGGTGGCCGCAGGAAACCTTTCATCATCATCGGGGGCATCCTGGCAGCCATGATGATTTTCGCGCTACCAAACATCGACAAAATATCCAATTTCTTCGGCATCGCCAGCGTTATGGCCGTTGCCGTAGCAGTAGCGCTTACGCTTGACCTTTCCATCAACATCAGTTTCAACCCAACCCGTTCGATCATCGCCGATGTTACGCCCGACGGACAGCCTCGTACAAAGGGTTATACCTGGATGCAATCCATCTCCAACCTGTTCGGAAGCGGTGCCTACCTGATGGGTGCCCTGATCGGGAATTACTTTCTCATTTATGCCGGTGTTATCATTGTCCTGATATTCTCTATCGGGCCGTTATTTCTGATCGAGGAACCCCGGTACCTACAGATGGAATCGGGGGAGATGAAAAAAGCAGGAAAAGGCCTTTCATTTGTGCGGTTCTTCAACTGGTTCAGCGCCAACCTCTCTTCATGGAGTGCCTTCCAGGATCTCCGGAAAAAATTCATGAATGGATTGAAAATTAACTTTTTAAATTACAACCAGCTCTACCGGATCTATGTGGCTCATGCCTTTTCCTGGCTGGGGATTCAGACCATGTTCGTTTATATGTTCGCCTTCCTTGAACAAAAACTCCCTGCCCTGCCCGACCTCTCGGTAGCTGACCGCAACCTGCGGCTCGGGCAGATGATCGGGTGGTCATTTTTTATCCTGAATGCCGTGGGTGCCATCTGGCCTGCCTTTATGCTGGAACCCCTGGCCAAAAAACTGGGACGCGTAAAGACGCATGCACTCATGGTAGCCATCATGTCGCTGGGTTATTTCGGGATCGTCCTGCTGGCTAAAAACGCCATCCTGCTCTATGCAATGATGTGCATCCTTACCCTTGGATGGGCCGCCGTTGTCAGCCTGCCCTTTGCCATTATGTCGGAAAAGGTGGACAAGCACCGCATGGGATTTTTCATGGGGATTTTCAACCTTTCGGTGGTATTGCCGCAACTCATCGCCAGTTCGGTGATCGGGACCGTCATTAAACATGCGGCCGACAAAGGCATTATTTTCCTGATCAGTGGAACGTCGCTTGCCGTGTCGGCAGCCCTGTGGTTATTCGTTTCCGATAAGAAGAAAGCATGACCGTCATAAAAAAACTGGCGTTAAGATCGTTTCTCATACTCACGGCCTGTTTCCTGGCGGTAATGATGCAAGGACAATCATTTGCCGACCTGATCTCCCGGCTGAATGCGCTTCCCGCGGCAAACCGCCAGGCTGTCGCCGACAGTTTTATGAATTCAGGGCACTCCATCCCGTTCATCGAAAATGACACCCTGGTCCACTTTGTATACAACGCCCCGGCGGTGGCCGTTTCGGTGGCAGGCGATGCAACAGGATGGAATCCTGACAAATACATGACCCATGTCAACGGGTGCAATTTTCATTATTACACCACAAGTTACGAGTCAGATGCAAGGCTCGATTACAAACTGGTAATCGATTCGGCAAACTGGATCCTTGATCCGAAAAACCCGAATACCTGTTTCGGAGGCTATGGGCAGAATTCGGAACTGAGAATGCCGGGATACACGGTTCCTCCCGAAATCAGCTATTACAGCACTCTCCAGCACGGAACACTAAGGGACACAACCTTTCACAGCGTCACACTTGGTAACAGCAGGCTGGTGAGGGTCTACCTTCCTCCCGGGTATCCTTCGGAAAGTACTTCCTACCCCGTCATCCTTTTTCACGACGGGATTGATTACATTAACCTGTGCAACACCCCCAATATCCTCGATTACCTGATTTCGCAGCACCTGATATCGCCGGTCATTGGCGTATTTGTTCCGCCCGTTGACCGGACAGCGGAATATGCCGGAGGAAAGATAGACCTGTTCACCAGCTTCATTGTGAACGAACTGATGCCCGTGATCGACACGAGGTACAAAACAAGCAGGGAACCCTCGAAAAGGGCTGTCGCCGGGGCATCCGATGGCGGCAACATATCGTTGTACATCGGAATGAAACACCCGGAACAATTCGGGAAAATATGTGCGCAGTCAAGCGATGTGCAAAGTGTGATCAGCTCGACATTTTCAACGGGACCAAAGTTGAACCTTTCGCTGTACATCGATATCGGCACTTACGATATCGGCGTGCTGATCCCCATGGTTCATGGTTTACGAGACATCCTGCAATCAAAAGGGTATGATTTTCAATACAGGGAATGGCATGAAGGCCATAGCTGGGGCAACTGGAAAGGACACCTGCGAATTCCGCTGATGCAGTTTTTTCCATATGCAAGCGGGCTCAACGAGACTCCGCCTGCCGACATCAGGCTGGGCCCGAACAAGCCCAACCCGTTCCGGGGTCAGACAACCATCCCGTTTTTCGCCCCGGCCGGCAGCGATATTGAACTGTCCCTGTTTGATATGAAGGGCGTGAAAATCGAAACGCTCTTCTCAGGGATCGTCAACAGTGAAGTTAATTCAATTAAGTACCGTCATCACAAACCTTCCGGCCAGTTCATAGTAACACTGTCGGAAGGCCGAACAACCAGGCGAAGCATCATTATCAATGCCTTATAACACTGACTGCTTTTAACAATGATCCGATGCAACCAAACGAATAAAAACCAGGAACAATGAAAATCAACCGACTTATCCTCATTTTATCAGCCGTGTCACTGACTTTGTGGAGTTGCACCTCCAACAACGACATCCCTGTTGCAAAAGAGCCGCAGATGGTCAAACTTTCGGCGCCGATCCGTATCAATGCCGACTCAACTGTTATTCAACTGTCTGATTATCTCCTCCGGCCGAAACAGATCGATTCCCTGAAGGCGGACAAGTCGCTCAGCATTGTCATTTCTGCCGATTCGGCGCAAATGGTCATCAAACCCCGAGAAAGGGATTTCCCAAAACTTTCGGTACTTGCGATATGGTCTAAAGGATTCTCCTATTCCCTGTTGCTTGAGAAATCAACGAAAATGAAGTACCGGTTTACTTTTAATCCCGGGAATAAGAAATACAAACATGTTCAGATCAAGGGACAGATGAATGAGTGGAATCCTTCGGCAGGCTACCTCTATGAAAAAGAGGGAAAATGGCACATCGATTTCCAGCTTTTTCCCGGGAAGTACCAATATAAACTCATTATTGACGGAAAAGAGAAGAACGATGCCGTTAACCCTGATTCGGTTTCTAACGGCAATGGCGGATATAATTCCCAATTAACCCTGGGAAACCTCAATGCTGCCGGTTTGCCAACATTGTACACGAAGAAGGCCGATGGCCGGAAACTCACGCTCGGTCTGAAAAACAAGGCCGATACGGTATTTGTGTTCTGGCAGAATTATTTACTTGCCCGAAAATTTTGGAAGAGTGATACTTCCGGGATTACCATCGAAATTCCGCGAAAGGCGAAGGAATCTTCAAGAAGCTTTATACGCGTTTACGCCGTAAACAGTGTCGGGATTTCAAACGAAGTTCTCGTCCCCGTGCAGGATGGCAAAGCACTGACCGATCCCAAAGAACTTACCCGGGCCGACCAGGAGGCGATGATCTTGTATTTTCTCATGGTCGACCGGTTTAAAAACGGCTTGCCCGCGAATGATGCTCCGCTGAAAGACAAGGATATCGACCCGAAGGTCAACTACATGGGGGGCGACTTGGCCGGGATTACCGCGAAAATCGAAGAAGGGTATTTTACAAAACTGGGAATCAATACCCTGTGGATCTCCCCGATCACCCAAAACCCGCGGGAGGGATATGTTGAATTCCCCGCTCCTCACCGCAAATTTTCGGGCTACCATGGCTATTGGCCCATCACCCTCACTACGGTTGATACGCGGTTCGGCACACCTGATGAACTGCACAAACTGGTTGAAACAGCTCACAACCAGGGCATTAACGTGATCCTCGATTTTGTTTCGCACCATGCCCATGAGTCCTATCCCGTTCTGAAACAGCATCCCGACTGGATCACTGCCGTCGATCTCCCCGGGAAACGTAAAAACATCCGCATGTTTGATGAGAACCGGCTTACCACCTGGTTTGACATCTTTCTGCCCACCTTTGACCTTACCCGGCCGGAAGTCGCCAACATGGTTTCCGACTCGGCTGCGTTCTGGATCAGGGAATACCATCTCGACGGGTTCCGTCATGATGCCGCCAAACACGTCCCTGAAAATTACTGGCGCATGCTTACCCAAAAGCTGACGCAACAGGTCGTGGTTCCCGAGAACCGCAATGTTTACCAGATCGGCGAGACCTTTGGCAGCCGTGAACTGATCGGGAGTTACATCAACCCCGGCATGCTGGATGCACAATTTGAATTCAACCTTTATTGGGATGCCAAGTCGGCTTTTATCAATGACAACAGCTCGTTCCGCGACCTGAACTATTCATTGCAGCAGAGCTTCAGCTATTTCGGCGAGCACAACCTGATGGGTAACATCACCGGCAACCAGGATATGGCCAGGTTCATTTCCTATGCAAGTGGTGCGCTCAGCCAGAATGAGGATGCAACGGCCGCAGGATGGAACCGCGATGTTGAGGTGAAGGATACAATAGGGTACAGGAAACTGGCGATGATGGAGGCGTTTAACATGACCATCCCTGGCATTCCCGTTATTTATTACGGCGATGAATATGGTTTGGCCGGCGCGGGGGATCCCGACAACCGCCGGATGATGAAGTTCGACAACCTGAACCTGAATGAGCAGCATCTCAAGCAGGTCACCGCGGAACTGGTGCATCTCCGTAAGGAAAATCTCGCTCTCGTTTACGGGGATTTCATTCCTGTGAAGACCAGCGAAAAAGTTTTTGTGTACCTCCGCTCCTACTTTGACAAAGTCGTGGTAGTCGTGTTCAACAAAGACAAATCGGCCAGGAAAATTGAATTTGAAATGCCTGAACGGTTCAAATCGTCGGTCCTGACAACACACTTTGGAAGTAAAATATCGGTGGATAAAGGCAAAGTGAGTTTGAGCCTGGAGGGAAATTCATTCGAGATCATAAAGAACTAACTATTTGCATGTATCAAGGGATTATAAAAACCATTAAAACCTAAACGTATGTACAAACTATCATTTATCGCAGTGGCGCTGCTTGTTGCGGTTACCGGCTGCAAACCCAAACCGGCAACCGTAAATGTACCGGTTGAGCATGTAGACTGGAGCCGAAGGGCCACCATCTACGAGGTCAATATCAGGCAATACACCCCGCAGGGCACCTTCAAGGCATTTGAACAGGAACTGCCACGCCTGCAAAAAATGGGCGTCGACATCCTCTGGCTGATGCCAATCAACCCGTTGGGACAGAAAAACCGTAAGGGAACGCTGGGCAGCTACTATTCCGTTCGTGATTATCTTGCTGTGAACCCTGAGTACGGAACGAAGCAGGATTTAACCGATTTGGTTAAAAAAGCACATGAGCTGGGGATGAAAGTGATCGTTGACTGGGTCGCCAACCACACGTCATGGGACAACCCGCTAATCACACAGCACCCCGACTGGTATAAGAAGGATGCTGCCGGGAACATCATCCCCCCGGTTAAGGATTGGACCGATGTGGCCGGCCTGGATTACAGCAAGCCTGGTTTGAGCAAATACATGACCGATGCCCTCGCCTACTGGATCAAAGAGGCCGACATCGACGGATACCGGTGCGATGTTGCCGGGATGGTGCCGGTTACCTTCTGGCATGATGCCATTCCTGAGCTTAAGAAGATCAAGCCGGTTTTCATGCTGGCAGAGGATGAATCTCCCAAGATGCACGACACCGGCTATTTTGATGCAACCTATTCGTGGGAAGTCTATCACATGATGAATGAGATTTACAAAGGGCATAAAACTGCGGATAAGTTTGATTCCCTGCTGGCCGACGAAGCAAAGCGCTTTCCCAAAGATGCGTACCGTATGAGGTTCACCACCAACCATGACGAGAATTCCTGGAATGGCACAGAATATGAACGACTTGGCGCCGGGGTGAAAGCCTTTACTGTATTAACATTTACCCTCCCCGGTATTCCTCTGATCTACAGCGGGCAGGAATCTGCACTGTCTAAACGGTTGCGTTTTTTCGACAAGGACACCATTCCCTGGCACGACTACCCAATGGAATCATTCTTCTCCACCCTTACGCAACTTAAGAATAAAAACAAGCTGATCGCAGCCGGGGAAATGGGCGGTGAATTTGTTAAAATCTCAACCTCCAACGATAAAGCTGTTTACGCTTTCCTGCGGAAGAAACCCCACAGGCAGTTATTTGTTTTGCTTAACCTGTCTCAAACCGAACAAACAGTAAAGTTAGCAGGCAACGCTTTTGAAGGCCACTACAGGGAGGTTTTTACGGGACACCCCAAAGATTGGGCGGCAAATGCCAGCGTCAAACTGGCTCCCTGGGAATACTTCGTGTTCGAAACGGAATAGGACACTTTTCATTAAATAAAAGGCTGTCTCAAAAAAAAGGACAGCTTTTTTTTTGATCAATATTCGATTATTCATTTGATTAAAAAATCAAATTGGGGCTGGCAACAAGCACTGGCAAAGCATTGATTCTATTGCCCGGGGCAATACTTCAGCACTCTGGCACAGCATAAATTCCATTGCCCGGGGCTTCAGCCCCGGGATGGTGCTGGCAACCCACCTAGGGGCTTTAGCCCCATTGTCGTCCCCGGTGCAACGACAAAAAAATGGGGCTAAAGCCCATATTTCCATTAATTCTCCTAAACCCCGGGCAAAAGCCCGGGGCAATAGATGCGGGACGACTCAGGCACTTTAGAAAAATTCATGCGGGTAAAAGCCCTGGGCAATAGATTCGGAGCGAATCCGGCCTTATAAGCAAATTCGTGCAGGTGAAACACAGGGAAATTCACTAATAAAAAAAGCGGGCATCCTTTTGGGATGCCCGCCTTATTTTTAGATGCCTTCCTGTTAGTTCTTCACAAGTTTATACTTGTAAACAGGATTGCTCAGATTAAGCGTAACAGTATAGGTTCCTGCAGCAGCAACAGCGATATTTGCTCCGCCGTACTCCAGTGTGCCATTAGCGCCGTCATCGCCGAAATTAATATCCCATGCGCCATTGGCACGGAATTTCAATCCTGCAGCGGTTAAGGCAACGGTGGCAGTCCATACTTTATTGGCAGCATCATAGGTCATCGGCGTGTCGGTATTCCATCCACCCGGTGTTGCATCGCCGATAAGCGCCCATGTCGTTTTAACCGCAGTATAGGTAAGGCCCGGCAGGTCGACATTCAGCTTATAGTAACCGGCTTCGGCTTCCTTGATATTGTCGCCGCCTGAGTCAAGGGTTCCATTGGCACCTGTATCTCCCCAGTTGTTATCCCAACTTGGGCCTTTGGTGAATTTAAACTCGACATTGGCAATCGGAAAATTAATGTACCCTTCATATTTCCCGTTTGATTTCACCGATGCAACCACGTAGTTCGAATCGGCAGGAGTCCAGGCGTTGGGTGTTTGATAATTGCCGGGAACCTGTAATAACGGATACACGATTGGCACATAATACGGGGTGATGGTCTGCGCAACGACAGCTGAATAAACCGGCTTGATCGAATCAAGAAGCACACCTTCTTTGTCCTTGACAACGGTCTTCACCCTGAATTCCATGTGGAGCGCTTCGGTGATCTTCGGATCAAACAAAAGCACGAGCAGTTTTGAATTCAGGTCGCCTGTAATAACTGTCACAGTTCCAAGGGTGTTTACAACGCCAAGATCGGATGGATCAGCAAAATTATTTCCCGATTTATCCATCTGGAGCGTATACGTTGGTATGATCTGGGCACCGTAATCAGCTGAAGTCCATGTGAAGGTCAGCGGAGTGGCAGCATTGGCTTCCAGGAAAACCACCGCGGACCCACCGGGAACCGTAAGCGCCGGGGCGCCGGGGGTGGAACTCAGTACGGCCTTTGTTTCATCCTTTTTACAAGAGATCATGCTGAACAAACCAATGGCCAGTATTAATATTGATAGTTTTTTCATAGTATATTGGTTTTAACAGATTAATATTTGGGGTTTTGATGCAGGTTCGGATTGGCCGTAACATCAGATGCAGGGATGGGGAAGATGTTATACATGCATCAACAGCCTGACCTTCTTTTGAGCCACCTTTCCAGGGCCATACATAGGTTCCTGTGGAAAACGATCCAAAGCGGATAAGGTCAGTACGACGGTATCCTTCCCAGTACAATTCACGGGCTCTTTCATTCAGGATGAAGGCAAGATCGAGTTGGCCATCAGTGATGTTCCCGGCAGGATCCTGATAAGCACGGGTACGGACAAGGTTTACATAACTCAGCGCTGTTGCACGGTCACCACCGCCACCGCCTCTGAGAACTGCTTCCGCGTACATCAGGTAAACATCAGCAAGGCGCATCATCGGAAAATCGGTATCCGGGTAGGTCGAATTGCTGCCCGGTGTGCCATCGCTCTTCATGTTGGTGAATTTAGTAACTGCATAACCATCGGTAAAAATGGCAATGTCGTTAATTTCAAGCGATTGTCCGGTAGTGTAGAACATAGCACGGTGGTCGAACGCTGATTTAACGATGGTATAGGTGTAATCAGGTGTACCGAGCTTCATAGTAATAGTATATGTACCTGCTGAAGGAATAGCAATGTTGGCTCCTCCATTTGAAAGAATGCCACCGGCGCCGCCATAGTTAATATCCCAACCAGCGTTGGCACGGAACTTAACTTCTCCTGCAGTGAGGTCGGCCACCACGGTCCAAACATCATTGGTAGCATCATAGGTCATGGGCGTATCCGTTGCCCATGCTCCTGCTGTTGCAGAACCAATCAGTCCCCAGGTTGTTGCAACAACACTGTAGGTAAGGGCAGCTGTGTCAACATTGATTTTATAATAACCAGCATCAACAACAGAGAGGTTGGCACCGCCATGTGAAAGGACTCCGGCTGCACCACCCCAGTTGACGTTCCAGTTCTGACCGGCTGTAAATTTGAACTGTGCGCCGGCCGGCAGGTTAAGATATCCTTCATATTTTGAGTTGCTGCCTGTTGATCCGATCACGGTTTTGGTATTGGTGGGATCCCATGCATTGGGAGACTGATAGCTTCCCGGGCAATAAAGTACAGGGTATGTTGCAGCGTTCTTTGGTGCTTTAGGCGATGACCAGGGCATGTCGCCTGATCCGAATTTCCCAACCAGCGCGCTGGTGGTGCGGGTACCGCCCCATCCGCCGGCAATACCATAATCGCCGGGAACCATGCTGCCGCCAACGGCTGCATGAATGATGAAGGTCGTTCCTCCCCATGTCTGCGATTTCGATCCATCAAAGGTGATCATGAAGATCCCTTCCTTGGTAGTGTTGTTATCGGCCATGAAGAGGGTCTTGTAATCAGCATCCAGCTGGTAGCCGTCGTTGATAACCTTGTTGCAATAGGTTACGCATTCGGTATTTTTGGCTGTACCTGCATAGACTTCAGCATTCAGGTAGATTTTAGCAAGCAGCGTCTGAACGGCTGCCTGTCCGGCACGTCCGTATTCAACACCTTTTACCGTAGTCATCAGGGGTTCGATGGCGAGAAGTTCGCCTTCAACATATTTGAAGAGGTTTGCGCGGGTAATCTGCTGCGGGAAGAATTTTCCGACAGGATCATTCTCGGTAACAAAAGGAACGTTGCCAAAGAGGTCCATTGCGTGGGAATAACTGAGTGCCCTGAGGAACCGGGCTTCGTTGCGGTATTGTGCAACCTCGGTCGCATTTGCTCCGGAAATGCCGCGTTCGGCAAGTTTTGCATCGGTTGATTCCCTGATGAATTCATTGCAGAGACATACCTGGTAAAAAATACGGTAGTACATGGCCGCAATAAAGACATCACTGGATCCCCAGTTCTGACCGTGGAA
This sequence comes from uncultured Bacteroidales bacterium, assembly GCA_903913885.1. Classification (GTDB taxonomy): domain Bacteria; phylum Bacteroidota; class Bacteroidia; order Bacteroidales; family FEN-979; genus CAIVAT01. Next base: position 4,243 of record CAIWMX010000026.1, on the reverse strand, counting down.
ATTTTTAACGGTCTGGTCATTCCAGCCAATAACGGCTTCGTCGGTAGTCAGTTCCTGGTGATACCAGTAACCACGCATATATTCACCAAATCCTTCATCAATTCCCTTGATGTCAGGCATCCCCGAAGGGCCCTGCTGGCCCGACATGGAAAGACCGGCGTAACATTTAGCAAGAACCTGCTTGTAATTCGTAAAGGTCTTGTAAACATTGGCAGAGTTCATGTCGTTAGGATTGATCGGCTGAGTATCCAGATCCTTGACACAAGAAGCGAAAAACATGGTCAATGCCACAACCATGAATGTTATCTTGAATATTCGTTTCATTTTTATATAAATTTTAAAGGTTACAGTGAAAGGTTTACACCCAGAACAAATACCCGTGAACGAGGATACACGTTGTTGTCGATACCCAGGTTGACCTCAGGATCAAGACCTTTGTAGTTGGTGATTGTGAATACGTTGTTAACCGTGAAAGAGATACGGAAATTGCTGGTATTCTTGATCAGATGACCAAAATCGTAGGCGAGTGTCAGGTAGTCCAGTTTGAAATAAGATGCATTCTGAATATAATAATCTGACAGATATTGCTGGATTTTAAAGTTTACATCGGTAACATCTGAGGTGATGTTGCCAAGATAAGGGCCTTCAGAGCGGTAAAGGTTTGAATAAACTCCCCTGTTCGCAGATCCGTTGTTATACATGTAGTTGCCAACGGCAGCGTGTCCGGCTGCGGACAAGGTGACCTGTTTGTAACTTACTGTTGTGTAAACGCCATAAGTTGAAGTAGGGTTCGGGCTCTTATAGTGATAACGGTCAGCATCCGTGATTTTGCCATCATGGTTGCGGTCAACGTATAACCCTTCGATCGGTTTGCCGTTCTTATCATATACCTGCTGGTATACGAAGAAGGAGTTTGTCGGATATCCCACACTGTGTATCTGGACTGTATTGCCAACGCCGCCGGCGATTCCACCGGTAAAAACACCCAGGTAAGTCGGGTCGTCAATGGCGGTGAGTTTCGTGATATTGTTTTTGTTGAATGCAGCATTCACGCCAAGATCCCATTTCCAGTCTTTGGTAACGATTGGTTTGCCGCTGAGTGCAAATTCAAAACCTTTGTTCTCCATGTCACCGATGTTGGTGATGATGTAGTTCGACAGGTTGGTACCTGCGGGCACCTGAATTTCGTTGATCAGATCTTTTGTTTTACGCAGATAATAATCAACTGATCCTGTGATCCTGTCCTTCAGGAAACCAAAATCGATACCCACGTTGGTGGTGGTCGTGGTTTCCCACTTGATGCCGGCATCATATCCGTTCGGGCGAAGTGTCCTTACCCAAACGTTACCGAACTGGTACTGTGAATATTTATCACCCAGGGTATAGATAGGCAGGTAAGGATACCAGTTCGACATGATGTCCTGCTGACCGGTAACACCCCAGCTCAACCTGAGTTTCAACTGTGAAATGACTTTTGAATTCCTGAGGAACGCTTCGTCGTTGATTTTCCATGCAAAAGCGGCTGACGGGAAGAGACCCCAGCGGGTGTTTTTCGAAAACTTTGAAGAACCGTCATCACGCAGGGTGAAAGTAAGCAGGTACCTGCCGGCAAGCGTGTAATTGAAACGTCCGTAGAACGACACGAGATAATATTCCTGTTTTGCATAAATATTGTTCGCATGCACTGAATCGTGGGGAACATTGTTGTTGTAACTGTTGTTTTCAACATAGAAATGCTGCCATGAATATCCACCCATCACATCAAATTTACTCTTGATGCTCTTGACATCCTTTACATAATTAAGGTAAAAGTCGAGCAGGCTGTTCTTTTTGGTTTGATCATACTTATTGTCGAGACCATGATCCAGCCAGTTGCCGGTATAGGTGGTAGGCACCTGGATCGTTCCATTGGCCTTGGTATAATCGAGACCAAGGTTGAGATTAGCACGCAGGTCGGGTAAGAAGTGGAGTTTGTAATCAAACTGAGCATTTCCGAGAAAACGGTTCACCGTTGATTTGTCCTGCCTGAGTTCAAGCTGGGCAACAGGGTTTGACGGGGCCTGGTTAACCGGGAGGGTATCGCCCGGATGCTGAACCCACGCCCAGTATCCACCGAAGCGGTTATTGGCTGTTACCGGTTTGGTCGGGTCAAAATTAATGGCATTCCCGATGGCGCCCTGGTCGGCGAAGCGGTTTGATTCATGCATGTATTTTCCATTCAGGGTGACTTTCAGGAAATTCTTAAAGAATGACGGGGTCAGGTTGAGACCTGCAGAAACCCGTTGCATGTTATCCGTCTTGAGCGTGCCATCCTGGTATGTATAACCAAGAGAAGCGCGGTAGGGCATTGTACTTACTGCGCCGGTGAAAGCCAGGTTATGATCGGTGCTGATGGCTGAACGGTAAATCTCTTTCTGCCAGTCAGTTGAAGTAGTGCTGTTGGTGTCGAGCAGTCCGAGAACATCAGCACGGCCCGGATATTTCTGTTTTACCAATGCCCGGAACTCATCACCGGTGAGTACACTGATAGTTTTGGGAACCGTTGAAATGGAAACATTTCCTGAATATTCAACACCAAATTTCTTGCCACCTGCAGTGCCTTTTTTCGTTGTGATGATGATAACCCCGTTGGAAGCGCGTGAACCGTAAATGGCAGTTGCCGAAGCATCTTTCAGAACCACGTAAGTCGCGATGTCATCAGGATTAAGCATACTCAGGGATCCACGGGCACCGGATGTTCCGGCATTGTCGATGGGCACCCCGTCAATTACAACGAGAGGATCATTGGAAGCGTTGATGGAAGAACCGCCCCTGATACGAATTACAGCATCGCCGCCCGGTGTTCCCCCGAGGGTTGTAACCTGTACGCCGGGGATCTTCCCGATAATGGCCTGCTGAGGCGATGAAATAGCACCCTGGTTGAAATCTTTTTCTCCAAGAGTCGCTACCGAACCTGTGGCATCCTGTCTTTTAACAGTACCGTAACCAATGACCACCAATTCGTTAAGACTTTTTACTCCGGTTGCCAGAGATACATTAACTGTTGATTGACCTGCAAATGTAACCTCCTTGGTTTCATAACCCACATAGGAAAAAACCAGAACAGCGCCCTGCTTTACCTTCAGTGAATATTTACCATCAATATCCGTGACAGCCCCGATGGTTGTACCTTTTACAACTACCGTAACCCCGGGTATTGAACTTCCGTCTGATGCATCTGTTACAACCCCTGTTAATGCAACCTCCTGTGCATAACCTACCGATGCTGCTGCAAGGGCGAGGAAGATAACCAGATAACGCAACCATAGTACACGTTTCTTCATAATTTTGATTTTAAATAGTTTAACATTCAGTTGACTGATCTTAAGCTTGTTATTAGTTTATAGTGAATTCAAGGTGCCAAATTAACAATAATTTAACAACGATGTTCCAATTCAGGTAAAAAAAGTGTTAAATGTTTCAATTGTTACAGCACGTTACGGGGCATTTCCAAAGCTCAAAAAAAAACAGACCGGCATCCTGACAATAGCCATGGAACAGTCAATCAGTGATTTTATTGCCTGATTAACATACATGAATCTGCATATATTCCGCCAACTTAGATTCATTCTAAATTTCTTGGTAATTCCATTCAATTTCAAAAAGAATATCCATAAATATACCCGATAAAATCAGCAGCGGAAAATCCTTTTTCACCCGACAATTCCATGATTATTTTTACCGCCTGAAAACAACGGCCTAATTATTAAAAAGAAAGAAATAAAATGGTTCTTCCAGACACAAACGTTCAAAATTCAAAATTCGATATCCGATATTCATCCGGTTCTTCACATGAAGCAAAAAAAAATACAATTTATCAAATTCACTTGTAAATTTGCCGTCAATAACCCAATGATGTGCCAAAGGCGTCAACCCATTTTACCATTTTACCATCTTACCATGTTACCTTGTTACCTTGTTACCTTGTTACCTTGTTACCTTTTTCCCCCACTTCCTCCACCTCAAATCCGCACTTCATCAGATCTTCCCAATACCCGGGATACGATTTTGTAACCACCATCGGTTCACTTAACCTGATCTCACCGGTTTTCAGACATACCGGAGCAAATCCCATTGCCATCCTGTGATCATCATAGGTTTCAATAAGAACATCTTTTTTGGAGGTGAATGATGACTTTCCGTCCCATTCAATAAGGTCTCCAGAGTCTGTGTAGCTAAGATAGACGCCAAATTTCTTCATCTC
>CAIWMX010000025.1 GCA_903913885.1 uncultured Bacteroidales bacterium | reverse complement strand
GGAGAGGTGTCCGAGTGGTCGAAGGAGCACGCCTGGAAAGTGTGTGTACGCCAAAAGTGTACCCTGGGTTCGAATCCCAGTCTCTCCGCTGATTAATCTGAAAACAGGCTGTAAACCAAGTGTTTGCAGCCTGTTTTGTTTCAGGAGTCTTCGGATCCATGAGGGTCTTGATGGATCAATAGGAATTTCTGTAGGACGGGAAGGGAATTTTATGCTTTGCTACTTTCCCCCCGGAAATTCCTCTTGGTCCATAATAATTGTCAGATTCCCAATAATTTCTATCAGATTCTGGCGGTTGATGTTTTTGAATAATTTTTCACTGGACGATTGTTTCCTTAGAATGTTGCATAACAACAAGTTGGTAGCCGCAGTGCGGGTTTTACCTTCATTTTGTTTTCTTGTCCTGTTTCGTTTGCAAGGTTGGTGAAAACCTGCCTCCGAAATCCGCCCATGTAGGCGACTACCAACTTGCTATATGCATCTTAATTCTGATCTTCAGTTGGCTCCACATAGTCTTCAGGCAATGAGTCTTCTGTCGAAGTTACGACTCTGCTCACCGCAAACTCGTTGTTACCAGTTTGCATAATAGCAAAATGACTATAAGAAGTGCCAGACGAAGTGTAAGGTGTTGCTTCAAAAGTTCCCTGGGGTGTTACAATGGATGCTGTTATTTTTGTCAACAAGCACACACCGCGACTTTCAGCTTCCCATTTAGTATTTGTGGTGACAGAATACGTGTTGTCTTTACAGAATACGCTCATATACTCTACAGTACCAGAGGCGTTGAAACTAGTTGAATTGAAAATTTTAACGTTTGGATACGACATAATAATTGATTTTTACTATTATTTCCTACTCTTTTGGCATTTCGGAGATACGCCCTGTCTTTTTAAGTGGGTTTCAGTTTTCACTTTTTTATAAGTCATTTTGGATGGTCAGACCATTTTAACCGTACTAATTTTTTAAATTATGGTAACCTTTTTATTTAAAAGGTATACATATCTTTTCTTATAGGTTATCAGTCTGTTTATGTGAACATTATAGGTCAATGCCACTAGTTGACGCCGTATCTTTGGGATCGTAGTATAGGTAGCCCTTTGCAAAGCCATACTAATGCTGATTTTGCTGCAGGTGGAAGTATCACAGATTAGATTTCGGGATTCGTTTCCAATCATATATACAATATTACATCATTTTGACCATTTTGTTAAATAGTTCACAATTATTTTTATTTGTCGTAAATTTTTGGCGCTAAAGGCTGGCCCTTTTCTTCATGTCAATTTTCAACGACTCATTAAATTCGTCTACAGGGTTTCATATTTCACAGCCGATTTCACCTGTACTACCCGTAACATCAGGTAAATATGTACTGTATCAACCTCAAACAATAAGGTGACATAACAGGGGCAGTTACACTCTCTTCAGTTGCATGTAACATTTTTTTTTATCACGGAAATCAATATTCAAATTCATATATTTGTTTGCCTGATCAGGGTTTCAAAACCGGCTATGCCATGTTTTGCGCAGAATTCTTCGTATAATCCCGGCGTCATACCAAAAATAGCATGTATTTATAAATTCCATTTCTTATGAAAAACTACCTGATATTTACGATCTTACTGGCCATTGCTGCTACAACCGGATTCGTCAGGGGCCAAACAAAAACCCCCGCCAAAACCAACCCCCGCGTCGAGGTCTATTATTTCCACCCGACCGAACGTTGCCCGATTGACCAGTCGATCGAGGACAATACCCGCAGGCTGATGCAATCGGATTTTGCCAAAAATATCAAGGACGGCTCGATTAAATTCCAGGTGCTGAATACCGACGATAAAGCCAACGCAAAGCTGGTGGCAAGATTTAAAATGAATGTTCAGGCACTCTTTCTTGTAAAAAAGGAAAACGGGAAGGAAATTCAAACCGACCTCACCGAATTCGCCTTTTCATACGGGTTGAGCAACCCCTCCAAATTTAAAAGCACCTTGAAGGAAGATATCCTGCAAGCCTTAAAGTAAATGCATACCAGCCCCGAAGGGACGTCATCCGCGAACGGAGGATACAGTCCGCAGTGGTTAACCCGGGATCATCCTGCCAGCCCCGAAGGGGCGTTATCCGCAGACGACGGGCATTGCCCGTCGTAATAAACCGCGAATAACCCCGCAAGCCCTGAAAGGGCGAAATAATCAGACCGGATGCAACGCATGAAAGCATCTTGCCCTGTTATTTCGACCCGGAATCCTAAGCTTATATGCCGCATAAGTAAAGGTTTACGGAATGCGCCAACCGGTTCCTCCCGGCCTGACGGCATATAAAAGAAAAAAGTGCCACAATTTTATTAAGATGCAGTATAAATTAGCTGAAAATTGTATCTTTGGATGAAAATGGACTTCAAATATTCTGGAAAATGCAGTTAAAAACAATCCATGCCGACACATTAAAAGGATTCCAACAGTCCTATGTCAGCGCTATACAGGATGGGTTCCGCCCGGCAGTCGCAATGGTCTTCGCATCGGTTGACCTTGATCTGCCTGGGATCAGTTCTTTCCTTGAATCAGTCAACGTCAGGGTTTTCGGGAGCAGTTCGTGTGGTGAATTCGTTTATAACAACCGCGAACAGGTCATCTCGGAAGGGGCCCTGGTTTGCCTGCTGATGGATCTTGCTCCGGGTACTTTCGAGATAAAGTTGTTTGAAGGAAAGGGCCACACTTCCTTTGACCTTGGTTCAGCAATAGGGACATGGTCGCTGGGAACCTACGCCCAGCCGGCGCTGTTCATCCTGGCCAGCGGGCTGGGTACCGACGGGGAACAACTGGTGCACGGCATTCAGCATGAAGCAGGTGAAAACATTGTCATGTTTGGCGGGCTGGCCGGTGATGATGCCTTGTTTAAAGACACGTTTGTCCTCTCGCAGGGGAAAGCGGAAAGCAATGGTGCCGTAGCCATGGTTCTTGACCTGGACCATTATTCTGTCGACGGCATCGCCACCAGCGGCTGGGAAAGTATTGGCGCTGATAAGCTTATTACCCATTCTGAAGGGAATATCGTATATACCATCGACGGGCAGCCTGCACTTGATGTATACAAGGAATACCTGAGTGTCCGCGACGAGGATCTTCCGGAAATCGGAATTGAATATCCCCTGATGATCAAAAAACCAGGCCGGCAGAATGTGCTCAGGGCTGTGGTCAATGTCGACCGCGAAAAACGCTCGCTGATTTTTGCCGGTTCCGTGCCGAATGGCTCCGTGGTCTCCTTTTCAAGTTCTCCCGGGTTCGAAGTCATTGAATATACAAAACAGAAGGTTAGTGAATTTTACCAGAATAACCCTGGTGCCGATGTGCTGATCCTGTTTTCATGCATGGCCCGCCACAGTGCCCTGGGGCCTGCAATCTCAGAGGAAATCGATGATGCCTGGACAAAATGGAACGTCCCGCTCATCGGATTTTTCACGTATGGCGAGATTGGGAACAATTACACGGCGGCCTGCGATTTTTATAACCAGACGTTCACACTCGTTGCCTTAAAGGAAAAATAGCATGTCCCAGAAAATTGACCTCCTTGCTGACCTGATCCGGAATATTAACTCCGGCAGCGATTTTGAACGGGAGCGTGAATTGATTCTGGATGAACTCAAGAAAATCAACGCCGAGCAGGAGAAACTTATTTTCAAAAGCCAGCGGTCAATCAAGGAAAAAAACATCCTCTCCTCCCTGCTGACTCGCACTACCTTCGACCTGAAACTGGTTTCAAACCGTCTGAGTGTCAGGGCTGAAGAGTTGTCAACCCTGCTCACCACCATCCCGGCATTTGTTTTTTTCAAAGACATACACCTTAAATACCTGATCGTAAACCAGGGTTTTGCCGACCTGGTTGGGGTACCTGCCAGTGAGATTGTCGGGAAAAGCGCCCTCGAACTTTTCGGAATTCCCAACAACGACGATTATAATGATAAGGAGATCAAGGTGATCGGGGATGGCTTGGCTTTCTATGATATTGAAGAACAGGTGGAGCGGAACGAGCATAAATTCTGGGTCAACACCAACATCGCGCCAATACGCAATACGGAAAACGAAATTGTTGGTTTAATCGGGATCTCGTGGGATATTACCGAACGAAAGCAACACGAGGAGGAACTACGCAATGCCAAGGAACTGGCCGAAGCAGGAACCATGGCCAAAAACGAATTTATAGCCAGCGTTTCTCATGAATTCCGTACTCCCATGGCTGGTATCCTGGGTCTTTCGGATATCCTGAAGAATACACAGCTTAACCACGAACAGTCCGACCTGTTGAAAGGAATCGTCTCGTCTGCCGAAGGTTTACTGGTTCTGCTCGACGACGTTCTTGATTTTTCGGCCATTGAGGCAGGAAAGATGAAGTTGGATATGCAGCTTTTTCCGCTCAATAAGGTTTTGCAGGATATCTCCCTTGTGATGAACCTGAAAGCCCGGGAGAAACTCCTTTCGTTTGAGATATCAACCGGAAGCGATGTACCTGATCTTCTCATCGGCGATGCACTCAGGGTTAGGCAGATATTGCTTAATCTCTCGAACAATGCCGTAAAATTTACCGAACAGGGAGGCGTCAGGATCCATGTTTCGGTGGTTGAAAAGCTGGCGCAGAAAGCGTACCTGCGGTTTGAAGTGACCGATACCGGGATCGGCATTCCGGAAGAATCGATGGATTCCCTTTTCAAGGTTTTTTCACGGGTTAGGCAGGATAAGTCAAAACTCGTGTCAGGCACTGGTCTTGGCCTTTCCATCTGCCTGAAACTCACCGATATGATGGGGGGCAAAATAGGGCTGAAAAGCACGGTTGGCGTTGGATCGTCATTTTGGTTCACCCTGCCGTTCGAACTTTCGAACCGGAAAACAGTTAGTCCCGGCATCATGCACACTGGTTCCCCGCAACCATACGCAGGCCTGCATGTGCTGGTAGCCGAAGACAACCCGATCAACCTGCGCATTGTCGATTTCCAGCTGAAGAAAATGGGGTTTACCGTCGATCCGGTTGTAAATGGCAAGGAGGCCTATGATAAATATACTGCAAACAAGTATAACCTCGTCATTCTCGATATCCAGATGCCGGTGATGGATGGATACCAGGTCGCAAAAAAAATCCGGGATACAGAAAAATTGTCAGGGGAACATATCCCCATCATCGCACTCACTGCAAATGCTATGAAAGGCGACCGCGAACAATATCTTGAAGCCGGCATGGACGAATACGTAAGCAAACCCTTTACCTACGAAATGCTCCTCAAAGCCATCTCCAACCTCCTCGGCTGATTTTCATTATTTCACCATTTCACCATTTCACCATTTCGCTACCTCGCTACTTCACATATATTAGCCTCATCTTCCTGAAACTGACCAGCTCTTTGGTGTTTTCATCGTATAGCCGGAAGGTGAGGGTCTTGAAACTTTGCCAGAAGGTAAGGGGTTTGACCCCGCTGAAAAGAGCATTCTCGCGATGACACCGCGAAAGGTTGTAATTGGGAATCATGGGACTGAGATGATGGATATGATGGAACCCGATATTCCCGGAAAAAAATTGCAGAACCCGTGGCAGTTTGTAATATGAACTTCCTTCCAGCGCCACTCTCTTGTATTCCCATGCGTCATTCCGCGCCCAGTAAGAAGGATCAAACTGGTGCTGGACATAGAAAAGCCAGAAGCCGAAAATGCCTGCAAACGATATGATCGGCAACTGGATCAGGATGAATGCCTTAACCCCGATAAGCATGCTCATCAGCGTGAAGAAGACCAGTAACCCGGCATTGGTAATGTAAACGCTTAGCCGGTCCTTGCCGTTCATTCCTTTCTTTGTGAACCGGTTTCCGATAATAAACACGAACGGCGCACCGATAAAGAACATGGTTATCGGGTGGCGGTAAAAGCGGTACACGGTCTTTTGCCATCTCGAACTCTCCCTGTATTCCGCAACCGTCATCGTCCACACGTCCCCGATTCCGCGCTTGTCGAGGTTCCCTGCCGTATCGTGGTGTATCTCGTGGTTCTTCGACCAGTGGTAGTATGGCGTAAAGGTGAGGATGCCGATCAGGAGCCCGATGGTGTCACTGATCCTGGCGGATTTGAAAAAAGAACCATGACTGCAGTCGTGATAGATGATAAACAGCCTTACCAGCATGCCTGCTACAGGGATTGAAATTGCCAGGGTGATCCAATAGAAAATTGCCATGCTTTCATAGAGGAGGAGCCATCCGGCAGCATAAAGCAACAGGTTGGCCGAAAACTGTAACCAGCTTTTTCCGGGATTTGGGTGGTTGTACTGCCTGACAATCTCCACCCAGGAGGTGCCGGCTGATTCATTAAGAGGATTTTGCAAATTCATGCTTTTAATGGTTAACATAATGCAAAGGTACGACATATCAGCGGGGTAAGGCTTTTTTTCTTCGGGGGGCACGTGTACATCATAGAATGTCATTTCCCTATTCATGTGTCATCTGAATTTGCTAACTTTGTAAATATATTTCGTTATGGAAACAAATTCAAAATATAATTTCGAATGGAAGGACCTGGGCAATATTGCACTTGGCCGCCCGAATCTTGGTACATCCACCCATGTCCTGGTATACCGGCTCATGCAGTACACCATGCGAGATGTGCTTGAAAAGCACCTGGGACCGGAGAAAACAAATGAAATTTTCGTTGAATCCGGGTATAAAGCCGGAGCTGAATTTTGTAAAAATGCGATCGACTGCACCCTCGACTTCGATGGGTTTATGGCTCACCTTACCGCTACACTTGAAAAATTCGGGATCGGGATTCTCCGGGTTGAAAAAGCGGATGTCGGAACAATGTCGTTTGTCCTTACTGTTTCCGAGGACCTCGACTGTTCGGGACTTCCCTACAGCGGCGTTGCCTTTTGCGATTACGACGAAGGATTTATTGCCGGGATCATGCATACCTATACCGGCGTAGATTTCAAGGTAAAGGAGGTTGATTGCTGGGGAACCGGCGAACGCACCTGCCGTTTCACTGTTGACGGGCAATCCCGGTAATTGTCAGGAATGTTAAGCCAGGAAGAAAATATCTTTAACGATCTTAATCAGGTAACCCTTACCTTGATTGGGGGGAAAATGGATATTGCCCTGGAGTTGCTCGATCATATTGAGGCGGTATACGACAGGCAGAAATACAATCCCGAATTCGTTGGCAATCTGAGAAAATTTATCAGCCAGTATAAAGACGGTGCAGTTTTTCTCAATGCGATAGCAAATGGCAACCTCGACATTCCGCTCCCCGAGGATCCGCTTCGTGAAAACTACCTGATTGCAGAATACAAACAGCTTCATTCGAACCTCAATCACCTCACCTGGCAAATGCAACAGATCGTCAGGGGCGATTTTCAGCAGAAGGTCAGGTTCCTGGGTGAGTTTTCTGTTGCATTCAACAAACTGATCGACTCGCTTCGCGAGAAGCAGATTCTGGAAGATCAGGTCAGGCTCCAGGTGGCGCAGCTTCAGAATCTCAATGCCGAAAAGGACAAATTCTTTTCGATCATCGCACACGACCTGCGGAATCCATTCAATGCATTCCTGGGCTTTACTGAAATCATGGTCGAAGAAATATCATCGCTGACCACCGATGAGATTCGCATAATGGCCGAAAACATGAGGAAATCGGCGGTCAACCTTTACAGGCTCCTTGAAAACCTGCTGGAGTGGTCGTTGCTGCAACGGGGAGTCACCAAATTCAGCCCGACAACATTTCTCCTGAAACCAAAAGTCACGGAATGCCTGGCATTGATCCTGGATCCCGCACTGAAAAAGGGTATTGAAATTATCAATGACATACCTGATGATGCCGAAGTTGTTGCCGATGTGCACATGTTCGAAGCCGTTATCAGGAACCTGGTTTCCAATGCCATTAAGTTTACCCGGGGTGGTGGTCATGTAACCGTGTCGGCCAGGGTGATTCCCGGCCAGCCCGTGGAGATAGCCGTTGCAGATACCGGGATAGGAATGAGCCGTGAGATGATCGATCAGTTATTCAGGATCGATGTTCAGACCAGCAGGAGGGGAACCGAAGGTGAACCAAGCACCGGGCTGGGGTTGATACTCTGCAGGGATTTTATCGAAAAACACGGGGGAACACTCCGGGTTGAGAGCGAAGAAAACAAAGGAACTGTCTTCTATTTCACGGTCAATCCGGGTTGACCACAATCTCCCACGTCACCTCCATGGCCTTTTTATAAACATAAGCCACGCCGCAGTACCTGTCCTGTGATAGCTGCACTGCTTTTTTCAGTTGTGCCATGTCGAGATCCTTTCCCGAAAATTCATATACTACATGCATGTTCTCGTAGTGTTTCGGATGTTCTTCCGTGACATCCGCCGAAACCTGTATATTGAGGGCCGTAAATTCAACGCGCATTTTCTTCAGGATGGAAACTACATCCATACCCGAACACCCGGCCAGTGATGCAAGCATGAGTTCTTTGGGGCGGCAGCCTTTATCCTCCCCGCCAGCAGCAGGATGTGCATCCATGATTACGTGATGTCCGCTCACCATCGAATCGAACATCATGTTTCCTTTCCAGGAAGTTTCAACTGAACTTTTCATACAAACGATTATTGGATTATATTTTGTAAAGTTACTGAAATTTTCCTGTAAATGGAAGGAACCGGGGTTTGCAGGCAGAGTGTTAACTTTCACATATGGTTCCTGCATAATGAGAACAAAAAAGAGGGACTGTCGCCCGGTTGGTGACAGTCCCTCTTGTATGGCAATCGTTTAGTGTAACAGGATGAACCCGGCAGGCTGGAATTTAGTCAATTACCAGTTTTCTGACGCCAGATTCTTTTTCCGTCTGGATCTTCACCAGGTAGATCCCCTTGGGATATCCCGTCAGGTCTATCTGTTCTGTTGTTGCAGTCAGGGTATGCTGAAAAATCATTTTTCCCGTCATGTCGCTGATCACCACGCTGGCTGAACCGATCCCGTTTCCGTTGACCCTGAGTGTGAAGAGTCCGGCAGATGGATTCGGCGAAATGGTCATGGAAAGTGCGTTGTGGAGATCGGCGAACCCGGAAGGCCCGTCGAAATGGATATGGCGCGTGCTGACCGCTGCAACCGAACAGGGTGACTGCGGGGTGGCCGTAAGCGTGAGGGTGATGTTCGGACTGGTTTTATCGGCCGTGCTGGGGTAATAGAAACCGGTTAACGAGGCCGGGGCACTGAAGGTGCCTGTACCCGAAGTGGTCCAGAGAACAGCTGAATAGTGGGCGGAGGTCCCGTTCAGGGGGATCTGTGAGGTTGCATAGGCACAGGTGGTGTCGTTGCCGGCAGCTGCGGTGGCAGGGTCGTTGACGGCCACACTGGTCGGGGCATCCGTTGAAAGCGTACCATCTGAAACATGCACACTGTATTGGGTCGCAACCGTCGGAGAAACTACAGGGTTCGGCAGCGTGGAGGTAAACCCGGCCGGGATCGAGGACCAGAGATAAGTAAACGTGCCGGTTCCGCCTACAGCGGTGACATTAAGTTGCGATGTTTGTCCAGAACAGATTAATGAAGGGGTGGCCGATGCCGATGCCGTTATGGGAACCGCCGTGACGGTAACGGTCGTATTGCCCTGGACAGATCCTGTACCGTCATTGACAACCACCGTATACTGTGTTGTTACGATGGGAGATACCATTGGGCTTTGCTGGGTTGAGGTGAACCCGGCCGGATTTGAAGTCCATGAATAGGTATAATTACCCGAACCTCCAGAAGAATTTGCATTTAGCTGTGACGATTGCCCGATGGCAATGGAAGATGGGTTGGCGGAGGCAGCGACTGCAAGCGTGACGGCTACCACAGCATTCGACTGGGCTGTTCCCGTGCCGTCATTGACTGTAACATAATATTGTGTTGTGACGGTGGGAGAAACGGTCGGGCTCTTCTGGGTTGAAGTGAACCCTGCCGGTACCGACGTCCATGAATACGAATAGGAACCTGAACCGCCGGTAGCATTTGCGTTGAGCTGCGATGTCTGGCCGCTGGAAATGGTGGAAGGCGTTGCGGAGGCGATAACGGCAAGGGGTGCCGGGATATTCACGGTAACAGTAGTGTTTCCCTGAACTGATCCGGATCCATCGCTCACATTAACATTGTACTGGGTTGTTACCGTTGGGGATACTATCGGGCTCTGCTGGGTTGAAGTGAAGCCAGCCGGTGCTGAGGTCCATGAATAGGTATAGGTGCCTGAGCCGCCTGATGCCGCGGCATTCAGCTGCGAAGATCCCCCGAGAATGATGGTGGAGGGGTTTGCTGTAGCGACAACGGCAAGCGGGAGAATAAGATTCTCGTTGATTATAATGTTTTCAAGTTTGGTAACCGGTTCCGACACGGTAAAAGCAGCATAGAGGTGAACGCTTCCTGTTCCTGCAGCGGGGGCAGTCCAGGTGAATGACCATGTGGAGGTTCCTGAAGAAGGCCCGGCACTGCTGTGGGTGACATATTTGGTGCCTCCCACCAGTTTGCTGCCGGTTCCGGCGGCAAGCACGCCCAACTGGGTTCCGGTCACATTCTGAGGTGATAGTTCAAACCCTTTCTTCCCGGTACCTGAAACCGTAACCGTAATGGTGTAGGAATTTCCTGCAGTATATCCTGCCGTGGGAACGTTCGTTGTGATCCAACCTGTTACGTTGCCGGTTGAGCCACCATGACAGCTTGTACAGTTTGAGCCATCGCCCGGGGAACCGGTTTTGGCAGATGGAGCGCCGCTTGAATGTGCATAAACACCTGAGGTAAATGTCAGGGAAAGGAACAGGGTGATCATCAATAACATGAACAGGCGTACGGTTTGTTTTTTCATAAAATTATCAGATTAAGTTAAACATCAACACGATATATTGTTAATTATTTAACAAAAATATATGAATAATCTGCATATTTTATTGTTAATGTTCTAACAATAAAAGTAAAACATATGACGTATGTTGTGCATTGTATATCTGGCGCGGTTTATATGGCTGCATTTAGATGGATTCCAAATTTCATAAATAGTTATAAATTAATTAGAAAGAATCAGTACTTATCGCTTTTTGGAAAAGGCATGTCTGTGAGCCCGCATCTGACAGGCATTGTATGCAGAATGGGCCTGGATAATTTTTTATTGTTAATTATTAAATAATAAATGGGAGCAATACTATAACAGCCAGAACCGGTTGGAAACAACGTTTAATCCTGCGATTTGATGAGTTATATGAAGGTAGTAGCGGGGTACTCTCCAGGGCACAGTATATGGAACCGGGGTGAAAAAAAATACCCCGCAGATTACTGCGGGGTATTTGGAAGGCATTTGATCCTTAGGCACTCAGCCGTAGAAGCATGAAGCCGGCAGGTTATTCAATAACCAGTTTACGAACCCTGGCGTCAGTTTCTGTCTGAATCTTTACGAGATAGATTCCCCTGGGATACCCCGACAGATCGATCTGCTCAGGAGTATTTGAGGTGGGGGTCCAGGCTTGCTGAAGAATCTTTTTTCCCTGCATGTCGGTAATTACAACACTGGCTTCTTTTCCTTCATATCCGCTGATTCTGAGAGAGAACAACCCGGTTGAGGGATTCGGGGAGATCGTCATATCAAGTTTCGACTGTATTCCGTCAATTCCGGTAGGTCCGTCGAAATGGATGTGACGTACGCTGGCTGCGGCAGTGGAGCAGGGTGACTGGGCTGATGCGGTGAGGGTGAGGGTGATGTTCGAACTTGTCTTATCGGCAAGGCTTGGAAAATAAACACCGTTAAGCGAAGCAGCCGCGCTGAAGGTCCCCGTGCCTGAAGTGGTCCAGAGTACCGATGAATAGTTGGTGGCCGTGCCGTGAAGCGGTACCTGCGTGGTAACATAAGCACAGGAGGTATCGTTGCCTGCAGCAGCAGTGGCAAGTTGATTTACGCCAACGTTCGTGGATGCATCCGTTGCGAGCGATCCATCAGTTACGTGTACATTATATTGTGTGGCCACTGTCGGAGATACAACCGGGTTTTGCTGTGTCGAAGTAAACCCTGCGGGTACCGAGGTCCAGGCATAGCTGTAAGTTCCGCTGCCGCCGGCAGGAACAACATTGAGCTGTGACGACTGGCCGGCACAAATCACATTGGGTGTAGCCGAAGCGGTGGCTGAAAGCGGTAGTCCGGTAACAGTTACCGTGACCGAATCTTTCTTTGACTGGGAGCCGTCGTTGGCCGTAACGATATATTTTGTGGTAACCGTGGGTTGAACAGTAGGATTCTGTGAGCCTGAAGTAAAACCGGCGGGCTGGGAGGTCCATGAATACGAATAGGTACCTGATCCGCCGGAGGCATTGGCCGTAAGTTGTGAAGACTGTCCGGTTGTTATAAAGGTCGGGTTGGCATTCGCGACAACGGCCAACGGGGCCGGGATATTGACAGTAACAGTGCAGTTGCCTTGTATCGATCCGGTTCCGTCGCTGACGGTAACATCATACTGGGTTGTTACGGTTGGCGATACCACCGGGCTTTGCTGTGTTGAGGTAAAACCAGCCGGAATGGACGTCCACGAATAGGTGTAGGTGCCTGATCCTCCTGAGGCCGCTGCATTCAGCTGCGACGAAGATCCCTGCATGATGGTGGGTGGCGTTGCCGTTGCCACGACTGCAAGTGGCATAACGAGATATTCGGGAACCGGGAGCATGCAAAGTTTGGTGTTCGGTTCGGCGACCACGATGGCAGCATAGAGATTGACTGTTCCGGTACCCGCGGCAGGAGCGGTCCAGGTGAAACTCCAGGTTGAGGTTCCTGATGATGGTCCTGCAGCAGTGTGGGTTACATATTTGGTCCCACCCACCAGCTTGCTGCCTGTTCCGGCTGCAAGAACACCCAGCTGGGCTCCGGCGACATTCTGCGGTGATAATTCAAACCCTTTCTTTCCGGTACCTGTGGCTGTAACCGTGATGGTGTATGAACTGCCTCCGGTATATCCCTGGGCTGGGACATTGGTAGTAATCCACCCGGTAACCGTCGCCGGTGTTCCGCCATGGCAACTTGTACAATTCGATCCGTCACCAGGGGAACCGGTTTTGACAGCCGGAGCACCATTTGAATGCGCAAAAACTCCTGAGGCAGATGCAACAGTCAGGATAAAGGCAACAATTAACGAAGTGAAAAATTGTAAGGTATCTTTTTTCATCGATTTATTGGGTTAAATTAAACAATATTTTTTTGGGCTAATGAATTAATGCACAAAAATATATATAATCGCGGCATGATAAATTGTTACAATATTCACAATCAATAAAATACGAAGATGGGTTATTCCGAAAAGCCTGTCAACAATGCAATCTGTCCGATTATTTAGATTTTCTCTAAATTTTGTGATCCCGGTAGGAGTATCCCGGGAAGTGAAATTCACATTGACAACTTTCAGGGAAAGATCACCCTATCTCAATGATAGCAAGTGATACGGAAAGGATGGGTAAGTCATTCCCGCAACTGTTAAAGAAAAAACAGCATTTCGTTTAGAAACAGCCTTATTTTTTCCGTCAACCTCCCTGTTAATCATATAGCCGGAAATTGTAATTTTGAACCGTATTTTTACTGCATCATCATAAACATGCAACACAATCACTAAAACAGTTTAAACCAGATAACACTGTTCTATGAAAAAGATAGTCATTTTTATTCTGACCGCTTTTTTTTCTGCCGGTGCCTTTGCTGCAACGCCGATTCCTCCCGACAGGGTTGAGGTCTATTATTTCCACGGTACGCATCGGTCGAAAACCTGCACCAATGTTGAAAATGTATCCAGGAATGCTATTCTTACGCTGTACCCGGTCAAGGTAAAACGTGCAGAGATTTTTTTTAAGAGTATTAATCTTGATGAAAAAGAGGGTGCAGCATTGGCCGCAAAGCTTCATATCAAAGGCAGAACGCTCATAGTGATCAGGCAGGAAAAACGCGTGGATCTTACGAAGAAAGCCTTTAAATATGCCAGTGATCATCCTGACAAGCTAACGGAAGAGATAAAGAATGCCGTGGAAGGATTGCTAAAATAAGGGGCATTCGCGGAAAGAGGAGGTAAAATTCCGTAACTTTGTATGCTATCAACTTTTTCCTGCTATGGACGATTTAGCGACCCTGCGTAACCTGGTGCTTGCACCTTATATTTTAAAAGCCACCGCGCTCATCGGCATAAAGCGAAAAGTGGGTGGAAACCAGTTCAGGCATGTTTTTGCAACATTAGGCATCCTGTTGGATTACAAGCTTTTCAACGATGCTGTGCTGCTGAAAGCCTCCCTGCTTCATGATTTCCTTGAAGACCTGCCGGCTGCCCAGGTGGATGAGATCCGGTGTATCGACCAGGACGGGGACGCCGTTGTTGAACTGGTGCTTGAGGTGACGCAGACGAAAGGCGAACCCAAGCCGGATTACCTGGAACGCGTGCTGCTGACCGGGTCGGTGAATGCAAAGGTGCTGAAATGTGCCGATCGCATCAGCAACCTCACCGACCTGCACCTTGACACCCATACCAGCGGCAAGATTTCCGAATACCTTGACCAGACTGAAAAATACCTTCTTCCCATGGCCACGGAGGTGAACGCGAACATGCTCATAGAACTTACCGACCTTGTGAAAAGACGGCGTGAATTGTGCCGCACAGATATCTAACCTGCTAAAACCCATCCGGAGATAAATTGAAAACATTTGCTGACCGGATCATCGAATTCAACGAAAATCTTGACTTTCCAGGAGCGTTGCCGGAAGGGATCAGCCTGCTCAACCCTTTCAGGCAGAACAGGGATATTCTTCCCGTCTCCTCCGCATTCTACCGGAAATACTACAGCGACAGCCTCTCAAGACATCTCATCCTTGGCATCAACCCGGGCAGGTTTGGCGCCGGGGTGACCGGGATTCCCTTTACCGATCCGAAAAGGTTGATTGAAAAGTGCGGAATTCCATTCCTGGGCGAACTCAAACATGAGCCATCCTCGGTTTTTATCTATGAGATGATCGAAGCCTTTGGCGGGGCTGAGGCCTTTTACCGGAAGTTGTACATCAATTCAGTTTGTCCGCTGGGATTCACCGCAACAGGGAAAAACGGCAGCGAGGTGAACTGCAACTATTACGATTTTATCGAAAAGCTTCCGGGGGCTGATAAAAAAGTCACGAACCAATCCGCGAATCGGAATACAAACCCCGTGTATGATTTCATTGTTGAAAATATGAAAAAGCAACTTGCCATGGGCGTTGAAACCGATGTTTGTTTTTGTTTCGGAACAGGCAAAAATGAAAAGTTCCTGGCCCGGTTGAATGATGATCATGGATTTTTCGGCAAAATAGTGGCGCTGGAACACCCGAGGTTTATCATGCAGTACAAGGCAAGGTTGAAGCATTTTTACATCGACAAATATATTTCGGCATTCCGGGAGGTTTGCTGAACCCGGTTATTGTTCCCCCACTGCAATTCCGCTCCCCTACATAAACAGCGATAACGGATCCTCCGCCCGCACGATTATTTCCGGCCCGTCATTTTTCGGTGAATTTACCAGTTTTGAAACCGGGTATGCTTCCATCAGCGCTGATGGAAATGGTTTGAGTAATTCTACCATTGACGGATCGGGATTTGGCGTGATCCACCGCTGTTCATCTTCCCTGTGAATGATGACCGGCATGCGGTCATGAATTTGTGCCATGAGTTCATTGGGAGTGGTGGTTACGATGGTGAAGGAATGTACAATTTCACCGTCGCTGGCTATCCATTTGTCCCAGAGGCCCGCAAAACAAAAGGGATCTCCCGATTTCATCCTGATGTGGTAAGGGGTTTTGCCCGCATCACGTTTCCATTCGAAAAAGCCGGTTGCTGGCACCAGGCAGCGCCGGTTTCGGAAAGCACTTCTGAATGAGGGTTTTTCGGCCAGGGTCTCCCCCCGTGCATTGATGAGCTTATTCCCGACAGCGGCATCTTTGGCCCAGGAGGGAATCAGCCCCCAGCGGAAAAAGCTGAGTTCGCAGGGCACCTCGCTGGAAATGACCGCCAGGTTCTGCGCCGGAGCGCAGTTATAACGTGCCTTGTAGATGGCCGTCCGCACCCTTAGCCCGAACCGTTCAAGGATGAGGGCATCCTCCATGACAAAAGAAAATCGTCCGCACATGAACCTTGTTTCTTAAACTGTAAAGGTAATCATAACAATAATTAATCGTTAATTGTTCTCTGGGGGATTTTGAAAATGGATGAAAACAGTATCTTTGCGCCCGCTCTGAAAAGCACTAAAGCTATGAAACACATAAATCTCACAATAATCGGGAAGGTTCACCACGTTGGTTTCCGGTTTTCGGCCATGGAAGCGGCATTCCGTTTTGCCATCCATGGTTTCGTGATGAATTCGGGGCATGATAAAGTATATATTGAAGCCGAAGGTACGGAAGCAAACATTGAATTATATCTGGGCTGGTGCAGGAAAGGCCCCCTGGGTGCACGGGTCGACCAGCTGGACGTAGAGGAGGCCCCCATGAAAAATTTCACCGGCTTTGAGATCCGGAGCAGGGCACAAGGCAATGCACAATAAGCAACCAGGAATATTGTTTTGCTCAGCCAGGCGCGCCCGCAATCACAATAACAATCTCCCCTTTAACGGTTTTTTGTTCAAAATGGGCGACCAGTTCTTTCAGGGAACCTCGTGCGTTTTCTTCAAACATCTTGGTTAGTTCCCGTGAAACACACGCGTAACGGTCCTCCCCGAAATATTCTGCAAACTGTGTCAGCGCCTTCACCAACCTGTGAGGCGATTCATAAAATATCATGGTTTTCTCTTCGGTGGCAAGTGCCGTGAGGCGGGTGTGCCGGCCTTTTTTATGCGGCAGGAAGCCTTCGAATACAAAATGGTCGGCAGCGATGCCCGAATTCACCAGGGCCGGGATAAAGGCAGTAGGTCCGGGGAGGCATTCCACCCTGAGCTCTGCCTGGATGCAGGCCCGCACCAGCATGTACCCGGGGTCGGAGATCGCCGGGGTGCCGGCATCGCTCACCAGTGCGCATACGGCGCCTGCCCTGAGCCGGTCAACAATATTTTCAATGGTTTTATGCTCGTTGAACAGGTGGTGTGGCACCAGTTTTTTTTCGATGCCATAATGTTTCAGGAGGTTCCCGGAGGTGCGGGTGTCTTCGGCCAGGATAAAATCGACCTCCTTGAGCACGCGCAGCGCGCGCAGGGTAATGTCCTCGAGGTTCCCGATGGGGGTGGGGACAATGAACAACTGTGTGGGCGGCCTCATGGATGCTGCGGTTTAGGAGTTCATGACCAGTTTGAACCCCACGCCATGTACGTTGAGCAATTCAACGCGCGGATCTTCCCGGAGGTATTTGCGCAATTTTACAATGTAGACATCCATGCTGCGGGCATTGAAGTAACTGTCGTCGTTCCAGATTTCGTTGAGTGCGGTGGGGCGGTCGAGCACTTCGTTGGCATGGGTGCAAAGCAAACGTAGCAGCCCGGCCTCCTTAGAGGTGAGTTTCTGTTCCTTGCTTTTGCTGATCAGCGTTTGCCGGTTGTAATCGAAGGTGTAGATCCCGATGGTGAAAATATTTTCGGAGCCTGCCGCCTTCGGGGTTTCGTCGGTGCGGCGGAGAATGGCGTGGATCCTCAGCAGGAGCTCCTCCATGCTGAACGGCTTGGTGATGTAATCATCGGCGCCGATCTCAAAACCTTTCAGCTTGTCTTCCTGAAGGGTTTTCGCCGTAAGGAACAGGATGGGGATCTTTTTATTTGCCGCCCTGATTTCGGTGGCAACCGCGAACCCATCCTTCACAGGCATCATAATATCGAGGATGCAGAAATCAAAATCTTTCCGGGAAAACACGTCAATGGCTTCCTGGCCGTTTACGCAGAGGGTAGTGGCGTAACCTTTCGCCTCCAGGTAGTTTTTAAGGATATTCCCCAGGTTACGGTCATCCTCGGCAAGCAGTAATCGGGTTTGTTGTTTATCCATTGGCTTTTATTTATGAACGGTAAACCTCCTGATTTATTCTCTGATGATGAATGGCAGGAATACCCTGAATTTCGTCCCCCTGTTCACTTCGCTTTCGAGCGAGATTTTCCCGTGATGTTCTTCCACGATTGCCTTCACGTAACTGAGGCCGAGGCCGAAGCCACGAACTTCATGGATGTTGCCTGTGGGTACGCGGTACAGTTTGTCAAAAATCTTCTTCTGCTCATTCTTGCCGATGCCGATGCCGTTGTCCTCAATGGTCATCACGATGCCGTTGTTCGCGTTCTCCGTGCTGATGCGGATCAGCGGTTTCCTGGGAGAGTACTTGTTGGCATTGTCGAGGAGGTTGTATACGAGGTTGGTCACATGCACCTTGTCGCCTTCGATGCGTGATTTTGTGGCGCCGAATTTCCGGATGATCTCGCCATCCTTGATCTCCACCTGGATCCGCAGGTTCTTGATTACATCGGTGATGATCTCGTGCAGGTCGATCTTCTCCCGGTTCATCTTGAGCTGTCCCTTGTCGATCACGGCCGTCTGCAGGATCTTTTCCGCCATCCCGGCCAGCCGCTTGTTCTCCTCCTGGATCACGGAGAGGTAACTGTCAAGGGTTTCACCCGACATGCGCAGATCTTTGTCATTCAGGGCCTCGCACGCCAGCGAAATGGTGGAGATCGGGGTCTTGAATTCGTGGGTCATGTTGTTGATGAAGTCGTTCTTCATCTCCGAAAGGCGTTTCTGGCGGAAGATGGTGGTGATGGTGTAGGTGAATGAATAAACGATCACGATGATGAGGATGATGGAGATAAGGAGCATTCCCCAGAGTTCGGTAAGCAGAAACTGTTTTTCTCTGGGAAAATAGATGAGCAGGTATTCGGGGCTGGTGTAAATGTCGGCCTGGAACAGCACGAAAGCATTTCCTTTTTCAATCAACTCTTTCCGGAAATTGGGTGAGTTTTCCATGATGAACTCCTGCGTTTCAGGCTTATAGATGCAGAATTCGAAACGGGTATCCACCCCGCGCATGTTCAGCTGCAGAGAGATCAGCGAATCCATCTCCACCTTGGTGATAAAACTGTCGTACGGGAGGTGGCGGTTGAAGTTGAGCATGCTCTCGTACTGGTTGGAAGCGAGGGCCTTGTTCTTCTCCATCCGTTCAACCTTTTGCACCACCTTCACCATCGATTCGTTCACGCTTCGCCTGAAGTTGGCCTCCTTGATAGCCGAAGCACTCTGGATCCAGTAAATCTGGATGCCCATCAGCCCGATGAGGGCGATGGTCATGGCAACGATCGTTAAGAAAATGACACGCCGGTTCACAGGTGCAAAGGTATCATAATTGCATCGGATTGTTTTAACAAATTTTAACGTATATTAATATTCCTTAACACTTTCCCTGAATCGTTTGCACTACATTTGCAATGCAAGTTCATCAAAAAAAAATATTGTTGGTATACTGTCCGCAGACAACAGTACCATCACCAAGGTCAGACATTGTTTATTGATTTTAAAGTGTGTTCCCGGCAAGTGAGCACACTTTTTTTTTATCCCGATAAAAGTTGATAAACCTTATTTTTTGAGGTGCAAAACCCGGAACATTTCTGTAATTTTGCCGGTTCATCCAACAACCGATTGAATCATGAGCGAGTTACAGATAGATATTTCGAAAGCCCTGTCCTTTGTCGATAACACTAATTACCAGGATATCCTCCGGGAGGTTGAACAGCAACATGAGGTGCTCATGAGCAAAACAGGGAAAGGAAATGATTATCTGGGTTGGTTACAATTGCCTTCACAAATATCAAACGATCTCATAAGCAGGATAAAGGAGGATGCTGAGGAGATCCGTTCATCTTCCGAATTATTGGTTGTGATCGGAATCGGAGGGTCCTATTTGGGCTCAAGGGCGATTATTGAAGCCCTGGACAAACCATTTTCTATTTTGCAAGAAGAATGGAAGAATCCGAAAGTTTTTTTTGCCGGAAACAACCTCAACAGTGATTACCTGGCGGGATTATTGAAAGCGCTTGACCGGTATAACTATTCCGTTGTTGTCATCTCGAAATCAGGAACCACCATTGAACCGGCCCTGGCATTCCGGATAATAAAAAATCACATTGAATTAAAATACGGGAAACCGAATGCTTCAAAAAGAATTATTGCAATAACTGACGCTCACAAAGGTGCATTAAAAAAAATTGCCGAAAAAGAGAATTATAAAACTTATGTCATACCGGATGACGTTGGCGGAAGGTATTCGGTATTGACCCCTGTCGGTTTATTGCCAATTGCAGTTGCGGGTTTTAATATTGACGATTTGTTATTGGGAGCAAAGAAAATGCAGGACCGGGTTTCACTCAAAAGTGATTTGGAATCAAACCCCGCAGTTGTATACGCCGCCATTCGCAATGCATTATATCGCAATGGAAAAATAATTGAAATCATGGTGAGTTATAAACCAAGATTTCATTTTTTTGTTGAATGGTGGAAGCAGCTTTTTGGTGAGAGCGAAGGCAAAGATGGGAAAGGAATATTTCCGACCGGGGTTTCTTTTACGACAGATCTTCATTCACTGGGACAGTACATTCAGGAAGGGAAGCGGAATCTGTTTGAAACAGTAATCACCGCTGGCAGACCGATTGATGAAATCGAAGTTCCTCACGACGATCTGGATTTTGATGGGTTAAATTACCTGTCTGGAAAAAAGCTTTCTGATATTAACATCAAGGCCAAACTCGGAACAATTGCAGCCCACATTGACGGAGGAGTCCCAAACATCCAGATCAATCTGACTGAGTGTTCCGAAGATACTCTGGGTCAGTTGATTTATTTCTTTGAATTTTCTTGTGCTTTAAGCGGGTATACTTTGGGGGTGAATCCTTTTGATCAGCCTGGGGTTGAGGCGTATAAGAAGAATATGTTTGCCTTGTTAAGAGAAACAGGTGAGTAGGAAATCAATACCCATCCAGACCTTGGTGAAAAATTAATGTTGTTCATTAAGGTTCATGATCACAGATAGTTGTAATTTCTTCTGTTCAACGGGAATTCATCATTTTAATTTATGGGAAGGTTGATCCCTTTTATATTCCTATTCATATAGATGATTTTCATAGTAACATTCTAGTGTGTGTTTGGTTTTCACTGGTGAAGTTGTGTCGAATACCCCATATTTATTAATTCTTCCGATTTTTTCAAGGCGTTAATAAGCAAATTCAAACCTGTTGGAAAAGCAATGTGCTTAGGGCAATTTGTTGTCTCCTATCGGTTGGAATAATATTAAATACCGACAATTCATAAAAGGGAGCGCCGTGTAGTGTGAATCATAAAACAAGACTATTGGACAACTTATCCATTTTGAATATTTTTAATAAATTCACTATATTTACATTGAGGAGGTCATGTGGAAACCTATTTTATAATTGCAATTGTATTGATGAGCTGTTTCCTTTATATTACCATATCAGGAGGTTGCCCAGTTTTAGCCAAAACAGATTTCCAAAAAACACCTGTATTGGGAATTCTTTTTCTTCCTAAAATAACTAATTTTAATGGAACTAAAACAAATTCAGTTAACCATTGGCTTATCATGAAATCGTGATATCCTGCCATAGCATTATCGACAGCTAAAGTTCCTAACCTGCTGCCAAAAATTATATCATTTGTGCTTGGTGGGATAGCTCTTAAAATATGTCGTGGTTCATTTATTAAAACCCTGAAATCGTCACCATAAGTGTCTTTTATACACCGGGCAACTATTTTCAAGCCACCTGAACGGAGATGGTCATTGGTTTGACCTTCTATATGTTTACCATTCTTTCGTTTATCGATAAAATCTTCAATTGCGTTTCTTTCCTTTTCATTAAGTCCAATCGAACCTTTGTCTTTATGTGCTTTTAAATAGTTTGTTGCGTCCGTTGGAATTGCAGTTTCTGACATTACTATTAAACCATAGCCCTTATCTGTTTTAATTCTTTCAACTTCTTTTAATAATTTTGCCATACTAAACTTTTCCTCCGGAATTAGTGCAATGTCACAAATTCCTGTTTTGCTTGCAAGAACTGTATGGCTCACAACAAAACCGGAGTCGGATCCAAAAAGCTGAACGATTCCAAGTCGTGGGTTAGATCTTACTTCTGTGTTCAATATTTCAACAAACTCTCTGGCTTTTTCAACTGCCGATGTAAAGCCAAATGTTTGCCAAACCCATAACACATCATTATCCATTGTTTTTGGTATTCCAACTACTGATAAATCCCAGTTGTCAGTTTTAAACCTTTCTGAAATATGAGAAATGGCATGAGCCGCTTTCATACTGCCATCTCCCCCAATAATATATAGAATTCTAATGTTTTGATGTCTAAGTCTTTCAACAATTTGCTCTAATTTTTTAACACGGACGTCTGGTTTAATCAATGACGGTTCTCTAGAAGTTCCAATTATGGATCCTCCTTCATTTATATAATCAGAAGTGCAGATTTCAGTTCTGTTTTGTCCCCTACTTTTTGAAGTGAAATCATCAATTAAATATACAAATTCCTCATCAAAATTATCATTATTAAATGCTTTAAACCCATTTTTTATCCCAAAGATTTCAATTTCAGATCGATTATCCCTTTCTGCTCTATTGGCTTTGTAATATTTATAGTGACGTTGTGTAATTCCATCTATTACAGCATTAATTCCTGGCGCTATTCCGCCAGAAACTAAAATAGCTACTCTTAATTTTCCTTTAGGGTTGAAATATAGTTTCTCTCTTGGCCCAGCTTCAGGAAAAGTCAAATGATTCTCACACATGCAGCAGTGTTCATTGAAATGATATTTTGACAAAGCGGCAACGAGCACTTCAGCATCCTCAAGTCTAAAAGAACCAATATCATTCAGCATATTTATATTGGAGTTAACGGCAGCTCTTTTCGCAACTTTTGGCCAAACATCTGAACAACCTTCCTTAATCTTTGTATTAATAATCTCAATGACTCTGGCACGTTTTTGTTTATTATTTTCACCTAAAGAAACGTTATAGTCATCAATCGAACAAAAAGCCTTTAGAAAATCATTTAATTTATTTTCATTAATAGTTTTATCTCTGTCGCAAATAAATTCACTCTTAAATTTAAAAAAATCAATAATAGTTTTTTCATAATCAAATAAATATGGGTTTGAAGGAAGATCATCACTATAGTCAACTTCCATTCCAAAATAAGATCTAACGAATTCATCGACTGCTTTTTTGTAAATGGACTCCTGACTACTTCCTTGTGGTAATACTATCGTACCAAGTTCATTTTTAGTAGGAGCAAAAAGAAATCCTAGTTCATTGTAATTTGGCAATTTAATTTTAATTAATTTCTTGTTTTCGCAATTTTCGGTATATATATAACATTCATTTTTTTGAGTATTTCCAATATTACTGCCCATAAATAAACAAAAAACATCGCAGTCCCTGATTTTCAAAGGAACAATATCTTCCCATGGAAACTCTTTTTGAACCCCTGAATAAAAGAAAATATCACATTCTTTTTCTCTATCTGTCTGTTTATAGCCTTTGCTTAGTAAATCTTTAAAAACATTAACAACTTCTTCATCTTCGAATCGGTAACAAAAAAAAACTTTGATTTTCTTCATGATAATTATGTTTTTTAAAAATGTGTAAGGTTTTCTACACTGAGACATTTGTTTAAGACAAACACATCGGGTAATATGATCGGTTTTTTCAATTACGTGTTAATAGATGGTTCAAATTTACATTATTTTTACAGTTGGCCTCCATTTTCATATAAGTTTTCAAGAAAATTATCCTTATTGAAGGTGCCACATAGGAATTTGCAGAACAGGTAGGGCAATGGTAAATATTGCTTCTATTTTATTGTGCTTTAAGCATGAGTTTTAGCAATTTTTTATATTATTATGACCAAATTGAACTTTCAACTTAGATTCCTCATATGACTTGATGAGGGACGAAGGAGGTAAAGTATAAGATAATGGGCTTGCCATGTTGGTTAGTATCACGTCACACGTTCCTCGTCCTACGTCCCACATCCCATGACTTCCCCAATCACCTCCGCAAAGTAACGATACTCCAGCTCATGAACCTTCTCTGCCAGGGTCTCAGGGGTGTCGATTGGAGAAATGGAACATTTCGCCTGGAAAATAATCTTCCCTTCATCATAACATTCATCAACATAATGAATGGTAATCCCCGATTCAGTCTCGCCGGCCGCGATCACTGCTTCATGCACCTTCATCCCATACATGCCTTTGCCGCCATATTTCGGAAGCAGGGCGGGATGGATGTTGATAATCCTGCCCGGGTATGCCGACAGAATATTCCGCGGGATGAGCCACAGAAAACCCGCCAGGATGAGAGAGTCGATTTTCTTTGCTTCCAACAGGTTGGGGATCCGGCTGGTTTCGTAAAAATCAGCGCGGCTGAAAACCACGGCGGGAACTCCCAGTATTTTAGCGCGCGTAAGAACATATGCATCGGGCTTGTTGCATAAAATCAAATCGATGGTGATCGACGGATGGCCCTGGAAATATTCAATGATCCGCTGGGCGTTGGACCCGTTTCCGGAGGCAAAAATGGCTAGTCGTGGCATGATTTTCAAAATGGTTACCTGCAAAAATACAAATCCTGCAACATTGGATTGCAAACCGGCCGTTAATTCGGAGAAATTGCTGGTTTTTTGGTTCCGGCGGGTTAATTAATGTTAAACCAAGACCCTAACATATTTTATATATATCACGTTATCAGGACTGTAATTTTTTAAACTGTTAAAAAATCATAAAATATATTGGAGGGTAGAAAGAATATTCTTTTCTTTGCAGTCGTTTAACCAAAAAAGAAATTAACATGTCTGACATT
>CAIWMX010000024.1 GCA_903913885.1 uncultured Bacteroidales bacterium | reverse complement strand
TGCTGATGTGCTGATGTGCTGATGTGCTGATGTGCTGATGTGCTGATGTGCTGATGTGCTGATGTGCTGATGTGCTGATGTGCTAATGTGCTGATGTGCTGATGTGCTAATGTGTTAATGTGATGATGGGTTGAGGTGATGAGGTGATGAGGCGGGGATGTGGAAGTGCTTTGAAATCATATGGTTGGGATTGGATATTTTGCAACATGATGAATAATATTAAGACGAATAACACAGGCTCCGGACAGGGTGCTGCTGATGGCAACCCGGTTATTGAGATCCATAATCTGAAAAAAACATTTTTCAGCCAGGAGGTTTTAACCAATGTCACTTTTAATCTTTTAAATGGTGAAAATCTGGTTGTGCTGGGGAAATCAGGGTCGGGGAAATCTGTTCTGATTAAGTGCATTGTGGGCCTGTTAACCGCCGATAGCGGAACAATCAGTGTGTTCGGCAAGGATGTGGCGACATTGAACAGAAATGAATTAGGAGCGCTGCGACAAAAAATCGGGTTCCTTTTCCAGGGTGGTGCGCTGTATGATTCCATGACAGTTAAGGAAAATATGGAATTTCCCCTGAGACGGACCAAACGTGATCTGACCGAAAAGGAAATTGGGGAGAAGGTACGTGAAGTGCTCGAAAATGTTGGTTTATCCGATGCCCTGCACAAGATGCCTTCACAACTTTCGGGTGGCATGCGCAAGCGGATCAGCCTGGCGCGAACCATTATTGTCGACCCGTTGATCATGCTCTACGACGAACCAACCACCGGGCTTGACCCGGTAACATCCAATGAGATCAGCACCCTTATCAATGACGTACAGAAGAAATACATGACCTCTTCCATCATCATTACCCACGATATCAGATGTGCTGAGAACACAGCCGACCGCATCATTATGCTGCAGGACGGGGAAATATTTTCGGAAGGCAATGTCAGTGATTATGAAAAATCGGCAAACCCGGTAATCAGATCTTTCTTTCAATAAAATTTACAATTTCAAAAATATGGATACACAATCAAATAAATTCAAAGTCCGGCTGGGGCTCTTTATTATCGCCGGGATGACGCTGTTTGTCCTGGGAATCTTTATCATCGGGAAACAGAAGAACCTCTTCAACCCCGTTTTCAGGCTGACGTCAACCTTTTACAATGTTAGCGGGTTGCAGGTTGGCAACAACATCCGCTTCTCAGGAATCAATGTGGGCACGGTCGACAACATCCGTATCATCAACGATTCAACCGTAAAGGTGGATATGTTGATCAAAAAGGAGGTCAGGCAGTTTATCAAAACAGATTGCGAAGTGGCCATCGGTTCAGAAGGTCTGATCGGCGACCGTTTGCTTATGATCACGCAGGGTAGCACTGGTGCAGCATCGGCAAAGGATGGCCAGCAGCTTGAATCGGCCGAGCCGGTTGAACTCGACGCCATCATGGCAAGCCTGCAGATTACCGCGGGCAATGCCGAAATCATTTCACAGCAGCTTGCCGAGATCATGGTAAACATCAACGGGGGAAAAGGCACGCTTGGCCGGCTTATCCAGGATTCGACCATTGCCGAAAACCTGTCCCAGACCATGGTGAACATAAAAAGAAGCAGCAAGGGGTTGGATGAAAACATGGAGGCTGCCAAACATAATTTCCTGCTGAAAGGTTATTTTAACAAGAAAGCTGCCGCGGCTGCAAAACTGAAAAAGGAGACCGATAAAAAAAATGCGGCGGATCAGAAATTGCTGGATAAAAAGAAATAGATGACGATTGCGCTACATAAAAAGTTAATCAAAAAGTCCCCGGAAACATCGTTCCCGGGGACTTTTTTTTATTCCAACAATGATAAGGGATCTATGATTTTATTGGTTAAATCGTGTTTATTGCTGATCAAAGACTCAATGCAGGTAAAGACGGGTAAGGATTACTGCTTTGAAAGCAACCTTCCCGACTGGAGAATTCTCCCATTGCCTGTGATCCTGTAGAAATAGATGCCCGTAGCCAGGTTGCCCGTTCTTACGGTGGTTGTTTTCCTGGTGATCGTCCTGGTTAAGACCACCTCGCCTGAAATGGTATAGATCACCATTTTGGTTCCCTTTACCATTGATGCATCATTTCTGCGTATTGTCACGGAGGTGCTGAACGGGTTCGGATAGAGCGTGAACGGATTACTGATAGTCTGACCATCCTGCGATTGCAAGCCGACTGACGTGCAATTGGACGGGATAGCGGGTGCCGCCGCAGTAACTGCATTGGTTGTTAACGCCCCCGTGGTGGTCATCGCCCTGCCATCGATCGTCAAACCTTGATTCATGGTCATGGAACCGTTGTTGCAAATGATCATCCCGCTGAAAGCGGTATAATCGTTGAGATTCACGGCACCTTCCACTTTCCAGAAAACATTTTTCGCCTGGGTTCCATTGATGAGCCTCACTCGCGCGTAAGTCCCGGTCGACAGGGCGCCATTGATCCTGATGACAAACACGGCATCAGGGTTTCCCTGGGCATTGAGGTAAACGCTCCCGGTAAGTTCCGTTGCTGCGTCAAGCAGGTAGGTATGCGGGGTAAGAACAAGGTTGTTCCCGAACTGCGCCGGATAGAGCAGCAAAATATCATACGGCAGGATATTCAGGTTATTATATAAAGTGAGCAGGTTCGCTGCGCATTGGGCTGTAGAAGCATCCGGGACCGGATGAATGGTTCCCGCGACCAGTTGGGCATCAAAACCGGTGGTTAAGCCCGTATTCGTTCCCACATCACCGGTAACCCGCGTC
The DNA here is from genome assembly GCA_903913885.1 of uncultured Bacteroidales bacterium. Lineage (GTDB taxonomy): Bacteria > Bacteroidota > Bacteroidia > Bacteroidales > FEN-979 > CAIVAT01. The sequence goes on along the minus strand of CAIWMX010000024.1, from coordinate 6,319 downwards.
ACGCCTGTGTTTGAAACCGAACCGTCGGAAGAAAACAAGGCATAGCATCCGGCTGAGCCCATTACAGGAGCTGGCGGACCTGTAAGCAAAGGCATGTTGCAACCGATGGGCGTAAAAGTCATTACACCGTCAACGCTGACTGCCCCTGAAGTCGACAGGGCCCTTCCTTCAAGCGTATCGCCTGTATTCAACGAGATGGCGGCGTTGTTGGCAATGACGGTGCCACGCATGGTGGTGCCCGGGGCCATATTGACCATGCCTTCCACTTTCCAGAATACGTTGCATGCCTGTGCCCCGTTAGCCAGTATAACCCTCGAACCTGCGCTGGTCGCAAAGGCCCCCTGGACCTGGATAATAAACAGGGCATTGGCATCTCCCTGGGCATTTAATATTAAATCGGCATTTAAGGTTGCCGCTGCTGAAATGGAATAAATTCCTGGGATGAAACTCTGACCGTTCCCGAGCAGGGAAGCAGGGAAGAATGAAGGGATTGCGCTGTTCAGCTGGTTGTATGCCGTGAGCAGGTCGGCCGAACATTGTGCGGTTGCACCATCGTTATCGTGCATCATCCCGTTCACATTGCCGAAACCGGTAGTTGAACCACTGTTTGTACCCACGTTTCCCGTGACCTGCGAAATCCCGGAATTGGTCACAGCCCCCACGGAGGTAAAAAGTACAAACCCGGCAGCAGTTCCCAGTGAGGGAGCCTGGGAAAAAACTGAAACCGTAAAAAAGCACAGCATCATCGCTGCGACTGCACTGTATATTCGTGTTTTCATAATCCAGATTCAAGGTGCGTGAATGAATTTTCACAGCAGAACAAAGGTCGGTGACAGGGTTCGCAAAAGTGTTACACAAAGTTTGTAATAAGTTGTATCATTCACACATTTGCGGGATGCTCAGCTTTACGGTTCAGCCCCGGTCCCGTTGCACGAAAAGAAACAGGCTGCCCGGGTTAATACCTGGCAGCCTGTTTTATGATGTTTTCCCAGCCCGGAAGCGGGATGTTAGTTTACCGGAACAATATCTATGATCACAGTGCGGTTATAAAAACGCTCCTCCGGATATTGGTTTTCAAATGGTGACAAACTCTGATCCTCGCCGAATCCGAAAACTTCGAACTTCACGTCGCTTCTTCCGGCTTTGGCAAGGCCGCCTTCAATAATGGCCTTTACATCGTTTGCCCTTGCTACCGACAATTTCAGGTTATAAACTTCGTCGCCGATGATATCCGTATACCCGTGAATGATCACAGTGGCACCCGTTGGTATCTTCGGAATGACAATGTCGGTAAGGTATTTTTCGTATATGGTGATGGCCTTTGACTCATTGAATTCATAGATGATGCTGAACCTGGTGAGTTCCTCGGTCGTCGGCGGGGTCCACAATACCATATGTATGGTGGTATCCAACTTAACCGTTTTCCCGTTTTTGGTCTGGCCGCTCATGGCCACCTTGTAATCGCCTTCAGGAAGGGTACCCATGATAATTTTTCCCGGCATGCTCACCTGATCCTGGGTATAGGGTCCGAAATGCTTTTCGGTCGCTTTATTATCCATGATATCAACCGACCATGATGAAAGGAATTCTATTCCATGCACTACTGTGAAGGTAACGTAGCTGTCGAGCGGTGCTTTCTGGATTCCTGAAATCTCCACCGGTTTCAAGGGAGCATCCGGCCCACTCTGGAATTCCATCAGCAAAGAGGGCGATGTACTCCAGATCGATACCCTGCGATCACCTTCGCGCAGGAGGTCAAGTTCTTTGGTCCCCCCCGGCTGTTCTGAAGGGATCCTTGGTTTAACACGGCCTTCGGTCGAAATCCTCGACGCGTCGATGCCAAATACACTGGTCAGGTAAAGTTTGACCGACTCAGCCATTGCCTTACCATCCGCCTCGCCTTCCATGGATGCGCCGGTGAGCCTTACCGTGGAGGCCAGGTTTTTCCCCATACGGTCACCCAGGATATTGAGAACGTTATAATAAACAATCATCTGCCGGGCTGATCGGCCAGCCATGTTTTTCGGGGGAAACAAATCAAACTGTTCTTCCTTGAAATCTTTCACCTGCTCTTTTGTCAGCAAAACATAACGCTCAGGTATCCCGGTTGATCCGATATTAAAAAACACATAATTACGGAGCGGGAAGATCTCCTTTACCTTATGTTCCACCGGGATATTCGCAGGAGCATAAACCGAGAACCGGATATAGGGTTCAGCCATGGCAGCGGCCGGAACCGGCACCACATCGGTTTTCTTTATTTTATCAACCTTGTAGGCAAATTTATAGGTAAGGCCGACCGTTGCTGAACTATACATGTCGCTGACAACTTTTTGCGCCCCTCCCCTGGTCATATCGATCAGATCGGATTGCTGCCATCTGAATAAAAATTCAACGGGGATGGAAAAGTGTTTATTGATATTAAAATCAAACCCAAGCCCGGCATCTGCCTTGAAATGCAGGTCACTGTGCCCGAGTCCGTCGGTATTACCGACATTCAGCGCGTTTCCTTTTTTCCCGATATAGGCAATGTCCTTATCCAGGATAAGGTCCCGTTTGGTTCCCATCGTTTGGTCTACCCCAAACCCGGCAATAAGGTAAGAGGAGAAAACACGCACGGGATTATACCCAAGCGCCCAGTTCAGCCAGTTTACCGTGAGTTGCAGATCTGTTTCGACAATGTCTGATTTAAAGCTTTGGGAGATGTAGCCCGGCGTTCCATTCCCGCCGTTATAATCCCACGTAAATTTATTTTCAACACGGCTTTGTACCATGCCATAGGCAATCCGGGCCCTTACACCAATAACGCGCGTAAACTGCTTTGCGGCAACCACGCCAACATTGTACCCGACGCTGAGGGGGTAAAGGTTTATCCAATGGTTTTTGGATAAGTCGCCGTTAAACTGCATAACACCTCCAAAAACACCAACTGACCAGTAATTGTATGATGGCGCCTTGTTGGTTTCGGTTGTCGCCTCCTTACTTATCTCCTGCGCCATGGTCATAAAAGGCACCGACGCCAAAAGAATGGCGATTGCTATCACTGAGAATTGTTTAGATATCTTGTTCATAACATGTTGTTTTAAAAATGATTTACTGATGTTGGAATTAAACCAGGACGCATAATTGCCTAATCCCGGAGCATATGATAAATTCTATATTTTCCCGGACTTAAAACGTTGATAAATCCGGCGTTGCTTAAATGCTGACACTACCCGCGTTCATCCAGTCAGAATGAACCGGCAGGTAAATGAGGCGGACGTTCTTCACCTTGTTTCTGCGGTGGGGAAGCCTGACGCTGTTGCGGGGCGGCTTGCTGTTTCGCTGGCTGCTGATGCTGTTGCTGGGCAGGTTGCTGGCGCTGTTGCGGGGCAGCTTGCTGTTTGGTCGGCTGGCTGGCAGGTTGCTGGTGCTGTTGCTGTTGCGGGGCAGCTTGCGGTTTTGCCGGCTGGCTGGCAGGTTGCTGGTGCTTTTGCGGGGCAGCTTGTTGTTTTGCCGGCTGGCTGGCAGGCTGCTGACGGACAGGTTCCTGTTGTTTAGCCGGTTGACCGGTTTTTACCGGAGGCAGGGGATGATGCACTTCCTGTGGCGTTTCGACAGGTTTTGGTTTTCCGTAGGTTCTCTGTGAAGGGGGTTTCACATCTTTCATCTGCGACACCCTGGCCGGAGCCGGTTTATCCCCGGCTGTCATAGGTTTCTGAACCTGCGGCCGGTAAATCTGAAGCTGGTTTTTGTTCATGCTCTGTCCCGGTTTGGAACTTTCCCTGATCGCCACGGGAACGACAGGCTTTCCACCGTGTTTTTCGACATCATTCCGGTCGGGACCCGCATTATAACTAACGTTCCTTACGCGATTTTCACGGGTATTGCTGATCACAGTAGAATTGTGGATGATGGTGACATTCCTGGAATGATCCACATAGTAATTGTTGATATTTCTCCTGCCAAAATCGCGGTCTCTCACAAAAGTCCACTGGTTGTCGGGTATGCTGTAACCATTTCCATAGGCAATTGAAATACTGATACCAGGCCCAATGGGCGCCCATCCGTAATAACCTTCCGACCTTCTCCATGAAACCCAGCCCGGGCCCCATTCGTTATCGGGTACCCACATGGGGCCGTAATAAGGATCGGTGTACCAACGGCCATAATGAAAGGGGGCCCATCCCCACGGATAATTGGAAACCCACGTCCACCCCTCGTCGGTAAATACCCAGTAACCGTTTGTCGCATAAGGAATAAATCCGGGAGCCACATCAGGCACCCATACAAATCCGTATTGGGAATTATTTACCCAGGTACCATAAGGACTAAGTTCGTTATAAAAAACCTGGAAGCTGACAGAAGCGTCCTGGGCGCACACTTTTTGCGGTGTTATCCAGCTGCCCGCAAAAAGCATAAGCAGCAGTGCTGTTATTTTAATTCTGGTTTCCATTGATATTGGTTTTATGTGATGAAATTACCACGATGCAAAGGTGAGCACCTTGCGGTGCGAATGTGTTACACAATTCCGGGTAAGAGTTACATCATTCACATATTCTGATATATGCACTATGGCCACGCGTTAAAATGTGTGAATCATGTAAGGAAATTCCATAAAAATGTAACACAAGGCCGTTGCCGTATTCTCACCTTTGCATCCTGATTATTCACTAAAAAACATCCAGATGAAAAAAACATTTCAGGGTCTTTTGTGCCTTGCCTTCGTTCTTGGCCTGACCTTTACATCGTGCGTATCAAATAAGAAATTCATGGCTTCCGAAGCCAATGCCGATAAACTCCGGACGGAGAATGCGAACAAACAAACGCAACTGATTGAATGTAATTCGCAGGTTAAAAACCTGAAAGATGAGAAGGCATCCCTTCAAAACGAGAATTCTTCCGTTCAGAATGACCTGAAATTGCTGACTACCGAATCAAAAATGACCATTGCTGACCAGGCAAAGCGGTTAAAAAACCTGCAGGGAATCATCCAGTCGCAGAAAGATGTGATGACAAAGCTTCAGAACTCCATCGCGGCCGCGCTCCTCAATTACAAGGCTGATGAATTGTCGGTATACATCAAGGATGGCAACGTGTATGTCTCCATGGAAGAAAAACTGCTCTTCAAATCGGGCAGTGATGTCGTGAACCCCAAGGGAAAAGAGGCGCTTCAGTCACTTTCCAAAGTACTGAACAGCACCTCCGACATCACAGTGATGATTGAAGGCCATACCGACAATGTCCCCATCAAAACAAAACAGTTTGCCGACAACTGGGACCTCAGCACGGCCAGGGCCACATCCATCGTTCGAATATTAACCACTGACTATGGATTTGATCCCAACCGCATCACGGCGTCGGGCAGAGGCAAATTTCATCCTGTCAAAACCAATGAAACAGCCGAAGGACGCGCAGGTAACCGCAGAACCGAAGTCATTCTCTCGCCAGATCTGAAAGAACTTTACAAACTGTTATACTAAGCTTCCTTAAAATGAAAACCCATATCTCATTGTTATTAGTCCTTGTTTTAACCACAGGACTCTCTTTTAAGTCAACCGGCCAGGGGCCTGTTGATCCGGCAAGGCCGGGAAGCGGCATATTTGGTTTCGGTTTTGGACCAGGCATCCCCTATTTCGGCGGCGGTGGTTTCGGACCCGCCATCCTGCTTCATTACGATCAGAGCATCTGGAAAGCCGGTCCGGGGAGTGTAAGCCTGGGCGGGCAAATAGGCACTTCATTTTATCTAAATGATTTTGCCCATCACAACATCAACTATGCTGAACGGTGGACCAACCTGGGCTTTGTATTCAGGGCAGCCTATCACTGTGGATGGAAGGTGCGCGGACTGGATACCTACGCAGGATTTGGCGCCGGAACTTTATTCAGTTTTTACCACAATACTGAATATGGATCAGGCTACCAGGACACGAAAGTGGGCTTCCTGCCAACCTGCTTCATCGGCGGGTCCTATTTCTTCAACAGAACAGTAGGGATGAACGCAGAATTCGGGTACAACTTCGCGTTTGCCTCAATTGGCATGGATTTCAGGATCGGGAGATAGTTTTTGAACAATTTGCAATAAAATACCTCACCCCCCAGCCCCCTCTCCGCCCGGAGAGGGGGAGGTTGGGTGTTGATTCATTTTACCAATTTGAAGCGAAATACCTCACCCCCCAGCCCCCTCTCCGCCCGGAGAGGGGGAGGTTGGGTGTTGATTCATTTTACCAATTTAAAGCGAAATACCTCACCCCCCAGCCCCCTCTCCGCCCGGAGAGGGGGAGGTTGGGTGTTGATTCATTTTACCAATTTGAAGCGAAATACCTCACCCCCCTGCCCC
>CAIWMX010000023.1 GCA_903913885.1 uncultured Bacteroidales bacterium | reverse complement strand
CTGTTTAATTACAGCCTGAACCAGGGTGGGATCATGCTGCTTGGCACTGCCGAAAGTCTTGGAACCCATAAGGATGGTTTTGAAGATGTGGATCCGCGTTTGAAAATTTTCAAACGCACCGTAACACCCATCTCCCATGAGCTCATCGACTTTCCAAGCTCCTTTTCCCGCACCCGTCGATTGGCCCCAAAAGAGCCGGCGCCATCGAAAAGCGCTGAAAATGTTCAAGCCTCTGCCGAACAGCTCATGATTCAGCGTTTTGCACCGGCCAGTGCGTTGGTAAACGATAAAGGCGACATCATTTTCATCACCGGGCGCACCGGAAAATATATGGAACATGTTGCCGGAAAAACAAACCTGAACATTTACGCCATGGCGCGCGAAGGATTGCGTGAGGTGCTGCCGAATGCCTTCCGCAAAGCCATGCAAAACTATGAGCCGGTAATCGTACACAATCTTAAGGTAGGAACCAACGGGGGAAGCCAGCTTGTGGACATCACCGTTCAACGCATCGAAAGCCCTGATTCGATAAGAGGCATGGTTATCGTGGTATTTACCGATGTTCCTGCCATGATTGAACATGATCCGGAGAACCTGAAAACCGGTAAACGACGGTTGACCGGCAGACAAAAGGAACTTGAAATTAAATTGCAGCGAAGTTATGAAGACCTGCAAAGCACCCGCGAAGAGATGCAAACCTCGCAGGAAGAGCTGAAATCGACCAACGAAGAGCTGCAATCAACCAACGAAGAGCTGCAATCGACCAACGAGGAACTTACCACATCGAAGGAGGAGATGCAAAGCCTGAACGAAGAGCTGCAAACAGTCAATGTTGAGCTGCAAAGCAAGGTAAGTGATTTTGTACAGGCCAACAACGACATGAAAAACCTGCTCAATTCTACCGAGGTTGCCACCCTTTTCCTTGACAAGGAGTTGAACATACGCAGGTTTACCGAAGCAGTGACCAACATCATCAAACTGCGCAACTCTGATATCGGCAGGCTTTTTACCGATCTGGTTTCCAACTTGGTATATCCTGAAATCGAGAACCATGCACGGCAGGTGCTCAGAACACTTTCTACGATCGAAACAGCCATCACTTCGAGCGACGGGAGGTGGTTCAATGTCCGCATCATGCCTTACCGCACATTAGACGACCGCATCGACGGACTGGTGATCACCTTTACCGATATTACCATCGGCAAGCGTGCTGAGGAGGCGCTGCTGACGAGTGAAACACGATTCAGAACGATATTTGAAAATGCACCGGTAGCCATCATTGTTTCGCGCAACAGGACCGGATTATATGCCAATCACAAGTTCGTGGAGATGTTTGGTTTGAAAAGCGCCGGTGAAGCGGCTGGCCGCCATTTGGAATCGTATTATGCTCCCCAATGCATCGCGGATATACGTGAACGTGCAGGCAATTCATTCCAGGAAGGCCAAAAAACAACCGAATTTACAACGATCGGATTGCGCTCCGATGGCACACAATTTCCCATGGCGGTGGTGGCTTCAGAGATCCTCCTTCCCGATGGTATGGCCGTGATTGCCTTTGCGACCGACATAACCAGGCAGGTTGAGTATGAAAGGACAGGGAAACAGGAAAGTATATAACTTTATTCACCCGAAAACGCACCATGAAGACTCCCCGAAATATAACCGATGCTGAAAAGCTGCGTCTCACGGCCGAAGAGTTTCTGAAAAGGAATCCGTCAGGATCAGGTCTGCCCATATCTGAAAACGAATTGCTGAAACTTATCCATGAACTTGCCTATCAGAATGAAGAGAAGGCAAAACGTGCAGAAGAGCTGGTCATTGCCAATAAAGAGCTTGCCTATCAGAATGAAGAGAAGGCAAAACGTGCAGATGAGTTGATCATTGCAAATAAAGAGTTGGCCTTTCAAAATGAAGAGAAAGAAAAAAGAGCAGGTGAATTAAGTGCTGCAGTTGCCTATTCCCTGAAACTCACGCATGAACTCCAGGTGCATCAGCTAGAGCTGGAAATGCAGAATGATGAGCTTAAAAGGGCAAAGGAGCAGATAGCAAAAGCAGCCAACGACAAATATGCCGAATTATACGATTTTAGCCCATCGGGATATTTTACACTTTCCAAAGCAGGGAAAATTATTGAGCTGAACCTTTACGGATCTGAAATGTTAGGCATAGATCGCTCACGTTTAAAAAACAAACAGTTTGGCTTTTTTATTTCCAATGATACGAAACCCATTTTCAATCAATTTTTTTTAAACATATTTGACAGCAAAGTCGAAGAATCATGTGAAGTAACTCTTTCTGAAATAGGCAACTCAATCGTATATGTTCACCTTACCGGTATCGCTATCGAAAAAGGCGACCAATGCCTTTTAACAATGGTTGACATAACCGATTATCGCCTGCAGCAGGAAAAATTAAAACAAAGCGAACAACGTTACCAGGCGTTGGTTGAGTGGTCGCCTTATGCTGCCCTTGTTCACAGGGATATGAAAATAGTATATGTCAATCCGGCAGCCGTTAAATTGTTTGGGGCAACCTCTGAGCAAGACCTTGTCGGGACTCCTGTCATGCGTTGGCATCATCCCGATTATCATCAAATTGTTCGGGAGCGAATTCGCAGAGCGGTTGAGGAGGGCCTTTCAGCGCCCATGATCGAGTCGAAATATTTTAAACTCGATGGAACGGTAATGGATCTGGAGGTACAGGGTATATCAATTGTATACAATGGTTTACCCTCAATACTTGCCACCTTTAACGACATCACCGAACGAAGGCTTGCCGAAATTTCATTACGACAGAGTGAAGAGAGATTCCGGGTTATTACAGAGAACACCATTGATGTGATCGCACTGCTTGATATGGATTTTAATATAACTTACGTCAGTCCATCCATCGAAAAAATCAGGGGATACACCGTAGAGGAGGCAATTTCTCAAAGGCACGAACAGATCCTTACCCCGGCATCATTACACAAGTTCCTGGAAATGGCCGGTAACATCATACCGGCTGAAAAAGACGGGACTGCACAGGTCAGCGCTTACCCGACCATGGAACTGGAGCAATACCATAAAAACGGTTCTAGGGTGTGGGTGGAGCTTTCCTTTGCTTTTATCAGGGGGCATGACAATAAATCAACGCACATTGTAACTGTCTCCAGGGATATCACCCAGCGTAGGCTGACGGAGGATTCACTGCGGAAAAGCGAAGAATTGCTTAAAACGGTGGTTTCCAACAGCAGCGACCTTACTACGCTCACTGATGTTAATGGCTTTCTCCTCTTTGTCAGTCCGCAATGTGAATCCGTTCTCGGATATCCGGTTGATAAATTTATCGGGCTGCAAATACCCGACATCATTCATCCCGATGATGTTGAGATGGTCAGATTAACCTGGGGCGGGGTATATCGTGAAGGGAAGGAACTAAAAGAATTCGAATACCGGATTATTGACGAACAGGGCGCAACAAGGTGGGTGTCTCATTCTGCAAAGAAATACTTTATCAATGAGATAGCGATTGGTGTGGTGAGTACTATCCGGCTGATCACTGACCGTAAAATGTCGGAGCAGGCCATGAAAATAATCGATGGGAAATACAAAACCATGTTAAATGCTTCTCCCGATGCGATGTTCTTAATCGACATGAAAGGGATTATCACCGAAGTTTCTGAAATGGGGCTGCATTTATTGGGCGTCGAAACCAGAGATGACCTGGTGGGCAAAGATGTTTTTCATTTCGTGCAGGCTGATAAGCATGACCTGTTAAGAGAAATCCTTGTGAGGACTACGAATGAAGGGCTTGCACAAAATATTGCAATAAATATCATCAAACAAAACCAATCAGTATTCGCTGGTGAAATCAGCGCCACACTGATGCAAAACCACGCAAGTGAACCCATATCATTCATGATCATTATCCGCGATATTTCACATCGAAAGAAAATGGAGGCAAAGCAGATTCACGCCGACCGCCTGACGACTCTTGGAGAAATGGCCGCAGGCATTGCCCATGAGATCAACCAGCCCTTGAATATCATCTCTTTGGTCATGGACAAAATTTTATTTGAGATTGCCAAACCCGAAATAGTCGATGTCGGATTCATCAAAAAAAAATCAGATAAAATTTTCGAAAACATAACCCGGATCAGGGACATTATTGATCATGTGAAGGCCTTTTCGAGTAGTCGCGATGAACACATGCTCACCGCTTTCAATGTTAATTCAAGCATCGTAAATGCCACTTCGATGATCGTGGAACAATTCAAACACCATGGCATCAACCTGAATCTCCAACTCGAACAGCAAATTCCACCAATTGTTGGCAATACGTATAAATTTGAGCAGGTTATTCTTAATCTTTTGTCCAACGCCAAAGATGCCATTATAGAAAAGAAAAGCAAGCTCGATGAAGATTTTGATATGCAAGTTGGAATCAGGTCCTGGCAGGAAAATCAATGTATCTTCGTTGAAATTACGGATAATGGCATTGGCATCAGTAAGGATGATATACACCATATCATGCTTCCTTTCTATACTACAAAGGAGGAAGGAAAGGGAACCGGGCTCGGGTTATCGATATGTCAACAGATCTTGAAGGAAATGGGGGGAACCATTGAAATAACGAGCGAAAGTTCGTATGGAACAAATATTAAACTGGTTTTACCAATACAAAAAACAACGTAACGATGGAGAGAAAAGGCAATAAAAATCCCCTGCGCCAAAAAGCTGAAGCGTTGCTGAAAAAGAAATCATCAGGAACAGTTTCGCCATTTTCTGAAGTCGAATCGCTCAGACTCATCCACGAACTGGAGGTGCACCAGATTGAACTGGAATTGCAGAATGAAGAGCTCCAACATTCATGGGCTGAGGCAGAAGTTGCCAACGATAAGTATATCAGATTGTACGATTTCGCGCCATCAGGTTATTTTACACTTTCCTCAAAAGGTGAAATCATCGAACTAAACCTCAGCGGGGCCAGGATGTTAGGCAAAGACCGGCAACATCTGAAAAACAGCCTGTTTGGTTTTTTTGTTTCGGAAGAAACAAAACCAATGTTCAGTCTTTTCCTTGAGAAGGCACTTACGAGCAAAGCAAAAGAATCATGTGAGGTAATGATGGATAAAGCGGACAGCCTGCCGTTCTATGTTTTTCTTACCGGCGTAGTTTCCGATGATGAAAAACATTGCCTTATAACTGCGGTTGATATTACTGAACGCAAACAAGCAGAGCAAGTCGTTAAGGAAAGTGAACAAAAATACCGTACTGTTTTCGCTGTCGAGAGGGATGCCATTTTTCTCATTGACAGGGAAACACAGGCAATCCTTGATGTCAACGATGCCGCATGTCGTTTGTATGGATATTCACAGGAAGAAATGCTGACATTTATAAATTCAGATATATCCTCAGAGCCAGAAAAGACAAAACTGGCAACAATAGAATTCAATGACAGAATAGAACTGCGGTATCATAAAAAGAAGGATGGAACCACTTTCCCCGTGGATGTATCGGCAAGCATATTTATGCTAAAAGAGAGGGAGGTTATTTTGGCTGCAGTGCGCGACATCTCTGCAAGAAAGAAGGCGGAAGCGGAACTTGAGAATTTCGCCCGTGCATTGCAATCATTAAATGCCCAAAAAGACAAATTTTTCTCCATCATTGCACATGACCTGCGCGGCCCTTTCAATGGTTTTTTAGGATTGACTAAATTAATGGCTGAGGAATTTCCAGATTTGACGCAGGGCGAGATTCAGAAAATCGCAGTGAGTATGAGAAACTCGGCCACCAATCTTTTCAAGCTGTTAGAGAACCTGCTTGAGTGGTCGCGCTCACAAAGGGGATTAATAAAATGTGAGCCTGAATCATTTTTATTAATGCCAATGATTGGTGACAGCATGGACACGCTAATGGATACAGCTCATAAAAAGGGAGTTGGAATCAGCTATGAAATCCCGGACAATCTGGAAGTTTTTGCTGATGAATACATGCTCGCATCAACCCTCCGCAATCTGGTCTCCAATGCTGTGAAATTCAGCAGTAATGGAGGCTCTGTCACCATTGCCGCAAAGTCGACACCCAGCAATTTAGTTGAAATTTCCGTCAGCGATACAGGCATCGGGATGAGCAGCAGAATGGTCGATGACCTATTCCGGATTGATGCCCAAACAAACCGAAAAGGCACTGATGGCGAGCCCAGCACGGGTTTGGGTTTACTTCTTTGCAAGGATTTTATCGAAAAGCACGGCGGGAAAATATGGGTGGAGAGCGAAGAGGGGAAAGGAAGCACATTTCGATTTACGTTACCGGTTCAAAATCAATAAAAAAAGTTATGGATAACAACCCCTCAACTGAAAATTCCATTCGATGGAAGGCAGAAGAACTGCTGAAAAAGAAATCATTAAAAACAGTTTCGCAACTTTCCGAAGTCGAATCGATCAGTCTCATCCACGAACTTCAGGTGCACCAGATTGAGCTGGAATTGCAGAATGAAGAACTCCGTCATTCATGGGCTGTGGCAGAAGTTGCGAACGACAAGTATAGCAGATTGTACGATTTGGCACCATCAGGTTATTTTACACTTTCCTCAAAAGGTGAAATCATCGAACTAAACCTCAACGGGGCCAGGATGTTAGGTAAAGACCGGCAGCATCTGAAAAACAGCCTGTTTGGTTTTTTTGTGTCAGAAGAAACAAAACCAATTTTCAGTCTTTTCCTTGAGAAGGCATTTAAGAGCAAATCAAAAGAATCGTGTGAGGTGGGCGTGTTAACAGTTGGTGGCTCATCAATATATATTCACCTTGTAGGTGAAACATCCGAAAACGGAGAACAATGCCAGATAACCGCTGTCGATATTACTGAACTTAAGCTCGGGGAAAATGCCCTTCATACTATCTCGGAAAAATACCGCAAAGATTTCAACCTGTTGAATTCACTCCTGGAAAGCCCGGTTGACATTATCATTTTCGCCCTGGATAAGAATTATTGCTATACCGCATTTACAAAACAACACCAGGAAACAATTAAAAAAATATGGGGAGTTGACATTCATATTGGATTGAATATGCTGAATGTAATTTCAGATCCGAAAGACAGGCAAAAAGCTAAAGCAAATTTTGACAGAGCTCTGCAAGGAGAATGTTTTATTTTGACAGAGGAATATGGAGATGAAAAACTATATCGAACTTATTACGAAGATTATTATAGTTCAATTAAAGAGTCGGATGGGAGAATTGTCGGAGTATCTGTTTTTGTTGTCGATGTTACCCTTCGCTTCCAGGCGCAGGATGCTTTGAAAGAAGCAGAGTGGAAGTTCCGGGCTCTTTTTGAAAAGGGTCCCATCGGTGTGGCATATCACAAAATGATCTATGACAATTCGGGAAAACCGGTAGATTATTATTTTATCGATGCGAACGAGCGCTATCAGGAACTTACCGGAGTGGATCCTAGGGGCAAAACCGTTAAACAAGCTTTCCCAGGTATAGAGAACGACTCCTTTAACTGGATTGAAACTTTCGGCCATGTAGCACGCACAGGTGAACAGATACGTTTCGAACAATATCTCCAGCCCAACAGTCGGTGGTACGACTGCGTCGGCTACCAGTACAAACCTGATCACTTCGTTGCGGCTTTTATTGAAATAACTGAGCGGAAGCTCATCGAGAAAAAACTGTTTTCGCAGACCATGCTACTTGAAGCCCAGTTAAACTCTACCATTGATGGGATTTTAATAGTCAGTCAGAAGCAAAAGCGGATTCTTACAAACCGGCGCATGATTGATATGTTTAGCGTTCCCGGTGATATTGCCGAAGATGAGGATGATTCTAAATTATTAAAGCATGTAACGGATTTAGCTAAAAACCCAAAGAAATTCCTTGAAAAGGTTTTAAGTCTCTATGACCACCCGATGGAGGAAAGCAGGGATGAAATCGAATTTGCAAACGGGATGGTAGTTGACCGGTATTCGGCTCCGGTCATTGGCTGGGATGGACAGGACTTTGGGAGGATATGGATTTTCCGCGATATTACCGAACGCAAACAGGCTGAGGAGAAAGTCAGGGAAAAAGATATCCAATTTGAAAAACTCTCATCACAAGTACCCGATTTAATTTATCAATTTACGAGAAGACCCGATGGCAGTTATTGTGTTCCCATTGCATCGTCCGGTATCATGAACATTTTTGGTTGTTCTCCCGAAGATGTACGCGATGATTTTGGTCCGATTGCCAGGGTTATTTTTCCCAAGGATTCAGACCGGGTCATCAGCGATATTGAATATTCGGCGCACCATTTGTCAGACTTTAACTGTGAGTTCAGAGTGCAAATACCAGGCAGGGAACTTCAATGGATTCTTTCGAGAGCGGTACCTGAGAAATTGATGGATGGCAGTATAACCTGGTATGGCTTCACTGCAAATATCACAGCGATCAAGTCCACGGAGGAAAAACTGCGGGAGAGCAACGAATTAAGAAAATCGTTGTTGCAAACTATTCCTTTTGGAATGGACATAGTTGATGAAAGCGGCAATATTCTTTTTTTGAGTGATACTTTAAAACTACAATTCGGGGCTGAAGCGCTGGGTGAAAAATGCTGGGACTTGTACCGTGATGATAAAAAACAATGTTCTGACTGCCCTCTTATTTCTGGTATTAAAATTGGCGAAACCAAAGTATATGAATCTTCTGGGGTGCAGGGTGGAAAAACTTTTGAAATTTACCATACCGGAATGATTTATAACGGGCAAAAAGCAATGCTCGAAGCTTTTATCGACATTACCAGGCGCAAACTTATCGAACATGAATTAATTATTGAAAAAGAAAAAGCAGAAGAAAGTGATAATTTAAAATCAGCCTTTCTTGCCAATATGAGCCACGAAATACGAACGCCCATGAATGGGATTCTGGGCTTTGCAGGATTATTGAAAGAACCTGGTCTTAATGGAGAGGAGCAACAAAAATACATCAGGATCATCGAGAAAAGTGGCGCCCGTATGCTCAATACCATCAATGATATTGTTGATATCTCGAAAATAGAAGCGGGACAAATGGAAGTTGCTCTTTCAAGTGTGAATGTGAATGCAGTTACCGAATCTTTTTATTCCTTTTTCAAACCGGAGGCTGAAATCAAGGGAATACAGTTAATCCTGAAAAATTCGTTACCCGCAAAAGAAGCTGATATCAATACGGACAGTCACAAATTTGATTCTATTCTTTCAAACCTCATCAAGAATGCCATTAAATACACCCATACAGGATCCATTGAATTTGGGTATACCCTCCCCCATGAATCATTTTTGCAATTTTTTATTAGAGATACTGGCATCGGCATCCCAAAAGAGAGACAGGAAGCTATTTTTGAACGCTTTATCCAGGCTGACATTTCCGATAAACAGGCTTATCAGGGAGCCGGATTGGGATTAGCTATTGCAAAAGCGTATGTTGAGATGCTGGGAGGTAAAATATGGGTTCAAAGTGATGAAGGAATTGGTTCAATATTCTATTTCACAATTCCATACATAACTGAAGAACAAGTACGAACCAATATTCCGAATATTATACCGGCAGAAGAGGAATCTGTTCAAATCAAAAACCTGAAAATACTGATTGCCGAAGACGATGAGACATCAGATTTCTTAATCACCCGCATACTTGGCAAAAACAACAATGAATTTTCACATGCAACAACCGGCGTTGAAACAGTTGATGCCTGCCGTAATAATCCCGACCTTGATTTGGTTCTGATGGATATCAGAATTCCCGGAATGGACGGATATGAAGCCACACGTCAAATCCGGCAATTTAATACCGATGTGATCATTATTGCACAAACAGCTTATGGACTTGCTGGTGACCGGGAAAAGGCATTAGATGCCGGATGCAACGAATATCTTTCAAAGCCCATTGACAAAGATGAATTAATAAAGTTAATACAAAAGTATTTCGGTAAGTGAAAATAGTTGATTGGGAAGAAAGATAATTCGGCAGAAACACTATCTGCAAAATCTCAGGATCTGCTTGATGCGAAATGGCGGCTTGCAAGTATCATCGAAGGCACCCATACCGGTACATGGGAATGGAATGTCCAGACCGGTGAAACCGTTTATAATGAAATCTGGGCTCAGATCATCGGTTATACGCCTGATGAACTGGCCCCTGTCAGTATTAAAACATGGGAAGCATTTGCACACCCTGATGACGTGAAGCAATCCGCTGAACTGCTCAAAAAGCATTTCGCAGGCGAATTGCCATACTTCGACATGGACTGCAGGATGAAGCACAAAGATGGCCACTGGGTTTGGGTTCATGACCGTGGTCGTGTGATAACCCGCACTCATGAGGGCAAGCCACTGATGATGTTCGGAATCCATACAGACATTTCTGATCATAAGAATTTGGAGAGAATCTGCCTGCTTACAAATGGCGTTCCGATACTGGATGATGAGGGGAATCTTAAAGGGTACCGCAGAGTGGATGAGGATATTACCGAAATCAAAAAAGCTCAGGCATTATTGCAACAAACCCGTATTAATTATGAAACTTTTTTTAACACAATAGATGAGTTTCTGTTTGTTCTTGATGAAACAGGAAATATACTTCATGCCAATTCTACTGTGTATAATCGTCTCGGTTACACAGCGGAAGAACTTTTCCAAAAATCGGTTCTTATGGTTCATCCGTCCGAACGACGGGAAGAAGCCGGCAGAATTGTCGGGGAAATGCTGGCAGGTAAAGCCGCGTTTTGTCCTGTCCCGATCGTCACAAAATCAGGTGTTCAAATCCCGGTTGAAACAAGAGTCTCCCTGGGATTATGGGATGGAAAACCTGCAATTTTTGGTGTTACCAAGGACATCTCAAGGCTAAGACTATCGGAAGAGAAGTTTTCAAAATTATTTCATCTCAATCCTTCCGCTTGTGGTTTGAGCGATCTGGACAGCCACAAATACATCGAAGTAAATGAAATGTTTTGCTCTCTGTTTGGATTTGACAAACATGAAGTTATTGGTAAAACAGCAACGGAGTTGGGTATTTTAACCCATGAAACAATAAATGTCATATTGAGCAATGCTGATGGTAATGGAACTGTAACCGATGCGGAAGCAGATTTAAACACAAAGAATGGCGACATTAAGAGAGTTCTGCTTTCTGCTGAAAATATATTTGTGCAGAATAAAAAATATCGTTTTACGGTTGTTAATGATGTTACAAAGTTCAAACAGGCCGAAGATTTGCTCAAACAAGCAAATACACGCTTAACTTTAGCTGCACGCGCAGGAGGAGTAGGGGTGTGGGAATACGATCTTGTTAATCCTGCGTTACTGTGGGACGACCAGATGTTTATGCTATATGGAATTGATAAAAAGAATTTCAGTGGAGCTTATGAGGCCTGGCAGGCCGGTGTTCATCCTGAAGACAGAGCAAGGGGAGATTCTGAAATCCAAATGGCGATAAGCGGTGAAGAAGAGTTCGATACCGAATTCAGGGTAATAAGGCCCGATGGAACTGTCCGAAACATCAGGGCTCTGGCTGTTGTTCAGCGAGACGATTTTGGTAAACCTTTGAAACTGGTTGGCACCAACTGGGACATTACTGATATGAAGCAAAATGAGCAACGCTTACTCGAAAATGAAGAGGTTATGCGAACTCTGATTTGCGAAAAAGACAAATTCTTTTCTATTATTGCTCATGACTTGCGCAGCCCATTTAATGGCTTCCTTGGTTTAACCCGGATTATGGCAGAAGAACTGTCAACAATGAGGCTTGATGAAATTCAACAGATGGTATTGAAAATGCGAAGGTCTGCAACCAACCTTTTTACCCTGATCAATAACCTTCTCGAATGGTCGAGAATGGAGCAGGGTTTAATTCCTTTCAACGCACAAGTGGTTCAATTACGGCAAATCATCGATGAGTCGTTAAAACAAGAAATGGAATCGGCCAGCAATAAGGAAATTGCCATTGCCATTGAGGTTGCTCATGACCTTAATATTTTTGCTGACAGGGATATGCTCCTTTCAATTGTCAGGAACCTTCTTTCAAATGCAATTAAGTTCACACCCAAAGGTGGAAAAATATTTGTTTCAGCAAAAGTCTCCGAAGACAAAAGTGCAGAGATTTCAGTCCGGGACACCGGAATCGGCATGAACCGTGCAATGATTGATAATCTGTTCAAACTTGATGTAGAAACAAACCGCAAAGGAACTAATGGAGAACCCAGCACCGGACTGGGATTACATATCTGTAATGATTTCATTAAAAAGCACGGCGGAAAGTTGTGTGTGGAGAGCGAAGAGGGGAAAGGAAGTACGTTTTCTTTTACCTTGCCCACAACCCTGATCCCGACAATCGGGGTACACCAATCAGATGAAATATGATCGAGCGTAAATCTTGAATTTGAACCTTTTTTATGCGTAAACTAAATCCGATCAAAAGAAAAGCAATATCGGAAATATTTCTGTTTCTGGTAATTGTGGTCTTGGGTGCGTTGTATGTCCGTTATACCTGGATAAATTTTAAAAATGACAAATCTGCTCAAGTTTTGCAAATTGCCAGATCCATCGAAACTACATTGCCAAAAGAGGATTTAAAAGCGCTTGAAGCAAAGCCTTGCGATTTGGCTAAGCCTCCGTATCAGCGTATAAAAAATACCTTGAAGGCAATAATCCGCGTAAATACCAAGGCAAGATTTGCATACATATATACTGAACTAGATGGCAGAATATACTTTATTGCAGACTCCGAACCTACGGATTCAAAAGATTATTCACCTCCCGGGCAGGAATATACTGAAGCTAAAACAGTAGATAAACAGCCATTTAAGGATGGGAAAGAGCTGATTACCGCTCCCCTTTCCGACAGATGGGGAACCTGGATAAGTGTGCTTATTCCTATAAAAAATGAGGCTACTGGCAAGACCGTTGCTGTATTTGGAATGGATTTTAACGCAAAATCGTGGGATAATTCCCTGTTATTTGAAGTAATGCAATCGAGCATATTAATTGTTTTCGTGCTAATAGCGCTACTATTTCTGTTTAATATCAAAGTAAAAAATAAGTCGTTAAATAACGAAATAGCTGAACGCAAACAGGCCGAAGATTCCCTGCTTAAGAGCGAAAATCAAAAAACAGCCATCCTTAGAGCTATCCCCGATTTGTTGTTTATCTTCAATCAAAATGGAGAATATTTAGAAGTTTACACAGAAGACAACTCGAAACTTTTATTGTCAAAAGAAGCCCTTATCGGGAAAAATATCAGCGATTTGTTCCCTCCCGATATTGCAGGTAAAGCCATTGACGCTTTTAAGCAATCGCTGCAAAGCAAAGAACTGGTACAATTTTTCTATTCGACAAATTTCAGCGGAAAAACAGAATTTTACGAATCGCGAATTGTGCCCGCTTCCGAAAACACCGTATTGACAATCGTAAGAGATGTTACCGAACGCAAGGTGGCTGAGGATGTGTTTTTCCAAAGCCGGGAGCGTTCCCGTGCACAACGCAATGCCATAGCCCGTATTGCCGAGGATGAGGATATTTCATCAGGCAACCTGACCGATTCTTTCGAAAAGCTTACGGAGGAAATCACCGATGTCATCCAGGTTGAACGCGCAAGCATCTGGTTGCTTTCCGAGGATAAAACAGCCTTGCGATGTATCGCTTTATTTGAAAACACAACAAAAAAACACAGTTCAGGCGCAAGCATCAAATCTGCCGACTATCCGCACTATTTTGAAGCTATCAATAAGGAAACCAGAATATCTGCCGCTGATGCGCAAAATGATGAGCGTACCAGTGAATTTGCCCAAGGCTATCTTGTCCCGTTGGGAATACGTTCGATGCTCGATGCCGGTATTTATGCTGAAGGTGAGTTGAAGGGCGTAGTGTGTCTGGAACATACAGCCGAAAAACGCACCTGGCATTCTGATGAAGAATCATTTGCCAGTACAATAGCCTCCATTGCAGGTCAAATACTTGCCAACACCGAGCGCAAACATGCCGAAAGAATACTGCAAGCCATCATAACAGAAAATCCAATATCAATTCAAATTGTTGACAAAGAAGGGTTCACACTTCAGGTAAATTCGGCTCACACTGCCCTGTTCGGCGCTGTGCCACCTGCCGACTATTCGGTTTTTAATGATTTTCAATTAAAACAACAAGGATTTGGCGAATTACTCGAATGCGTTAAAAACGGGGAAGTAGTTCATTTTCCTGATTTGTATTATAATGCCCATCATGTAGACTCAGCATTTCCAGATGTTCCGGTATGGATACAGATGGTTATTTTTCCCTTACATGACAGCAATGGAAATCCTGAACGATTTGTTTTGATGCACGAAAATATCACCGGGCGCAAGCAGGCGGAAAACGCAATAAAAGAAGCCCTGGTAAAAGCCGAATCCGGCGACCGCCTGAAAACATCTTTCATGAACAACATCTCTCACGAAATACGTACGCCCCTGAATGGCATCCTGGGGTTTGGTCAACTTATGTCCGATCCTGATCTGACCCGGGATGAAAGGGAACAATATCTTTCCATATTAAAATCGAGCAGCAACAGACTGATGAACACCGTGACCGATTTTATGGATATATCGCTTATCGCATCGGGCAACCAGGGGGTGCAGAAAAAAATATTTGCCCCCGGCGATTTGTTGGATAAGATTTATAACAGGTTCATTGAACCCTCTAAAGCGAAAAACCTGGCCTTATCGCTTCAAATTCCGCAAACGACAAGTAAATTTCACATCAACTCCGATCATGAATTGTTGCTTAAGGTATTATCTCATTTGGTGGATAATGCCGTAAAATTTACCAAACAGGGAACGGTATCCTTTGGTTTTGAAGTAAAGGGGCCCGAACTTGAATTTTTCGTTAAAGACACGGGTATCGGAATAAACCAAGAGGTGCAGGCAACCATCTTCGAAAAATTCATGCAGGAAAATGTATCCAAAACCCGCGGCCACGAAGGCAGCGGCCTGGGATTGTCCATTGCAAAAGGATTGGTGCAATTGTTAGGTGGTGAAATTCGTGTGGAGTCGGAAAAGGGAACGGGTTCGACATTTTTCTTTCACCTCCCTTATGATGAGGTATGGAATGAAATAGCAATACCTGAACCCAAGGAAGAAAAGGTTTCTATTCTGAACAGCCCGTTTGTCCTTATTGCCGAAGATGATGAATCCCACCGTTTTTACCTGGAGAAAATATTATCAACCGCATCTGTAAAGATATTCTCAGCGGCAGATGGCAATGAAGCCGTGGAACAATGCCACGCACATCCTGAAATATCTCTGGTATTAATGGATTTGAAGATGCCGGTTATGGATGGTTTTGAAGCAACCCGTGAAATCAAATCATTCCGGAAAGATTTACCAATCATTGCATTAACCGCCTTCGCCATGAGCGGCGATAAAAAGAAAGCCCATGAAGCCGGATGTGACGATTACCTTTCTAAGCCGGTGAGCAGGGAGGTGTTGCTGGAAAAACTGAGAAAATTTGGAATAATTCATTGATTATACGTTCAGGAGTATGAAAGCTAAGCATCTTTGGTACATTACAATATTTTGGCTGATTGTTATCATGGTTTCATTTTCATGGAATTATTATATCATCAAAACCAACACGTTTAAATTAGTTGAGAACAAAGCAAGGGCATTTTTCAGTCAAATTGTAGTCGCCCGTTCCTGGAATTCCTCGCATGGAGGAGTTTACGTTCCTGTAACGTCCCAAACCCAACCAAACCCATATTTGAAAGACTCATTAAGAGATGTGGTTACCTCGGGTGGAATGAAACTTACAAAAGTTAATCCGGCATTTATGACTCGTCAAATTGCGGAAATAAATCAACATGAGAATGATCTGCAGTTTCATATAACCAGCTTAAATCCTATCAGGCCGGCAAATAAAGCCGATGTCTGGGAAAGTAAATCACTTATCGCTTTCCAACAGAAAGTACCTGAGATTCTGGAATTGGTCGCAGATGACTCCTCCTCCCAATATCGCTATATGGCACCCTTGATAACTGAAAAATCTTGTTTAAAATGTCATGCTTTTCAGGGGTATAAGGTCGGAGACATCCGGGGTGGTATAAGCATTTCATTTCCCGCGGCCATTTATACGAAATCCCAAAACAGTCAGATATTGTATTTGTTCATTGCCCACATGCTGATACTTATCATCGGACTGTTTGGCATCTATAAATATTATTCAATCACAAGCCATTATTTTTCTGTTATTAAAACCAAGAATGAGGAATTGGAGGCTGATGATATTTTGCTCCGTAAGACAAATAAGGAGCTTAATGCGAGCCTGGCTCAAAATCGGGCTACTGTTGCTGCTATGCCGGATGTACTTTTTTTAATTGATTATGAGGGCATTTTACTCAATTGCCAAATAAGCAATACCAACCCGATGGTAATCTCAGGAGAAAAGCTAATAGGTAAATCCTTGCTGGATGTATTGCCACCCATGATTGCAGAACAAGTTATAACGACAATTAAAAAGGCTATAGATACCAATGAATTACAAATTTTCGAATATAGCCTCGATTTACCCACTGAGCAAAAGTGGTTTGAACTGCGCATCGTAAGTTCTGCATTGAATGAAGTGTTGGCAATATCACGTGATATTACTGACCGAAAGCAGGCAGAAGCGCAGCTTCACCTTAAAAACGAAGAATTGGTAAAAATCGTTAAAGAAAAGAATAAATTCTTCTCCATCATTGCACATGACCTGCGGAGCCCTTTCAATGGATTTTTGGGATTGACTCAGCTCATGGCCGAAGAATTACCTGACATGTCGCTGGCAGAAACTCAAAAAATAGCTGTGAGCATGAGAAACTCGGCAACCAACCTGTTCCGGCTTCTGGAAAACCTGTTGGATTGGTCTTCCATGCAACAAGGATTAATTTCTTTCAACAGGGAAGTAGCTCAATTGGCTCCAATAGTTGACGAAAGTATGGCAATAATTCTGGAACCCGCCAAAATCAAGGGTATTGAAATAAATTTCGATATTCCGGCGGATGTAACAGTCTTTGCAGATAGAAACATACTTCAAACAGTAATCCGGAACATCGTAACCAATGCTGTGAAATTTACACGCAGCGGAGGAAAAATAAATGTTACTGCTAAATCTACCGTTGACAATAGCGTTGAAGTATCCATTAAAGATTCAGGTATCGGAATGTGTCAGGCATTGGTTGATGATTTGTTCAGACTTGACGTACAAACCAATCGAACAGGCACAGGTGGAGAACCAAGTTCTGGTTTGGGACTGATCCTCTGCAAGGATTTTATTGAAATGCATGGTGGAAAGTTATGGGTGGTGAGCAAAGAGCAGAACCTGGCTGCCGGGAAGGAAGGGGGAAGTACCTTCTATTTTACGTTACCGATGAGTCATTGACAATTTTGACAAATTATCAAAATAGGAATTAATGAAGACTAATGAACATACGAATGGTGTAACAGGGGTGACTTTTCTTGCTCATACAATTAATCCCGAAATTGGTTACTATCAGCAACACTATATAAATGAAAGCTTCAATTTTACAGTTATTTTAAGCAATGGTGAAATTGATATGACATTAGAAATTGTTCAAGACTACGAAGCACGACCTAGCAGTGTTACTTTTGACCGGTACTTAATAGTGGCCAATACTTTTAGAACAATGTAGCAAGGAAACAGGGTGCCAGCAACTTTAAACAGGCTTAGTTGCATCAAGTTAAAATAACTTGCCAGCCAATAATTGGGAGTTTTTTTTGTCCTTTATCACGCATAGCATTGTGCTTTTCTTTGCTCAATGCAAAACCCCCATTCTAAACTTTCCGAACGTGAAATAGCCGAAGCCTGGGCTAAGATCACCATTATCAAGTGGAAAAAGAAGCTCGCCATAAACAAGGTGGGCAATTCCGGTGCGCTTCTCCAAAGCTTTCAATACAATGTTCTGGCATCCGCACAAGGAAATGTGCTGAAAATTACCCTGCTTTTTGAGTATTACGGTCGCTTTGTCGATATGGGAGTCGGCAGGGGTGTCAAGATCGGGGATGTGAAAGAATCTGCCACATCCCGCCGACTTTCCGGGAAAATGCTTGGAAACCGAAGGAGACCCAAAAAATGGTACTCCAAGACCTTTCATGCCGAAGTCATGAAACTCAGCGAAATCTTCGCCAAAGAGTATGGCCACAGAGGCGTAATGGCCATCACCGAGAATGTATCTGATAAATCAATCAACAATGGCTAAGAACGAAACGTCCACAGCCACCGTCATATTCAACGGTGAAAAAGCCAATGCTACCCTGAAACAATTGGAAGCAGAAGCAAGGAAATTAAATGCAGAACTTCGCCAATTGAATGTAAACTCCAAGGAATTTGGCGAAAAAGAGAGGGAGTTTCAGAAAGTAAATGGCAGGTTAAAAGACCTCAGGGGCGAAATCAATCAAACAGGAGGCGCCTTTTCAAAGCTTGCCGACCAGGCCAACAAGTATCAGCAGGTTCTTCAAATGATCACCGTGGGAGTAATAGGGTTCGGCGCTGCCGTGGTTGGCATCATCAAGGGCAATGCTAAACTTGAAGATTCACTGGCTGATATCCGGAAAACAACCAAACTTACGGTCGATGAAGTAAAGAAACTGAACACGGAACTCTGCAAGATCGACACCCGGACTTCCCGGAGCGATCTACGGGAAATGGCTGTGGTTGCCGGTCAGCTTGGCATTGCTCAGAAAGATATCCTCCCGTTTGTCGATTCAATTGACAAACTCAATGTCGCCCTCGGGGCTGAAATCCAGGGTGGAGCAAGCGAGGTTGCCACGCAAATGGGAACCCTCAGGAATGTCCTTACAGACATGAAAACTTCTGCGGTTTCCGACGATATGCTCCGTTTGGGCAATGCCATCAATGTGCTGGGAGCAGATGGATTCGCCACAGCACCGGTGCTGGTCGATCTTTCAAACAGGATTGGCGGGGTTG
>CAIWMX010000022.1 GCA_903913885.1 uncultured Bacteroidales bacterium | reverse complement strand
GTGACTAAATTACTACACTTATGAACATAAGTTCAGATAAATTATTATTTTTGTTGGATGCATTGCAAAAGTAAACGAATTACTTAAAACCCTTTTATGGAACACATTGATTTTTCTCTTGTTGATTGGTCAAGGGCACAATTTGCGCTCACTGCCATGTATCATTGGATTTTTGTGCCGCTTACCCTGGGATTGTCTTTCATTGTAGCCTTCATGGAAAGCCTCTATGTAAGAACAGGAAACCCGGAATGGAAGCGCATTACCAAATTCTGGATGACACTCTTCGGCATCAACTTTGCCATTGGCGTTGCCACGGGACTTATCATGGAGTTCCAGTTTGGCACCAACTGGTCGAACTATTCGTGGTTTGTGGGTGACATTTTCGGAGCACCGCTTGCCATTGAAGGGATCATGGCTTTTTTCCTGGAAAGCACCTTCATCGCGGTCATGTTCTTTGGATGGAACAAGGTGAGTAAATCCTTCCACCTCCTGTCCACATGGCTGGTGGCCATTGGCTCGAACCTTTCAGCGCTCTGGATCCTCGTAGCAAACGGATGGATGCAATACCCGGCCGGCATGAAATTCAATCCCGACACGGTGCGCAATGAAATGGTGAACTTCTGGGAAGTATTGTTCTCGCCGGTGGCCATCAACAAATTCCTGCACACCGTATCACAGGGATATGTTTTGGCAGCCATTTTTGTGATCGGGATCAGTGCATGGTTTTTACTAAAAAAACGGGAACAGCTTTTTGCAAAGCGGAGCATGATCGTAGCCGGTGTCTTTGGTCTGCTCTCCATCGCTTTTGTTATACTTACCGGTGATGGTTCCGCCAGAACTGTTGCAAAATACCAGCCCATGAAGTTCGCTGCCATGGAAAACCTGTACGTTGGACAGCAGAATGCACCGCTCGCTGCAATCGGCATCCTGCAGAGTGACAAGGCCGAAGGCCAGCACAAGAAAGAGGATTTCCTGTTTAAGATTGAAATCCCAAACATGTTGTCGTACATGGCATTCCTGGATGCAAACGCATATGTACCCGGTATAAAGGACCTGGTACACGGAAATCCGCAGCACAACATCCTGTCATATAAGGAACGCAGTGAGAAAGGCCGGATTGCCATTTCCTCACTTGCCGAATACAAGGATGCAAAGAAAGCAGGCAACGACAGTCTCTCTGCAGCTGCTCTAAAACGGTTCGAAGAAAATTATCCGCATTTTGGTTATGGTTATTATGCTAACCGTGACGTTCACGAATTGGTGCCCAGTGTTCCCACCTCTTTCTATTCTTTCAGGATTATGGTCGGGCTGGGATTCCACTTCCTTGCTTTGTTCATTGTCATTTTATGGCTGACCCTTAAAAATAAAATTGAAACGAAACGATTCATTTTGTATACCGCACTCTGGACCATTCCTTTAGCCTATACAGCTTCCATGCTGGGCTGGGTGGTTGCCGAAGTTGGCCGCCAGCCATGGGTCATCCAGGACATCCTTCCAACCATTGCCGCCGTTTCGCAGATTAAATCCTCTTCGGTCCAAATCACCTTCTGGATGTTCGCCGTCATTTTTACCGGGTTGCTGATTGCGGAGATCAAGATCATGACTACGCAGATTAAAAAGGGTCCGGCGGAAGAAGGTTCATCCACTATTCATTAATCAATAAAAACCTGAATTATGTTCGAAACATTCTCATATGTCACGTTGCAGGAATACTGGTGGATCATCGTTTCATTGCTGGGTGCCATCCTGGTTTTCCTGATGTTTGTCCAGGGTGGGCAAACACTTATATATACGCTTGGTAAAACCGAGGACGAACGAACCGTTCTGGTCAATCTCCTTGGCCGGAAATGGGAATTCACCTTTACTACCCTGGTTACCTTTGGAGGTGCCTTTTTCGCATCCTTTCCCCTATTCTATTCAACGAGTTTCGGAGGTGCATATTGGGTGTGGATGCTTATCCTGGTTGCATTTGTTGTTCAGGCCGTATCATACGAATACCGGTCGAAACCCAACAATTTCTTTGGGCACCGAACGTATGAAGTGCTTCTTTATATCAATGGATTACTGGGAACAGTTTTAATAGGGACAGCTGTTGCCACCTTTTTTACCGGTTCTGCCTTTGTGGTTAATAAAATGAATCTTACAAACCTGACCGGAGGCAAAATGCCAATCATTTCAGAATGGACAGGCCCTGCTTATGGTTTGGAAGCTGCATTAAACCTGCATAACCTCACGCTTGGATTAACAGTCTTCTTTTTGGCCAGGGTGCTGGCCCTGCTCTATTTCATGAACCGTGTAAACAATTCGGCCATCATGGAAAGGGTAAAAAAACAGTTGCTCTATAACGCAATTCCATTCGTGGTTTTCTTCCTAACTTTTACGATCTGGTTATTGTTATCGTCTGGTTTTGCAGTGAATCCGGAGACCAAAATGGTATCGATGGAACCTTATAAATACTTGCACAACCTGATCCGGATGCCGGTTGTGGCTGTATTGTTTCTGCTGGGTGTTGTGATGGTGCTGATGGGCATTATCCGTCCGATCACCTGCTTTGTCAAATGCAGCACAAAAGGGATCTGGGCGGCAGGCATCGGCACCATTCTTACGGTATTTTCCCTGTTCCTGCTTGCTGGATTCAACAACACCGCCTATTATCCTTCGACTTTCGATTTACAAAGTTCGCTCACCATTGGGAACAGTTCTTCGAGCAGATATACATTGGTGGCCATGAGCTATGTGTCACTGCTGGTGCCATTTGTGCTGGCCTATATCTTCTATGCCTGGCGCTCGATCGACAACAAAAAAATCGATATCGGGGAGATGAAAACCGAAACTCATATTTATTAAAAATTGATCTGATGATAACTGAAATTATATGGTTTTTTAGCTGGCCGGTCCTGATCCTGGTTTCCTGGGTTGTTGTTGCAAATGTTGTTAAAAAGTTTGAAAAGCAACTTTAAGGAAGTTTCAAAGGAGTAGGTGATAAATCATCGTTGCATGAAGCAAACACGAAGTCAGCCTCTATCGCTTTTTCCCGGTGTTGGGAATACATATCTTCTGAGTACACCTCTATTTTGATATACAATTTAATGTTACCGGCTTTTACTATTGTGCCGGTTATTTCCATTATGGTGTTAGGCAAAATTGGCTTCAGGAAGCGAACATGTTCAATTTTTACGGTGATCATCCGCTGACGGGTGTAGCGCGTTGCTGTAATAAATGCAACTTCATCAAGCCATTGCATGGCCTCGCCGCCAAAAAAGGTTCCATTTGAGTTCAGGTGTTTTGGGAAAACCACCCGGTATTGCTGAGTTTTGGCGATTGAGGTATCGCGTTGGTCAAGCATTTTTTTTTGCAAAGTTAATGCATTAAGAACATATGTCCATTAATATTACAATGAAATACTGCAGGAATCGAAAATGCTGAGGATATCATCTCCGACTTAAGGCAGGCATTGGAAAAGGTTTAATTACATAGAATTCCAGAAATTCAGGAATGACCCCCGATAATAATGCGCATGATTTTGAGGTTTAAAACGAAAAATCTGACAACCTGCCAGGGAAAGAATTTGCGCCAGAATCTTGTATTTCCGGTAGGGTATGGAGGGTTGGTGATCTCTTTCGGTCCGGGTGTTATGTGTTTCTCCTGCATGATGGCTGATATTTTAAAAGAATACTGATCTATTTTAAAAATTATGTAAGGTTTCTACTCAGGGATCAAAAACCAGAATGGTTTTGCCTTTGCTTTGTAGATAAACAGGTAGTGCAGAAGCAGTTTAACCCAATGACCGGCAAGCCCGGGTTCTCCTACGGTATAGTTCAGGTCTCTTCCCCAGTCCGGGAATCGTTTAAAATCGGGTACGATCGGGAAAACCGTCATCGATGCAGCCATACCATCGCGTAATCCATAACCTGAAGAGATAATGCATGCGGCGCCCATCCTTGCCATGGAGGCTTTATGCGGTGAATCCTTCCGGTTGTTTTTTATCCTGTCGATGATGTTGAGTGCGACAATTTTCCCGATGACACCAGAAGGCATCCCTGTCCTGGGGGCTGTAGGGAAAATGGCCAGGCCATTCTTGCTGCTCCTGGGTTGAGAAATCGGGTGAGGTACAGCAAATGCGATACCTGCTGCAAAAATATCCGGGTAAGCGGGACTTTCGTAAGTTGAAGGCCAGTCTTCAGCACTCCATTCCTGAAATGGCCGGGCTGTGTAATCTGCATCCACCTTCATAAAGCCGCTGGGGGCAAACAGTTTCGACGTGATATCTTCACCATTTCGGTCGATGGCTTTCATTCCTGCACCGGCAAAGGATGGAATCAACATGGCGAAATCAAATTCCTGTACATGTTGCTCGCCATCGAGTGTTTCATAATGGGCTCTCCCCTCTTCTACTTTTACAATCCCAGCCTTGGTGATCCACCGGATACCATATTCGGCAAGAATCGATTCGGCAAAGACCCTTGTTGAGGTAACATATCCGCCTTTTTTAATGAAGGCGCCTCCCATCCCAAAGTCACCCACCTCATTTTCATTGGTGATCCAGGTTATCTCGGCCATATGATTCAGCTTGCGCTTTGATATTTCAAAGGCAACATTCAGTGCATATTCAAAAGCGGCCCCCTGGCAAGTGGCTGTTGGATGCCCGGTTCCGATCAGGAAACGCTGCTTTTCTCCCTTTGCCATTTTATCCAGGGACTTTTGAAGATTTACCCAGGCCTCTTCAGCATGCGGATAGGTGCATACGGAATTGGTAAAACCTTTTGGACCCAACCCTTCTGTGGCTGCAAAGTTTAGCTTCGGGCCCGTAGCATTCACCAGGAAATCGTATTCGATTCTCCCTGACTGCCCTGCC
>CAIWMX010000021.1 GCA_903913885.1 uncultured Bacteroidales bacterium | reverse complement strand
TCAGCACATCAGCACATCAGCACATCAGCACATCAGCACATCAGCACATCAGCACATCAGCACATCAGCACATCAGCACATCAGCACATCAGCACATCAGCACATCAGCACATCAGCACATCAGCACATCAGCACATTATCAGTACATCATATCCGTTATCTGAACCGCCACCATATCAATAATGATCACCAGAAGCGATGCCAGTACGACGGCCGAATTTGCTGCAATTCCCACACTTTCGGTACCCCGGCCGGCGTTATAGCCTTTGTAGCATCCGACCAGCCCGATGGCAGCCCCGAAAAAAAACGATTTTATAACGGCAGGGAAAAAATCCATGAACTTGATATGTGCGAACGCCTGTGAAAAAAACAGGAACAATGAAACGTCGCCTTTGATATTGGCGCCCACCCAGCTTCCTAAAATGCCAAGGGCATCAGCATATAAAATCAACAGAGGGATCATCAGCGTGGCAGCCAGCACCCTTGTAACAACCAGGAACCGCATGGGGTTGGTAGAGGAAACCTCCATGGCATCAATTTGTTCAGTCACCTTCATGGATCCAAGTTCTGCGCCTATGCCCGATCCTATTTTCCCGGCGCACAGCAGCGCGGTAATCACCGGTCCCATTTCCCTGATGAGTGAGATAGCCACCATGCCGGGCAACAGGGTCACCGCGCCGAAACGAATCAAAACAGGCCGCGATTGAATGGTGAGAACAAGCCCAATGATGATCCCCGTAATGGATATGAGGGGCAGCGATTTGTTCCCGATCTGAAAACACTGGCGCAGGAATTCCCTGAATTCAAAATCGCGTGAAAATGTCTCCCTGGCAATCTGCCTGACAAATAAAAAAACATCGGCAATACCTGTTAAAAAACTATTCGCCCAGGCAGTTTTTGCCATAGTTTTTTCGCCCAGTTTAGCCGACTGAACCTTTGCAAACCCTTTTACCTTAATAACGGGATTGAATTTTATCATTTTTTCAGCCTTTGATTTCTGCAAAATTATAGCCTCCCCGCTGTCGGAGTGTTACATAACTATTGAATTAATTTGCATGATTCACACATTGTTATAATGAATTCTTCCGGTTTTGCATGGGTGAAATTTCTTAAATTAAGTTGAACAATGTGTGAATGATGCAACTGTTATCAGGAATTGTGTAACAATAAAATTAGGATTGGTATGCACCTTTGCAACCTGCCGGAGGAATTTTGCAAAAGCCCTTTCCACCAGGAGTTTTCAAACCAACCAACCACCTGATCATAGTAAGCAAGTTCACCTGCATTCATTATCCTCAAAAAATAAAATTATGTACAACAGCGCCTGTAAAATCAGCGATCATGACATTGCCGATGAAGTATTAAGTGCTTTTAAGTGGAACTGGCAGATTCCCGGCAGAAGAGTTAAAATAAGCGTCGTAAACGGATGGCTTACACTGGAAGGCGACGTGGAATGGAATTACCAGCGGGAAGCCGCTTACAGATCGGTTAACAACCTTGTAGGTGTTCGGGGGGTGACGAATAACATCACCATCGACTCTGAAACGCACGATGAAATTGAAAGGCACAAGATCGAAATGGAACTTGTTCAGGACTGGTCCATCGATGATGAAGATATCCATGTGAACGTGATTGGCGAGAATGTGATCCTTAGTGGAATCGTTCATTCTTTTTTTCAGAAATCAGAAGCCGGCCGAATTGCAGGGAACTCGACAGGAGTCAGGATCGTCGAAAACGAACTGGTGATTGATGGCGACGACTAAATCATTCGCAATGAAAACAAATGAAGATTTACAAAGAGATGTCCAGGACGCGATCAAATGGGAACCCTTGCTGAACGCTGCCGAAATTGGTGTTACCGTTCAAAATGGCGTTGTCACCCTGACAGGTGTTGTTGACAGCTATTCCAAGAAAACAGAAGCGGAGGATGCAGCCAAACATGTGGCAGGCGTTAAAGCGGTGGTGGAGAAGATTGAAATTAAATTTGCCAACAGTTGGAAAATCAATGACAGCGAAATTGCCGATGAAGTATTAAATGCTTTCAGGGGCAACACCGAAGTTCCCGGCAGTAAGGTCAAAGTTAAAGTTGAAGACGGCTGGGTAACCCTTGAAGGGGAATTTACCTGGTATTACCAGAAAGAGGCTGCCGGGAAGTCAGTGAAAAACCTGCCGGGAGTGAAAGGCGTGTCAAACAAGATCACCATAAGATCTGAGACGCATGATGCCATCGAAAAAAGAGAAATTGAACGCGCGTTTGTGCGCAACTGGTCAATGTGCGACCAGAATATCGACGTCCAGGTAACCGGTAACAGTGTGACCCTGCGCGGCATTGTCGACTCGCTTTACCAGAAGGAAGAAGCCGGACATATTGCCCGGAGTGCTCCCGGCGTGTGGTCCGTCGACAATGAACTGGTGGTTGAATATGATGACGAGCCGTCACAATGAAATAATACGAATTGAAAAAAAATGAAAAAACTCGAAAATAAAACCGTGTTTATCACGGGAGGACCATCAGGCATCGGCAAAGCCTGTATAACCGGCACCTGCCTTGAGATCGATGGAGGCTACCTCGCCGTGCAGATGAGAACCATGGCTGAATAAGGTGTGAATGATGTAACTAATAACCAAAGTTTTGTAACATAAAAGGGGAAAAAGGGGATGACCTTTGCATTTTAATTCCAAGACTATAAAACTGAAGGCACTACACGATTCGGATCAGGCAAATAACCAATACAAAATACAAACCAACATGGAAACGAGGAAAATTACTACCAGAACAAAATGGTCTGTCGACCAGGCACATAGTGAAATCGCATTTAGAGTCAGGCATTTGAGAATTACCCATGTACGGGGCTTATTCAGGAATTTTGATGCATGTATCTATACACGCGGAAATGATTTCACGACCGCCGAAATAGATTTATGGATTGACGCAGCCTCCATAAACACCGGGGATGAAAAACGCGATGCCCATTTAAAAAGCCCCGATTTTTTTGATGTGCTGAACCACAAGCAAATCTCATTCACCTCAGGCAACATCGGCAAAGATGTTCTGGAGGGGAATCATGAATTATGGGGAGAATTGACCATGATGGGCATCACCAAAAATGTAAAACTGAACGTGGAGTTCGGCGGCATTGTCATGGATCCCTGGGGAAATGAAAAAGCGGGTTTCGCGGTTACGGGGAAGATCAACCGGAGCGACTGGGGACTTATTTGGAACACTGCCATGGAAGCAGGAGGAATCATGGTAGGAGAGGAGGTCACCATCATGTGCGATATCGAACTCACCAACCTGGGCCAGACGGACCTGCAGATGGAACTCGACCCAGCAGCCCTTATGAAAATGCCTGCAGTCAGCGTAAGTATGAATATCTCACAACAATAATTAACCAAAAAATGAATACATCAGAAGTTAAAGGAACCTGGAATGAGCAGAAAGGAAAACTCAAACAGAAATTCGCCATCCTGACCGACAATGACCTCATGTTTGACGAAGGCAAGAAGGATGAAATGATTGGAAAACTTCAGATAAAACTGGGAAAAACCAAGGAAGAACTGCACAGGATCATCGGAACCCTGTAAACCGGGAGTAAACAGGGACTATCAGCCGGAATGAGCAAACTGACCCTGACCATCATTGAAAAAACAACCACACTTAAAAAACTTAAAATGAGAAAGTCAATTTTAGCAATAGCCGCATGTGCCTTAATTTCCGGCGCCATGTTTACCGGGTGCAATACACCAGCTGCGAAGGTGGCAAATGCCCAGGATAATGTCATTCAGGCAAATCATGACCTGGAAAAGGCAAACCAGGAGTACAGGGCAGATATCGAAAACTACCGGAAAGCCGAGTCGCAACGGATCACTGAAAACGATCAGCGTATTGCCGATCTGAAGGCAAGCATGGAAAAGAGCAAAAAAGCTGCAAAAGCCGATTATAAAAAGAAGGTAGCACAGCTGGAGGAAAAAAATGCAGACATGAAAAGGAAACTCGCCGATTATAAAGAAGAAGGAAAAGATAAATGGACAACCTTCAAGACCGAATTCAGCCACGACATGGATGAACTTGGTTTGGCTTTTAAAGATTTAACGGTTAAAAATGTTAAATAACCTTTAAAAAATCCACCAATGAAAGCGTTAAAATTTATCATTATCGGCATGGTGCTGCTGCTCTCAGGAGCGGCGAAGTCACAATTCTCGATGAGCCTGAATTTCGGAACACCTCCGCTTTGGGGGCCTGCCGGATATGCCGAAGCGAGTTATTACTACCTGCCCGATGTTGAAGCGTTTTATGATGTTCATTCCACCATGTTCATTTATTACAGCGGGGGGGTATGGATTCACAGGGCCAACCTCCCGGCGCGTTACAAGGATTATGATCTGTATGGCGGCTACAAAGTCGTGATGAAAGATTACCACGGCAAAAAACCTTACTCGCATTTTAAAGAGTATAAATCAAAGTATGGCAGAGGTTACAATGGCCACGACCAGAAGAATATCGGGGAGCGGCCGGCAAAAGGCAATCCCGGGGGAAAGAACCCTCACGGCAATGGCCATGGAAATGGCGAAAACCAGGGACAAGGACATGATAACGGTCAATCGCATGACAATGACAAGCATAAGAATGGTAATAAATAACTCGTTAAAAACACACATTATGAGAGCAGGAAAAATATTATTGGGAGTATTGGCCGGCGCTGCCGTTGGCGCATCACTGGGCGTGCTGTTTGCACCCCATAAGGGAGTGGCTACGCGGAGAAAAATCTCCCATCAGGCCAACAGATACGTGGATGACCTGAGCGAGAAATTCAATGAATTCGCCGGCGACGTCAATGCCAAAATTGAATCTATCAGAAAAGACGCGGCGCGCCTTGCGAAAAAGGAGCAGATGAAGGCTGAGGACGTGATCGCGGATATCCTCGCCTGAATACCGGCGTAACAGCAACGGGACACATCATGGTAACTGGCAAACTGAACTTTAGCCAAACCGTTGTGTCCCGTTTTACTTTTAAAAACGCGCACCCATAAATTTGATAAACCAGGGAAATGAGCAGCATAGAAAGGATGTCAAAAAAAATAATCCGGTTTTGGAAAATTCTCGGCCCGGGCCTGGTTACCGGAGCGAGCGATGACGATCCGTCAGGCATCGCAACATACTCGCAGGCAGGCGCTGTGTACGGGCTGTCGACGCTCTGGACAGCGCTGATCACCTTTCCGCTGATGGCTTCCATCCAGGAGATGTGCGCCAGGATCGGGCTGGTAACTTCGCACGGTTTGGCAGGAACACTTAAGAAGCATTATTCCAGGCCGGTTTTATACCTGATGTTGCTTTTCAGCTTTCCGGCCATTGTCATGAACATTGGCGCCGATATCGCCGGGATGGGGGCTGTCGCCAATATGTTGCTCCCATCGGTTCATGCAACGTTCTTCTGCATCGGATTTACCATTATATTATTGGTTTTAATGATCTATCTGCCTTACCAGAAAATAGCGGCGGTCCTGAAATACCTCTGCCTGGCACTGTTGGTATACCTCATCGTGCCATTCTTATATAAACAGGACTGGATGGTTGTTCTGAAATCCACCTTTATTCCGACCATCCGGTTTGACAGGGATTTTATCATCCTGCTTGTTGCCATTCTGGGAACGACCATATCACCCTATCTTTTCTTCTGGCAGGCCACCATGGAGGCAGAGGACAAGAAACGCGGGGAAAACAAGCTGGTGGTAAATAAGCGGATCATGCACGAGATGAAACAGGATGTGGATTTTGGCATGTTGTTCTCCAATATCGTCATGTTTTTCATCATTCTCACAACGGGTACCGTGTTGTTTAACGCCGGCATCCATAAAATCGACACAGTTGAACAGGCCGCCCGGGCACTGAAGCCACTGGCCGGAGATGCGGCCTACCTGCTGTTTGCCGTTGGCGTGATTGGCACCGGATTGCTGGCCATCCCGGTATTGAGCGGTTCTCTTTCCTATATCATCACCGAAACATTCGGGTGGAAGGAGGGGCTGGATAAAAAATTCCATGAAGCTAAGGCATTTTACATAATCATAGCAGTATCACTTATTCTTGGCTTATCGTTAAATTACGTCGGCATATCGCCGATAAAAGCGCTGATTTACTCAGCTGTTCTTTACGGACTGACTGCCCCGGTGTTAATTGCGATCATCCTTCACATTTCAAA
Source organism: uncultured Bacteroidales bacterium (assembly GCA_903913885.1). Lineage (GTDB taxonomy): Bacteria > Bacteroidota > Bacteroidia > Bacteroidales > FEN-979 > CAIVAT01. The sequence goes on along the minus strand of CAIWMX010000021.1, from coordinate 16,982 downwards.
CAATAAGAAAATCATGGGGAAATTTACCAATGGAAAGCGAGCCAACATTCTCGGGTTTGCTGCCTTTGTGCTCATGACAGCCGCGGCCGTGGTCCTGGTCTTTGTCCAAATAACGGAAAGGTAACCATCCCGGTTGACCAGAATGTCAATGTGTGAATGATGTAACTCTTCCTTGGAATTGTGTAACGGTTTCGGGGAATAAAGCACTGACCTTTGCATAGTGAAAATGCATTCACCAATAATTATAAAAAAAATGAATACCACGGAAGTAAAAGGCAACTGGAATGAACAGAAAGGCAAGCTTAAGCAACAATTTGCCATGTTAACCGATAATGACCTGATGTTTAAAGAGGGGAAAAAGGATGAGATGTTTGGAAGGCTTCAGATAAAACTTGGAAAAACAAAGGAAGAATTGCACAAAATTATTGCGGAACTATAGTCCCTGTTCCTGCATGGCAGGCTCATCGCGAAGATGTAAAGCATAAAACCAGCAATTTTACCTTTACATCTCTGCGGTTAGTTTAATTGGATCAATACACAGTCCTTACTAAAAATTATCATGGAAATCAGCGAAGTCGATAAATCGAAAGCACACATAACGGTTGAAATAATCGAGTATGTTCCCAATTCGGTGGTTATCAAAACAATCCTGAAAAAATCGACGGGAAACATCAGTGTCATGTCGTTTGACAGTGGCGAAGGGTTAACAGAAAAAACCTCTCCTTTCGACACCTTCGCGCAGATCATCGAAGGCAAGGCAGAGATCGTCATTGACGGGCATTCCAATTTTCTGCAAACAGGTCAGTCGATTGTAATCCCTGCGCATGAGCCAAACTTTGTCAAGCCAAACGGGCGGTTTAAAATGATCCTGACGGTCATCAAAAGCGGTTACGAATAATCCCGGTTAAGGAAGAGGATTGACAGAATTACTTTCATGGCCGGGATGACCCTGCCTTGAAGGAATTTCCATGTCACGTTGTGCAGAAAATCAGGCTTGTTACAGATAATTCCGCTGCAGGTAATGATGAAAATATTATCTTGCAGTCGCGAATCATTTAAAACAAACTTTATGGAATTCAAAGCCTTGCAAATTGCCGCGATGATAAACGGGACCATTGAAGGGAACCCGGAAGCGGCCATCACGAAATTGTCGAAAATTGAAGAGGGTGAACCCGGTTCGCTTTCCTTCCTTGCCAACCCGCTTTATACACAGTATATCTACACTACACAGGCATCAATTGTCATTGTAAATAATTCATTTATTGCCGAACATCCCGTTGCAGCCACCATGATCAGGGTGGAAAGCGCAGACGTAGCCTTTGCCAAACTCCTTGAAGTTTACAACAGGATTAAATATGATAAAAAAGGCATCGCGGCAAACAGCGTGATTTCATCATCCGCCAGGCTTGGAGAAAATGTTTACGTCGGTGATTTCGCAGTCGTCGGCGACCAGGTTGTGATCGGAAACAACGTGAAGATCTATCCCCATGTTTTTATTGACGATAACTGCGCCATAGGCGACAATACGATGCTTTTTGCAGGGGTGAAGATATATTCCGACAACAAGATCGGGAAGAACTGCATCATCCATGCAGGAACGGTGATCGGCAGCGACGGTTTCAGGTTTAACCAGCAGGATGGCCTGAATGTCAAGGTGCCCCAGATCGGGAATGTAATTATCGAGGATGATGTGGAAATAGGCGCCAATTGTACCATCGATCGCGCTACCTTCGGATCCACCATCATCAGGAAAGGGGTGAAGTTCGACAACCTCATTCACATCGCCCACAATGTCGACATCGGCGAAAATACCTGCATAGCCGCCGGAACAGGTATCGCGGGCTCGGTGAAGGTCGGGAAAAATTGCATGATCAGTGGGCATGTCTCCATGACCAACCACATCACCATCGCCGATGGCGTCATGATCGGGGGGGCAACGGGCGTATCGCGAAGCCTCACCAAACCCGGGCAGGCGTACCTGGGGAGCCCAGCCCTCGAGGTTTCAAAATTCAGGAGATCGATCGCCCTGTTCCGCAACCTGCCCGAGCTTGCTGAGCGGATCACGAAGCTGGAGAAGGAAGGACGTGGGACGTAGGACGTGGGCTTCGACTTACTTATTACCCAGAGCGTGACTCTATTTATTGCCCCGGGCTTTTAGCACGGGGATAAGGAGGTGAATGATAGATTTGTAATTTGATTATAAATGTCTTGTTCTGTGCATGAGTAGCATCCCTTTCTATTGCCCCGGGCTTCAGCCCGGGGGTAGGGAATGATTTCCAGAGAATGGGCTTTAGCCCCATTCGAAAATAGATACTGAAAGTTTGATTTTTTTCATGTCAAAAAGCCGGATAACAGTGATCTTTTTGGATCGTGCAATGAAAAGTAAACGGGAAATGCAAAAAACCGAAATTGTATGAAAAAGGGAATTCTTTTTATTTGCCTGGTTTTTTCTGGGGTTTTGTTCGGCCAGGTAACCTTCAACGGGAATGATCTTAAAACAATCGCGAAGAATGAGCGGGATGCCAGCGCCTGGAAACTTTCCCCGCGGAACGCAGAAGCGACCTCTTCCTATGATGTTAAATGGTACCGGTGCCGGTGGAATATCGATCCGTCAGTTAAACAAATTTCAGGAAGTGTTACCACCCTGTTCACACCTGTTGGGCACGGGATTGACTCGCTGTCACTGGATCTGTCCCAGGTTCTGGTCGTTGATTCAGTCAAATACCGGGGTTCTCCGGCCCCATGGCACCACAGCTCAGATTTGGTAGTTGTTAAGTTCCCGGCAACCATTCCGCTTCAGGTACTTGATTCCGTGACTGTTTATTATCACGGGGTCCCGCCCGATAACGGTTTCGGATCTTTTGTCCAGAGCACGCACAAAGGAACACCGGTGATATGGACACTTTCTGAACCCTATGGTGCCAGCGACTGGTGGCCCTGCAAGAACAGCCTGACCGACAAGGCCGATTCCATCGATATTTTTGTCACGACGCCCGCTGAATATAAAGCTGCGAGCAACGGTCTTCTCATCTCGTCATTACCTGACGGAACAGGCATGGTATATCACTGGAAACACCGTTACCCGATTGCGACCTATCTTGTGTGCATGGCGGTGACCAACTATTCCCGCTATATCCATAAGGTGCCGTTCGGACCAGACACGCTGAAGGTGATCAACTACATCTATCCTGAAGATTCGGCTACAGCTTATGCACAAACAGCCAATGTTGTTCCGATGATACAGGTGTACGACAGCCTGTTCGGCATCTACCCGTTCCAGAATGAAAAATATGGTCACACGCAATTTGGATGGGGCGGTGGCATGGAACATCAAACCATGACCTTTGTTGTATCGTTCGGGTTTGAACTGATTGCCCATGAACTCGCTCACCAGTGGTTCGGCGATAAAGTTACCTGTGCGAGCTGGTCGGATATCTGGTTAAACGAAGGATTCGCGACATACCTTTCAGGATTGTGCTACGAGCATTTGTTACCAGCGTGGTGGAAGCGATTCAGGCAGGTGCGGGTCGAAAGCGTCATCTCCCAGCCCGGGGGATCGGTATTTTGCACAGATACAACAAGCGTAGGCAGGATATTCGACAGCCGCCTTTCGTATGCAAAGGGAGCCCTGATCCTTCACCAGTTGAGATGGATCACAGGTGATTCCGTGTTTTTTACTTCATTGAGACAATACCTGTCGGATGCAAACCTGGCCTATGGTTTCGCGCATACTTCCGATCTGCGGGCTCACCTTGAAAGTGTTTACGGCCATGATCTCAGCTGGTATTTCGATGATTGGTTCACCGGCCAGGGTTACCCCTCATATCATATCGGCTGGAGCCAGGCAGGAAACAACGTGACATTCACCGTCAATCAGACCCAGTCGCATCCTTCGGTAGCATTTTTCCAGATGCCCATCCCGGTTCAGTTTAAAAATGCCTCGCATGATACCATTATCCGGTTTCTGAATACTTTTTCAGGACAAACATTTTCAGCCTCGATTCCGTTTGCGGTCGATTCGGTCATCTTCGACCCTGATTACCAGCTTATCTCCGGAAATAATACCATTGGCGCTGTTGCAGAAAATTCCTGGCAAAAAAACCTGCAGATTTTCCCGAACCCTGCAGGGTCCATGGTCACGGTGACGATGGAGGGGCTGCAGGTTAGCCCTCAATATAAAATATTCACACCCGACGGGAAGCTGGTTCAATCGGGAATGGTCACGGCACGCAGGCATAAGATCAGCATCACTGCCTTGCCCGACGGACTATACATTATTGTGTTTAACGAGCAGGGGCAATCTGTTGCACGGACTTTTGTAAAGAGCAGGTAAAAGGGGCTAGAAGTCCTTGACGCACCGTACCGGGAACGCATTGCAGCGGAGGGAATAATATTCCGACACGCTTTGATTGATGCTGTTCATCCCGCGGGTGACAATCCGATCGTTGCCATACTGTGTGGCAGTCCAGAACATGGTTCCTGTTAAGAATCCTGTTGTAAAACCCCAGTAGTTATTCTGATAAAAGAGGCCGGTGAGGATGGCTTTAAATCCCTGTGGCGGGTTTGGATCCTTAAGCGGTGAGCCTGCTATTCCATTGCCCGGGATTGATTGTCCGTCGACCAGCAACTGCCAGTCGGCAGAAGTGGGCACATGCCATTCAGGCGGACAAAGTCCCTGGAGATACTCACCCGGGCCGGGCACCCGGTACTGCATCAGTTCATCCCATTGATAAAATCCGCCATAGGAAGTGCAGTTGGCATCCGTGGCGTTGCAATATTTCTCGGCCAGGCAGTTGTCCGACTGTGGTGTCCCTGCGGGGGCGAGGTTGCTGCCGTAGTCCAGGTTGTCGCTCATCCAGCACCTGCCGCCCATGGAGGTTGCGTGATACACCTTGTTGGTGCGGATATCCGTAAAAGTAGACGGGCATGTCGTGAGATTACTGCCGGGCAGAATGGTCATCGTAATGGAGGGTGAAACACCCGAACAGGTGTTCACGTTGCTGTAATGGTAGGTTATCTGGTGCAGTGTCGGAGTTAATGCCCCCGGCGTAAACAATCCGCCGCTGAGCAGGGAGCCATCAACGAAATACTGCCCGCCAGGGGGCAGCCCTCCTTTCAGGTAAAACGGTCTGGATGAGGTGGTAGTTTTGGTGTCGTTGCATGATGTCAGGGTGACATCCGGAAGCGGGTTCACATGGATGGCGAAGGCAGGCGATGTTTGTCCGCTGCCACAGCCGGTTTTATTCCCTTTCACATACAAATTGCCACTGGCAGCAGTGAGGTCGAATGCCAGTTCGGCGGATGAGCCGTTGTTCGTTATGTTAACCCCCGTGGCCGGTACATACCACCAGGTATAACTGTCGGCATTGGTGATGGGTGCGACAGTGTATGTTCTCGCCCATGTATTGCATACCGGTGAAGAACCGCTGATGGGGCCGGCTGGTAATGGGAAGGTGATCAACGACACCGGGAAGGCGGGCGCCTGTTTCTGGCAATTCACGCCCCCGGGATAGGAGATCGTTTCGGTTACAGTGATTGAAACTGGGTTTGAATTCCCCCAGGTCACAGTGATATTCGTCCCGGTGCCCGTTGCAGGAACACCTCCAGCGACACTCCACGCATAGGAGTGCCCCGCCTGCGGCGATGCCAGGGTATAGGTTTGCACGCTCAGCCCGCAGGGGTTCTGATTCCCGTTGATAACCGGGGTGGGATTCGCGTTGATGGTCACTCCGTACGCTGGGGTTGACTTGCTGCAGTTGGTGGTCAGCGATTGATCAATGTCCTGCACCATGACCATTCCGGCCGGACCAGCTCCCCAGGTGACCGATATGGTGGAGGTATGATTCCCGGTAAATCCGGTTGCCCCGGAAACGGTCCAGATATAATCATGGTCGGCGATATAGGGGGTGCTGTATATTGCCCCGGATGAATTTGCACAAACAGATACAGGCCCGGAGATGACGGGTTCAGGCAACGGGTTTACATTGATCCTGTAGACCTTTTTATCACCCGGACATGATGCGCCGGATTGGAGGATTGGCGTTATGGAGTCGTCGACATATTGAGGAATCCCCGTATTGTTGATGATGGTCTGAATGGGAATGGCAAGCGACCCCGTGGCGGAAGTAGTATACCCGGTTAACAGCGGGCTTGATGGATAAGCGGTCCAGTTGAATGTAACAACCGAAGGGGCCCCCGGTGATGGAATAAGGTTCACTGGCGTAGTGGGGGAGCCCGAACAAACCGACTGGGTCAGCAAGGTGGTTGCGAGGCTGGGTTTGGGAAGAACCACAACCTTGTAAACACCCGCGTTGCTGACACATGTATTGTTGTATGAATTGATTGCATAACTCACGGTATCCGCGAGGAGTCCTGTGTTGTAAAGGATGTCGTTTAGGTAGGTACCGGGTGTGTTGTTGGTTTGGTAACCGGAAGTCGTGGCCGGGTATTGCGGGGTTGCCATCCAGGTAAAACTGGCACCTGTTACATTTGAAGTGAGGTGGAGGTTCACGGAGTCGCCGCTGCAGAGTGTCTTAAGCAGGGGCGTATTCGTTACCAGCGCGATGGTGTCGATGGTCACGCTTTTGGTGATGGTGTCCTTGCATCCTTCCGTGGAATGGGCAATCATGGTGACATTGAAGGTCCCAGGGTTCAGAAACACATGGGTCAGATTTGGACTGGTCGTGGTGGTTCCCGATGTCCCGTCGCCCCAGTCCCAGTCCCAGCTGATCACCTGGTTCTGGTTTAATGTCGAGTTGTCGCTGAACTGCGATGGCACCCCGGGGCAGCTTGCCGTGTAATTGAAATCGGCATTCAGAACCGTATAGGTAAGACTGTTGAAAATCGTATCCGTGCAGCCGTTATAGGCCGTTAGTTTGCACCAGTATTCCGAACCGGTAACAGGGTGGGGTACCGTAATGGATTCTGTCGTTCCGCCAGTGCTCCACAGATAACTCAGGAACCCCGGGGGAGCGGTGAGGGCTGCTGTAGAATCGCCCTGGCACAGTGCTGTCTGGATCTGCAGTGCACTGCAATAGGTAGATATGTATGCATATCCGAAATGGGTATCGTAGGAGCAACCACGGACATTGAAAATCACATTAACCGTTTGTCCGAGGTAGGGACTGAGGTTCATGCCAACCGTGGTCCAGTCTTTCCAGTAAACGTTGCCTGTTGCATCGTTCGTGCAAAGATTCCACCCGGGAGCAGGGGTGCCGTTTACCTGGGCAGTGATATAATAATACCCGCATGTGGAATCCAGCACGGCACCGGCAGCATCATTCACCTGGATTTTAAAATCAGGTTGGTATGCCGTTGGCGGAAGATGCCCCCCGGTTTGCAGGACTACGGCATACCGGTAAATGAAAAGGTAGGAATTCGAAGTTACCGTCACGGCATATTTGAGTTCGGCTTCCTTTTTGATCGCGCGTCCGTTTGGCGGACAGGCATTGCCCGAATTGCTGGTGTACATGGTATCGCCGATCCTTGCTGAAAAACTTTCGCCCGGGAAGATGTTTAACAACCCGTTGCAGGTTTTGATATCGTGCCATCCCGGTGCCGGAATTATCTTGTGCAGCGGGTGTGCGCCGGTTGTAAGAAACCCGGCTGTCTGGCAATTGCACGCCGTGCTGTAATAGCCATAACAACCCGTCCAGTTTGTCCAGTTGCCCATACTGAAATTTGAGTTTGAACAATTGCTGTTCAGGTTGCCGGTGAGCGGGTCGTAGATGGGTTTGATGGTTTGGCTATTGTTTTGAGACTGGAGGGCATGTGGAAGTAGCTGGGAACCAAGATTGAAGGGAATTTTCCTGTGTTGGGAAAAGGCTGCAGGAGGTGAAAAAAACAACATTATTCCAGTAATCAGGAGAATGATGATTTTATGTAACCTTTTCATCATCCCCTGGCAGACCAGGCACTGGTTACCTTGAAGTATCATGAGGGTTCCCATTTATCATGCAACCGAGCAGTAAAGATAGTAAAAAATCGAACAAATATTTCCTATTATTGTAATTTTAGAAAAGTTTTACAGGAATCCCCAAATGCTAAAACAGATAGAACCAATATGGAACCAATAGGGAATCAAGAGGGTTGAACGGAGGTTGAATGGAGGATGAATGGAGGAGGATTGGAGGAGGAATGAAGGAGGAATGGAGGATGAATATAGGATGAATATAGCCCGAACGTTGAACCAATGGAGGAGGGATAGGGAATGAATGAAGAAACAAGGAATGTGCCTTGTAAAAAGTTGCCAAAATATGAAAATCAAGGATTTCGCCCGGAAACAGGAGGCAAATAAGACCGTCACAGGTTGAACGGGGAAATATAAATAATTATTATTCAAAATGTTAAACCCATGATACCCATCTTTGTCTGAAAAAGTAAAAATGATTAAATGAAGTATTTCTATGTGGTTTTTGTGGTCCTTATTTCAAACTGTACAGGCAATCCCTCTTTAAAGGAGATGAAAAATCAGGGGATTGAGGCCGATTCAATGTTAACGTACTGGTACGAACCGTCAGTTTCAACGGTTTCAGGAATTCTGACATTGGAGAAGTTCTGGGGACCGCCGGGGTATGGCGAGGACACGACGGTCGACAAAGTTGAAACCGAATATATCCTGGTACTTGAAAAGCCAATAACCGTGGTTGCAAATGACTCCTCCGGAAACTTTGAAGAAACCAGGTCCGGGATATTTAAGCTCGAGATCGTAGCAGGCACCAACCTGGATCAATTCCTGGGCAAAAGGGTTACGATGACAGGTGGCTTTTTTGGTGCCGTGACCGGGCATCATCATACAGATGTTTTATTGACTTTGGTGAAAATTGCAGAATGATCAGAATTATTTTGAGTTTTTTAAAAAAAGGAAGCCTGTTTAAAAATTAATTATCTTTATAGGGAAAATGTATTGTGGTTTTTCGCAATAATTTTTTGTTTTAAATGACAAAATTTATGGCAGGCGCCGTTTTTAAACTCCGGAATTTGGTCGTGTCTGTCCTGTGAGTTTCACTATCCCGACACCCTCCGGAATATCAAAATATTAACAGACGATAACGATTGATAACAAACGACTATGAATCCAGGTGATCGACCGGGACTGGTAAGGATTTTACCAATGAATCAATGATAAATCACGAAAAAGGATAATGGACTTTAAACTTTTTCAATTGCGATACGGGCAGTTTTTTTTGTTGATCATCTTCCAGCCTGAAGGTCAGCCCTGCGCAGTGGCAGTTCGGTTACTTTGACTCACTGAAAACTGTAACTATCAGCACCCAGAGCCCGGGTGAAGTATCATGGAACATAACCTCTCCGGCGTCCTGGATAAAATTTTACCCTTCACAGGGCAAGTGTTCACTGGGTAAACCTTCATCATTGGCCAAGAAAGTTTCGCGTCAGACAATCCTGACTGATTCTTTGCAGGTAACCTCTACGATCAGCGCATCAAACCTGGCAAGTGCCCAACTTGGCGTTTTCCCCTGATAATAATACCGGGCTGCTCCTGACCCAGTCAAATCAATTCGCCACCATGGATGTATATCTCGGGATAATCCAGCAAACCTTCACTCCCCTGGTTAACTTTTCCTGGCCTTTTACCGGGGCAAGCGGAGAGCGCTGGTTTTACCTGAATACGCCTCTCCATTATAAAAATTATCTTGCCTGGCCGACACCCGCGGGCGGGGTGAACGGCACCCTCCTGCTGACTATCCCGGAAGATCAGCTCACAAATTTAATCCTGCATCCCGGCGGGCAGTATCTCTATGGCTGTACATACGGAGGAGACCGGGTCATTAAATTCAACATTGCCGGCACGCCCTTCCAGTCCTATTCATTTGCTTATCCGGGTAAAAACTTCTGGTTTGCCTCCGATGGAAAATCGATTATCTCCTGCAGTAAAAAGAAATTTCGCGTGAACACCCAGCTCACCGGGAACGATGTAAGTTTTGTTTCTGATATCCAGCTTGCCGGGTCGTGGATTTACGTGTTTTCGGAAAACAGCGTGCATCATGAATATTACCTGATCCCATCAGGGAATAATCCGCTTACTCCGGATGCGTCAAGCAACCACCTGATCGTCATGGATACCAGTTTTACCATTTAGCGCACCATAACCCTCGAACCCTACCTTCTGTCGGCTGATCCGCCGGTATTCCCGCAGGCGTAAGGGGTACTTCTTGTTACCTCCGCCGATGGTGGGGAGATCCTGATGGTCACAGCTGCCGCCGACGCGGGTAAATATGGCATACAGGTTATCAACAGGAATTGGAAATGATGGAAGGGGGAGAGGTCCTTGCAAAGTTGAAATTTATTAACTTTAAAAAGTTTCTAAATGTAAGTATTACTGACATCAAAACAGATTCACAATGAAAGCATTTTTCCTTTGCCTGCTATTCCTGTTCACTTTGTCAGGGATAAAAGCGCAGCCGGCCAAGCCCTGCGCAACCTGCCCGCCGCAAAGCATCACCCTGACGACCCAGGCGCAGGTCGACAACTTCCAGGTCAATTACCCGAACTGCACCGTGATCATCGGCGGACTGGAGATCAGCGGCAGCAATATCACAAACCTGATCGGGTTGAACGGGATAACCTCCGACCAGTCATGGCTGAACATTTCGGACTGTCCGGCGCTGACAAGCCTTATGGGCCTGAACAACCTGGGTTCTATCGGGAGCTACTTCATGATAGAGAACTGCAATGCGCTCCATAACCTCACGGGATTGAACAATTTGCACACCATCTCAAATTCTTTTTCTGTTTCCGGATGCTCCAGCCTGGAAAACCTGTCGGGGATGGATAACGTGACATCCATCGGGGATTTTATAGATATCAGGAACTGTAACTCGCTTATCAGCCTGGCCGGTTTGAGTGGTTTAACCACCATTAATTATTCGCTTGATATCACCAACTGCAGCTCCCTTTCTACGTTGAATGGACTTAACAACCTGAATGCCGTTCACAGTAATCTGGATATTAGCAGCTGTCCCTCACTGAACAGTCTTGCGGCGCTTGGCAATCTGCACCAGGTCAGGGGCAACTTCTCGGTGGAGGGCTGCAGTTCGTTGCACCATTTTACCGGGATCGGAAACCTGGCCGAAATATGGCTTTCCCTGATATTGAAGAATAACAGCCACCTGCAGAACCTGAACGGATTTAATAAACTCACTTTCCTGGGCGGCAACCTGATGATTGACCAGTGCGATTCCCTTGCGAGCCTGTCTGGCATGGGAATCCTGCATGCGGTCGGAGCCAGCGTATATATAACCAACTGCAGCTCGTTACCCAGTATGACAGGGCTGGAAAGTCTGACATCCATCGGGTTAGCCTTAGAAATTATGGGTTGTGGTTCACTGGCAAGCCTTCACGGGATCGACAATATTGCCGCCGGCACCATCTACACACTGGATGTTTCAGGAAACGGTTCACTGACTTCCTGTGCAGTGCACAGTATCTGCGATCTGCTGGCAAACCCCAATGGTCCGATCGTTATTTCCGGCAATGCTGCCGGCTGCAACAGCCCGCAGGAAGTTCAGGATTCCTGTACCCTTGACGGGATCCCGCCGGAGGCATCGGGCATGTTGCCCGACATCTGGTCCAACCCGGCATCCGGTCTCGTTACAGTCAGGAATATCGCAAAGGGGATGCTCTATATGCTGAATACCGCCGGCCAGGTGGTGCTGTGCCGTTCGGTCACCGAACCCGACCCAGTGATTGATGTCAGTATCCTGCCTGCCGGGGTGTATGTGGTCAGGATCGTTGATCATGACAAATCCTTGGCGCGCAAGATCATTATAAGGTAATGTTCTGTGGACTGGAAGGGTTCCGGACTAATAGCTGTAAACAAAAAACCAGCAATGACGCTGGTTTCGGTGGGATGTACCTGATGTTCAAGGGGTGTTTCGTGATCCCGGCGCGATTCGAACGCGCGACCCACAGCTTAGAAGGCTGTTGCTCTATCCAACTGAGCTACGGGACCATTGCTGATAATCAGCGTATTATGTTGGTATAATTTCTTATAAAAATCGAACTTGCCACAAAATTTGCCACAATATACTTGAAATCTACTGTTTACGGGCGTTTCAGATGGTTTTTGCCTGATAAGTCCAATAAATATTGGTTATTTGACATCTGAAATCGTTTTTTCCAGTAAGTTAAGAACGATCTCGTAAAAAGGCGAACCTTGATGGGCAGGTTTGACTTTTGAGGGTGCAAAGATAATCTTTTTGGAGAATTTTTGTACCTGGACTGATCAAAGATGTTTTCCGGAGTAGTATAGGAGACTTATAATCACGCGAGATTAAATAACATCACCGGGAGACTTCGTATTCACTCAATGATTGCAATTCCTTTCAAATGTAATGTCCTTCATATGCATTCTTCCCGAACGATCAGCAGAAATATTTGCTGTTCTGGTGTCACTCTGTGTATTATAAATATCAAACATAATATGGTCAATGGAATACATACTCATCTTCAACCCGAAATTGAGAAATGATGGTGGTTTCACCTTGGGATTTGGGATTGGTACACCACTATGGCTTAGAATAATGACCAATCTATTTGAATATGAATGCGATTAACAAAGGAATTTCCATGCCGTCGGATCAGGAATTAAGTTGGGAAGGAGATGATTTGGTAGTACAGTGATCGTGCCATTCCAAATCCCCTCATTCAGTTTTATGGACATGTTATAGTTACTTTTAAAATATTATAACTACTTAAATCTATAAAAAGTGTCGAAAAACAGTTAAATTATTTTACAATTCACCCTTACAAAACGGCTTAAATAATTTAAAAACTGTCTAAATTGTTGAGATAGAATATTATATTATAATGAAATATGTTTCGAAATTAAATATTATTGTTAGGCGACCTGTTTTATTTTTAATTATTATTTATATTAGTGGGTTGATAATGAGTCTTAAATTACTATAATATGAAAACATATTTTCATATTCCGGATGGAAAGCAATGGGCGAAGAGTATATTTGAAAACCGTGCAACTGTACTACTTGTTTTTTGTTTAATGGTATCAGGAATTTCCTCACTTCGAGTACATGGTCAATGCGATGCAACAGCAACACCAAGTTCCATTTGTTTTGGAGGGGCCACCCAGCTTAATGTCACAACGACGGGAAGTAATACCTATGTTTGGGCATCTAATCCTATTGGTTTTAGCTCAACATTGCAGAGTCCAACTGCTAATCCATTATTAGCAACAAAATATTATGTTACAGTTACTCCGGTTCCTATTGGACCCGTTTGTGTTGATTCTGTAAGTGTTATTGTGAATCCAATTCCATCTGCTGATTTTTCGTCGATAAATCCTTCATGTTCCGGGCAAAGCGTTTCATTTAGTAATAATTCCACTGGTTCTGGTCTATCCTTTCTTTGGAATTTTGGAGATCCTGGGTCAGGTGTTACTAATACCTCTACGTTAACAAATCCTAATCATGTTTTTTCAATTCCAACTGGATGTAATCCCGCTTCAACATTTAATATAATGCTCGTAGCTACAAATATTTATAATTGTGTAGATACAAAAAGTAAATCCATTGATGTTAATAAAATACCAAACCCACAAATAATTGATCAAAATATATTCTCCCCTTTTAGTAATTGTTTGAATTATCCAAGTCAATCAAATCCAGATTATCCTTTATCAGTTGATAACATTACAGCAAATACTGGTTGTATCAGTGGTTATACTATCCAGTGGGGAGATGCATCAACAACAAATTTTCCGCCTGAAGTATTTCCATATACCCATACTTATCATTCGTTGGGGGTTTTTTCGTTAAAAATTACTGCCAATAGTAGCAATGGGTGCACCGGATCAACAACCTATAATGTTATAAATCAAAGTATTCAGGCAATTGGGATTTATAGTGGCGGAGGAACAAGTGGGTGTGCTCCAATTACATTTCCATTTACCCTGTCTGGGGCTGCTAACAATTCTCCTGGCACACATTATTACATTTATAATGGAGATGGGAACTCTTCAGTGATTCCGAATGTTTTGAATGATACAATAATTAATTTGACCTACAATACATCATCTTGCGGTAAAGGACTCCCAAATAATGCTTACACACTTAGAATTACAGCAAAAAACAGCTGTCCGGATACTGCTTCAACAACGTACAATCCAATTATCATCTTCTCGCATCCAACCCCTTCTTTTACCTTTTCCCCAACATCCCCCAGTTGCGTAAACCAAACGATCTCTTTTACCAATACATCATTACCCGGGTCTGGTTCAAATTGTGGTTCCATCACTACTACCTCCTGGAATTTCGGAGATCCGGGTTCTGGAGGGGCTAACACTTCAGGCGCTCCAAACCCCACTCATATTTATGCGTCTCCTGGCACTTATACAATCACACTGACAATCAATAATGGGCAGTGTCAAAGTACTACCACAAATACCATTGTAATTAATCCGCGCCCAAATCCCACAATAACCGGTCCAAATCCTGTTTGTGCTGGTTCAATTGGTAATGTTTATGTAACTGAATCAGGGAAAAGTAACTACTCATGGACTGTCTCAGCCGGCGGATCAATTACATCGGGTGGTTCTTCGACTAATAATTCTGTTACTATCACCTGGAATACCCCTGGATCTCAGACAGTTTCTGTTAACTACACAGTTAATGGTTGTTCAGCAATGTTCCCGACGGTTTATCATGTCACGGTAAACCCGCTTCCTGTCCCTTCGATAATTGGGGTTAATACTATTTGTACAGGTTCCACAGGGATCGTTTATCAAACAGAGCCTGGAAATTCAAATTATTTATGGATAGTATCAGGGGGAGGGAGCATTGTTTCCGGGGTTGGTACTAGCACGATTACAGTAAATTGGAATAATACCGGGACGCAGAGTATATCTGTTAATTATACTGATGTTAACGGATGCACAGCTGCCACGCCAACAACATTGACAGTGACTGTTAATCCCAAGCCGGTTGTCCCTGACCAATCAACCTCAATTTGCAGTGGAAGCACCTTTACCATTACACCGACAAATAATCCGCCCACAACGATCATACCAACCGGTACTACTTATAGTTGGAGTCCTCCTACCGGTTCCGGATTTACTGGTGGAACTTCAGGGACAGGTCAATTAAATATTAGTGGAACTTTGGTAAATACTACCAACACGCCGCAAACGGCAACTTATACTGTATTCCCCACAACTAGTTTGTGCCCTGGCAACTCTTTCACTGTAACAGTTATTGTTACTCCCAAACCGTTGATTCCCACACAAACCCAAATTGTTTGCAGTGGAGATCAGTTCACCATCACCCCTGTTACGTCTTTACCTAACACGATCGTTCCTGCCGGGACGACCTATAGCTGGTCGATACCAACCGGGGGCGGTTATACCGGTGGAGCTGCCGCCACGGGTCAGGCTTCGGTCACGGGCACGTTGACCAACACGACCAATATTCTTCAAACAGCGGTTTATTCGGTCACCCCGACCTCGGGGAGTTCGGGTAATTGCGTGGGATCCGCGTTCACGGTCACTGTGACGATCAACCCCAAGCCGCTGATACCAGCTCAAACACAGACAATATGCAGTGGCGTGCAGTTCACGGTAACCCCGTCCAACAGTCCGCCTACTGCCATAGTACCAACGGGAACGACTTATAGCTGGGCAACCCCGGCGGGCAGTGGTTTTACAGGCGGTGCACCGGGAACATCCTTACCATCGATAACCGGCACGTTAATCAATCTCACCAACAACCTTCAAACGGCCGTTTACACGGTCACCCCAACCTCGGGGGCCTCAGGTAATTGCCAGGGATCACCGTTCACGGTGACGGTTACCCTCAACCCCACGCCATCTATACCTGATCAACCGATAGCAATCTGCAGTGGTAATACATTTACTATAACTCCTGTTAATAATCCACCAACAACTATCGTTCCTGTCGGGACGACCTACAGTTGGTCAGCCCCATCGGGTAGCGGGTTTACAGGTGGGGCAGGCGGTGCCGGGTTGTCCTCGATCAGCGGTACGCTGGTCAACACAACCAACACTGTCCAGACAGCCACGTACACGGTCACGCCATCCATCGGCACGTGTTCGGGTACCAGTTTTACCATTGTTGTCACCATCAACCCCCGGCCCTCTTTACCTGGCCAGGCTGCCATCATCTGCAGTGAAGGGACCTTTACCTTGTCTCCGGTAAATAACCCGCCCACTACGCTTGTTCCTTCAGGAACAACTTATAGCTGGTCGCTTCCAACCGGTAGCGGGTTCACAGGAGGGGCATCGGCCACGGGTCAGACCCTGATAACCGGTACTTTAACGAACACGACCAACAGCCTTCAGACGGCGGTTTATTCGGTCACCCCGACTTCCGGTGTGGCGGGTAACTGTGTTGGCAGCGCGTTTACCATGACTGTAACCATCAATCCCAAGCCCACGATCCCTGACCAATCCCCGGTTGTATGCAGCGGGAGCAGTTTTACCATCACCCCGGCTAACAGCCCCCCGGTCACCATTGTACCGGCAAGTACTACGTATAGCTGGTCAGTACCTTCGGGGACCGGGTTTACCGGAGGGGCTTCCGGTATAAACCAATCCTCGGTTACCGGCACGTTGACCAATAACACCACAACGCTACAAACGGCTACCTATAGTGTCACCCCGACATCAGGAGTATCCGGTAATTGTATCGGAACACCATTTACAGTGACCGTAACGATCAACCCCAAGCCATTGATCCCTGCCCAAACGCCAGTGATATGCAGTGGAGATCAGTTCACCATCACCCCTGTTACGTCTTTACCTAACACGATCGTTCCTGCCGGGACGACCTATAGCTGGTCGATACCAACGGGTGGAGGTTATACCGGTGGAGTTGCCGCGGCGGGTCAGGCTTCGATCTCGGGCACGTTGACCAATACGACCAATGTTCTTCAAACAGCGGTTTATTCAGTCACCCCGACCTCGGGGAGTTCGGGTAATTGCGTGGGTT
>CAIWMX010000020.1 GCA_903913885.1 uncultured Bacteroidales bacterium | reverse complement strand
GTGTGACCGGCAATCCGGCTCTAAGTCCCCCGGTAACCATGACCGTCACCCCAAACCCTCCCGTGACAGTTTCGATTACACCCTCGGCAAATCCTTTCTGCCCGGGAAGCCAGGTAACGTTTATTGCAGTTCCCAACCATGGCGGTCTGTTTCCTGTTTATCAGTGGAAGGTAAATGGAAGTAATGCCGGTACCAACGGTTCCTCATATACCTTCGCACCGCTAAATGGAGATGTAGTAACCTGCGAACTGACTTCCTCTGACAACTGCGTCACCGGCAACCCGGCAACCAGCGCTCCGGTAACCATGACTGCGAGTCCAGTACTTGCAGTGAGTGTTGCGATCACGGCTTCATCAAATCCATTTTGTGCCGGCAGCCAGGTGATATTTTCAGCAACTCCAAACAATGGCGGTCTGGTCCCGGCTTATCAATGGAAGGTCAACGGTAGCAATACCGGGACGAACAGCCCGTCATTCACCTACTCACCGGCCAACGGTGACCAGATATCCTGCCTCTTGAATTCATCGGCATCCTGTATAACCGGTAATCCGGCCTTGTCAAATATCATCACGATGACGGTCAACACCAACCTACCGGCAGGGGTTTCCATTTCAACGCCTACCAATCCGTTCTGCCCGGGAACATCTGTTACAATTACCGCAGCACCAACCAACGGCGGACTGACGCCGGTCTATCAGTGGAAAATTAATGGTGCAAATGCAGGAACAAACTTATTCACTTTCACCTTTAACCCTGTTGCCGGCGACAGTGTACGCTGTGTCATGACCTCAAACCTGAATTGTGTGACAGGTAACCCGGCCAGCTCCGGCAAGATCATTATGAGCGGCAACCCCGTTCCGAGCGTCTCCTTTACCGCGTGTTTCGACACGGTTACCATCCTGGGCGCCCAACCATTCAGTTTGCATGGAGGATTGCCGCTGGGAGGCCAGTATGTGGTCCTGGAGTAAATTCGATTACCGGAACTTTCACCCCTTCCGTTGCCGGAACCGGGCTGAAGACGATCACCTATGGTTACGCAAATGTTTATACCTGTCTTGCGACTAAAACAAAAACCATCCTGGTCCTGCCCAACCCTTCCTTCACCTGCGGCAACAACCTGACCGACATCCGGGATAACAAGATTTATCCAACTGTGCAAATAGGATCCCAATGCTGGATGTCCTCAAATTTGGATTTCGGATTTCAGATTTCAGATTTCACCCCCCAAACCGACAACTGCATAGCAGAAAAATTCGTTCATACTTCATCATTCGTTAATCAATATTCGATATTCCAATGGGACGAACTCATGCGCTACCAAACTACTCCCGGCGCACAGGGCCTTTGCCCTCCGGGCTGGCATATTCCAACTGCTGCCGAATGGAATACTTTGCTTGCGTTTTACAGTGGCCCGTGAATGGCGGGCGGACCGATGAAGGATACCTTACTACTCAATGGTTTTAGGTCTTACCAGCAGGGCTTTCTTTATCTGAACAACCTTTGGGCCTTCACATCCGGGCTGAATGCGGGAGCAATGTATTGGACCTCGACTTCTTCGGGGACCGACCGGGCCTTGGCCAGGGGACTGAATATTTTTAATCCGAGTGTGTCAATGTATCCGTCATCCAGGCAAAATGCGTTTGGGGTGAGGTGCGTGAAGGATAGTTTATAAAAAGAAAAGTGAACAAACGACCCGGCATATGGTTTTTCATTCTTTTGGTCCTGGTGTTCTGCCAGGGTTCCATGCCGGGTTTTTCCCAGGGCGAATGGAACCAGTGGCGGTTTGGTGACAAAGCCGGTCTTGACTTCAACTTCACACCGCCGGCTGCTGTTTTAAACAGTGCGATGCAGACTCTTTATGAATCAGTTACACAGTCCGATTCGCTGGGGAACCTGCTTTTTTACTCTGACGGGCAAACGGTCTGGAATAAGAACAATGTGGTTATGCAAAACGGAACAGGGTTGTGGGGTTGGTCCATTCCTGAGGGCAATTTTGTGATTCCTGATATTGGAAGTCCCGGACAGTACTACCTTTTTACGATCAGCACCCACATTTTCCTGCCTTCCATGTATGGACTTTTTTATTCAAAGATCGACATGAGTCTGGCCGGAGGATTGGGAGGGGTGATCGCAGGGATGAAGAACATTTTGATCCCAGGCTCAGAAAATGTTTATACCGGAGTTTACGCCACTCGACACCAAAACAACAGGGATACTTGGATTATTGTTAGACCTGTCTCTCCTCAGGCATACTATGCCTACCTGGTCACTGAGTCAGGGATCAATACAACCCCTGTTGTCAGTTCGAGTATTGAGAATTATTCATGGCCCTCGTATAGTGGTCCAGGCATATATCCCAGATTATCAGAGGATGGGAATAAACTGGTCACAGGTTATGCACACGATACCATTCTTGAAGTATGTGATTTCAACAAGCAGACTGGGATCGTTCACCCGCTATTCAGGGGCTGGGTCGTTCACAGGGGCGTGAAGTACTTTCCCGGGTTAGGTGTTTTCTCGAAGGATTCAAGGTTTATGTACCTCTACGCCGGCTGTGTAACATACCCTCCGCTTGGCTATCCGGCAAGACTGGTGATACAATGCAATGCCCAGGCTATGGATTCCGCGCAGTTCGCCCAAAGTATGATCATTATCGATTCAACTGCATTATTTTCAGGGGGTGCTCAACTCGGACCGGACGATAAAATTTATTTCGCCCAGAATGGGAGCGATTCTGTTGGCCGGTTCAACAATCCGAATGTTTATGGTGCAGGCTGCAATTTTCAAATGAACGCAGTTTCACTGGAAGGCCATAACTGCGGGCCGGGCCTGCCCCGGTTCCTTCAACGTTATAAGGCCTACTTCCACCATTCAGAGGGATGCCCGTATGAACCCATTGCTTTTACCTCCGACATCTGGCCGCCCCCCGATTCGATCCGGTGGAACTTCGGTGATCCGGCTTCAGGTGCCGCC
>CAIWMX010000019.1 GCA_903913885.1 uncultured Bacteroidales bacterium | reverse complement strand
TTGCCCGACCGGGAACCCTGCACTGTCCAACACGATATGCATGATCGTTGATCAGCCGTTGCTGGTCAATATTACTGTTTCGACTCCACTAACCACAGTCTGTGCCGGCACGTCGGTCACCTTTACGGCCTATCCGACCAATGGAGGAAGTCTTCCCAGTTACCAATGGAAAGTTAATAATGTTAATATTGCTGGTTCAACCAATTCCACCTATACCTACACACCGTTGAACGGTGATCTGGTAACCTGCCAGCTAACCTCTTCCGATAACTGTGTTACCGGCAACCCGGCCATCAGTCCGCCAGTTACGATGACCGTTACCCCAAACCCTGCCGTGTCCGTTTCGATCACCCCTTCGGCCAATCCTTTCTGTACCGGAAGCCAGGTAACCTTTATAGCCATACCCAACCATGGCGGCCTGTTTCCGGCATATTTGTGGAAAGTAAATGGAGGCATTGCCGGCACAAACAGTTCCTCATTCACCTACGCACCGTTAAATGGAGATGTAGTTACCTGCGAGCTTTCTTCCTCTGAAAACTGCGTAACCGGCAATCCTGCAACCAGTGCTCCGATAACCATGACAGCGAGCCCAATCCTTGTAGTGAGCGTTTCAATCGTGGCTTCATCAAATCCTTTCTGCGCCGGAAGCATGGTAACGTTCACAGCAACTCCTGACCATGGCGGCTTGGTCCCGGCTTATCAATGGAAAGTCAACGGCGGCAATCCCGGGACCAACAGCCCATCGTTCTCCTATATACCGGCCAACGGCGACCAGGTATCCTGCATCCTGAATTCATCGGCTTCGTGTATTACCGGCAACCCGGCCTTGTCAAACATCATCACGATGACGGTCAACACCAACCTGCCGGCAGGGGTGTTCATTTCAACGTTGACCAACCCGTTTTGCCCGGGAACATCGGTCACCATTACGGCAACACCTACCAACGGTGGACTTACTCCAGTCTATCAATGGAAACTTAACGGTGCCAATGCCGGGACAAACTTACCCACCTTCACTTTTAACCCTTCAGCCGGCGACAGTGTGCGATGTGTCATGACCTCGAACCTGAATTGTGTAACTGGCAACCCGGCCAGCTCGGCAAGGATTATTATGAGCGAACGGGCAGCGCCAAATGTTACGTTTACCAGTTGTTTCGACACGGTAACCATCCTGGGTGCCCAGCCGTTCAGCCTGCACGGAGGATTGCCCCTGGGCGGTCAGTACAGCGGTCCCGGGGTAAACACCGGGATTTTTACACCTTCTGTTGCCGGAACCGGGCTAAAAACGATCACCTATGGTTACTCAAACGTATATACCTGCCTTGCGACGAAAACAAAAACCATCCTGGTTCAGCCTAACCCGTCGTTCACCTGCGGCAACAACCTGACGGACATCCGGGATAACAAAGTTTACCCGACCGTTCAAATCGGATCTCAATGCTGGATGGCTTCTAATTTAGACTTCGGATTTCAGATTTCAGATTTGACCCCTCAAACCGACAATTGCATATCAGAAAAATACCGTAATTCGTCATTCGTAATTAGTAATTCCTTCTACCAGTGGGACGAACTGACGCGCTACCAAACCTCACCTGGCGCACAGGGCCTTTGTCCTCCGGGCTGGCATATTCCTTCTGCTGCCGAATGGAACGTGCTCCTGGCCATCCTCAACGGCCCCGGCCAGGCCGCGGGACCGATGAAGGATACGTTGCTTATAAATGGATTCCATTCATACCAGCATGGCTTTCTATACCTGAACAATACCTGGGCCTTCACAACCGGCCCTGATGCAGGAGCGATGTATTGGACCTCGACTGCTTCGGGTACCGACCGGGCCATGGCCAGGGGGTTGAATATTTTTAACCCGAGCGTGTCAATGTATCCGTCATCCAGGCAAAATGCTTTTGGGGTGAGGTGTTTGAAAGATGGTTTATAAAAAGAAAAGTGAACAAACGAACCGGCATATGGTTTTTCATTCTTTTGGTCCTGGCATTCTGCCATGGCCCATTGCCGGGTTTTTCGCAGGGCGAATGGAACCAGTGGCGGTTCGGGGTCTATGCAGGGCTGGACTTCAATTTCACCCCACCGGTTGCCGTTACAAACAGTGCGATGCAAACTTTTGAATCGGTTTCCCAAGCCGATTCATTGGGAAACCTTCTTTTTTATTCCGACGGGCAGACGGTCTGGAATAAGAACAATGCAGTGATGCAAAACGGTACCGGATTATATGGATTTAATCTAACTCAATCCTTTTCAATAATTCCTGACCCGGGAAACTCATCCCAGTATTACTTGTTTACCGTGGGACCCTGGCAGTACTATCCCCCAAGGAGAGGCCTGTACTATTCGAAAATAGACATGACTCTGGCAGGTGGTTTGGGAGGGGTCATTGCCGGGCAGAAGAATATTCCGGTTCCGGGAAGTGAAAACGTGCCCGATGGAATCTACGCAACCCGCCACAGGAACAACAAAGATGCCTGGTTGGTCGCCAGGTCGCAGTCTCCGCAGGTATTCCTGTCGTACCTGATCACATCAGCCGGGCTTAATACGACACCCGTCATCAGTACGAGTCAGGTAATTTGCATTGACCCGCCAACTTCCTGGCCTTCAGTTGGAATCAGAATTTCACAGGACGGGGATAAAATGATCGTAGGCTATGCATGGTCAGACAGCACCATGAACGTCTGTCATTTCAACAACTCGACCGGGAAAATTGAGGAACTTTTTAAGATCCCGGTAATTTACATGGGCCTGAAGTATCCGGGAGGTTTTGGGGAGTTCAGTAAAAATTCGTATTATTTATATGTACGGACAAAATTGACTATCTGGCTTCCCCCTCCTAATCCGAATAACCTGGTTTTGCAATATCATATAAATATCAGTGATTCTGCCCAGTTTATGCAAAGCCAAATGCTTATTGATTCAACGCAAGATTTTTCCGGAGAGTTTCAACTCGGCCCTGATGATAAAATTTATATCGCCGAAAACACCGTTGATTCTCTGGGTGTGATCAATAATCCAAATATGCCGGGTACTGCCTGCAATTTCCAGGTTAATGCAATTTCCTTGTCGGGAAACATGAGTACAGGGTCCTTACCCCGGTTCCTTCAACGTTATAAGGCCTACTTCCACCATTCAGAGGGATGCCCGTATGAACCCATTGCTTTTACCTCCGACATCTGGCCGCCCCCCGATTCGATCCGGTGGAACTTCGGTGATCCGGCTTCAGGTGCCGCC
>CAIWMX010000018.1 GCA_903913885.1 uncultured Bacteroidales bacterium | reverse complement strand
TGACGCCATTGCTCAACCAGGGTGAGCATCATCGTGCGTTTGTCCTGAAGTGTCATGGTGTTTTTTGGCCGCAAGTTGGTCATGATCGTTCAACTGGGCAAGATGCTCGTGGCCGAAGGGATACGGGACATCTTACTTTTGAGCAATTCTGTTTTTTTCATAATCAGTTAATTTTGAGATCCAGAATGAAGGATTAAAACAAAAAAACCTGATAATCACGCCACCTGATGAACCAGAAATAACTGTTGACAGCATAGAGGTTGCGCAATTAATTTACCTGATACTGAGTAACAAAAAATTACGTGACGTAATAGGTACTATAGCAAAAAAGGGAGTGTTAATACTTGGAAGATTTACCCCCGAGAGAAAAAAAATATTGGATGCTATTCGTGACAAATTACGGGAAAAGGATTTTGTGCCCATCATGTTTGACTTTGAAAAAGTTGATGCCAGAAATGTTACAGAAACAATTATGATTTTGGCTGGTTTGTCAAAGTTCGTTATTGCTGATATCACCAACCCCAGAAGCGCCCCAATGGAACTCCAGGCAACAGTCCCTAATTATCAAATTCCGTTTATTACGATATTGCAAAAAGATGAAAAGCCATTCTCAATGTATAGCGACTTGCAAAAATACCCGTGGGTCTTACCCACAATCAGTTACGATTCTGAAGCCGAATTACTTGAAGGCTTTGAATTGGGAATTTTAAAACGGGCTTTAGACGAGGATGAAAGATTGAAAGCGGCAAGACAACTCCCTCCACACGAAATATTGGATATAAAAGCATATATTCCTAAATGAAATTTCAAACCTCCTCCTTATTTGGGGGAAGATGATTGAGGAAGTTCGAACAATGATATTTAGACTAAGAAGATCCAATTACCTCCGTTGAACGCCAACAATGATCCATCCTCACAATTGGCATGAAGAAATTCATGAAATTTCTTGTATAAAACAAGCCCGCCCAGAACTAAAAAGATCAACTGGCCTAAGTTTTAAAACCCTGATAATCTGCATTATAAAAAATATAATAATCAGCTGGCATTTGGAACATGCAGTATCTACTTGACATATGGAATGTTATGGGCTTGTGTGTACCGCTGTGTGTCCCAAAGAAAAAAGCCACTCACAGTTTAACGTGTAAGTGGCTGATTTTCTGGTGGGCCCAACAGGACTTGAACCTGTGGCCAGCTGATTATGAGTCAGCTGCTCTAACCGTCTGAGCTATGGGCCCGGCTCAATGATCGATTTACGATTGTCGATTGTCGATTTGAGGAGTGCAAAAGTAGATAATTTTTGCGAAGTTTGCAAAATCAATACTGCTATTACTCCTGCTGCCTATGCACCTCCTGTTTTCCAGAATATCTCACCCGGCACCGCTGAACCCGAACACCGATACCGTGCATCAAAAACCGGGTGACGGAGATCGCGTGACGGATCCCATCCGCAACATCATTTTCGACTTCGGGAATGTGATCTGCAACATCGACGTCAGGATTACCGAAAACCGGTTTGTAGAGATGGGGTTTAAGATCGATGACCCGGATTATCCCGCTTCTGCGTCAAAACGCCTTTTCGAAGAACTTGAAGCAGGAAAGTTAACGCCCGCGCAATTCCGCGACAGCCTAAGGCCATTTTTCGACCAGCCGGTATCCGACCGGGAGATCGACGATGCCTGGAACGCCCTGCTGCTGGATATCCCCCGGGAAAGGATCGACATGCTGGAAAAGATACGGAATAATTACCGGATCTTTATGCTCACCAATACCAATCAAATCCATTACCTGCAATACGTGCAAACCTTCCGGAAACAAACGGGATACGACGATTTTGACGGTCTTTTTGAAAAGGCCTATTATTCCTATCGCATCGGCCTCCAGAAACCGGATCCTGAAATTTTCAGGTATGTTCTGAACGACAGCCACCTCCTTCCTTCCGAAACCCTGTTCATCGACGACACGCTCATGCACGTGGAAAGCGCGCATTCGCTGGGGATCCATGCGCATCACCTGCATATTGGCGATGTCCATGGGATTATGGGCCTTTTTGAATAAAAAAAGTTGAATATCGAATACTGATCAACATTCAATATTCGATATTCTCCTTTTTCCCTTGACTTGTGCCTAAAAAATCATTACCTTTGCACCCCTTTTTAACCGGCAGAATACCATGAAATTATCTCAGTTCCGCTACCACCTTCCTCCCGAATTGATTGCAAGTCATCCTTCAAAACATCGCGACGACGTGCCGATGCTGATTCTGGATCGCAAGGCGCAAACCATCGAACACGGACATTTTAAAGACATCCTGACCTTTTTCGGCGAAGGCGATGTGTTCATCATTAACAATACGAAGGTTTTTCCCGCCAGGCTTTACGGCGAAAAAGAAAAAACCGGCGCCAAGATCGAGGTGTTTCTGCTGCGCGAACTGAACAGGGAATCACGCCTGTGGGATGTGCTGGTTGACCCGGCACGCAAAATCCGCATCGGGAACAAACTCTATTTCGGCGACGACGATTCGCTTGTGGCCGAAGTGATCGACAATACCACCTCGCGCGGCCGCACGATCCGCTTCCTGTTTGACGGTCCGTACGACGAATTTAAAAAGACCATCCAGCGGCTGGGCGAAACACCCCTGCCCAAGATCCATAACCGCTCGGCCACGGCTGAGGACGAAGAACGTTACCAGACCATTTTCGCAAAGCATGAAGGCGCTGTTGCAGCACCGACAGCAGGCCTGCATTTCAGCCGGGAGATCATGAAACGGCTGGAACTCCAGGGCGTCTCCTTTGCTGAGATCACCCTGCATCTCGGACTTGGCAACTTCCGGACCATTGATGTTGAGGATCTTACAAAACATAAGATGGATTCGGAAGAGATGATCATCGAACCGGAAGCCGCCGAGATCGTGAATCGCTCCATGGCCCGCAAAGGCCGCATCATCGCCGTGGGTACAACCACCATGAAGGCCATCGAATCATCCGTCACCATCGCCGGAACACTGAAACCCTATCGCGGGTGGACCAACAAGTTTATCTTCCCTCCCTACGATTTCAGCATCGCCAATGCCATGATCACCAACCTGCATATGCCGCAGTCGCCCATGATGATGATGGTTGCTGCCTTCGCAGGATATGACCTGCTCATGAAAGCCTACGATATCGCCATCGACAAGAAGTACAAGTTCTTCACCTATGGCAACCCGATGCTGATCCTCTAATCCAACACCCTCTTTTTTGAAAAACTCGGCCATTGTCGTTGCAGGCGGAACAGGAACCCGCATGAACAATGCCGTTCCTAAACAATTCCTGCTCCTGGCCGGCAAGCCAATGGTGATGCACAGCATGACGGCATTCATGAACGCCATCCCCGGAATTTCGCTGGTTCTTGTGCTACCCCGCGACCAGTTCGCAAAATGGCAGGAACTTTGCATGGAACACCATTTTACCGCCCCTCACCAGCTTGTGGCCGGCGGAGAAGCCCGCTTCCATTCGGTTCAACATGCATTGCCGGCAATTTCGGATGAAGGGCTGGTCGCCGTACACGACGGGGCGAGGCCCCTGGTTTCCACCAACCTGATCCGGAGGGCTTTTCAAACCGCCGGGCTTTACGGGAACTGCATCCCGGTGATTCCCGTCAATGAATCGATCCGTAAAATATCGGGAGAAACAAACATGCCGGTCGACCGGGGGAACCTGCGTGTGGTCCAGACGCCACAGGTATTTCAATGCGAAATCCTGAAAAAAGCTTATGAACAGGACTATCAGCCTCAATTCACCGACGACGCCATGGTGCTCGAAAGCCTGGGCGAAACCATCCACCTCACCGATGGCGATCTCTTCAATATAAAAATCACCCATCCGCACGATCTTGCCATCGCGGAGATGCTTTTTGAGTCACGAAACGTTTAGTGTTTCCTGCCTTTCCAGCGATAAGGAAGGAACAGCCCGAGCATTCCTGCAAGGGCCACGTAAACGAGTTGGAAAGCCTGTGCTGCAAGGTAATACCGGAGCAGTTTCCGCTTGCCGAAAAAACGATTCATGGTCCACACCATCGGGAACTCCGCCATCATCTTGACAATCCAAAGCCCCAGCGACAGCCAAAGGATGCGGGGGAATAGCATGCCTGCAGCGAGCCCCGCCAGCAGGAAAACATGAACGAACCAGGTAACCATCCCGACACCGATCACCACCGGGTCGTTGTAGCCGCGGCTCTTCGAAACCCACCGGATCCGCTGATTCAGGAACCCCTTCAGGGTGCCTTCCGGCCCGGTGCTTACCACGGCTGCCGGATCCAGGTTGAACACCACCGATTGTTTCCCATACATTTTGCGCACCGCAGCCATCAGGAACTGGTCATCACCGGAGGCAAACTGAACATTGCTGCCATATCCCCCTGTTTTAACAAATGCCGTGCGCCGGTAAGCAAGGCTGGCCCCGTTGCACATCACCGGGCAGCCCAGTTCCGCTGACCCTGCCGTAGTGCCCATGATGCCCATGAATTCAATTGCCTGTATTTTCTGAAGCAGGTTATTGCCTCTGTCAAGTACAACCGGGCCCAGGACCATTTGCGTGTCTGCATGAACGAAACAACCTGCCATCGAAGAAATCCACCCGGGACCACGACTGGTGTCAGCGTCGGTGCACAGGATGATTTTGCCCCGGGCAAGGTTTACCGCCCTGGCAACCGCCCTCTTTTTTCCCGGGCCATTAAGGTCTGGCGAATCCGCAGGGATCAGAACCAGGGGGAAGCCGGGAAACTCCTTTGCAAACCGGCCGGCAACTTCAAGGGTATCATCTTCAGAAAAATCATCCGTCACAAGTATCTCCATAAGATCAGCCGGGTAATCCTGCCTTCGCATCTCTTCCAGGATTCCCCGGATATTCCCGGTTTCATTGCGCACAGGGATGATCACGGATACAAACAGCACCGGCTTCCCGGTTGATGCCTTGTCCAGCCTGCCTGCTGCATCAGGACAAGATTTCGCTGCACGCACCAACCCCAGGGTAAATGCCATGATGATTCCCATGTAAATGAACATCATCAAAACCATCACCGAGCCAAAAACAAGTTCAAATCCTGTAAGCATTATAAAGATTAACAGACTGTATTATTTTGTTTTAAATCCCTTTAGGGATTTTAAATGGGTAGAAAAACCGTACGATTCGCATCATTTCGTCCCTAAGGGACGAAATGGCTATCAGGGCACTCGCTTGCTACCAATATGTTGTGCCTACGGCACAGGTTTACGCAAAAACCTATTAAAAATAAAATTGATTGATCGGAATCATACCAGTGGATATTCATATTATTGTAAATGACCTCTCCCCTGACCCTCTCCTTGAAGGAGAGGGAGAAGGTTTGTCGAGGATAGCCAATAACCGCTGATCTTGTTGAAAACCTCCTGAGAAGGAGGTAAGACTGGAAGGAAATCATCATCTGAAGCATGTTTTTAAACCATTGAGGAAATTTCTATCATGGGTAAAGGAAAACAAAGCAATTCCCGCAACAACGATGGGTTAAGCATCTCCCTCCCCTTGGAGGGGAGGGTCAGGGGAGGGGTCATTTACAGGTATTTAAATATTTTTTCACGACAACTGTACAATTGTGATCAATAAATAAAAGTTAAACTGATTCCAAAACGCTAATTTCCCCTGGAGCAATTCCCGGTCATTTCAGCCCTGTTTCCTGAAAAACTGCAACCGGAAAACAAAAACTGTTCCGAGCAGCGCAGGGAACCCGAGGTTGATCATCCACAAAATCGTGGATGCTGCGAAAACACCCGCGTTGAGGGTTCCGCCATTCATATGCACCTGGGCAAAATACAATCCAAAAAAATACAACGCCACCGATCCCCTGATACCAAGTTCCGTAAGGGCAATGGTAGGTATGATGGCCATGATAAAATAGATGAGGGCGATCAGCATCATCGCATGCAAATAAGGAATCGCAACATCGAACAACCGGAGCAACAGGAAGAACTGTCCCGTAAAAACCATGTACCTTGTCAAACTGAGCAACATCACCCTGGCCAGTTCCCTGTTCCGGTAGAAGGCAAATACATGGAAAAACCTGCGCAGTTTTTGCAACCCTTTCTGAAGGATGCGTTCCTTGAGTGATGATAAAACCGACAGGTTGAAGAACATTCCGAGCAGCAACAGGTCGAACAGGATGACGATAACAACAATCCCGTAAAAGAGGTAGCCATGGCTGTATAAGGTGTCGGGCAGGTGGTACGGTATGAATACCAGCAGGGCAGCCGAACCAAGGATGATGGTGACCAGAAGCTGGCTCACGCTTCCAACCATGGTGATGAGTATGCCTTCAATATGGCTGGCCTGTTTCAGGATAAAAACCCTTCCAAAGAACTCCCCGACCCGGTTTGGCGTGAACGAACTGATGCTGACACCGGTCAGTACCGCCTGGAATGCTTTAAAAAAACTGACCTTTTCAACTTTCCCGATAAGATATTTCCACTTGTACGCTTCAATGCACCAGTTGACAACCATCAGGGCGAGGATAACAGCAAGCCGGCTCTGAAATCCCTGGTTCCTAAGATCATCTTCAACAGTCTTTAACAGTTCGGGCAGGTTGCTTTTATGAAAGACCTGCCGGTAGATGAAAATATAAGTTGCAGCAAATATCACCACCTGGATCAGCAGGTTCTCTATTTTCCGTAATTTTGGCAGGTTTCTCATTATTTAATATGGCCAGCGAACGTATCATTTTAGGCATCGATCCCGGTACGACCATCATGGGTTACGGGGTTATCTGCATTACCGGAACTCAGATGAGCCTGCTCGCAATGGGCGTGTTAAAATTAAACAAATACGACGATCATCCCTTGCGGCTGAAGATTATTTTTGACCGCATGATCTCGCTCATCGAACAATATCACCCGGATGAACTTTCGATCGAAGCGCCATTTTTCGGAAAAAACGTGCAATCGATGCTCAAACTTGGCAGGGCGCAGGGAGTTGCCATTGCCGCAGCCCTTTCGCGATCCATGCCGATCTTTGAATATTCGCCGCGTAAAATAAAACAATCTATTACGGGAAAAGGTGCTGCCTCCAAGGAACAGGTCGCGGCCATGCTGATGAACCTCCTTCACATCACCGATCTGCCTGAAACAATGGATGCTACCGATGGTGTGGCTGCCGCAGTGTGCCACTATTTTCAGAAAAATGTCACAGAACCGGGCAAGAAGTTCACAGGCTGGAAAAGCTTTGTGACAGCCAACCCCGACAGAGTCGGGTAGTTCTCTGATGATCCTCCCAATGGTTGCTCCCGGTAAAAACTACATGAGTTTCTGGTACACCATCCACCACCTGTCGGGAATGTCATTTTCACAGGCAACCTGGTAGTCCCTGTACGAACATGGCACCAGGTAGTGGCGCTCATATTTTATGCGCTGTTCGGTGGGCAGGGGAATTTCCATCCACCACCGGTCGGTTTTCTTGCTTTTGAAAAACACGATCTCCTCCTTGTGGTCGCTGATGCTGACCCGGTATTTCAGGTAATCATCTTCGTTTTTAAAAGGGAAATCATTGGCACGGCAATAGTATCCATCAATGAAATACCAGATCATCTGGGCGACAAGGTGGGCAGTCTGTCCGGTTGGATCAAGTGTGGGATTGACCTCATAAAACCCGATGGAGGTAAGTTTATCGCTTAACCCGGCATAACGGATGATCTGGCAGGCCTCTTCGCCATAAAAGCCGTTGGGCGTGGCATTGCCGTTGCCCGGGGCATCGGAGTTGCGCACGGCGGAGATATCAAAACTGAGCATGTCGGCATTGCGTACGATCGGTTCCACCTCTTCAATGCTTTCGCGCACAATGCCCAGCCTGTAGGTGTCAAAAAACAGGTTCTTCATCAGTTTGAGGGCGTCCTGGTCAATGAAATAGGTCTGGTAACCGAGATTGGCATAATTGAACAGGTAGTTGGGCTGATGGAGAATGATGCTGCTCAGGTACGACTGGGCGCCGAGTTCCTGCTCCGACCGGCCCAGGTCGAACATGGGATCAACGGCTACAATGTTGATGATCTGCCCGAGGCTCTGGTAGGCTTGGTAATTGGCATAAGTCAGGTCCTGGCTGCCTCCCAGAACAACGGGGATCACGTTGCACGAAATCATCTCGGCGATCACCGAACTCAGCGCGAAATAGGTGTCGGAAACGGAGAATCCTCTCTTGATATTACCCAGGTCGACCAGTTTATTGGCATGGGGCCCGGGATTGAGTTTGTAAAGGAATTTCCTGATGGAATCGGGTGCCGTTCCACACCCTTCATTGTCAACTGCATTCCGGTCTTCGGTAACACCGATTAATGC
This sequence comes from uncultured Bacteroidales bacterium, assembly GCA_903913885.1. Lineage (GTDB taxonomy): Bacteria > Bacteroidota > Bacteroidia > Bacteroidales > FEN-979 > CAIVAT01. The sequence goes on along the minus strand of CAIWMX010000018.1, from coordinate 42,345 downwards.
GATATCGAAGGTGGAATAATCAGGGAAATCACCTTCTTCAGCATAAATGCGGATCAGGTTTCCCAGGCGGGACTGCCCGGCGGATGCCCCGCTGTCGGGAAATTCACGCAGGTCGAGGGGTTCAAAAAAATCAGAAATATCCATGGGACATTACTTTTTCTTCTTTGATTTGGACTTTGAGGGCTGGGTTTCGCTGATGATGGTCTTGCAATCTTCGAGGGTCAGGGCCTTTGGATCCTTGTCCTTCGGGATTTTATAGTTTGCCTTGTTGCAGAAGATATATGCTCCGTACCGGCCATTCAGCACCTGGATCAGGGTTTTATCATCCTTGAATTCCTTCAGGATCTTCTGACTGTCGGTGTGTCGTTTTGCCACGATGATCTCGATGGCCCTGTCAAGTTCGACCGTGAGGGGATCGTCATCCTTGGGCAGGGAGTAAAAGAGGGATGCATGACGCACATATGGTCCGAAACGGCCTGTGGAAACAACCACTTCGCCGGATTCGTATTCCCCCAGTGTGCGGGGAAGTTTAAACAGGTCAAGCGCCTCTTCCAGGGTAATGGTATCGATGCTCTGGCCTTTTTTCAGCGATGAAAATTTCGGTTTCGCCTCGTTGTCGGCATCCCCGATCTGTGCCATGGGGCCGTACCTGCCGATCTTGACAAACACATTTTCGCCCGTTTTTGGATCTTTTCCCAGTAATTTCTCGCCGCTTACCTTCCCGGTGTTTTCGAGGGTCCCCTCGATCTGCTTGTGAAAGGGGAAATAGAATTCCTTGATCATCTGGTTCCACACCATCTTCCCTTCGGCGATCTCGTCAAATTCCTCTTCAACATTGGCTGTAAAATTGTAATCGAGGATGTTGTTGAAGTGCTCAACAAGGAAGTTGTTAACCAGGGTGCCTATGTCGGTGGGAAAGAGTTTTGATTTTTCATATCCCACGTTTTCCGATTTCACCTCTTCACGGATGGCGGAATTTTTCAGCGTAACCAGTGTGTATGCACGCGGCGAACCTGGACGGTCCTCCTTGACGACATATCCCCGTTTCTGGATGGTGGAAATGGTTGGGGCATAGGTTGACGGACGGCCGATGCCCAGCTCCTCTAGTTTTTTCACCAGCATGGCCTCCGTGTAACGGAAAGGCTGCTGGGTGAATTTTTCCTGGGCATTCATTTCACTGAGGTCCAGCCGGTCGCCGGTATTCATGGCCGGGAGCATTCCTTCCTCGCCATTCTGTTCTTCCTCGTCGGTCGATTCCATGTAGACCTTCAGGAAGCCGTCGAAACGGATCACTTCTCCCCTTGCGACAAATTTTTCGGCCGTTGTGGAAACCCGGATGGTGACATTGGTCTTTTCCAGTTCGGCGTCGGCCATCTGCGAGGCAATGGTGCGTTTCCAGATCAGTTCGTACAGGCGCTTGTGCGATTTGTCCCCCTCGATGGTTTTGTTGGTCATGTAGGTCGGACGAATGGCTTCATGGGCTTCCTGCGCCCCTTTGGTCTTCGTGGTGAATTTTCGGGTTTTGACATATTCGGCACCAAAAGAGGCTGTTATTTCGGTACGCGACATGGCCAGTGCCATATCCGACAGGTTGACCGAGTCGGTACGCATGTAGGTGATCATTCCCGATTCGTAAAGCTCCTGGGCCACACGCATGGTATTCGCAACCGAAAATCCGAGTTTCCGCGAAGCCTCCTGCTGCAACGTAGATGTGGTGAAGGGAGGGGCAGGCGATTTTTTCGTCGGCCTGGTATCAACCTCTTCAACGGTATAATCTGCCTTGATGCATTTTTGTAAAAATGCTATGGCATCTTCCTTCTTTGCAAAGCGCTTGTTCAGTTCAGCCTTTACAGGGCTAAGCTTTTCCCCGTTTTTGACGACGAAATCACCAACAATGCGGAAGGCGGAGGTGCTCTGGAAAACCTTGATCTCTTCCTCGCGCTCAACGATCAGGCGCACGGCTACCGACTGAACGCGGCCGGCTGAAAGCGACGGTTTGATCTTTTTCCACAGAAGCGGGGAAAGTTCAAACCCGACAAGCCGGTCAAGCACACGGCGTGCCTGCTGGGCATCAACAAGGTGTTTGTCGATTGAACGCGGGTGTTCGATGGCTTCCTGGATGGCCGTTTTGGTTATTTCATGGAAGACGATCCGTTTCGTGTTTTTTTCATCCAGTCCGAGCGCTTCGATCAGGTGCCACGAAATGGCCTCTCCTTCACGGTCCTCGTCAGATGCCAGCCATACACACTCCGATGCCAGTGCAAGCTTTTTCAGTTCGGAAACTACCTTTTTCTTTTCGGGGGAAATAATATATTTTGGAATAAATCCATTCTCAATATCTACGCCAAGATCCTTCTTCGACAAGTCAACAACATGTCCCATGCAAGATCTTACCGTAAAATCCTTCCCTAAAAAACCTCCGATGGTTTTTGCTTTGGCCGGAGACTCAACAATTACTAAGTTCTTCGTCATTCGGATACCGTATTTGGTGCTCAAAATCCGATGCAAAAGTAAGACAATTAAGTTAATCCTTACCTTTGCCCCTCTTTTTTATGCTTAACCGGTCATCCGACCACAAGGTATTCTGACAACGTGAAAAAAAATAAAAAAATATATATAGAAACCTATGGCTGCCAGATGAATATTTCTGACAGCGAGATAGTTGCCTCCATTTTAACAGACGATGGCTACGAATTAACAAAGGAAATAAGTTCTGCGGATATCATTTTTGTCAATACATGTTCCATACGCGAACATGCCGAAGAAAAGGTGCGGAAAAGGCTGCAGTATTTCAAATCTTTCAGGAAAAAGAGCCCTAGCCTGGTCATCGGCTTGCTCGGATGCATGGCCGATCGAACCAAAGTCGCCCTGATGGAGGAAGAACAGTTGCTTGACCTGGTTGCCGGACCCGATGCATACCGCCACCTGCCGCAGCTTCTTGCCCAGGTGGGAACCGGCCGGACGGCCATCGACACCATTTTGTCGACCGACGAAACCTACGCCGATATCACACCCGTGAGGCTTGATTCAAATGGTATTTCCTCCTTCATTTCCATCATGCGGGGATGCGAAAATTATTGTTCCTATTGTGTGGTTCCATCTACCCGCGGGCAGGAACGCAGCAGGAATGCAGCCACCATTGTCAACGAAACACGCGACCTCTTTGAAAAAGGATACCGGGAGGTGACCCTGCTCGGACAAAATGTCAACTCCTATTGCTGGGAATCCGGCGGGGAGTCGATCAACTTTGCCCGGCTGCTTGAACAGGTTGCGCTGGTTAGCCCGCTTATGCGCATCCGTTTCGCCACATCGCACCCCAAGGATATCTCCGATGAACTGCTTCATACCATCGCCCGGCATCCTAACCTGTGCAAGGCCATCCACTTGCCGGTGCAGTCGGGGAGCAACCACATGCTTGACCTGATGAACCGGAAATACACCCGCGAGGATTACCTCGGCCGCATCCACGCTATCAGGGAGATACTCCCGGGCTGTGCCGTTTCAACCGACATCATTGCCGGTTTCTGTGATGAAACCGAGGAAGACCACCAGGAGACACTTTCGCTGATGAACCTCGTAGGCTATGATGCGGCCTTCATGTTCAAATATTCCGAACGGCCTCAAACCCTTGCAGCCGATACGCTCAGCGACAATGTCCCTGAGGATGTCAAGGAGCGGCGGCTGACGGAGATCATCAACCTGCAGCAAAAACTTTCCCTGGAAAGCAACCGGAAAGAGATCGGGAAAACCGTTGAAGTGTTGATCGAGGGTGTATCCAAACGATCGGAAAATGAATACTTTGGCCGGACATCCCAAAACAAGGTTGTGGTATTCAATAAGATGGAGTACCTCCCGGGTGAATATTTGCAGGTTAAGATTACGGGTACCACGTCAGCAACCTTACGCGGCGAGCATGCAGATTTTAATGTTTAATCAGTAAACCAGTAATTTGGCATATAAAGGATTTGAAAAAAAATCGTACCTTTGCACGCTCAATTCTAGGCCTGTATGAAACAACCATTTACGCTTGCAGTAAAGCTTGCAGCACTCTTTTTTATAGTCACCGTTTTGTTTTCCTCGTGCGTTCCACAGAAAAAGATCAAATATCTTCAGAAACAACAGGAGCAGGACACGACCTCCTTTCACTCAAACAAGCGCAATGTCGATTACAAGGTCCAGTCGAAAGACAACCTGTATGTCCGTGTTTTTGCCCTGGATGAAAAAGCGTTCAGTTTCTTCAACAAGCAATCCGGTACAAGTTCCTTCAATGATTACGCCAACGACGCCTCCATATATCTGAACAGCTACAGTGTAAGCAGCGATGGCAACATCGACTTTCCCATTGTCGGGAAAGTTTATGTACGGGATCTTACCGTAGAGCAGATCAAAACCATCCTGCAGCAACTGATCAGCGAATACCTGAAAGAGATCACCGTGGTCGTTAAAATGGTGAATTTCAGGGTAACCGTTGTGGGAGAAGTCATCAGGCCCGGGGAGTTTACCATCTACAAGGATGATATCAACATCTTCGAAGCCGTTTCCATGGCCGGCGACATGGGGGAATTTGCAAACCGCAACAAGGTGGCGCTTATCCGGCAGTCAAAAGGAGGTTCACAGGTTCACTACCTTGATCTTACCAGCGACAAGCTCCTCAATTCAGAATATTATTACCTGCAGCCAAACGATATTATTTATGTTGCCCCATTGGGATATAAGCGATGGGGACTGGGCTCGACCTTCCCCTGGGCCATTATTCTTTCATCGGTCACCACGACCCTGCTACTGATCAATTACTTCAAATTGTAAAAATACTTTTTCCCGTGAACGAGAACATTCAGGATTACAACAAACAAGAGCAACCGGTTGATTACAAGATTATCCTTTTCAAGTTTTACCGGTATTGGTATTTCTTTGCGGTTACCATATTTATTGCCCTCATCATTGCATTTATCTTCAACAAATACACCAACTCCATTTACGAGGTTAAGACCACCATCCTGGTCAAGGACAAATCGGAAAATAAACTGAATCCCCAGGATCTGCTTGGGATGGGGATGCTCAACAGCATGCAGAACCTGCAAAATGAGATCGGGGTTTTGTCGTCGTACACCCTCTCCTACCGCGCTGTCACAAAAATCGGCTTCGAGGTTTCCTATACCGTTGAAGACAATTTTGTAACAAAGGAACTTTATCACGACAGCCCATTCAAGGTAATTCTCGATACCGCCTATCCCCAGCCCGTGAACCTGTGGTTCAAGATCATCCTCCTTTCGAAAAATAATTTCAGGCTTGAAACCAATGACGAGGCAATCAAGTTCTACAACTATTCGAAGAAGAAGACCATAGATGGCCGTGTTGAGAATGTTTCGCTGGATGAAACGTTCTCCTACGGGCAGGACATCCAGACCAAACAGTTTAAATTCAAAGTGGTTCTGACCGACAACTTCAACGAAAAAAGAGATCCAAAACGGTCCTTTTCATTCATCTTCAACAACTACAATGCCCTGGTGTCGGAATTTAAATCGTTTAACATTGAACCGATTAACAAGGAGGCCTCCATTGTTGAAATCAAGCTCAAGGGAGGAAATGTTGACAAAATGGTCGACTTCCTGAATACCCTCACCAAAGAGTACCTCGCCAAGGGGCTGGAAAAGAAAAATACGGTAGCCATCCGCACCATCTCCTTCATCGACAATGAGCTGCAGGGCATTACCGATTCTCTCAATGCATCCGAGAAGGCCCTGATGGTGTTCAGAACGAACAAGGAAATCATGAACCTGGATGACGAAGCCAAATCGGTTTTTGAAAAAATGATGCAGCTCCAGGATGAAAAGGCGATCCTGCTGGTAAAATCAAAATACCTGCAGAACATGAAGGAGTATATCGAAAAGAACCAGAAGCTCGATGAACTGATCGTGCCGGCATCCATGGGAATCGACAATACCGTACTGAATGACCTGACCATGCAGTTAACGGCTCTGTACATGAAGCGCACGGAGACTTCGCAGTACTCGAAATCGAAGAATCCCAGCCTGATGGCCATTGACCTGCAGATTGCCACCACCAAGAATGCCCTTTATGAGAATGTAAAGAGTGCTATCAACTCGAACGATATTGCCCTGAAGGAGGTGAACAGCCGTGTCGCCGTCATCAATACCCGCATCAGTGTCCTTCCTGAAACTCAGCGGGTGCTGTTCGGGATTGAACGCAAGTTCAAACTCACCGACGCCATTTATACTTATCTTCTCCAAAAACGGTCGGAAGCCCAGATCACCCTGGCAGCCAATCTTTCCGACAACGAGGTCGTGGATGAAGCTTCCGGCGTAGGCGTTGCCCCGGTATTCCCCAAGAAAACGCTGAACTACGTCATCGCCCTGATTCTTGGGATCATTCTTCCGATCATTTATATCCTCGGGAAGGACTATTTCAACGATAAGATCATGGAGCGCGAAGATGTTGAGAAACTGACCAAACTCCCGATCCTCGGGCATGTTATCCACAGCGACAAGCCAAGTACCGTAGTGGTGATCGACTCCCCCAAATCAACCATTGCCGAGTCGTTCCGTTCGGTCAGAACCAACATCAACTACCTGCTGCAAGGCAAGGAAAAACAAACCGTCCTGGTCACCGCCGATATGGTGAGCGCTGGTAAAACCTTCGTCTCCATCAACATGGCCTCCATCTATGCACTGTATGGCAAGAAAACGCTGCTCATGGGCTTTGACCTGAGGAAACCTAAAATTTATCAGGATTTTGGTCTCACCAACAACGAGGGGATCACCTCCTACATCATCGGCAAGAGCAAACTGGAAGACATTATCCAATTCTCGGGCATCGACAACCTCGACATCATCATGTCGGGACCGATCCCTCCCAACCCGGCCGAACTGATCGCATCCGACCGGTGTTCGGAAATGTTCACCAAACTGAAAGAGATTTACGACTATATCATCATCGATACGCCCCCGGTCGGACTGGTCACCGACGCGTTCCTTCTGATGAAACATGCCGATGCCAACCTGGTGCTGGTACGGCAGGGCTACACGCATAAAAAGATCTTCGGATCCATTATCCGCGACATGGAACACCGGGGCATTTCAAACCTGGCCATCCTGATCAACGACGTCAAACTGAACCGCAGCTCATACGGTTACGGTTACGGGTATGGCTACGGGTATGGTTACGGATCGGGTTACGGGTACGGTTACGGATCGGGTTACGGCCACGGGTACGGATACGGGTATTATTCCGACGACCGTGAATCGTCACAAAAAAATAAAACCTTCTTACAGCGGATCTTTGGCAAATCCTAAGGAAATAAAGAGAAATGGGCAACAATAAACTGACTCACCTCAAGGAGCTGGAAGCCGAAGCAATTTACGTCTTGAGGGAAGTCGCCGCGCAATTTGAACGCCCCGTGCTCCTCTTTTCAGGCGGGAAGGATTCAATTGTTCTGGTTCACCTTTCCCTAAAGGCATTTTACCCGGCCAGGATCCCGTTTCCCTTGCTTCACATTGACACCGGGCACAATTTCCCCGAAACGCTTGAGTTCAGGGATCGGCTGGCCGAAACGGTGAATGCCCGCCTGCTCGTTGGCTCGGTACAGGAATCGATCGATAAAGGCAGGGCTGTTGAAGAAAAAGGGATCAATGCCAGCCGCAATGTCCTTCAAACAGTAACGTTGCTTGATGCCATCGAGCAGAATAAATTTGATGCTGCCATCGGCGGTGCCCGCCGCGACGAAGAAAAGGCCCGGGCCAAGGAACGTTTTTTTTCGCACCGGGATGAGTTCGGACAGTGGGATCCAAAAAACCAGCGCCCGGAGCTCTGGTATATGTTCAACGGGAAAAAGCGGATGGGCGAGCATTTCAGGGTTTTCCCCATCAGCAACTGGACCGAAATGGATGTGTGGCAATACATCCTTGCTGAAAATATCGACCTGCCCAGCATCTATTTTACCCATGAACGGGATGTGTTTTACCGCGACGGAGTTTGGCTGGCTGCAGCCCCCTTTATGGAGATGAAACCCTCTGAAAAGATTGAATTCAGGCGCGTGCGCTGCCGCACGGTAGGCGACATCTCCTGCACGGGACTTACGCTTTCGTTTGCCGACAGTGTCGAAGATATTATCCAGGAAATTGCCGCCACCCGTGTTACAGAACGTGGCGGCCGATATGATGACAAACGCTCAGAAGCAGCCATGGAAGACCGGAAAAAAGAGGGGTATTTTTAATGGAACAGACATTCTCCAGCAAAGCATATCTTGATATGGAGCTCCTGCGGTTCACCACGGCAGGCAGCGTTGACGACGGGAAGAGCACCCTCATCGGCCGGTTGTTGTACGACAGCAAATCCATTTTTGAAGACCAGCTCGACGCCGTGAAGCGCGCGAGCATCCAAAAGGGCAGCGAACACCTTAATCTGGCCCTGTTCACCGACGGACTTCGTGCCGAAAGAGAGCAGGGCATCACCATTGATGTGGCTTACCGTTACTTTGCCACCCCCCTGCGTAAATTTATCATCGCCGACACGCCGGGGCATATACAGTACACCCGGAACATGGTAACCGGCGCTTCCACCGCCAATGCCGCCATCGTGCTGATCGACGCGCGCAACGGGGTGATCGAGCAAACACACCGTCATGCCTTCCTTGCATCCCTGCTGGGAATCCCTCATATCATTGTTTGCATCAACAAAATGGACCTGATGGAATACCGGCAGGACATATACCAGTCGATCCTTGACGAATTCCAGCTATTTGCCAATCAGGTATTCCCTGAACAGGACATGCGCTTTATCCCCATCAGCGCCCTGCACGGCGACAACGTGGTGAAACCTTCGGTCAACATGCCCTGGTATTCCGGAGGCACCCTCCTGCATCACCTGGAGACCATCCCCATCAGCCAGGACCACGACCTGGTGCATCCCCGGTTCCCGGTGCAATACGTTATCCGACCCGAATCCGATGAATTTCATGATTACCGCGGCTATGCCGGAAGGGTGGCAGGCGGGTTTTTTCACCCCGGCGACAAGGTGATGGTACTGCCATCGCGGATCGAAACAGAGATCACCTCCGTTGACACCCTCACCGGGCCGCTTACGGAGGCCCATCCCCCGATGTCAGTCACACTCACCCTGAAGGATGACGTAGATTTAAGCCGCGGGGATATGATCGTGGGCGTGGATGACATTCCGGCTGAAAGCTGCGACATCAGTGCCATGATCTGCTGGATGAACCCCAAACCCATGCAACTGCACGGGAGATATGCTCTGAAAAACACCACCCGGGATGTGAAATGTCTTATCCAGGATATCGACTACGTGCTGAATATCAGTACGCTGGAACAAATAACCGGGGCTACGGTTGTGAAAATGAACGACATCGCCCGTGTACAACTGCGAACCACCAAACCGTTGTTCTGCGACCCTTACACGACCAACCGCATTACCGGGAGCATCATTCTTATTGACGAAGCTTCGAACGAAACAGTAGCAGCCGGTATGATCGTCTGAAACTGCCGGGTTTCCACAATAAATCCGTAATTTATAAGTTATTTTTGGTAATCCCGGAAATCCTACCGCTATGAAACCCACCCGATACATTTTCATTTGTCTTCTGTTTGTTGCCGGATTTAACAGGCTGTTTGCCCAGCAAGTCCCAATCGGCCAATGGAGGGACGAACTTCCCTATACGCTTTGCAACTCCCTGGCTGATGCAGGGACCAGGATTTACGTCTCCACGCCCTTTGCCGTTTTTTACTACGACAAGCAAGACAACAGCCTCACCCGCATCACGAAAATAAGCGGGCTGTCGGATATCGGGATCAGCACCATCAGCTATAACAAGGAATATCAAACCCTGGTGATCGCTTACAGCAATGCCAATATTGACCTGATCAAGAACAACACGATCATCAACATCTCGGATATCAAGCGAAAAACCATCCTTGGGAATAAAACGATAAACAATATCTATTTCATCGGGAAAGACGCCTATCTGTCGTGCGGGTTCGGGATCGTGGTGCTCGACATCAGCAAAGAGGAGATCCGCGACACTTATTACATCGGTAAGAACGGCAGCCAGGTGAACGTACTGGCGCTGACGAAAGATTCACACGATTCATTGTTTGCCGCCTCGGAGAAAGGGATCTACAAGGCATACGCCAACGACCCCAACCTGGCCAACTTCGCCTCATGGCACAAGGATACGCAGATTGATACGGCAGCGACTTACAACACCATCACCTTTTTTGGCGGCAAGGTCTTTGTCAACAAGAAAAAGGGGTCTGCCGCTTCCGACACGATCTGCATTTTTGCCGACGGGGCATGGAGCCGGTGGCTGCGCGGGGCCTACAACCCGGTAATGCACCTTGAATCGGACGCCACGCACCTGCTGGTATCGTACAATTACCTGGTAACCGTAACCACCAATGATCTGACGGCATTCAACAATGTTCCCGGGTCCAATTTCCCACAAGATGCCATCAGCGACCAGGACGGGTGGTTCTGGGTCGGCGACACCTACTCGGGACTGACCAGCTTTAACCCGGCAACCAGTACGGTAACCCCTTACAACATGAGTGGTCCCCTTACCGAACTGGCTTTCAGCATGACCTGCAGGGACAACGACCTCTATATCGCTCCCGGCGGCCGGGATGCATCCTTCGGCCCGATCTACATTTCTCCCCAGATCTATCACTTCGACAATACCAACTGGAAAAATATCTCCGGCTACTACAACCCGGTGATGGCTGGCAGCCACGATGTGGTCAGCGTTGCCATCGATCCCGCCGACAACAAACATGTATTCGCAGCAACATTCGGGCGCGGCGTCCTTGAATTGTACAACGATTCGGTGATCCGCAGGTTCACCGAAAGCAACAGCACACTGGGCCATCACACCGCCTCCGATACGGCCGATATCCGCGTGGGCGGCATCACTTTTGACGGCAGCGGGAATCTCTGGGCTGTAACCTGCCACAACAACCGGTGCCTCTCGATGAAAAAAGGGGATATCTGGACCGGGTTCACCATCCCGATCATCAATGAAAATGACCTTGGACAGGTCCTTGTCAATAAAATTGGGCAGGTTTGGATCCAGATGCGTTATGGAAACCAAAATCCAAACGCGATTCTCGTATTTTCCGATAATGGCACGCCCAACAATCCTGCCGATGATCAGTCTGTACTGTTGAATTCGGCAGTCGGAAGCGGTAATATTCCCGGCACTTCAGTTTACACCATGGCCGAAGACAACAAGGGGGAGATCTGGATTGGTACTGATAAGGGTGTTGCAGTTTTTTATACCCCCGAAAATATTTTCACCGGGCAGAATTTTGATTGCCAGCAGATCCTTGTTACCCAGGGACTCAATGTCCAGTATCTTCTCGAAAATGAAACCGTGACCGCCATTGCCGTCGACGGGGCCAACCGGAAATGGATCGGTACCGACCGCGGGGGGGTATTCCTCTTTTCGGAAGATGGCACCACGCAGATATACCACTTCACGGCCGAAAACAGCCCCCTGTTATCCGACCGCATCACATGCATAGCCCTGAACCAGGCCGGCGATGTGTTTTTCGGCACCGACAAGGGCGTGATCTCCTTCAGGAGCACCGCAACCCCAGGCGGCGATACCAATTCAAATGTGTTTGCATTCCCCAACCCCGTCAAGTCTGATTTTGACGGATTCATCGCCGTTAAGGGACTGGTCACCAATGCACAGGTCAGGATTACCGATGTAAACGGAGTTTTGATCTATTCTACCCGGGCAGAAGGCGGGCAGGCAGTGTGGAACGGGAAAAATTTCCATGGCGTAAAAGCTGATACCGGTGTATACCTGGTATATGCAACCAATGACACCGGCACAGAGAAAGTCGTGACGAAAATTCTCATCATCCACTGATGCTTCATTCAACAAAAGGCATTGTTTTTCATTCTGTCAAATATTCGGAAACCAGTGTAATTGTTAAGATCTACACCGAACTTTTCGGCATTCAGTCATACCTTATCAAGGGAATCCGCAGTGCCCGGTCAAAAATAAAACCCGCACTCTTCCAGCCTATGACGTTGCTCGATCTCGTGGTTTATCACAAGGAAAAGCAGAGTCTTCAGCATGTAAAGGAGATCCACCTGGCACATCCTTACCTGGAAATCCCGTTCGATATCCGAAAAAGTTCCGTGGTACTTTTTATCAACGAGTTGGTTTATAAAACCGTCAGGGAGGAGGAAGCCAACCCCGATTTGTTTGAGTTCCTCTGGAATTCATGCGTTCAGCTCGACGCAACCCGGGAGACGGTTTCCAGCTTTCACCTTACCTTTGCTTTCCGGTTCTGCCATTACCTGGGAATTTTTCCCATGGCAAACTATTCAGCCCAACTCCCCTATTTCAACCTCCGTGAAGGGTTTTTCCAGGCCTCGATCCCTGATCACCAACACTACCTCAGCCCGGAGAACAGCAGGTTGTTTAATTCGATGCTTGAGGCGTGCGACCACGTGCAGGAAGGTCTGGTGCCGCCCGAAACCCGGGACACGCTTCTTGAAACGATCCTGTTATACTACCGGCTGCACCTCCCGGGCTTCATGGGGCTGCAGTCGCATCATATCCTCCACGATGTTATGGCCTAAATCTGTATCTTTGCCGAAAATTTGGCAATATGAGCACAGGATTAACAGAACAGGAAACCATACGCAGAAATTCACTGAATGAACTGATAAGGCTTGGCATCAACCCTTACCCCCCCGATACCTTTGAAGTAAACGTTAAAGCAGCCGGGATAAAGGAAAACTTTCCCGCTGACAATAGCTTGTACCAGGATGTCAGCATTGCCGGGCGCATCATGAGCCGGCGCATCATGGGAGCAGCATCGTTTGTTGAGCTCCAGGATGAAAGCGGCCGCATTCAGCTCTATGTGAAGCGCGACGACATCTGCCCGGGAGAAGACAAGACCCTTTACAACACCGTATTTAAAAAGCTCCTCGATATCGGCGACATCATTGGTATCACCGGGTTCGTGTTCATCACCCAGATGGGCGAGATCACCATCCATGCAAAGTCGCTCGTGCTGCTGTGCAAATCGTTGCGCCCGCTGCCCATTGTAAAGGAAAAGGAAGACGCAGTGTTCGATGCCTTCACCGATCCCGAACAACGGTACCGCCAGCGTTACCTCGACATGATCGTGAACCCGGAAGTCCGCGACGTTTTCATCAAACGCAGTATCCTGGTCAATTCGATGCGCAGTTACCTGAATGCAAAGTCATACCTGGAAGTGGAAACCCCGGTGTTGCAGCCGCTCTATGGCGGCGCCGCAGCCAGGCCGTTCAAGACGCATCACAATGCCCTTGACATGGTGCTTTACCTCCGCATTGCGAATGAGCTCTACCTGAAAAGACTGATCGTTGGCGGGTATGACGGTGTTTATGAATTTTCAAAGGATTTCAGGAACGAAGGGATGGACCGCTTCCATAACCCCGAATTCACCCAGATGGAGCTCTACGTAGCTTACAAGGATTACGACTGGATGATGAACCTTGTTGAAGAAATGGTTGAAAAGATTGCCATGGATCTTCATGGAACTACCCAGGTGAGGGTGGGCGAAAACATGGTCGATTTCAAGCGGCCCTGGAAACGATTCACCATGTTCGAAGTGATTGAGCATTTTACCGGAATCTGCATCGACGGAAAACCCGAAGAGGAACTCGTAGCCATTGCCAAATCGCTCAACGTGCCGATCGACAAGACCATGGCCAAAGGCAAGATCATCGACCAGATCTTTGGTGAAAAATGCGAACCCTACCTGATCCAACCAACCTTTATCACCGATTACCCTGTGGAGATGTCGCCGCTTGCAAAAAAACATCGCAGCAAAGAGGGGCTGGTAGAGCGTTTTGAAGCGATCTGCAACGGGAAGGAATTGTGCAACTCCTTCTCTGAACTCAACGACCCCATCGATCAGCGGGAGCGGTTTGAGTCGCAGCTTGAACTTGGAAAACGCGGAGATGACGAATCGATGGTGCTGGACGAGGATTTCCTCCGCGCACTCGAATTCGGTATGCCTCCTACTGCAGGGCTGGGCATCGGAATCGACCGGCTCACCATGATCATGACCAACTCACAGTCGATCCAGGATGTGCTTTTCTTCCCCCAGATGCGGCCGGAAAAACGTATTACCGGATAAGTACCATCCTTTTTGTTTCAGCGCTGTTCCCGGTCACCAGCCTGTATAGGTAAAGTCCGCCGGGAAGTTTGTTGCCATAACTGTCAGTGCCGTCCCATCTTAAAATCCTCTTTCCTGGGTCAACCACAGCCGATAACAGGGTGCGGATCTTCACACCCCGCGTGTCCGTGATTTCCAGCGTAACCGGCCCTCGTTCTCTTATTTCCACCGGGATGTCCGTTTCATTGCTGAACGGATTGGGGTAGTTGTTCCCGGCTTCTGCCAGTTGCGATTTTTGATCGACGGCGTTCAGCAACTGCGGGTTGATCATAAGGATCACATGATAGGTTCCGGCTGAGGTGGTAAAATGCAGGCTGTCGACAACAAACTGGTTGGCAGGGTTTTTAACCACGATGTGCATTTTCACCCTGACAGCTACACTGTCGCCCGGGTTGACCACATGAGGCAGTGAACTCACCGACATGGAATCAACAAACCAGGGATAGTGCACCCCGGTTTGCTGAACATAATTGAGACTTAGCGCAAAGTTGAGGTAATTATGGAGTTGGGTGATCTTTCCGAGCATGCAATCGTTGACCGTGATAAACCAAAGAGTATCTGGTACCGGTGCCAGGTTGGTATAGATCGTATGGAACTGGAACGGGTCGGCTGCGCCGATGAAGGGGGCCGTGGCATGACGTCCCGACTGGTCGGCGGCCGAAAGATAATACCTGACCGTGCTGCCCGCCACCTGTTTAGGGATCACGCCTTTGTAATGGCTTCCGGAGGTATTCGACATATGCGCGGTTTTATATGTTCCATTATTCACACTGTAGAAAACAAGTACGGAGTCGTATTTCACAGGCTGATGGCTCGATGCCAGGATATCGGCATCGATGATGTAATCGGTCTCGCAGGGTTGTGAAGCCGCGATGGGAACATGCTTGATATAGAGCAGGCCCAGGTCGGCAATCCCCATCACCCTGCAATGCAGCGCATCGGTCGAAATCCACGGCGTTGACGGATTCCCAATGAATCCTTTGATTGAATACCCCGGCATGGCAGCCTCATAGGCCGCTTTGGCACTGTCGTCCCAGGCGCTGCCCATGAAAGGAACCAACACTTTGTTGTTCAGGATCACCGAATTGGAGTAGGGCTGGTCCGACGGGGTCATCACCCTGAATACCTTGTAATTGTAGCCGTAGGAACAGACCTGTGAAGCCCAGTAGTTGGCTGCAGATTCAAGGGCTGTATAGGATGAATTGGATGAGGGGACCTTCCGGATCAGGATCTTGTCGGGCGCCAGGAATTTTCCCCAGCAGTCGATGTGATCGATGGTGGTGGAGATGTTCGGGTCGGGAACTACCTGGTAATTAGAAATTCCGAGATAGTCGGCATGTTTCTGGGCGATCTGCGCATGCGTCTGGGTCGGGTTCTCATTCCATACCAGGTCGGTGGATGAAGATAGGCCAAACCCGTCGGTCATGTAATTTCCCCCGGTGGTGGTAACATTCATCCCATACCACGAAATCCCGAGCATGGCAGCCAGTAATTTTGGAATTTCATCATCGAGGGGCCGCGGCCTGTTATACGGAAAATCGATGATGCCCACCTGGCTGGCGCTGTCGGATTCGAACCAGGGACCGTAATCGCGCGTCCAGTAACTGTCGGAGGGTGCGATAAGAAAATTGCAATGGCTGGTATCAACCCCTGCCGCCAGGTATTGGCTTATGACGGTGGTTTGCTGTGCCACGGAGGCAACGATGGTGGTGACCATGACGTCGGCAGCCATCTCCTTGATGAGCGTGAGGGGAATCCCGAACGGGTAGCGTACAAGCGCACCCTGCATCCTGTCGAATTCAGCGACATTCCTCATAGGGCCGGCCGGCGGAGCGGTTTCAACGAAGTTCTTGCCGATTTCAGCCTTATGCAACAGCTCATCCGGGGTCATTTCATGCATCAGGGCCGGGCGCTTAAGCGGTAAATTATCCTGGGCATTTGCCACTGTTACTGCCAGAATAACCGGGAAAAAAAGGAAAAACAACTTTTTCATCGCTGGGGAATTTATGACACAAATTTAACATTTTCAGTGTTCTGTCAAAATCATTAAATTTGCTAAAATTTAATTACGGATGAATAAAAAAGTCAAGGTCGCCAGGCTTTCAATTTTTTCGAATACCTTTCTCATCATTCTGAAAATTATTACCGGGGTGCTTTCCCACTCGGTAAGCATCATTTCCGAGGCCATTCACTCCTTTATGGACTTGCTTGCCTCGGTCATTGCCTTTTTTTCAGTTCGCATCTCCGACACCCCGGCCGACGAAACGCATCCTTACGGCCACGGAAAATTTGAGAACATCTCCGGGGTGGTTGAAGCCCTGC
Source organism: uncultured Bacteroidales bacterium (assembly GCA_903913885.1). Taxonomy (GTDB): domain Bacteria; phylum Bacteroidota; class Bacteroidia; order Bacteroidales; family FEN-979; genus CAIVAT01. The sequence continues at coordinate 25,807 of CAIWMX010000018.1, read as the reverse complement.
TGATTTTCGTTGCCGCCTTCTGGATCATCTTTGAAGCGGTGAAAAAGATCATGGACCCGTTACCTGTCGAAAAGATCGGGTACGGCTTCGCGGTGATGCTTATATCGGCAATTGTCAATATCTTTGTTTCCGGAAGATTGTATCGCGTGGCCAAGGAGACGGATTCCGTGGCACTTGAAGCGGATGCCCTACACCTTAAAACGGATGTTTACACCTCGTTTGGCGTTGCCACGGGCTTATTCCTGATGTGGGTTACCGGGTTCAAATGGATTGACCCGGTTGTGGCCATCGTGGTCGCCTTGCTCATCCTGAAGGAGTCGTATAACCTGTTCTCAAATGCATATGCCCCGCTGCTTGACCAGTCGTTGCCGGCCGGGGAAACTGAGCGGATCGCCAGCATCATCAGGCAGAACTGCACGGCGGATATGGCCTTCCATAATCTGCGTTCACGAAAGGCGGGAAATTACAAGTATGTTGATTTTCATCTGAACCTCGACCCGGATATGACTGTAAGGGAGGCTCATGAGATCTGCGACCAGATAGAAGAAGAAATAAAAAAAGCCTTTGACCACATGGAAGTCACGATCCATGTTGAAAATTTTTAAAATAAATCTGAAAAACTGAAGTTATTCTATAATTCATTATCAGCTAAAATGTTATCTTCATGATGTTAAGAAAGGTCAAAATTATTATCTTGTTTTTATCCATAATACCATTTTCTTTTGCCGCACAGGATACTATTCGCCATGATTCCCTTTTCAGAAAACGCGTTTTAATCGAAGACGACCCGGTGGTTAGCATGCTCGACAGCCTGGCCAGCCTTAAAATTTTTGAAGATGCTGAATTTCCCAATGCCAACCAGTATCAGAACTGGAGTACTTACACCGACAACGACGTTCCCGTTTTCTCCGATTCCGTTTACCATGCGCGCATTTCGCACATGAACGACCAGTCTCCCTTTGAGTTTGTTTACAACCCGGAAGTCAAAAAATTCATTGAATTATACGCCGTACGGAAACGCAAGCTTACCGCCCGTATTCTCGGGCTTTCCCATATCTATTTCCCCCTTTTTGAAGAACAGCTCGATAAGTACAACATGCCGCTTGAACTCAAGTATCTTGCTGTGATCGAATCGGCACTCAACCCTACCGCCAATTCGCGCGCCGGGGCCAAAGGCCTCTGGCAGTTCATGTTCGGCACCGGAAAGGGATACGGGCTGAAAGTTAGTTCATACGTTGACGACCGCTTTGATCCGTATAAAGCAACCATTGCCGCCTGCGAACACCTGAGCGACCTTTACGACATCTATGGCAGCTGGTCGCTGGCCCTGGCCGCATACAACTCCGGCGCAGGGAATGTGAACAAGGCCATCCGCCGATCAGGAGGTGTTAAAGATTTCTGGGCTGTAAAAAAGTACCTGCCCAGGGAAACAGCCTCCTACGTCCCCGCATTCATCGCCGCCAGCTATGTTATGACCTATGCCAGCCAGCATAAGATCTTCCCTGTCGACCCGGGAATTCTCTATTATGAAGTGGATACCGTGACTGTGCGCAGCCCGCTGGCATTCGACCAGATCTCAGAAATGCTGAACATCCCGATGGATGAAATAGAGTTTTTAAATCCGTCGTTCAAACACTGGTTCATTCCTGCCACGCCCGAAAACCCCTACAAACTGCGCCTGCGGAAAAAATACATCGGGAACTTCATCAACAATGAAAGTGCTTTGTATGCCTTTGAAACAAAGAGTGGCAGAACCCAGGATTCACTGCAGAAGATGTTATTCACAAACTACCGTGAAACCGAGCTTTATACGGTAAAAAGCGGCGAAACGGTCGCCTCGGTCGCGAAGAAATTCCACATGACTGTGGGAGATCTAAAATCCCTGAACAGCCTGAAGAAAAATTCGCTCCGTCCGAATAAAAAAATCATGGTCTATACCAAGTCAGCAAAGGACCGGGGCGAAAAGGGAGCGACTTCCACCTATGTTCCAAGCCCTGCACCCAGGGATACATCGGCAAAAGTCACTTCCCCTGTGGCACATAATGTGAATTCCGCCTCAAAAACTGCCGAACATGCCGAACATGCTGAAACCCATGCAAACACAGTTCACGTGGTGATTGCGGGCGAGAACCTCTTCATCATTGCCACTAAATACCATTGCACTACGGCCGACCTGGTAAAATGGAATAACCTGCCGGGTGAGAAGATCGTTGTCGGACAGAAACTGAAAGTTGTTTCAGCCGCTTCGCCCACCACCGAAAATGCCAAACCCGAGCCTGCGCCAAAAACAGGAAAAGCCACCCCCGCGGGCGCTGCAAAATCTACCACCTATATCATCCAACCAGGCGACAACCTCTGGGATATTGCCGAAAAGCACGACGTTACGGTTGCCCAGCTTAAGGCCGCCAACAACATCAAAACCAGCACCAAGCTGAAACCAGGCCAGAAAATAAAAATTCCTAAATAAATTTTGCGTGTTCCTATTGCCGTGAAAAAAATTTGCTGTAATTTTGACCAATTGGTTAAACCATATGGACAAAAATAAATCCACCACCGAAGAACGGATCCTGGAAGCTGCTAAGAAAGTCTTCCATAGCAAGGGTTTTGATGGTGCGCGCATGCAGGAGATCGCCAATGAAGCAGGGGTGAACAAGTCACTGGTTCACTATTATTACCGGAATAAGGACACCCTTTTCAACGCGGTTTTTGAGGACGCTTTCGGCCGTCTTCTTGCCAAACTGAACGAAGTCATATTGTCGGACAACACCTTCGTGTCAAAAATTGAACTTTTCCTCAATTTTTACATCACCTTCCTGTCGCAGAATTCATACCTCCCGCTGTTTGTCCTGAATGGATTATATGAAAAACCCGAACAGATTAAAAGCATGCTGGCAAAGAAAAAGATCTCGCCGGAAAAACTGATGGATCAGCTCCGCAACCAGGTGAGGGAAGAACTTCATATTGACATCGAACCCTTCCACCTCCTGATCAACATCCTTTCGCTTTGTGTTTTTCCCGTGTTGGCCAAACCACTTATCATGACTATCTTTGGTTATTCAAATGACCAGTTGGGACAATTTTACCAGGAACGGCAGACAACGGTACCTGAGTTCATTTTAAATGCTTTAAAAGGCTATGAGCAGAATCACAGCAAGTAACATCCGGCATTTGTGGCTGCCGGCGGCACTCTTTTCGTTGTTCCTGCCCTGTACGATCAAGGCACAGGATTCGATCACCCTGGATTACTGCTACCGCCAGGCAGAAAAGAATTACCCGCTGCGCCGCCAGCTCGACATGATGGATAATTCAAACACCCTGAAAATCCAGAACCTGAATAAAAGCTACCTGCCCCAGGTCAACGTGAACGGAAACGCCTCCCTTCAATCGGATGTAACCAAGGTGGCCATTTCCCTTCCGAAAGGATTGCCGGCACTCAACATGCCCACGCTAAGCAAGGACTGGTACAAGCTTACCCTCGACCTCAACGAGATGATCTACGACGGTCATGTGACCCATTACCAGAAACAGGTTGAGGCATCGAACCTCAGCGCCGACCGGAAAGGGGTGGAAATTGAGCTCTACAAACTCAAGGAACGGGTCAACCAGATCTACTTCAGCATTATCCTGCTCCGGCAGAACGAGATCCTGTTAAAAAGCAACCGTGAACGCATCGAGGTGAAATTCAAAGAGGTGCAGTCGGCCATCCTCAACGGCGCATCGCTGGAGATGAACGGGTCGCTGCTCCAGGCTGAAATGGTCAGGATCGACCAGCAGCTTACCGAAACACGCATGGACCGGAGCGCGTCCTGCCAGATGCTTTCCGAACTGATCTCGGCCCCTGTCCCTGAAAACACGGCACTTGTCCTCCCAAAGGTGACCCTGCCGGCAATGGCATTCGAGGATAAGCGCCTTGAAAATGAACTGTTCGACATTCAGCGGTCGAAAGTCACCCTGATGCAAAATATGGTGACCACGAAGTGGAACCCGAAAATTTTCGCCTATGGCCAGGCGGGTTATGGCCGGCCGGGCCTGAACATGCTGGATGATGAGTTCAAACCCTGGTGGGTTGTCGGTGCAAAATTAACCTGGAACCCGTGGAACTGGAACCAGAATAAAAATGAAAAACAGATCCTTGCCATCCAGAACGACCTGCTTAAAACGCAGCAGGAGACCTTTGAAAAAAACCTGAGGATCAGTTCACAAAAAGATATCGGCGACGTATTAAAATTGACGGAACTGCTGTCGCAGGATGACCAGATCATCGCCCTGCGCGCAAAAATTACCCGGGCTGCCTCATCACAGCTTGATAACGGGGTGATCACGGCAAGTGATTATATTTCACGCCTGAACGAAGAAACCTTATCACAACTGAACAGGGAAATACACAAAATTCAACTGGTCAGGGCGCAGCTTTCGTATTTGTTCACGCTGGGCAAACTTTGATCCCGTTTCAGATAACCACAAATGCACAATACTATGAAAAACCGGTTAGTTGCCATTTTCCTTCCCCTTGCTGTTCTGGCAGCCTCCTGCAGCAACAACAAAGATAAACCCGACGCGTATGGTTCATTCGAAGCAACCGAGATCACGGTTTCCTCTCTTGCCAATGGAAAAATCATGATGTTCAGCATTGAGGAAGGGCAGTTGCTTGATTCAAACCAGCTGGTTGGCTTTATCGACACCACCGACCTGCACCTGAAAAAGCTTCAGACCATCGGGCAGAAGGAGGTAACAGGTTCGCGAAGAGAGGACCTCCTGGCACAGATCGCAATCCAGGAGCAGAACCGCGACAACATCCTGGTTGAAAAAAAACGGGTAATTAATTTACTCAAAGATGGGGCTGCCACGCAAAAGCAGCTCGATGACATTAATTCAAGCCTCAGCCTGATCGAAAAGCAGGTTGCTTCCATTAAAACCCAGTTTGCCGGTATTGACAACCAGATGGAAAGCACTGAGCAGCAGATCGCGCAGTTCCGCGAATCAATAAAAAATGGCCGGATTGTCAACCCGGTGAAAGGAACCGTGCTTACAAAATTTGCAGAGAACAACGAGGTTACTACCTTTGGCAAGCCGTTGTACAAAATTGCCGACCTGCGTGAAATGCAGCTTCGCGTTTACGTGAGCGGGGCGCAATTGCCGCTCGTCAAAACCGGCGACAACGTGGAGGTCCGGTTCGACAAGGATGAACAGACAAATTCAAAAACAGAAGGCATTGTCAGCTGGATCTCGCAAACGGCTGAATTTACGCCCAAAACCATACAAACCAAGGAAGAACGGGTCAATCTCGTTTATGCCGTAAAGATCAGGGTAAGGAATGACGGCACGTTGAAGATCGGCATGCCGGGAGAGATAAAATTGAGATCACATTAACCAAAACCAAAAACCATGAAAAAAACCATCACCACATTCTTATTATTGCTGACCATGACAGCATGGTCGGGCATGGCAGCGTACGCCCAGGCTCACAAGGCGGATGATATTCTCGGAACCTGGCTGAACGAGGAGGCCACGGGCAAGATCCAGCTTTACAAGGAGAACGGGAAATACTTCGGAAAGCTTGTATGGCTCAAGGAGCCAACCGACAAAGTAAGCGGTTTGCCCCGCACGGATAAAGAAAACCCGGACGCAAAACTAAAAACGGCCCCCCTGATCGGCATGGTAAATATGAAGAATTTCTCCTTCGACGGAAAAGAGGAGTGGTCGGGTGGAACCATCTATGACCCTAAAAACGGGAAAACATACAAATGCTACATTGAGTTCGAAAGCCCTACCAAGCTGAAAGTCCGCGGTTACGTAGGCTTTTCGCTGCTCGGACGAAACACCTACTGGACCAAGACCACTCCTCCTCCACAAAAATAGCGATGCATCCTGTTTCCGTCCGGGTTGATAACCTGACCAAACGATTTAGCGAAACAGTTGCCCTTGACGACATAACGTTCCACGTCGGCAAGGGCGAACTGTTTGGTTTTATCGGCCCCGACGGTGCCGGGAAAACCACCCTGTTCAGGATTCTTACCACGCTGCTGCTGCCCGACAGGGGGACCTGCACCGTGGAAGGGTGCGACGTGGTGAAGGACTACAAACGGATCAGGAATATGAGCGGCTATATGCCGGGGAGGTTTTCGCTTTACCAGGACCTCACAGTCGAGGAAAACCTAAACTTCTTTGCCACCATTTTTGGCACGACTGTACACGAAAACTACGACCTTATCAAGGATATTTACCAGCAGATCGAACCATTTAAAGACAGGAAAGCAGGGAAACTCTCGGGCGGTATGAAACAAAAACTGGCGCTTTCGTGCGCCTTGATCCACAAGCCTGAGATCCTTTTCCTGGATGAGCCAACCACCGGCGTGGATGCCGTGTCGCGGCTCGAGTTCTGGGAGATGCTCAAAAGGCTGAAGGAAGCTGGGATCACCATCCTGGTGTCGACCCCATACATGGATGAAGCCAGCCTGTGCGACCGCGTTGCGCTGATGCAAAACGGCAGGATCATGTCCATCAGCACACCCTTGGAGGTCATCAGGAACTACCCGCTGACCCTGTATTCGGTGAAAGCCGGCGACATATACCAGTTGCTCGGCGAGCTCAGGAATTACCCGGGTGTACACAGTGTATATGCCTTCGGGCAATCGGCCCATGTTGCCTTCAAAGGTCCTGCAAACCAGGCTGACCTGGCTGCCTGGTTAAAGGCAAAAAACCACCAATCGGTTGAAATTACCCCGATTGAAGCGAATATCGAAGACTGCTTCATGGAACTGATGACCGCCTAACCTGAACAGATGACCGACCCTGAGAACATCATCATCGTAAAGGACCTCGTGAAATCGTTTGGCTCATTTACAGCCAACGATCATCTTACCTTTTCGGTCAGGCGGGGGGAGATTTTCGGGTTCCTGGGGGCCAACGGTGCCGGTAAGACTACGACCATTAAAATCCTGTGCGGGTTATCCTATCCTACCTCCGGCGAACTTTCTGTTGCCGGGTTCGATATCTATACCCAGCGGGAAAAGGTAAAACGGAACATCGGTTACATGAGCCAGCGGTTTTCACTTTATGACGACCTTACCGTGTTTGAGAACATCAGGTTTTACGGCGGAATTTACGGCCTGTCGAGAAAGGAGATCGACGCCCGCTCAAAATCGCTGATGGAGCGGCTGGGATTTGAGAATTCGCGCAATAAGCTGATCAGGGACATCCCGTTGGGATGGAAGCAGAAACTTGCCTTTTCGGTCGCGATACTTCATAATCCTAAAATTGTATTCCTTGACGAGCCCACCGGCGGTGTTGACCCGATCACCCGCCGGCAGTTCTGGGACATGATCTATGAAGCGGCACACCGGGGGATCACGGTTTTTGTGACAACCCACTATATGGATGAAGCGGAATACTGCGACCGGGTATCGATCATGGTCGACGGCCGCATTGCCGCCATGGATACGCCCGACAACCTGAAACTGCAGTTCGGCGCACCGTCGATGAATGATGTTTTCATTAAACTGGCGAGGGGGTGAGGGTCCCCCTCGCCTCAAAAACACCTCACCCCCTGCACCCCCTCTCCCCAGGGAGAGGGGGACGTGGTGGAAGATATTAGACGTTGAATTTAGTATTTAAAATGGAGTTTTTAGAAAAATACAAGCCTTCGGTGAGTAAGCAAAATTTGCTGATTATTGCCGGTTTGGCATGGACTACGGCCGGGGGGATCCTTACCTGGCGGGGGCTGAGTTACCTGATGCAGCATGGACATTACCTGGGATGGCGGCTGGCTGGCGGCGTGGTTTTCGGGGGGCTGTTTTACCTGGTGTTGTTCTCAAAAATTTCAAGGAAGCACATCATCCGGATCAGGGGGTTAAGCATCCCCAACCCGTGCGCCTTCTCTTTTTTCAATTTCCGGAGTTACCTGATGATGTCCATCATGATTACCGGCGGAGTCCTGTTGCGAAAGTTTGATATAATCGACAGGGAGTGGCTTTATAATTTCTATGTTACCATGGGCTTGCCGCTGCTTATATCGGCTTCCCGGTTTTTCTATTTCAGGATCACAAACAGGGAGATGAAATGAAAAGGTTCAGGGGGTTTGTCGTCAAGGAGTTTTACCACATTTTCAGGGACTACCGCACCCTGCTGATCCTGTTCGGGATGCCTGCCGTGCAGTTGCTGCTGTTTGGCTATGTGCTCACCAACGAGATCAAGGATGCGAAAATTGCCATTTATGATCCTTCAAAGGATGTGGCAACCCGGAAAATTACTGACAAAATACTCTCTTCCGGGTACTTTATCCTTGAAAAAAACCTGAACTCTGTTTCAGAAATTGAACCTGTCTTCAGGCAGGGCGAGGTCAAACTGGCCCTGGTCTTTGAGACGGGTTTTGCGGGGAAGCTTGAAAAAACGGGTACTGCCCGTATCCAGATTATCGGCGATGCATCCGATCCCAACACCGCCAACATGCTGGTGAATTACGCCACCGGGATCATCACCAATTACCTCGTTTCGATGAACGCCAAACAGGTTCCATCCCAGATCATCCCGGAGGTAAGGATGATGTACAACGGGGAATTAAAAGGGGTTTACATGTTTGTTCCGGGGCTTATGGCCATGCTGCTCATGCTGATCTCCGCCCTGATGACCTCCCTGTCTATCACCCGTGAAAAGGAGCTGGGGACCATGGAATTATTGCTTGTTTCACCACTGCGGCCTTCCCAGATCATCATCGGGAAAGTTTTTCCCTATGTGTTTCTCTCCTTCGTCGACGCCTGCATCATCCTCGGGCTCGGCAACGCGGTTTTTGGCGTTCCCATCCGCGGCAGCGTAGCACTGCTGCTGCTCGAAAGCTTCCTTTTCATCACCATGGCCCTTTCCCTTGGCATCCTGATATCAAGCATGACCAGCAGCCAGCAGGTGGCCATGCTTATCTCCCTGGTGGTGCTTATGCTGCCCACCATCCTGCTCAGCGGATTTATCTTCCCGGTTGAAAACATGCCCTGGATTCTGCAGATCCTTTGTTACTGCATGCCCCCGAAATACTACATCACCATCATAAAGAGCATCATGCTCCAGGGGAACGGAATAGTATATGTATGGCGCGAAACGCTGATCCTGGCCGGCTTTACCTCGCTGTTCCTCACCCTGAGTATCAAAAAATTCAACGTTCGCCTCGCCTGATGAAAACGATCCTCTACATCATCCAGAAAGAGTTCCTGCAGGTATTCCGAAACAAATCGATGCTGCCGATCATCTTTGTGGTGCCCATTGTTCAGCTGGTGATCCTGGTCAATGCCGCCACCTTTGAAATGAAGCATATCCGCATTTCGGTGGTAGACCTCGATCTTTCGGGTACCTCCCGAAAGCTGACCAGCAAATTCCAGGGATCGCCGTTTTACCAGGTTCAGAGCACCTCATTTTCATACAGGGAAGCCGAGGATGAGATGAAACAGGGAAAAGTTGACATGATCCTGCAGATTCCTGCCGGTTTTGAAAAAAGACTGGTTAAGGAAAGTCATGCGAAGGTGCAGTTTGTGGTCAACGCCATCAACGGGCAAACGGCCGGGCTTGTCAATGCCTATTCGACCATGATCCTTTTTGACTACAACCGCGAGCTGGTGATGGAGAATGCCAATCCCGCCCAGATGGCCGGTTTAAGGAACATCCAGACCGATTACAGCTACTGGTACAACCCTAAACTCAACTACAAAACATACATGGTTCCGGGCATCCTGGTTTTGCTCATTACCATCATCGGGCTGCTTCTTTCGGGCATGAACATCGTGCGGGAGAAGGAGATCGGTACCATCGAGCAGATCAACGTAACCCCGATAAAAAAGATCCAGTTCATAGCCGGGAAACTCATTCCGTTCTGGATCATCGGCCTTTTTGAACTTGCCTTCGGACTAACGGTCGGCAAGCTATTGTTCAACATCCCGATGGAAGGAAGCCTTGGTTTAATTTTCATGTCGGCTTCTGTCTATCTTTTTGTAATTTTGTCATTTGGCCTGCTTATTTCCACCATCACCAACACGCAGCAGCAGGCCATGCTGGTTTCGTTCTTTTTCATGGTGGTTTTTATCCTTATGAGCGGACTGTTCACGGCAATCGAAAGTATGCCTGAGTGGGCCCAGAACCTTGACAGGCTGAATCCGGTGATGTATTTTATTAAAATCATGCGGATGGTGTTGCTGAAAGGGTCCACGTTTGCCGACATAAGCCATCACTTCTGGTCGCTGGTGATCTATGCCGTTGTTATCATCAGCATTGCCATCCGGAGATACCGCAAAGTCGCTTAACCCAACATATTGAAAAAAACATCCAGGAAATACATTATCCTCAGGGCCATTCTCCTGGGCCTGGCGGTAGTTGCCATTGCTTTCTTTGTCACCCGGAGCCTGTTTCACAAGGAAGAAGAAAAGAAAGATGCACTTCGCCGGATCAGGGAACGTGGCTACCTCATTGCGCTTACCGACCAAAACACCCTTAATTACTTTATCTACAAGGGCGAGCCGATGGGATACCAGCTTGAACTGCTCGAGTCGTTTGCCGATTACCTGGGCGTTCCGCTCAGGATCATCGCCAGCAACGACATTTCCAAACTGAACTATTACCTTGGCAACCATGCAGCCGACCTGATGGCCCTGAACCTTCCCGTTACCCGCGAGGGCAGGGATTATGTGCAATACTCCCTGCCATTCATGGAAACCCGGCTGGTGCTGGTTCAGCGAAAGACATTCGATTCAAAAAAGGGCCAGGTCAATGCTGTTAAATCTCTGAAGGAGTTTCCGGCCGATACGGTCTATGTCCGCACCAGCCCATTCCTCACCTCGATGTACCATTCGTTTTATAAAAAAACCGGGAAGAAAGCCATCCTGAAAGAGGTCTCCGACATCACCCAGGAAGAGCTTATCCGGCGAGTGTCAACCGGCGCGATCCGTTTTGCCATCTGCCAGGAAAATGTGGCCATGGTCTATCATCGTTATTACACCAACCTCGACATTTCGGTACTGGCGTTTCCCCTGTTCTCCTATTCGTGGGGGTTAAGCCATGCATCTGACTCGTTGCGCATGGAGGTGGACGCATGGCTTTCGGAATTCAAAAAATCGGGGGAACTGAAACAGACCTATCTCGACTATTTCGACAACCAGCGGATCGCAAATTTTCTTAACAGCGATTACTTCTCTGTATACGGCAGCAAGTTGTCGCCTTACGATGATGCCATCAGACTGCAGTGCAGGAAGATCAACTGGGACTGGCGGCTCGTAGCGTCGCTGATCTATCAGGAGTCGAATTTCCGCGCGGGGCAGGTCTCTGCAAAAAGCGCTAGCGGGCTGATGCAGCTGATGCCTGAAACTGCGGCAAAATTCGGCATCAATGAACAGGCAACGCCCGAACGGCAGATTGCAGGCGGGGTAAAATACCTCGATTACCTTGACAAACAACTTCCCGACGAGATCATCAGCCCGGTCGACAGAATCTGTTTTGTACTGGCCTGTTACAACGTGGGCATCGGGCGGGTAATGGCCGCACGTGAAAAAGCAGCAAAATACGGGAAAGACAAGAACCGGTGGAACGGCCACGTGGACTATTACCTGTTGCGCCGTTCAAAAAAACATCCCATTGTCAAACCCGACACGGTTGATTCAAATCCCATCGACTACAAAACAGAAGGCTTTGTGAATGACATTGTAGCCAGGTACTTTCACTACAGGAACCTTGTTAAATGAATGCAGGAATGCAGGCAATGTTAACAATGCAAACAATGCAGACAATGCAAACAATGCAAACAATGCAAACAATGAGAAGACTGCTGGGGTTTTAGGGAAAAAATTAATTTTCCATTCTTTTAATTGCCACTCCTGAAAAACCTGGAACCTTTCTCAGGAATCATTCAACAACCAACCTCCCCCTCTCCGGGCGGAGAAGGGGCATGGGGTGAGGCAGTAAGGTATAAAAACCTCTGGGATGCATCTAATGCGTTGCCTGCATTGCCTGCATTGCCTGCATTGCCTGCATTGCCTGCATTGCCTGCATTGTCTGCATTGTCTGCATTGTTTGCATTGCTTTCATTTATTTTCAGAAAGGTAAATGTTGCAGATCTCCCGAATGGATTCCTCCACGGGACGGAAAGTAAAGTCAAGGGTTTTACAGAGTTTGGCGCTGGAATAGGTGTAGATTTGCGAGGTGGTGGTTGCCATTTCGCGCGTGACTTCAGGTTTTGAGCCTGTGAGGAACGCCCGGACCGCTTCCACCCGCCAGGCCATGGAGGTCATGGAGGGGGGCACATTGACTGTGGGGGCGGGTTTGCCAAGGTATTTGGCAATGAGGGTGAAAAAATCCTGGTACGATACGTTATCAGCCGAACAAATATAGCGCTGCCCAAAGATATTCCTGTCCATCAGGCTGATCATGGCTTTGGTGATATCGCTGGCGTCGACGTAGCCATTTACGCCCCGCGTGTAATACTTCAGGCCTTCGTATACCAACCTGAACAACCCTGAATTATCTTGCCAGAAGCCGGGGCCAAGAATGACCGACGGGTTGATGATCACCGCGTTCAGCCCCTCCTCCATGCCCCGCCACACTTCCCGCTCGGCTCCGTATTTGCTGATCCCGTAAACCGAATTCTTCTTCGACGGAACCCAGTAGGTCTCTTCTGTTGAAACCTCGTCGTTTTCAGCCCTGCCAAGGGTGGCTACCGAGCTGACATAGCAGAATTTCGCGACTTTATTCTCAATGGCCTGGTTCACCAGGTTGGCCGTACCTTCAATGTTCACCTTCAGCATGGCTTTGTGATCCTTCGGGTAAAACGACACGACGGCACCGCAGTGGTAGATCTCCGTGACCCCTTCTATCGCGTCTTCAATGGCGCCAAAGTCCATCAGGTCGGCATCCGCCCAGTAGATCTTCGCTGCCAGTTCATCCGGGTTGCCGGCATAATAGGAAAAGACTTTGCGAACCATGGCTGTGTCGCTGTTGGCACGCTTGATGGCCCTGACCTCTTTCCCTGCCTTCAGAAGGTCAAAAAGCAGATGGGAGCCCAGCAGGCCGGTACCTCCGGTTACGAGTATCATAGGTTGGTGGTTTTGGATGACAAAGGTAGGAAAAACGTGGGGACGTAGGACGTGGGACGTGGAGCGATGCAAGCCACTGAGGCTCTCGAAGTGGAATTTTTGTAACTTTATTGTTTTTTAGGAACTTTTCAAATTCTTCATCTGCACTGAAGGGAAATGCAGGAAAAACAACGTTGATATATTGATCATGATGACCCTGTTGATCATCCTTTCTTTCTACTACGCCTCCCGGTGGATTCTCTATTTACTGGTCATACTGCTTGTATCCATCGCCTTCCTGTTCAATAAAATAACCGGGGGATACCTGTTCAGGTACATGAAAAAGGTCAGATCAAGGGAAACTGCCAACTTTTTACTGGCGATTCAATGGATATTTTCAATGCTGCCAGCGCTCATCCTGCCAAACAATTTTTTAACCGGTTACAGATTTTTTCATGATCTCTATGACAAAAACGAATGGTGGATACCCGCCTCGATGATCGGAATTCTTTGTATTTGCCTCCTCACCATGGGAATTCTGTTTAATGCATTTTACAACGTTATTAACAAAAATAGTCACGAACAAACAAATAACGATAATGAAAACCGGCACCCATGAAATCAAAACAGCAATCCGGTGAACGGCATCAAACCTGGCAATGTTACAAACTCAACTACCTTGAATAAACTTCTCCTTATCTTCGCTTTTTCCTGCATCCTTGGTTCATGCAGCAAGAAACAGTCAGCATCGGTCATTCCACCGGTGATCCCGCCGGTAACGGATACCATACCTGTGCAGTATGGCACGCCGTTCGGCAACATGCCCGACCGGGAGGATGCGGCCATTTACCAGGTCAACATGAGGGCATTCAGCCTTCAGGCCAATTTCCAGGGCGTGATCGCACGCCTTGATTCCATTAAAGCACTGGGTGTGAATATTATTTATCTGATGCCGGTTTATCCGGTGGGAACCGTAAACTCAGTCAACTCGCCCTATTGCGTGAAAAACTACAGGGCGGTGAACAGCGAATTCGGCACCCTGTCGGATCTGCGGGCGGTGGTGGATGGCGCACACAACCGGAACATGGGCGTCATCCTCGACTGGATCGCGAACCACACGGCATGGGACAACCCATGGATCAGCAGTCACAAGTCATGGTACCTGCAGGATGGCTCGGGGCATATCGTCAGCCCGCCGGGAATGGGATGGAACGATGTGGCGCAGCTTGACTTCACCAACGCATCCATGCGCCTCGAAATGATCAAAAACATGAAATACTGGGTCCTGACGGCCAACGTCGACGGCTTCCGGTGCGATTATGCCGACGGCCCTCCCGTTGATTTCTGGAAACAGGCCATCGATACCCTCCGGAACATTACAACGCACAAGCTGCTACTCCTGGCTGAAGGAAAGCGGGATGCCAACTTTACCGCCGGGTTTGATTACAATTTCGGGTTCAGTTATTATGGCCTTATGAAAACCATATTCAACAGCAACAACTCCGTTATGCTGATCAGCACCATGAACAATATCGAGTTCTCAAACGCAACCAATGGCCAGCAGGTCGTGCGGTATCTGACCAATCATGACGTGAATGGTTCCGACGGCACGCCGCTTGACCTGTTCGGGGGAAAAAGCGGCTCCATGGCCGCGTTTGTCGTGACAGCCTGCATGAAAGGCGTGCCGATGGTGTACAACGGGCAGGAGGTTGGAACACCTTTCAGGATCGTTTTCCCCTTTACCGGGGCTAAAATCAACTGGACCCTGAATCCCGCGATTACAGCAGAATATGAAAAAATCCTGCTGTTCAGGAAAAACAGCGCGGCTGTAAGGCGGGGGCTGCTATCAACATATGGCAGTGCCGATATCTGCGCTTTTACAAAAGAGGTTGCAGGAGAAAAAGTACTGGTGCTTTCAAACCTCAGGAATTCCGCGATTAACTTCGCGTTACCATTCCCGTTAACCAACACTTCGTGGACAGATGTTATTAACGGGGGAACCATCACACTGTCAACGCAACTGGTCATGCAACCATACAGTTACCTGATCGGAAAACAATAACTTCCGTAAACCTTCCCGCGTGATTATTTTCAATGCGGGTACAAAATTCAACTACAATGAAAAAAAATTGGCTCTTTATCCTGGCCTTTTCCCTTTCAATATTGGCAGCCAAAGCACAGGATCCGGCAACCCGGATTAAAAACAATGCCATTAAAATAGACAGGCCGGAAACCCTGAACAGGCAGGTTTACAGTGCGCTGTCGGGCTACAGGGTGATCATGGCAGGCGAAATGCACGGTACAAACGAACCTGCAAAGCTTATTACCGGCCTGGCCCGGCTTATGACAGGCATGGGCGACAGCGTCATGGTCGGGATGGAAATACCCGTCGGGCAGATGACACAATATCTTAACAACCCGGCCGACAGTACCGTCAGTTCGTCTGATTTTTTTACCCAAGCGTCGACAGATGGCAGGGCATCGCATGCCTGGGCGGAGGTAATCTCATCGCTGACCGGGAACCCGGCAGTGCGCATCTTCTTTTTCGATGTCAACAGCGGGGAATGCAAAAACCCGGCTGACAGGGACAGCCTGATGTACCTGAAAATCAGGGAAAAGATCGCGGAACATCCGTCATGGAAAACGATCACCCTGAGCGGAAACATCCACAACATGCTTATGCCTTATAAGGGTAAGAATAAGGTTGCCTGTTACCTGAACAACGACCCGGAATTGAGCCTTAAAGGTATGATCTGTTCGCTGAACCACTATTACCAGAAGGGCGGCATGCTGAACAATACCGGCAGCGGCCTGGCCCTGCATGAGGTGAACAACCCTCCATCCGAGTATACCGATGCGGTTGATTATGACAACTACCTGCTCCTCTTTCCTGCCGGCACCGCCGACAGGTACAGCGGCATCTTCTTTACCAGGACCGTGACGGCAGCCAGGATTGTGAATTCCCACTAGGCGCCAGACAGTCTACTTGCTGATCACCTCAAACCATATCGCCAGGTTCTCCCCGTTCTCATCCACCAGCGTAATCCGGTGCTTTCCATGACCCGGCGACAGCGCCATCTGGTGGATCTGCACCGTGGTCCCGATAAACTGATCGTCGAGGTGCCAGTAAACCTTCATGGCAGCATTACGATGGGCCACCTTGAAGACCGTACTGCCGGGTTTCCCGTCGAGATCAACAGGAACGTAGAGTTTGCTGCCGTTTTTCGGGTAGATGATATCCATGTTGTTGCGGTCGCCGGCGCCGGCGCAGCCGGGTCTGAATGGGGGAAGGACTTTATAAAAGGGGTTTTTGTTCCTGAAATACCATTCCTGCACTGGTGGCAATACAAACCAGGAAACATGCTGCATGTTGCCGGGCGATTCGCAATCGGAGTTGACCTGCCATTTCCCGCTTTGATCAAGGTGTACAAGATGATGAAACGGACAGGGCCCTGTTTTGACACCCTGTTTGGGTATCCAAACCGAATCGGTGAACTCGCACAGGGTGGTGGCGCGGTATCCGCTGTAACGGCATACCGGCACCCTGACCATGGCTGTTGCGGGTGTTTTAAACCAGGTTGTGGGCGGAAGGGCCTTGAAAATATCGAACAGCACCGGCGCGGCCATGCTGATGCCTGTCAGGCCGGGCCTGCCCTCACCGGAGGCATTCCCGACCCAAACGGCCACCACATATTCAGGGGTGACACCGATCGACCAGGCATCGCGGTTGCCGAAACTGGTGCCGGTTTTCCATGCTATGTTACCGGATGATGAGAATTGCTGCCACTGAAACTCCTCATCGGGGCGGGCCACCTCCACCATGGCCTCCAGGGTGAGCCAGACAGAGCCGGCGTCGAACCAGGAAGCCTGGTCATCATGACTGTTGTTTCCAGGCTCGTCTTTTTCCTGGTATGAAGGAGGATGAAAATCAGCCTTTGAATAGGTTGATCCGTTGTCGGTAAACCGGGTCAGTGTGCGGGCCATGGAGGCATAGATCCCTGCCAGGTCCCACAGGTCGGCCTCTGCGCCTCCCAGGATCAGCGCCAACCCGTAGTGGTCGGCCGGGAAGGTCAGGGTCGTCATGCCGATCTTCCGCAGCAGGGCGTAGAACTGGTCGTAACCATAAGTCTGGAGCATTTTTACCGCCGGGATGTTGAGCGAACGAGAAAGTGCCCGCTTTGCAGGAACGGCGCCGTCGTAGGTGAGGTTGTAATTTTCGGGGATAAACCCGCCGATCTGTACCGGGATATCGGGAACCAGTGTGTTGGGCAGCAGCAATCCGCTGTTCAGCATGGATGCATACAGGAATGGTTTAAGGATACTGCCCGTGCTGCGCGGCGCCAGGATGAGATCGACATCATTGCCATGTTCTGCCGTGGTTGTCCGGGGTAAATTCCCCGCGTAAACGAGCGCATTCCCGGTTTTCACATCCAGCACCAGGGCTGCCGCATTATGGATTTCGTTGGCTTTAAACCGGGTGCTGTGCATGTCGAGAATTTCGGCAACCCGTTTTTGAAGTGCCAGGTCAACCGTGGTGGCAACCTTCGTTCCCCGGCTGCCTTCCCTTACAGCACGGCCGAGCAGGTGCGGCGCCCACTGGGGCAGTGCGAAGGGCTTGCCGGGCAGGGGTTCCCCCTTTGCCAGTTCACAGGTCGTTGCATCAATCACCTTTTCCTTTAAAAGAAGATCCAGCAGTCGGTCACGTTTTGCTTTTAAAAACCTGGGGTTCCTGCCGGGATAGATCAGCCCCGGGCTGTTTGGCAGCACCGCCAGGGTGGCAGCCCCGGCCCAGGAAAGGTGCCGGGCGTCGACGCCGAAGTAGCGCCAGGAAGCGGCATCCAGCCCTACCACATTTCCGCCGAATGGCGCATGCGAAGCATAAATCCGCAGAATATCCTTCTTTGTCCGGGTCAGCTCAAGGCGAACGGAAAGCAGGATCTCCCTGCCCTTTTCCCAGAAAGTCCGCTCCCTGTTTTTCCTCGCCAGGCGGATCACCTGCATGCTGATGGTGCTTCCCCCGCTGACGATTTTCCTGTATTTAATGTCGAGCCAGGCTGCCCTGAGCAGCGACACGGGATTAAAACCGGGATGGTGGTAGAAATAACGGTCCTCATAGCACACGATGGCCTGCCTGAATTTTTCAGGAACCGAATCGCATTCGGGGAACCGCCATTGCTGATCGGGTGAAATTTTAGCGCCAAGCAGTTCCCCTTTCCTGTCGAGCAGCACGGTCGAAAGCGGATCATCGAACAGGGGCCGTGGCAACCAGAGCCAGAAAAGAAGCCCTGTCATTGCCAGCAAC
Source organism: uncultured Bacteroidales bacterium (assembly GCA_903913885.1). Classification (GTDB taxonomy): domain Bacteria; phylum Bacteroidota; class Bacteroidia; order Bacteroidales; family FEN-979; genus CAIVAT01. The sequence continues at coordinate 7,468 of CAIWMX010000018.1, read as the reverse complement.
AGGTATGCCAGCCACCTTCGGAGGCTGTTCATTTTGCCGCCCGGGTTACTTCCACCCATCGCCCGGGAACCCTGGCACTGATCGAATTGTCGTACATGGCTTCGCATCGTGTAGCCGGCAGGTAGAACCTGCCAGGGTAGGTTGCCATGAGCATCACGCGAAAAGTCTTGGTCTGGCCGGCAACGAGGTCAAAGAAGGTATTCACCCTGTCGTCGCGCACATCCTGGTAGTCGAATGCGGATGCCGCCGTGGTTGACTGGGCCAGGTCGCTGCTCCTGGCATTGATCACCTCCCAGCCTGAAGGGAATACCTGCGATAAGGCCAACTGCTGGTATTTGCCCCTGAGCCCGGGGTTTACCACGTTTACCTCAGCCATGAAACTTTCGCCCTGCTCAAGGGATTGCGGTTTGATGACATCGCCCTTCATCGATTTGTAGATAACGGAGATCTTCAGGCTGCTGGAAGCCGATGTGGTATCGCCTGTTGCAGGGGTCCCGGTGAGGATGAGCCTGCCGAAGAGGATGTTCTTTCCCTTGTTGGCGACCTGTAAGATCCCCTTCTTCCCCGGTATTACATCGATTTTCCTGGTAAGGAGGGATTTTTTTGACTCAAGATCATCGGTTTGCTGCGCATTGAGGCGCAGGGTTGCCTGGATACCGCTGCCTTCGGAACTACCCGAAAATTGAGCAACCGCCATCAGGATAAAGGAGGTTTCCTGGGTGCTGTACCATTCCCCGCCAGCCATTGCAGCCGATATTTCCTTCACCAGCGGGGCTGCTTTTGTACGCATGTTCAGGAGGCAAAGTGCCTCGACGATCATGGCCTTGTCGCGAAGGTCGGACCCATACGAATACCAGAGTTCGCGATACGGTTTGATGGCCGTGGAGGCGGTGCCGACCAACCGCAAGGCAACCTCATGCTTTCCTGATAATTCGTAGGCAGCGGCCAGGCGCCACTTTGCCGCAACCGACAGGTCGGATTTCTCGAGCAGTCTGTTCATGGCGCCCAGTTCAGGCGCCCTGGCCAGTGCCAGCGTAAAGAGCCGGTATGCCTGTGAAAGGTCATCATTTCCGTAACCTGCATTCACACCCCAGGAAACAGCTTTTTGCCGCTGAAACTCCTTCCATGCTGTTAAAAAGTTAACCGGCAGGGTGAATCCCTTCTTCTCAGCCTCCAGCAGGAAGTGGCCTGCATAACTGGTGCCCCAGTCGTCGGCATAGGATGACCCGGGCCAGTAGGTCAGCCCCCCGTTGGAACCCTGGAATGATTTAAGCCGCTGGACGCCCGCCCGGATGTTTTGTTCCGTCTCTTTTTTCGTTGCATCCGATAGATCCATGAGCCCGGCCAGGTAAAGCTGGGGGAAAACCGATGAAACGGTTTGCTCAATGCATCCGTAAGGATATTGAATAAGATACCCGAGACGCCTGTCAAGGTTTAGCGGCGGAATGGCCGAAAGTTCCACCATGCCCTTGTTGGTACCGGGGATGCCCGGGGCCTGGAAATCGGTTGTCCACATGCTCCCGGGCTGAATCACTTTTTCAACAACATTGGTTACGGGAAGGTTCGGGTTGCGAACGGCGATTTCGATGGCATGTTCCGACCGTTCATTCCCGCTGGTGGCCACAATGCGGACTTTCCCAATCCCCGTAGCCTGGGCAACATGCAGATCGAAGGAAACGAGCTGGTCGCCGATCGCATTGAACGTAAGTTGCCGGGTATTTCCGCCCGTGGTCGTGAAGAGATCGCTGGTTATCAACTCCACCCTGACATTTTTAATCGATTTTTCCATCGTGAACACGCTCACCGGCAGGGTGACCGATTCGCCGGGTCCCAGCACCCGTGGCAGGGTTCCCAGCACCATCAGCGGCTTTTTCACGGCCACTGTTTTTTCATCCCTGCCATAAGCGCCGTCGTGTCCCGCCACCACCATCACCCTCACGGAGCCGATGTATTCGGGCATGATAAACGAATGGGTGCCTGTCTGGCCCTTTTTCAATTCGAAAGGACCGAAAAACTTAACCATGGGCTTAAAGCGGTTGGCCTTGAGACCGCCCTTGTTCACAGCTTCCTGGTCGCCGCCGATGCTCAGGATCCGTTGCAGCTCGCCGCTGAACGCCCCCATCACCTGGTCGAACATATCCCAGGTTTTCACGCCCAGGGCTTCCCGGGCATAGAAAACGCTCCACGGATCAGGCGTTTTAAAGCGGGTAAGGTCGAGCAGCCCGTCATCCACCATGGCCACGGTATACGTCATGGCCTGGCCTGAGGTCTCCTTAACATGTATAGTTACATTCTTCCCGGGTTCCAGTTTGTCGGGCATGGCGATCACCGGTTTAAGGTGAGTGCCGGGATCTTCGACTTTCACCGGGATCACGCCATAGAGACGGATCGGAAGGTCATTTTTTACCTGGGCATGCGGTTGTATGAGGGTGACATAGACGTAACAGTTCGGGGCCATTTCACTCGTGGCGTCAAAAGTAATATCGGTACTTCCTTTGGAGGTAGGCACCCACCATGATTTCAGGATCTTCGACCCGGTTTCGACGGTGACCAGCGCACGCCCGTCGGGCGAAGCGGGAAGGGTCAGTTTAACCTTCTCCCCGACCTGGTACTGGCTATTGGCGACGGTCAGCGTGAGCATGGCAGCGGCCTGCTTCTCCCCGCCAGGCATGCGGAAATAGCCCGGCCAGTCGACATAGACAACTTTCCCGGCAGCATGGCCCGACATTTTATCAGTGACTTTGATCAGGTAGCGGCCCCAATTGTCGTAGCCCACCTCGAACGGGAAAGTGGCGCGGCCATTCACCGTTCTTATCGTTCCCGAATCAATCGGCCGGATGTAGGAGGTGGAGATGAAATCGGCGGAACCGGCCTGTGAATCGTCCCACCACCAGCGCCAGTCGAGTTTGTAAACCTCCACCTTGAGGCGGTTCGAGGGAACGGGAATCCCTTTTGCATTTACATTCAGCAGATCGATGTTGTAGGTCTTGCCGGTATACAGCACCCGGTCGCCGGTTGTGGATGCCGGAATGCTGAGGCCTGCATAGGTTTGGTAGGGATAATAGGGAATCGAAAACCGGTCGATGCTGAAATCACCGCCATCTTCAAAGACCATGGTCTCAAAACTGGCTTTGAGCGCCCCGGGGGCAATATTGGTGACATGGATCTTCGGCGTGACCAGGGTCCGGCCATTGGCATCGAGCCTGCCGTCGAAGATTGTGATGTTTTCTGCCGCAAATCCTGCGGTGGGGTTGTCGAAAACATATCCCGGGAAATTTTTAAAAGCCGTAACCGATTTCGTCAGCGTCAGCATCACTTTGGCCTTGAGGTTGTGTGCGGTGGCGCCCGTGAGCCAGGAAGCCTCGAGCAGTGCGGCAGGCACTTCGTCTTTCACCAGGATGTCGGTTTTGAAATCGAACCCGATCTTTAACCGGTTGGGTTTGACTGTTTCTATTTTCAGGGTTTTCTGGAATTCCACCCCGCCCACATTCACTTTGGCAAGCCAGTTGCCCGTGGGCGCATCATACGAAGTTGCCGTGCTGAAGTTGTAAAAACCGTTTACCGGGTTCATTCTCACCAGCCGGTTGATCATCTGCCCGGCCGGGTTGTAGAGCGACATGGTTACCGGGTGGTGTTCGGGCAGCTGGTGCGCCTTATCTTCAAGGATAAATGTGAGGAATACCGAGTCCCCGGGCCGCCACACGCCCCGTTCCCCATATATAAATCCCTTGATCCCGCGCTGAACGGGTTCGCCGCTTACATCAAACATGCTGAGTGAGAGCGCATTTCCTTCGCCCAGTTTCAGGTACCCGGTTTGCTTGCCTGACCGTGCCACAAGGGCAAAAGGCCGTTTGCTGACCGGAACCATGGCCATGCCCTCGCCATCGGTTGTGGCTTTACCCAGCCGCTGCAGCTGGTAGTTGTAAAACTCCACATCAACGCCCGAAAGTGGCTTGGTGGAAACAATATCGGTGACATAAACATGAAAATTCCCGTCGCTTCCGCATTTGGTTATGATGCCAAGGTCGGAGGCCAGCACATTCCGGGTGATGTCCCTGTTGTAATAATAGGATGGCTTGCAGGGATTATTCCGCTCCTGCCAGTTATAATTCCCCCAGCTGCCATTGTCCTCCTCATCGTCGGAATAGGTGCTGTAATACTGCCAGTTCTGTCCGTTCTCATTTTCCTTTTCCGGATCTTCAATGGTCATCATGCCTGTGGCCGATGATTTCACAGAATCCTTTTCGCTGCATGGATAGGTGGAATAACCTCTGTTAAATCCAAGGCTTACCGAGTAGATCGCTCCCGGCTCCGTCTTCATCAGTTTTGAAAGATCGATGGAATAGCGGTTCCATTTTCCATAATCGGCTACCCCGGTGAGCGGAACTGTTTTCTTCAGCACGCACCGGCCCACCCTGGCGAGTTCGTTATTTCCGTTCAGATCGTTGACCTGCAGGAACTGGAGAATGTTTTTTTCAAAGATCCGGATCACCTTCACGTCAACTGCATTCAGGTTGACCGCCTCAAAGGGAAGCAGCATGGCGTTTGTGCCCGGCATGATGACGCCGTCGCCAGTAAACCGCACCTTTGGCTTGGTGTTACCTGTGGCGATTTCCTGTTCGGTTCTCCTTCCCAGCGCTACCTGGTTGATGTTTTTAACGGCAGGCTCGATCGTTACCCTGGTTTTAACCGCCTCCGATTCCCGGAGGTAGATATAGAGCAGGTTATCGTCGGCCTCATACCTCAGGTTGGTGATTTTCCCAACCCTGAAGAGGCCGTCGAGGACCTGGTCGGTTTTTAACGGGTCGGAAAACTGCACCAGGATGGCCTGTTCTTCATCGGGGAAGTTGCGTATGGATATAACTTTAAAATCGCCCAATGCAGGGATTTCAATTTTCAGGCTGCCATCGGTTTTCGAATCAACCGGTGAACCGTCCCATGCGAGTTTCACCTCCCCCGCGCTGGTTCCCCTGCGCACCGAATCAACCCGGAAACTGTGGAGGCCGGTTTTCAGGTCGTGTGTCCATAAAACTTTGAGCAGCCTTCCCTCCTGTTTTGCCGTTAAAACCTTCTCCACCTGAACAGGATCTGCCACATCGGATGTTCGGAGGGTGCCGTCGAGGTGCTCCCGTGTCAGATCGGCATGGGCATAGGCTTTGTGATTATCGACCGTCACTTCTATTTCCTGCGCCATGGTCCGGAACTGGAAGGCCATTGTTCTAAGGGAATCGGGAACTGTCACCAGGCGTGACAGGTCAAATTCGACCGTGAACAACCGGTCTTGCGGAAGCTGTTCGTCGGGCCGGAACTCAAGCGTCCGGCTGTCAGTCCAGTAGGTCTTTCCGGCAATGGACGGCGTGAATTTAAAAAACGGCGTCCCTACCGGCTTGTTCAGCGATGCCGTATCGCCAAAATCATTTGCCAGCCTTACCTTGATCACCGCATGTGTTGAGACAATTCCCGAAGTAAATGCCTGCACATATTCGCGGTAGGCCGGACTGACAACCATAAGGCCCTGCGCACTTTTCCCCCGGTGGGCGAGGTAGAGCATTGATCCGCTGAAAACCAAAATAACCGCAAGAATAATAAAGTACTGGTTCCTTTTCATAAAAAAAATCTTTAAAAAGTTTTTAAATACTATTGTCCGCCAACCCTTCCCGTTTACCTGTTCACCCGTTTACCCCTTCACCCGTTCACCTGTCCACCTGCCCACCTGTCCACCTACTTCCTTCCCCCCCCGCTGCTCACCGGTTTCCGGAACATCGCCGCGCGAAAAGGCTTTGGTGTTGTGAAATATTCCTTCAGGAAGGCGCTCTGTTCATCAACATGTTTCTGGTTTTCTCCTACCGCCTTTAACAGAACCAGGATGTTCTGTGCAAGCGTTTCCTCCTTAGAGTTGATCGTTTCAAGCATTTTCCTGCTTTGGCCGAGGTGGTAGTTGCATGTATCGATCATTTTCCTGATCCGGGCATCGGAACGTGCGGGTTTGAACTGGTGGTTCCAGTAATCGATGTAATCATTGAACAGGAGCGACGAGAGGTTGTAATGGTTTACTGCTTCGTTGAATTGTTTCACCAGCTGGTTCTGGATCTCATTCTGCCTGTTGATCGCCTCAATCTCGACATTCTGCTGCAGGTATCGCTGGTATTCAAACGTGGAATTGCTGATCACCCCGTTTTTCACCACGCGCCGCAGGGCCGCTTCAAATTTGCCGGCCTTTGGCAATTGCTCATAGGCTGCAATGCTGTCGGGAAAAGAGAAAAAAACACTGGTGTCTTTGCCGGGAAAAGTTCCCTGGATGAAGTTCCTTGAATTCAGCGGGTAGTTCAGGCACTGCCACAGCGGGTCGAAAGGCATGTGGCTTTTGATGAAAACTTCAGGCTTCACCATGAAATATTCGTTGGTGAATTTCCGGGTGAATTTGCCGTTGTTGAGAAACCCGCTGCCCCAGGTGGGGTCGAAAAAGCACCAGTTTGTATCGATCCGCGCTACCACCCAGGCGTGGTTTATGTTGACCACTTGCCCGTTTTGCCTGGTATACCCAAGCACTATGTAGCTTTCGATACCGGCATGTTCGCACAGTTCATGAAAGAGTTCGGCATAGCCCTGGCACACGGCTTTGCGTTCCTGCAGGGTACGGGCAACTATTTTGTCAGGGTCATCGGCCGAACTGAAGGTAAACATGTTCTCGGCATCGTACACAATTTCATTGGCCGTCCAGAAATAGAAAGCCCTTAAAAGCTCCTGTGAACCATGAAGGTTTGCATGAAAATAACCGGAAAGTGATAACAGGGATTTCCCTACCGAGTCGGGTGCTGCTCTGGCGACAGCGTAGGAATGGTTGTAATCGGGCTTCGGCTGGGAGAAAACGCCGGGAAGCAGTAAAAAGTAAAAGAGAAGCGTGAGGTTGACGTTACGCATAAGCGCCCGGTTTTTCATAAACAATATTATGAAAAAATCCGGAGGCACCTACGAATAATACTGCATTCCAGAAAAAATGCAATCGGTTTTTTTAATTAAAACCTCTTTTTGAATCCACCGCGCGATTTGTCGCCATAACCACCGCCGCCACCGCGTGAGTCGCTATGTCCGCCACCGCCGCGTGAATCGCCGAAACCACCAGGTTTGCGGTCAGTCTTGGGGCGTGCTTCCGAAACGGTCATTACTTTACCGTCGAATTCGGCATTGTTTAATTCTTCAATGGCCTTGGCGGCCTCTTCGTCATTGGTCATTTCCACGAAGCCAAATCCTCTTGATCTTCCTGAAAAATTGTCTTTGATAACTTTTGCTGAAGTTACGGCACCATAGTCAGAAAACGCCTGTTTCAGATCCTCATCGTTGATCCTGAAACTCAAATTTGATACAAAAATGTTTTTCATGTAGGTAATTAGTGAATGAATACTGGGAGACTGGTGATTTTAAGCTTCAATCACGAGAAGGAACCGGCGGCGATACAACTTCGAGGAGG
>CAIWMX010000017.1 GCA_903913885.1 uncultured Bacteroidales bacterium | reverse complement strand
CGAGGTCCTCATCAGCCTGTTTGCGCTCGGTAATGTCGGAAATAAAACCATGCCATAGTATCGTGCCATCTTCATTGGCTTGCGGCAAGGCATTGCCCGATAACCAACGCACAGTGCCATCATCGAACTTTACCCGATACTCGTGTTGCCAAATTGTGTTGTTTTTTGCCGATGTCTGAATGGAAGCAACCACGCCGTCGAAATCGTCCGGATGATGCCTGGTAAATACGGCTGAAGCATCATGGGCTATTTCTTCGGGGCTTACCCGGTAAATATCCTGAATGCCATCACTGGCATAAGGGAAACAGGAGGAGCCATCGGGGTTCAATTGGAATTGGTAAACAACGCCCGGCACCCGGTCGGCAATCTTTTCCAACCTGGTCAAAGCTTCTTTTAACTGTTCAGTCCTGTCATTAACCGTTTTTTCAAGGTTTGCATTTAGTTTTGTAATTTTCAGTTCTGCCTGCTTGCGTTGTGATACATCAAGAATAAAAACAGATACACCAACAATGTTTCCCTCGGCATCTCTTACCGGACTATAATAATCATCGTAATAAATTCTGGAAAGTTCCTTATCCCCATATTCCTCTTCAGCAACGAAAAAATCCCCTTTTAAGGCCCGGTCAAAATTATGCTTCGCCTTTTCACGGTCTTCCATGTTGGGAATCAGATCAACCATGTTCATTCCAATCCGGATGTCAATACCCCATATCTTTTTCATGGTCTCTTTGTGAGACAATGAAAATTTCGTGTAATTATAATTTTTATCGAGTGAAAATACTACGACAGAAATCGGGCTTTCCAGAATTGATTGCAGAAATATCAAGTCTGTGCGATATTTTTCTTCGCTTGTTTTCAGTAATGTTTCTGCTTGTCTGCGTTCGGTAATATCAATGGCAGTTACAAAGCATTGCCCCCCACTTTCGGTGGCAATACCCGAAAGATGCACATACACCGGCTGGTTGCCGGAAGTTGTAAGGGTTACTTCGCAGGATTCCTTTGCATTGTTTTTAAATGATTTCTCCAAAAAGCGTTTGAAAACATCTCGGGTATCTTTGGAGATAAAAAAGTGGAAATGTTTGTTTAATAAATGTGAACGATCGTTACCCAGCAAAAGCGCCCCGGCGAGGTTTAACTCAATAATTTCGCCTTTGCGCGATAGTGTAAAGTAGCCGGAAGGTGCCAGGTCGTACAATCTGAGATACTTGTCATGCGCAGCGTCTGCCACAGCCTGTGCATTGCGGAGTTCTTCATTCTGCAATTCCAGTTCAATCTGGTGAACCTCCAGCTCAAATATGAGTTTATGATTTTCGAGTTCTGAAAGTTGAGAATCGTGTTTTGACGGTTTGTTTTTCAGTAACTCTTCGGCCTTCTGACGCAGTGCCGCTGCTTTTGGTGTGTTAGCAGATTTTTCCATCCCAATTTCTGGTTTTAAGCAGCGTAATGAAACCCGTATTTGACCGGATTGATTAATTAAAAAAGGGCGTGAACCTCCACTATTATCCAGAAATAGATTGGTACCGCCAAGCACCAGAGTCCAACTGAAAACAGCCAAAGGAACACACCCGTAGG
>CAIWMX010000016.1 GCA_903913885.1 uncultured Bacteroidales bacterium | reverse complement strand
TGAACTGAAAGCCCGCAAAAAGGGGTCGGCGGCGCGGAAAAGCTTTTCCTCCTCCGACGTGATGTACCTCCTGATGCCCGACCGGTTCGCGAACGGCGATCCGACAAACGACAACGTGGAAGGATCGGCCGAACCTGTTGACCGGATGAACCCCGACGGCCGGCATGGCGGCGATATCAAAGGAATTGCCGACCACCTCGATTACATCAGGGAGCTCGGCGTGACCACCATCTGGATCAACCCGCTGCTGGTGAACAACCAGTCGAAGTACTCTTACCACGGCTATTCCATCGGAGATTATTACAAAACCGATCCCAGGTTCGGGACCAACGAGGATTATGTGAAACTTGCCGACGCCAGCCACCAGCGGGGCATGAAACTGGTAATGGACATGGTGCTGAACCATTGCGGCAGCGGACACTGGTGGATGAACGATCTCCCCTCGCCCGACTGGATCAACCAGTGGCCCGAATTCACCCGGACCAACTACAGGGCCGGCACCTCCACCGATCCCTACGCCTCGGCCGCCGACAGCAGCCAGTTCGTGGGCGGCTGGTTCGACAACACCATGCCCGACCTGAACCAGCACAACCCCTTCCTAAAAAACTACCTGATCGAGAACACTATCTGGTGGATCGAATATGCCGGTCTCGATGGCATCAGGCAGGATACGCATCCATACTCCTTCAAGGAGATGACGGCCGAATGGGGCAAGCGGATCGCCGTGGAATATCCCGCCTTCAACATGGTGGGCGAATGCTGGATGGGATTCCCCGCTTCGGTGGCCTACTGGCAAAAAGATGCTTTGAACCGGGATCACTACAATTCGTGGCTGCCGTCGGTGTTCGATTTCCCGCTTTATGACGCCCTCAATAAAGCTTTCAATGAACCTGAATCCTGGAATACCGGCATCCTGAGGATATACGACGTCCTGTCGCAGGACTTTTCATACCCCAACCCCGGCAATATCGTCGTATTTGCCGACAACCACGATGTGAGCCGGTACCTCGACAGCCAGAATAATGATGTGCGTAAACTTAAAATGGCCATGGCCCTTATACTGACCACCCGCGGGATTCCCGAAATATATTACGGCACAGAAATCCTGATGACCTCGGGCGACCACCAGGGCGACGGGAACAAGCGCCGGGATTTCCCGGGCGGCTGGCCGGGCGACGAACGCAATGCCTTTACCGCACAGGGCCGCACCGACCAGCAGAACGATATGTACGGTTACCTTCATACCTTGCTGGAGTGGCGTAAAACCAAAGAGGTGATACACACCGGCAAATTCCTCCATTTCATTCCTTCGGGAGGCATTTATACATATTTCAGGTACAATGCCAGCGAGGCGGTGATGGTGGTCATGAACAACAACGAGGAGACAAAAACGGTTGAAACCAAACGTTTTTCCGAGATCCTTAAAAAATATAAAACGGGTATCGACGTGGTAACAGGGAGTGGCGTGAAGGACCTTTCAAGCCTGGTGATTCCGGGGAAGACGGCAATGATTATTGAATTAAGGTAGCAAGGTAGCGAGGTAGCGAAAAAGTAAAAAAAGATATTTCCCGATGAAAGTCACCCGTGTACGATCGTAATATTTAATTTTGTAACTATTCACCCCCTTTTTTTTAAATCCAAGGGTTATTAACAATTTTCAGGGTTGTTTTACTATTTCGTTTATAAATCTAAACGATATTAACCGTTTCCGGTTGATTGATTGTTTGTAAGATAGCTGATTTTACTATTGTTTTCATTTATTTCTGATGTTACTTTGCAACAAATCAAAGTATTGTTGTGAATCCATTTCAGAAGATAGATCCTCGTGACAAAGAAATCGAAGAACTTCGTAAGGAGAACCAACAATTCAAAGAAATTATTCAAACTCTTATCGTGAGAATATCTTCGCTTGAAGAACGTCTTTCCCGATATGAAAATCCCAAAAACAGCCGCAATAGTTCGATTCCTCCCAGCCATGATTACAGCCGGATTCCAAAGACACGAAGCCTTAGGGAACCCAGTGGTAAAAAACCGGGAGGCCAGCCGGGCCATGAAGGAACCACACTTGAAATGGTTGAAAAACCGGATGAGGTTATTGAACATATTCCTCAATTTTGTACCTGTTGTGGTCGTGATATAAGCCTTGTTCATGCAGAGTTGGTTGAACGTCGTCAGGAAGTTATTCTTCCGGTAATACAGCCGATTTATGTCGAACATCAAGCATTTCAAAAAACATGCACCTGTGGGAATACGGTGGTTGCTGATTTCCCCGATGGCATAACTCCCGGCATCAGCTACGGAGAAAACGTTGAAAACCTTGCCGCTTACATGAGTGCCCGTCAGTTTGTACCCTTTCATCGGCTGGCCGAAATGTTCCGGTATGTGTTTAATATGCCTATCAGTGAAGGGTCATTGGTGAAGGTAATTAATCGGGTTGCCCAGAAAGCCATTCCCGCTTATGAACTCATCCGTAATCGTGTGAAAATGGCTGATGTTAATGGCGGAGATGAAACCGGAATGAAAATCAACGGGAAGAAAGGTTGGTTTTGGACGATGCAAGGAAACCTTTTCACCTTCATTATTGCTTCGCTCAACAGAGGTGCACAAACTCTTTACCAACATTTTCCCAATGGGTTCGCATTTTCTGTCCTTGTACACGATTGCTGGAGATGTTACTTTAAAGTTGCTGCTGTTGCCCATCAAATCTGCTTGGCCCATTTACTGCGCGAATTCAATCATATAAACGAATGCTACAAACTTAAATGGGCAACAGACTTTAAACAGCTTTTGGTTGAAACCATTGCATATAAAAAGACACTCCTCCCGGCGGATTATCACAAAACATTAAATCAAAGAACGGAATTTGAAAAACGCCTTACCAAATTACTTGAAGAACCCATTCAGAAAAAACATCCATTAGCAATTAGCCTTCAAAATCGGTTAGTTAAATATCGAAAACATATCTTTACTTTCTTGTATTATCATCAAGTCCCACCAGATAACAATGGTTCAGAACGAGCTATCCGCAATGTCAAAGTGAAACAAAAAATATCCGGCCAGTTCAAGTCTTTCACTGGCGCCGAATCTTTTGCAATCCTGCGATCGATAATTGATACTGCGATTAAAAATAATCTGAATCCTTTGCATTCTCTCTCCCAAATTAATGCCCTACATTTGTAGGGGGTGAATAGTTACAAATGATTAACAATTGACCATTTTTTGCCATTCCATTCAAGGTCGTCGGCACTGGCGGTTCGATTGCAACGATTGAAAAGCATCCAAATCAAACAATCAGTTTTAAATTCGTCTGAAAGTAGTGCGGTCGGTTGTAAAAATTGATCGCGATCGTTAAGCCATGTTGGTTTGATTAGGCGGCGAATGGTAAAAACAACTGACGCTTGCCATAGATTGATATCCGTAATTATAAAACCACCTGCGCTACCGTATCCAGATGAAAAAATAACAGTATGTTGTTCAGCATGTTGCAAGTCATTCCCAGCACAATCCATACAAGCAATAGCACCATCAGCCCATTTCGTTCCTCGTAAATCTTTTATCGCAGTGGCTGGGGTGATAGCATTTTTTAACGGAATAACTTCTACTTTGTTGGTCTTGGGCCGGACAATCCATTCGCTTAGGAACTGACTATTAGCAATATTAAAAAATGTTTTTTCACCAATGGCTTTTGCTTCTTTATCCAAGACCTCAGTTAGGATTTCTGTGATATTTATCTTTATCTTTTGATTTGTATTCCAAACCAAAAAGCCAATAGGAAATTTACCGCTCAAACCATCGAAGGCTTGGTTATGTATGGCAAATCCGCCTATGTACGTTGCATTCCATGCTTTGCGAAATATTGCAAGAGTAGGCGCATTAATGTACTTCATGGTGCTAAACATTGCTAATGTGGCGTTGGGCATTTCGTTTGCAATCCGTGCTACAAATTGCACATAGAGTTCATTGCTGCCCTTGCCGAAATCACCCATTGCAGTAGCAGCGAATCTGGTTTTTGCAACTCCGCTCTTATATTCTGCATCGCCAACCATTGCAGTATTGCCTCGATTCGTTGCAGCAGCATAAGGGGGATTTATCAACGCTAAAATCTTTTTCCCTTCTGCAATTGCTTTGCGCAATCCTTCAGGAACTTTATTGGTTAGGCTGTAATCAATCTTTCCGTCATCGGTAATGTCGTCGTTCAGATAATCGTACTGAAATCGCTGAGCCGCTACACAGGTTTTAGTGGCTTTCATTACATCAACATCGGCCTGATCCAAGGTGCTCATATAGATGTTGCGCGGGTTGCTGTGCTTAACTTCCAGATTGCCAACCCCGCAACACATATCCCAGACAATATAATTGTTTTGCCAGTTTACTCCCAATGTTTCCGCGAGTTTATCATAGGCTTTGTCCACCACTGCAAGTGGTGTGTAGAAAGCACCTTTAAAACTGCGCTCATCCAATGGGATCAAACTATCTCGCCGCTCAAGCAGGTAGTTGCGGTATTCTGCTTTTGGCGGCCTGTGATATATTGCCCAAAATTGACGATAACCCTCTTTATTGCTTAATTCGTAAACTCTTCCACCCAAAAGGAAAACCGGAGCATTGTTTTTATGCATAAGCTCAGCAGACAGA
>CAIWMX010000015.1 GCA_903913885.1 uncultured Bacteroidales bacterium | reverse complement strand
TACGTTTACCAGTTGTTTCGACACGGTAACCATCCTGGGTGCCCAGCCGTTCAGCCTGCACGGAGGATTGCCCCTGGGTGGCCAATACAGCGGTCCCGGGGTAAACACCGGGATTTTCACCCCTTCCGTTGCCGGAACCGGGCTTAAAACAATCACCTATGGTTACGCCAATGTTTATACCTGCCTTGCAACCAAAACAAAAACCATCCTGGTCCTGCCCAACCCGGCTTTCACCTGCGGCAACAACCTGATCGACATCCGGGATAACAAAGTTTACCCGACCGTTCAAATAGGTTCGCAATGCTGGATGGCTTCAAATTTGGATTTCGGATTTCAGATTTCAGATTTCACACCCCAAACCGATAACTGCCTGAATGAGAAATATAGTCATTCGTCATTCGTAATTAGTAATTCCTTCTACCAGTGGGACGAGCTCATGCGCTACCAAACCTCACCAGGCGCCCAAGGCCTTTGTCCTCCGGGCTGGCATATCCCATCCGCTGCCGAATGGAATGTTCTACTCAATTTTTACCCGGGTGCTGGCCAGGCAGGAGGATATCTCAAGGATTCCTTACTTGTAAACGGATTTCATTCATATCAACAAGGATTTCTATACCTGAACAACACCTGGGCATTCACAACCGGACTGGATGCAGGATCGATGTACTGGACATCGACGGCATCGGGTACAGAACGTGCCATATCAAGAGGGTTGAATATTTTTAATCCGAGTGTGTCGATGTATCCGTCATCCAGGCAAAATGCTTTTGGGGTGAGGTGTATGAAAGATGGTTTATAAAAAGAAAAGTGAACAAACGACCCGGCATATGGTTTTTCATTCTTTTGGTCCTGGCATTTTGCCATGGACCATCATTGGGTTTTTCCCAGGGTGAATGGAATAAGTGGTACTTCGGGTTTCATGCGGCTCTTGATTTTAATACGGTTCCGCCTTCAGGGTTGCCAAATAGTGTATTAAACTCGATGTCATCAACTGTTAGCATTTCTGATTCACTGGGCCAATTGCTTTTTTATTCAGATGGCTATACAATTTACAACCGCAATCACCAGATGATGTCGAACGGATTCTTGTTATTTGGGCTTGGAGGTGTGTTTGCTTTCAAGGAACCCGGACAAGACAGTATATACTACATCTTCACGGTAAAAGCGTATGGAACTCCTGTAATTACTGTTGGTTTATATTATTCCTTGATCAACATGAACCTGAATGGTGGTCTTGGCGGAGTAATTCCCGGGTATAAAAATATTCCCGTAACCGGTGCCGATGATGCACAGGGTGAGACATTTGGCGTGCGTCACCACAACAATAAGGATGTGTGGATCGTTGCACGTCAGTTTAGTAGTAATCAATATACATCCTATCTGATCTCCTCGTCGGGAATCAGTTTATCACCTGTATTAAGTCCAAGTTTTTTACCCAATCCTGGTATCTTGGGTGGGATACGAATAAAATTATCACAAGATGGTACAAAGTTCTGTGCAATTGGTGCCGATAGTCCTTTAAATGTTGTGGAACTGGGGAACTTTAATTCACTTACCGGGGAATTAACTCCTTTATTCTCTTTTCGTCCGGTGAATGGAGCTGTGCCTGAAAGTCCTTGGTACTTAGAATTCTCACCGAATTCCAAACTATTGTACGTTACGGGTCCCAATAATCTTGCTGGAGCTATTTATCAGTATGATCTTGCCATGACCGATTCGGCTCATTTCATGCAAAGTCAAATAATGGTTTCAACAACAACTCTTCTGGGATCAGCCGCCTTGCAAATAGGTCCTGATGGTAAAATTTACCAATCTTTTACAGGCAAAGACTCCCTGAGTGTTATCAATAATCCGAATACTCGGGGAATCGGATGCAATTATCAGTCTAATGCAGTGAGCCTTTACACTGGCACATTCTGCCATGACGGATTGCCGCAGTTCTTACAAAAATATAAGGCTTATATGCACTCTAACGGAAATTGCCAGCAGGATGCCGTTGAATTTTTAACTGACATCTGGCCGCCCCCTGATTCGATCCAGTGGAATTTCGGTGATCCGTCTTCGGGATCAGCCAATTTTTCGACGGTTGCAAACCCTTTCCACAGCTATTCGTCTGCAGGGAATTACACGGTTGAGCTTTATGTGCGGCACAACGACAACCGCACCGATACCACCTGGCAAACCATTACCATCCTACCTGCACCACAACCCGCCCTCGGCCCCGACCAGACCATCTGCACCCCGCAAACGGCTACATTTGATGCGGGAGCATGCATCGGCTGCACATACCAGTGGGATGACCTCACCACCATGATCATGAACATCGGTAGCGGGCAAACCTACACAACTGGCACTCCAGGGTTGTACCGGGTAAATGTGACTGGACCGAACGGATGCACCGGCCGGGATACGGTGCATCTCTCCATTGGAACACCGGTTGCAGTCAGCGTCACCATAACGACCAGCAGCATGACTGTTTGTGCCGGGGAACAGGTAACTTTTACCTCCAATGCAAACAATGCAGGAAGTCCGCCGGGATACCAATGGAAGGTGAATGGAATCAATGCTAGCAATGCAAATAATGCAACATTCAACTATACGCCGGTGAACGGTGATTGCATTACGCTGGAGGTGACCTCCAATGCCAACTGCGTGACAGGTAGCCCCGCCACCTCCAACCCGGTCTGCATGACAGTAAATCAGCTTCACCCCGTAAGTCTGACGATTTCTTCAACTGCTACCCATACCTGTGCAGGTGTGCCCGTCACTTTCACTGCCTTTCCGACCAATCCTGGCAACAGTCCTGTTTATTTATGGAAGGTCAACGGAGCAATTGCAGGATCGAACAACCAGATATTCAACTATAATCCGGTAAACGGTGATTGCGTCACCTGTCTGTTAACCTCCGATATCAACTGCCCGACCGGGAATCCGGCACTATCCAACTCCATTTGCATGACCGTTGATCAGCCACTGCCGGTTAGTATAACGGTTACCACTCCGCAGACAACTGTCTGTGCGGGAACAACGGTCACCTTTACAGCCAATCCGACCCACGGTGGATCACTGCCCAGTTACCAATGGAAAGTGAATGGGGCCAGTATCGTCGGTGCTACCAATTCAACATACACCTACACTCCATTGAACGGAGATGTATTAACCTGCCAGCTAACCTCTTCAGATAACTGTGTAACTGGCAATCCGGCCCTGAGTCCGCCGGTCACCATGACCGTCACCCCAAACCCTGCCGTAGCCGTTTCTATCACCCCCTCGGCAAATCCTTTCTGCCCGGGAAGCCAGGTAACTTTTATAGCAACTCCCAACCATGGAGGCCTGTTCCCGACCTATTTGTGGATGGTAAATGGAGGCATTGCGGGCACTAACAGTTCATCATTTGCTTTCATACCAGTAAATGGAGATGTTGTAACCTGCGAACTGACCTCATCTGACAACTGCATCACCGGCAATCCGGCAACCAGCGCTCCTGTAATCATGATTGCGAGCCCAATCCTTACAGTGAGCGTCATGATCGCAGCTTCATCAAATCCTTTCTGTGCAGGAAGCCAGGTGACATTTACAGCAACTCCTGACCATGGCGGACTGGTCCCTGGTTATCAATGGAAAGTGAATGCAAGCAATGTAATCAATGCAACCAATGCAAGCTATGCATACAATGCGGTGAATGGAGATGTTGTGACCTGTGAATTGACCTCTTCGGAAAGTTGTGTCTCCGGTAATCCCGCGCTGTCGAATGCGATCACGATGACGGTCAACACCAACCTGCCAGCAGGAGTTACCATTTCAACACTGACAAACCCGTTCTGCCCGGGAACAACCGTCACGATCACCGCGGCGCCAACCAACGGAGGGTTCTCCCCGACTTATCAATGGAAGGTGAATGCAAGCAATGTAATCAATGCAAACAATGCAAGCTATGCATACAATGCAGTGAATGGAGACGTGGTTACCTGTGAAATGAATTCGAATCTTAACTGTGTTACGGGAAATCCGGCAATGTCAAATTCAATTCTCCTGAGCGAACGCGCAGCGCCGAATGTTACGTTTAGCAGTTGTTTCGACACTGTGACCATCCTGGGTGCCCAGCCGTTCAGCCTGCATGGAGGATTGCCCCTGGGTGGCCAGTACAGCGGTCCCGGGGTAAACACCGGGATTTTTACACCTTCTGTTGCCGGAAACGGGCTGAAAACGATCACCTATGGTTACTCGAACGTATATACCTGCCTTGCGACTAAAACAAAAACCATCCTGGTCCTGCCCAACCCGTCTTTCTCCTGCGGAAACAACCTGACTGACATCCGGGATAACAAAGTCTACCCGACCGTTCAAATCGGTTCCCAATGCTGGATGGCCTCAAATTTGGATTTCGGATTTCAGATTCCAGATTTCACCCCCCAGTCTGATAACTGTACCCCCGAAAACTACGCACTTCAATCGTCAATCGTAAATCGTAAATCGTCAATCTACCAATGGGACGAACTCATGCGCTACCAAACCTCTCCCGGTTCACAGGGGCTTTGTCCTCCGGGCTGGCATATCCCATCTGCTGCCGAATGGAACGTACTACTCAATTTTTATCCTGGTGCAGGCCAGGCAGGCGGATATCTCAAGGACTCGTTACTTGTTAACGGATTTCATTCCTATCAGCAAGGATTTCTGTACCTGAACAACACCTGGGCATTCACATCCGGGCCGGATGCGGGTGCGATGTACTGGACATCTACGGCTTCGGGGGCAAACAGAGCCATTGCAAGGGGGTTGAATGACTACAACCCGAGCGTGTCGATGTACCCGTCGTCGAGGGGAAATGCGTTTGCGGTGAGGTGTTTGCGTGATTGACAACCCTGGGAATGGCGAATAACCCCGATTCTCTAACATCAGTTGGAGAAATAAAAAGAACTATCATGATGAAAGGCTTTTCCCTGTTTCACTATTTGCATTTTTCCTGATATTTAGCTAAATTTGAGGATTCAAACTCCTTAAAATATGACAAATTACCTTCCCAGATACATTCAGAATTTAGATGATTCGCTTAAGCCGGGTAAAGCGGTTGTCATCCTGGGTCCAAGGCGGACAGGCAAAACCACGCTTGTGAACCATTATCTTAAAGAAACAAAGTATAAGTACCGTCTCGAAACGGGCGACAATCTCCGTATCGTGGCGTTATTTGAGTCCGGGAATTTTGACCGGATAAAAGAATTTGCCTCAGGTTTCGATCTGATTGTAATTGACGAAGCACAGAAAATTAAAAACATTGGCCAGGGATTGAAGATATTGACCGATTACATGGAAAATTTGCGTCTGCTCATTACCGGTTCTTCGTCATTTGCCTTGCTTGGACAAATCGGCGAACCACTAACTGGCCGGAAATTAACCCGGACACTGTTCCCATTTTCCCAATCGGAACTTCTGTCGGAATACAACAAATTTGATCTTCGCGAAGGCCTCGAGACGTTCCTGATCTTCGGAAGCTACCCTGAAGTTGCAACCACTGAAGATAAAACGGAGAAAATAACCATATTGAATGAAATCATTGGGTCCTATTTGCTGAAGGATATACTTGAACTTGACCGGGTAAAGAGTTCCAGGCTTTTGCTCGACCTGCTTCGCCTGCTGGCATTCCAGGTAGGCAACCAGGTGTCGTTGTCAGAACTGGCCAACAACCTTCATATTGATTATAAAACCGTGGCCCGGTATCTCGACCTTTTCGAGAAAGCTTTTGTTTTGTATAGTCTCGGCGGTTACAGCGGAAATCTGAGGAGTGAGGTGACCCGCAAGAGCAAGTATTATTTTTATGACAATGGCATCCGGAATGCGCTGATCTCTAATTTCAACCCCCTGCCGATGCGCAATGATGCCGGGATGTTGTGGGAAAACTTTATGTTTATGGAGCGTTTAAAAATCAGATCCTATAAACAACTGAATGCGAACATTTTTTTCTGGCGAACGTATGATCAGCAGGAAATCGACCTTATCGAGGAGCGCGATGGAAAATTATTCGGCTACGAGTTCAAATGGGGAAAGAAAACCATCAAACCTCCCCGGCGATGGTCCGAAGATTATCCCGGATCAGGTTTTGAAGTGATCACCCCGGAAAATTATCTTAACTTTATCATTTAACAGAACACCGAATATTGAATATTGAAGTTTCGCATGCCGCGATAGGTCTGATCTATTTTTCCTTAAGACTAGCAGCAATGTTTCGCTACCTCGCTACCTCGCTACCTCATTAACTGTCCATTAATCCGTACTTAGGTTGACCCGTATTTTCCCCTCAAACTGGAAATAGGCCTTTACCGCGTCGGGGGCGATGAGGATCCGGTCGGGATCGAGCTTGTCGATGTCGCCATGGATCCGGAAGTAGCTCATCGACTGGTTTTGATCGAGGTATGAATTCAGCTGTTTCCGGGCATCCTGCAGGCGGTCGCCGATGGAGTAGACCATGCTTTCCGACATTTTCTGAACCAGCCCCGAATGGAACATCCAGGAGGCTGTTTTTACCAGGGCATTCCGGGTGGAGACCTGGAAATCGAGGTTGGTGAGGCCAATGGTCAGCTTCTCGCGGTTAAACTCGGGAACGCCGGAAAGATAAATCGTGCCCTTGATGCTTCCTTCCACGGCCAGCGCCACGATCAGGTTGTCGCCCTGTCCGTAGACAGCAATATCGAGGACGGTGATTTTATAGTTCCGGTAGGTGAACACATACCCGTTGAACATTTTCCTCGCCATTTCATTGATCTGCGTAAAGGGAATATCCATCGAGAAATTGATGTTGAAATTGTCGGGGATGGCGCTCGTGATCTTCAGTGGGGGCAGTGCCGGGTTGACCGTGAAACCGGGTTCCGGTCCGAAAAACAGCTCGACCATCGCCTTGAGCCCCACCGAATGGTTGATGGTGGAACCGGTCGCCCGGATGGGTACCGAGCTGAACTCCACCGGCGTCAGCTTCATCCAGAGCGAATAATCCGCTGAAACCTGGAACGGTTTCTGCATCCTGATCCACGCGTCGGTCATCACCGACTTCAGATTGAACGATTCCTTGATCCCCTGGTCGATTTCCGCGGTGATCGTCGGCAGGCTCGCCCTGATCAGCAGGTCGGAAATGAACGGCAGCGGGACCTGGATCGGGCCGGCCACCAGCTGCGGCGAGCGGATCCACTCATACCCGTCGGCCACGGTCACCGTATTGATGCCCCAGTCCTTGTTCAGACTCACGGTGGTTTTGAACCGCAGCGCCACCTCGGCCGTGGCATCTTCGGTGGTGGAATAGGTGTAGCCCAGCAGCCCCGCGGTAATCCTCTTTCTGAGCCATACTTTCAGCGGAACCCGGTAGGAGACCTGGTTGCCCTCGATGCCGATGGCGATGCTGTCACCCTTCGTTGCCCGCACCATCAGGTTGTCGCGGTCGTGGTCCTCAAAACTGGTATCCGAGTAGATGACGGTCGGGAGCTCGCGGTTTATGAGCTTTTTCAGCGTTTTCGCATCAGTGATCACCGGGATGTTGATGTAGGAATACTTCGGCGCGTAGGAAACGGTTTTGTATTCCTCATGCGGCCGCTCTGTCTTCAGGGTGCGGCATCCGCCAACCACAAGAAGTAATAAAAGGATGGAACTGATCACGGGCAGGGATGAGCGGCAGGGTGTGCCGGATTTTGATTTCAGACCGGGAGTTTTCATAACCGGGGTTAAATGATTTGGATTTTGTAAAGATACCATCTTTGAGGCAAACCAGGAAGGCAGGATAAAACCGCCTTATCCCAGCATGAAAATTTCCTTCAGCTCGCTGTTCGACAACTCCCCTATCCATTTTTCGCCGGATGCCACGGTGAGGTTTGCCAGGCTTTTTTTACTTTTCAGCATATCGTCGATCTTCTCCTCGAAGGTGCCTCTGGTGATCAGCCGGTTTACCATCACATTGCCGGTTTGGCCGATCCGGTAAGCGCGGTCGGTGGCCTGCGCCTCCACGGCCGGGTTCCACCACAGGTCGTGATGGATCACGTGGCTGGCCGCCGTGAGATTGAGCCCGGTGCCGCCTGCCTTGAGCGACAGGATGAAGATCCACCTGTTGCGGCGGTGCTGAAACTCTTCCACCAGCGCGTCACGCTGCGCACGCGGGATGCCGCCGTGGAGGAACAGGGGGGCAGCGCCGAACTGTGCTTCAACCATCTTCACCAGGATGTCGCCCATCTCCCTGTACTGCGTGAAGATGAGGGTTTTCTCGCCGGCTTCGCGGATCTGCGCGAGCAGGTCGACCAGCATCCGCGATTTTCCCGACTTTTCGGGATCGGCATCGCCCTTTTTCAGGTAGTTGTCGGGATGGTTGCAGATCTGTTTCAGCGCCGTGATCATCTTCAGCACCATGCCGCGCCGCTCGATGCCATCGAGTTGTTCGATGTCGGCAATCGCGGTGTCGACCACGTTCTGATACAGGGCTGCCTGCTCCGTGCCCAGGGAGCAATAGTGGTTGTTTTCAATTTTATCGGGCAGGTCGGAAATGATTGTTTTATCGGATTTCAACCGCCGGAGAATGAACGGCGCCGTGATCTTGCGGAAGAGCGCCGCTTTCTCCTGGTCGTGGTTCACCTGGATGGGCGTCGCAAATTCCGTTTCAAAGGCTTTCTCCGACCCAAGGTACCCGGGATTGACAAAATCCATGATGCTCCGGTATTCCGACAGGCGGTTCTCGACCGGCGTTCCGCTCATGGCGATGCGGATGGCGGTTTTCAGCCCCTTTACGGCCCGGGTCTGGTCGGTGGCGGAATTCTTGATGTTTTGCGCTTCATCAATCACCACGGCATGCCACTCCCTGGCCTTGAATTTCGCCAGGTCGCTCCTGATCATACCATAGGTGGTGATGACCAAGTCAATATCGTGTGTTTCCAACTGTCTTCCGGCACCATGGTACACTACCGCCCGGAGGCCCGGGGCGAACTTTTCAATCTCCTTCTGCCAGTTGGTCAGCAGGGTTGTCGGGACGATCACCAGCACCTTGTTTTTCTCAAGTTGTCCCTCCTGTTTGAATTTTAAAATGGCCGCGATGACCTGCACGGTTTTACCCAGCCCCATGTCATCGGCAATCAGGCTGCCAAACCCGATCTCTGCGTTGCGGACCATCCAGCGGTAGCCGGCAAGCTGGTAGGGACGCAGGGTGGCGGTAAGATCATCGGGAAGGCTGACTTTTTGTGCCGAGGTCATCCCGGCAATCAGCTTCCGCACCTCGGGCGACAATTCAACGGCCGCACCATGGAACTCCTCCGCCAGCGCCGACTTTAACAGCTCGTGCGGCGAAAGGACGGGGGGTTTGTCAAGTTGGGCGAACATCTTCTCAAGGTGATCATTCGTGATCAGCACATACTGGTCCCTGATTTTCACGATGCCCGACAGGCGGCCGACCAGTTTCCGGAATTCGGCGACGGATATCATTTCATCGCCGATGGCCACCTGATATTCGAAGCCAAGCAACTGGTCAAGATTCACGAAGGACAAGGATTTTCCTTTTGTTCCGGTACTGATTTTCAGGGTGGGCCGGGGCGAAAGCAGTTTTTCCAGCGCCTTTGGCATCAGCATTTCAATGCCCAGCAGCCGCAGCATCGGGAGGGTGCGCGTAAAAACAGCCACGAATTCATTGCTGCTGAACCTGATCGATTGTTTCCCGGAGATCTTCAGGTAATACCCGATTTCAGGCAGGATATCGGCCAGCCCGGTCAGGTCGCGGAGCAATTCATACCTGAAGGGTGCGAATTCTTCCCCTGTCAGTACAGCCTGGATGGAAACCGGCGCCTCCAGCGGGGTTTCACGGTTGATCGCCAGGAAATCGATGTAAAACCAGCCATCCCGTTCCTCCACATGCAGCAGCGGCATCCATTGCTTTTTTCCCAGGTGAAGCCTTTTCAGCCATAGCTGGATGGTGTTGGGGACCTGTTTTTCACTGAGTCCGGTGAATGTTGCCGCTTTTTGACCGAAAAACATCTCCGCGACCTTGTTCCCGTCCTTTTCAGATAATTTTTGGGTGCCGCTGTATAAATTCATGTAATAACCAAGGAACAGCGAAGTGAGCGCCATCGAATTTTCATCGCGGTTCAGCGGAAAGTATTTTTCTTTTTTCCTGCGCCCCGCGGTCCAAATCCAAACGGTTCCGGGGGCTGCAAAGGCTGTTACTTTTTCCGTGAGCGTGCGCAGTTCCGGATCATTTACCGCAGGAATCCACCGGATCATCGCCGCGCCGGTGCTGTTGGTCAGCAACTGGGGCATGATGGCCCCGTTCCGGGCAAGGGCAGCCGCGAACTGCCGGTGAACCGAGATCCCGCGAAGATTATCGTTGCAGTTGGCCAGTTCAACCGGATCGAGGGACTCGAGCAGGGTTACAAAATCACCGAACGGGATCCGCAGTTCCGCGTCATCATTTCCTTCGACAATCAGGGACACGTTATCAACCGACAGGTCGTGGCTCAGCAGGATCATCGTATCGTCGAATGAACCGATCCGCTCCCTTGTTGAATCCGGCCCGGGGGCAGCGGCCGGGGTATGCCTTTGCATTCCTTTCTCCAGGGTTTTGTACGCATGCTGGAGTACATCCCTGAAATCGCGGTTGTAAAATAAAGGCTTCGCCGGAAGCAACGACAGCAGGGTACTCCCGTTTACCGGGATTTTGGAAAAGTCGGGCAGGTTGTCGCCGCTGAAATCTGGCAGGTCGCCGGCTGCAGGCGTTTTTTCGGCCATCATCGATTCAACTTCCGGGATCTGTTCTTCAAAATGATCCGCCAGCCCGGTTTCCGTATCCTTCAGTTCGTCAGCCAGGTCGAGGCCGTGCAGCTGAAGCACCAGGAAGGGGTTTGCGTCGATTTCGCGGGATATCACATAAATGACTGCCGCGAGATGCTTGCAGGGAACCGCCCAGTCGGGACAGGAACAGTCCATGGCAAAATCTTTCCACGACGACGGGAAAAGTTTGATTCCGAGATCAAGCGCCAGCCGGTTCAGCTCTGCGGGCAGCTCCCGGTTGAGCAGCCTTGAAAGGATAAATGGATCCTTTTTGATGGCCGATAACAACTGCTCCTTCTGTTGCGACGTGAAACGCGGAACCGAAATGGAGATTTTGTAGGGGCTGGGCCTGCTTCCCCGAACCCTGGCGTTGATCGCGTTTCCGACGATCTTCGCGTCCAGCACCGCACCGTTGCCTGCGTATGCCCGCCCGCGGGGAAGCCGGTTATCATAATCGATGTTGGTGAGTGCCCTGAGCCATTGTTCGCCCCACCAGGTCTGGCCATATTTCACCTTCGCCACCTCGCTACTTCGCTACCTCGCTGCTTCCATGGTGCTGCCTTGTCAATTGATAATCAGCAATTAAAAGTTCTGGCGACAGATTTAACCGTACAGTTAATTTCCGGATCATCTCAAGTGTGAGTTTTCGTTTGCGGTTAAGAATCTCTGAAACCCTGCTTTTACCACCGAGGACATCTGCAAGGTCCGTCTGTCTCAATTTCATCTCTTCCATCCTGATCTTAATTGCCTCAATGGGGTCAGGGGCATCAACCGGGTAATGTTTTTTTTCATACTCATCGATCATTAATCCTAGCAGATCGGCCTCATCGCTTTCACTTGTACCTGCTGCTGAATCAAATATTACCTCAAGTCTTTTTAAACCAAGTTGGTAATCTGATTCCGTTTTTATTGGCTGAATTTTCATTTTCGCTGGTTTATATTGTGTTCGCGTCAATCCTGTCATACATCGCATGATCGCCAATGAACCTGATAAATATCCATTGCTTCACGAAATTAATTTTAACAACCATCCGGTATGAGTTTCCTTTTATGTTGAAAACCTACCTGTTGTCCTTGAGGATACTTGCATTTGCATAGGAACGTTTAATGTCGGCAGGGCTCTTCCAGTCAGAATTCATCGCTGTATCATGCCAGGTCTTTAAATACTGTTCTGAATCAGGATGACTTTCCCAGAAGTTCCTCAGCGTGTTTTTTGCAAATATCCTTTCCATGATTAACCTGTCCTGTGTGCAAAGATATCAAACAATTCCCATTTTGGTAACTTTGTGGCAGTGTTTTTTGTTTTGTTTCGGAAACAATTCAACAGGCACGTTTCACAGGAAGAATAGGAACGGGTTGTGGGTTTGAAATTTTTTTCCTATTTTTATTCCCTTAAACATCCGATGTCTCATCTGCCTTATACATCATGGCCGCCCCGCTCCTGATCTATTTTTTCTCCGGCACCGGCAATGCCCGCAACGTGGCTCACTGGTTTGCAGAAACCGCAACGGGACGCGACATCCCCGCCAAAATGATCGACATTGCCGGAACCGACCGGAAAAACATTGCACCGCCGCCGCCCGGTTCGCTGGTAGGCTTTGTTTCACCCACGCATGGGTTCAACTATCCGCCGGCTATGATGTACTTCATCTTTCGGTTTCCCCTTTCCCGCGGGAACCGGGCTTTCCTGATGAATACCCGTGCCGGGATGAAACTCTCAAAATGGTTTGTGCCGGGCCTGAGCGGGATTGCCCTGTGGCTTTCGGCGATCGTGCTTCTCCTGAAGGGCTACAGGATCGTGGGAATGCGCTCCATCGACCTGCCCTCGAACTGGATCTCGTTCCACCCCGGGGTGAAGGAGAAAGTGGTTGAGTCGATCTACGCGCACTGCAAACGCATCACCGTGACCTTCGCCGGGAAGATCCTCAGCGGGAAAAAAGTCTACACGGCTTTCCGCGACATCATCCAGGATTTGCTGATCTCCCCGGTGAGCATCGGATACTTTTTTGTGGGGCGGTTCATCCTTGCAAAATCGTTCTATGCCACCGATGCCTGCGACAAATGCGACCTGTGCATCAACAGCTGCCCGGTGAAGGCCATCATCACAGTTGATCACCGTCCCTTCTGGTCATACCGTTGCGAAAGCTGCATGCGGTGCATGAACAGCTGCCCCAAACGCGCCATTGAGACCTCCCATGGGTACATCATCGGCATCATGTGCCTGCTGAATATCTGGATCATGATGTGGTTCTGGCAACTGGTTAGCCGGTTCATCACTATCCCGGAGGGGAACGGCTGGGTGGAGACCCTCCTGACGATTACTCGGTGGGGCATAACCTTTGCAGTGATGGTCATCTCCTATCGCATTTACCATTATTTGCTGCGGATCCCCGGGATCAGGCAACTTTTTTACTATACCTCCATTACCAGGTACAGGTTCTGGCGCCGTTACAAACCCTCTGGGACCATGATCTCCCGACTGTCTTGAAAGAATTAATGCAAACAATGCAGGCAATGCAGGCAATGCAGGCAATGCAAACAATGCAAACAATGCAGGCAATGCAAACAATGCAGGTAATGAAAACAATGCAGACAATGCTGGCAATGCTGGCATGGAGGGATATTCGGAAAATGAAAACCGGGAGGTAATTTTATGGCTCATGGAATGGAAATGGAGGGTTTTCTTGCTGGTTTGTTTATTAATGCGGGGTGGTGGCGGTTTTCAGGATGGTGAATAATATTTTGTTTACTTCTTCACATTTTTCCAGTACCGGAAGGATTTTTTCCATGGTAAGATAACCTGCAGAACATAAAAGTTTCAGCCAATATTCAGTTTCGCGGGCTTCTTTATAGGCGATGGAAAGCCGGTTGCAAAACTCCTTCTTTGATTGTGCCGAGGTCCCTTCCGCAACATTTGCCCCAACGGAAGTGCCTGATCTTAATATCTGCTTTGAAAGGATATATTCATGTTTTTCCCTGGTCAGGTATTGATATACAAAAACAATTTCCACCGCCAGTTCAAAACTCCTATCTTTGATTGCATTTTCTTTCATGGTTTTTTCCCGCTTAATCCGGAAAATCGCCGAAAGTCAATCACCTGTTGATAACTTTTTTAACCCCGCATTGCCTGCATTGTTTGCATTGTTTGCATTGTTTGCATTGTTTGCATTGTTTGCATTGTTTGCATTGTTTGCATTGTTTGCATTATTTTATATGATTTGCTTAGATAACACGATCATTTCCGACGAAATAAAGTCAACCTTCTTCTGCTGCGACCTGGAGAAGTGCAAGGGTGCCTGTTGCGTGGAGGGAGACGCCGGGGCACCCCTCGGGGAGGAGGAGATCTCGCTGCTTGAAGACTATATCGATGAGATCAAGCCATACATGGTACCCGGGGGAATCGAGGAGGTGGAATTGCTCGGGGTGTTCGACTATGACGCGGACGGGAAATTTGTCACCCCGTTGGTTCACGGAAAGGAATGTGTGTATGTTTATTTTGACGACGGCATTGCAAGGTGTGCCATTGAAAAAGCGTTCCAGGAGAAAAAGATCCCCTTTGCCAAACCCATCTCTTGCCACCTCTATCCCATCAGGATCAAAGAAACCCAGGTCAACGACCTGCTCAACTACCACAAGTGGCCCATCTGCCAGAAGGCCCTGCTGAAGGGGCACAAGGAAAAAATACCCCTATACCAGTTCCTGGAAGGGGCATTGATCCGCAAGTACGGGCGAAGCTGGTACAACCGGCTGGTTAAGTTATTGCGTTAGCGCCGCCGCTTAAGGCAAGGGCTGCGCGTTTGGCCGTGGCCATGGTCGAAAATTCCTTGTCCATCATGAACAAACCGCCCTTGTCCGACCCGGCCAGTTTGATCTGGTCGAGAATGCTGCGCACGGTGCTCTCCTCCTCGATCTGTTCGGTGATGTACCATTGCAGGTAGTTGGCTGAAGTATAATCCTTTTCCTTGGTACAGGTGGCATAGAGGTCGTTGATCGATGCCGAGATGTACTCTTCGTGTTTGAGCACCTGCTGGAATACTTCGGGCAGCGATTTGAACTTCGCATCCGGTGCATCCAGCGCCGGGATGACGGCGGTTCCGCCGCGGTCGTTGAGGTAATGGACCAGTTTGAGCATATGGATGCGTTCCTCTTCTGTTTGCACATAGAGCCAGTTTGCGGCGCCGGGGTAGCCGTTGCGTTCGGCCCAGGAGGCCATGGCCAGGTAGATCCGCGAAGAATGCTCCTCGCGTTTGATCTGTTCGTTTATTGCTTTTTCTACGTTTTTCGCGATCATAATGATGGTTGTTATTTCAGGTGCAAAAGTACGGATATTTTTTGGGTCGGGGCAATTCCTTCCCCCCCACCCCGTCAGGGTGGGGGACCCCGTCAGGGTGGTGGACCCCGTCAGGGTGGTGGACCCCGTCAGGGTGGGGGACCCCGTCAGGGTGGGGGACCCTGACGGGGTCAGGCGGAAATGCCAATCCTGACTTTCTTGTTCTTGATCTTTTCATCCCTGATCAGGGCCAGAACCTTTTCAATTTTATCACCGCGTACCGCCGCGTAAGATGCATGATCGGACACCTCCACCAATCCCAGTTCCTCTTTTGCGAGGTTGCCTTTTTGCAAAAGCATGCCCACAATATCCATTTTGTTGATCTTTTCCTTCTTCCCTGCACCGATGAACAGGGTGCGCCATGGCGCTTTCGGGGGCATTTTGTTCTTCTCCGGCAGCGTTTCGGCTTCAGGGGTCTCCCTGATAAAGGGTGGCATGTGGTCGTTTACAGCGAGCAGGAGATAGCAGGTCCCGGCGGCATTCATGCGCGCGGTGCGGCCGTTGCGGTGCGTGAAGATATCCTGCGTGGTCGGAAGCTGGTAATGGATCACCGCTTCTATCTCGGGGATGTCAAGCCCGCGGGAAGCCAGGTCGGTCGTGACCAGAATGTGATGGCTGCCATTCCTGAATTTCACCAGGGCGCGCTCGCGGTCTTCCTGTTCCATGCCCCCATGAAAAATGCCATGGACAAGACCTTTGTCCGACAACAAAATGCTGACCCGCTCAACCGCCTCGCGGTGGTTGCAGAACACCAGCGCCGGCCTGTTCTGCAGCTTGCACACCAGGGCAAACAGGATCTTCAGCTTGTCGGCGTCATCCGACCGCAGGTATTTTACCGTAATCCCCGATGCTACAGGCGAGCGGCTCTCCAGAAAATTCAGTTCAACGGGGTTTTTAATCCCGGTGAAGGCCGGGATCTCCTCCATGCTGGTGGCCGAAGTGAGGATGCGCTTCTTCAGCCTTTTCAGCTGCGAAATGATGAACGACATCTCTTCCCTGAACCCAAATTCCAGCGCCTTGTCGAATTCGTCGAGCACCAGTAGGCGGATACTTCCTGTTTCGAAATTGCCGTTCCGGAGATGGTGCGCAATCCTGCCGGGAGTGCCGATCACTACCGCGGCAGGGTGGGTCAGGTTGTTCCTTTCGGTTTTGGTTGCATGTCCGCCGTAAAAACAGTTCACCTTGAAACCGGTGGTCATCTGCTTGAAAACCTGTTCGATCTGCAAAGCCAGTTCCCGTGAGGGAACCAGGATCAGTGCCTGCACGCCTGGTGTATCCGGCGATAAACTGCTTAACAACGGCAACAGGAACGCCAGGGTTTTTCCCGACCCTGTGGGAGATAGAAGAACAATGTCTGATGATTTCTCAGCGGCTTCAATGGCAGCGAGTTGCATCTTGTTCAGGGATGCGATGTTGAATTTATCGAGAATTTTCTGAATCATGTTTTTTCTGTTTTGTGACCTGCCCCCGGAATTCGGCAATATATTTTAAATATACGCATTATTCTCCACAATATGAGGATGATTAACGTTCCTCCCGGCAAAAATGACAGGATAAGCTTCCTCCCAGCCAGGAAATCATCCTGGATATCAGTGTTTAATGAGTCTTTTTACCATCAAAAAACATCCTCAGTTCATCCGCGTTTTTATCCAGGTCGGCAATTTTTATCCTGAAATCACGGCTTCCCCATCTGATCACCAGCATCGGGTACTTTTTAAAGTATTTCCTGGTTTTCGAGACAATGAATACTGGTCCCCCGATAAAGAGAAAAAGCACCAGGGAGATGCCGTGTTTCCGATAAAAAATCGCGTGGCTTGCCGGGTTGGCTGTGTCGTTGCCCAAACCTATGATAGCGTATAGGAACAACCATAAAATGAGTACCAGCGCCGCCACACCGGCAAGAATGAACAGGAGTCCCGCCCGGTGTACCCTGGCATTGCGGATGCTCACCGACCTGAGCTCGCCGTAGGTGAGCTTCGTGTCTGTCTCTTTCAACCTGATAAAATCATTGCCGATCACGATGTTCGGGCCGCGGCAGAAAGGTTTGTTCATAGGGTTCGTTCCCGCGATCAGCAATCATGAGACCGCCGGTGGCAGGCAGCAGCTATTTGTAAACGACTTTGTAATCCTTACCGATGGCAGGCACCTTCACCATGTTGTACGATTCGGTCGTATTATGGGTAAACTCGGTGCATGTCCCGGTGGTGATCAGGTAAGTATAGGTTTTGTTCCGCGCATCAAGGGTTACACTGCGGTGATAAAAGTGCCTGCCGCCCGACGATTTATGGTTGATCAGGATCGAGTATTTTGAAAAATCAACTTCCGGTAGCCGGATGTTTGCACAATCATTGTAGGAGGCCGTGACCTTAAAAATCTTCGCGTAGGCTGCCGAATCCCTGATGCACGCAGTATCGGGCAGGCTGAGGCAGTAAAAATCAGCGTTGCTGAACCCTTCCACGATAAAATCGCCGGTGATCAACCCCGAGTTTTCGTCATGTTCATTGCAGCACGACACGGCCAGGAAAGTAAATATAGTCAGGTATATAAGCAGGTAATGGCTGGTTTTCTTCATTTTTATTGCAGGGAGCTTCCTGGATTTTTCCAAAAAACCACTTCTCATCTGTTAAGGATGCAAAAATAGGCAAACCATGCAT
The DNA here is from genome assembly GCA_903913885.1 of uncultured Bacteroidales bacterium. Lineage (GTDB taxonomy): Bacteria > Bacteroidota > Bacteroidia > Bacteroidales > FEN-979 > CAIVAT01. The sequence continues at coordinate 11,677 of CAIWMX010000015.1, read as the reverse complement.
CCGGTATCGCATATGCGGAAGAAAATTGCTTTGCCGAACCACGGCCTGAAGGCCGTGGCAATTCATGCTGAGGCTTATCATAAAGTGACACAAAAGACTGCGGTAATCCAGACTATGGCAATTCTGGCTGTGGCAATTCATGCTGGGACACTTCAGGTCGACGGGGCTCCTCCATCTTCTATTGCTGGCTGGAAACGGCAGGGACACAAGGGATCCCGTAAATGTATGCTGTATCGGCCTTGTCAGAGAAAACCAAGACAGGTTTTTTAGCAAGATCGATCCAATCGGTGTTGACAAACAGGCTGTCGATCGCGTGTTTTGACTTGTCCAAGGAAAATTCTACTTTGCCCTTGGCCATTTGCCAGGTTCCTGCGACCGTGATTGTGCGGGTAGTCCACATCTCGCCAGTTTCGTCCTGCGATTCCTGTACCGTGGTTGTTAATGTCAGTTTCAACGTTCCTGCCCGGTCGAGGTGAAGTAAAAACTCATTGAACCCGCCGGTGGATGCCTCCGTACTCGCGTAGTCGCGGGTCGGGAGGGGGTGGCTGCATGACAGACAAGTACATATGAAAACGATGAAAAGGAACTTGGTCATGTGTTATTAATAAATTGTATATTAATATGATACGGATGTTTTAGCAGTTAGTTCTTATCATGGTCTTTGGGTTCCCCAGTGCCGTAGGCACAAAATGTGGGTAGAAACCGAAGGTCCGGAGAGCCCTCTCGTCCCGTACGGGACGAAATAGTGCATAACTTCCTGTTTCTCTACCCATATAAAATCCCTAACGGGATTTAACAACAGATTTAAGGAATCTCTAAAACTCAATCTTTATCTTTCTTCTTCAGAAACGGCCTGGGCACCTGCGGCCATCCCAGCCACTGCGCCAGGTCGTTATACCCCCCGGCGATATCCTGGGCGATCCCGATGCCGTGCTTTATCCCTTCAACGGTTTTATGCAGTGTAGACTTTTCATCCCCGAGGTCCTCTGCCAGCCGCTTTAACCTGCCGGCGATCCCCTTTTTCTTAACCTCTTCCGGGGTTTTGCATTGTTCAGCTTCTTCCAGTGCCCCGGCGGCAGTTTTCAGCTCAAGGGCATCCTCACTGTTTCCCGCCTTTGCGACCGACCGGGCCAGTTCATTCAGGCTGCCCTGCAGGCTGATGCTGCAATCCTGGAAATTAAAGGTGTTGTGAACCGATTTATCGAGGAACTGGTTCCCCTGCCCGCTTATTAACGTCTGGGCTGTAATGTTGTAATTTGTCACCGTGTACCTCAAATCAATGGGCTGCCTGGCCTGGTCATCATAATACGGTACCTTGTCGACCGAATGGGTGAAGATCTTGCTGTCGGGCAACCACAATGGGTTCCTTGTTTCGAGTTCATCCGGGATCGGCCCGAACCGTTCTATCCGGTACTGCAATACCGGTTTTTTGCTTTTATAGGAACTGAAAATATCGTTCAGCGTTTCTCTCAGGGTGCTGATATATGCTGTTTTTCCTGTCCCTTTTACCGATACGCTGATGGTCCTGTTTTCTTCCCGTACCAGGGCAATTGCCCCCTTGCCATTCTCGAGTATTACGCCATAACGCCATACCGGGTATTCCTTTCCTGCTGTTTTGATCTCCCTGTTATGCCTCACGATAAAACGGCTGATGGTATTCGGGGGTAACGGCTGTTCGGCCTTGTACCGCAACATCAGACTATCTCCTACGGGGAAATCAGGCAGCTCTGCAGGGCGGTCTTCTTTCAGCAGATGGGGAATAATTAGCCTGCTTTCTCCATCCGTTTCATAGGCTAGTTCGTAATGGATCATCAGTTTGAACAGGAAGCCGTGTTTGTTAGCGGGATAACGTATTGCATCCTCCTTAAACACCGCTGCAAAATCCTGCAGCGTCAAGGAATATTTTTTTTCTTCGCTGGCCCAGTTGATGATCCTGTACACGCCATGGCTAATCCATTCGGGATTCAGCACCAGGGTGTCGAACTCCACCATTTCGCGGTACCATAAACTTACCCCCAGGGAATGCAGATCTTTTAACAGGCCCTCGGTATTTTCCACATTATTGGCACTGGCAATAATGTCAAACTCCTTCCTGGTGATATGTTCCGTGCACTTTTTCGTTTCACCCCGGGTGAAATAATCCTCCAGTTCCTTTTTTACCTTGTAATAACTGGCCGGGATCAGGAGGGTGTTCCAGGAGGTGTTATTCCTGATGAATTCAACCACGTGCTGACGAAAATCTTGCATTTCCTTCTTATCATCCCTGATTGAAAAGGTATAAAGTCCTTCAATCGGATACTCCTCTTTCAGGGAATTGATGGGGATATCCACGCTATGCTCATCGCGTTTGTTAACCAGGACCATGGCTTTTGAATCCCCGCCATAGTTTTTCATATGGTTTAGCCAGTATTCGAGCCTGTTGCGCTCTTCCGTGCGGCCGTCGTACACGATCACGTAGAGGCACCGTTCAGAAAGGAAGAACTGGTGCACGGCATGCGTGACCACATGCCCTGCAAAATCCCAGATATGCACGTTGATATTTTCTTTTTCCAGCTTCCAGAGCGTGGTATCAACGCCTGCCGTACTCTCGCGTTCTTCTGTCATAGTGGCCGCCGGATCAACCAGCCTTCTGGCCAGGCAGGTTTTGCCGGCGCCCTTGTCGCCAAGGATAATAATTCTTGCTTCGTTAAGCCGCTCAGTCCCTTTTTCCAGTTCTTCCAGGTACCTGGCAACGGCAGCAGCACCCTGCACCCGGATTTCCTCGGGAACACTCATTCGTCGCTCCAGGGCCTCTTGATCTAATTCAAACCCGTTATCAAAAATATTCTTATACAACCGGCCCCAGTATCCACAACCCTCTGCTTCAAGCGCTTTTTGAAAATTATCCCAGATCTTTACATAAAGATTCGTTTGGTTAGCCTGGCTATTCTTTTGTTGGTTCCTGATATTTTCTAAGTCAGATAAAATAATTGGTTTAAAATCAAAACTACTGTTGGTTGCGGAAGTACAAGCGGCATCGGCTGCGTGGGCAGCATTGGCTGCATCGGTAACGGAGTTGGCAGCGATGACTTCGGCGGCGGCTGCGGCGGAGTTGGCAGTAGCGATGACGGCAGCGTAGGGAGTGGGGAAGGGGGCGGCGTCGTTAGCTGCGTCAGCGGCTCGGTTGGCAACAGCGCCGGAGATAGGGGTTAAGAAGGAGAAAGCGGCACTAACATCCAACGCATAGAAAACAGCGTATAAATGTTTTTGCATTTCATTCTTTTCCCAAAAATAAAAATTGCCTTCACACCCCAAAAAAGGCAATGCCCGAACAGCACAGAGCCAAGCAAAATGAACCAACTGCTCTTTGGTGAGTTTTTCTAATTCCGGTTCTAGCTTTTTTTTAAAGGGAACTGAATCCATTTTATGTGTATTTGTCCTGTCACATTGTTTATGACTATCGTGGCATAGCTTACAACTGCCGCAATGGTAAACTGAAGCTAAGCCTCACAAAACCAGTTTCGTGGCAGTCTAAAGCTCGTTAGCGGTTGAAATCATTTTTCAAAAATTTCTTTAATTGCATCATCAATCGTCGTATTATTCCAAAAAACAGGATCTTTATTCACATTGAATAAGATCATACCCCATTTATTTTTCATCTTCAACCTATCGACATAGTAATCGCTATTATTGCTTTTTACGAATTTATAAAATTGTTTGGTTGCCGGAAAAAATTTCACTGAAATTCCTTTTCTTTCCAAAGAATCATATGCCAGCGACTGATAATAATCATGGTCAGAAACTACTTCGTTCCATCCGTCTTCTCCCATTTCTTCCTGCTGTTTATTTGACCAGGTGCTATCCGGCAAAATAATAATGGCCATTGACCTGTTGATTGTAATAACATTTGAAGTGTCATTTTTTATTGTTGTCCTTGCGAAGTCAAGGCTTTCATAAGATTTGGCGACGTTTGCATTTTTCGGTTTATCAACAGCAAGGCTGTCTTGTTTTGCAACGGAAGTAGTTGTGTTATTTGAATTACACGAACAAAGTAATACTAAAAAAATGCAAAGGAATTTCATTTTTTGGAGGATGAATAGTTCCATTTATTTTAACCATTTTGCAAACCTTTTCCTGGCTTCTTCATGGGTGTGGACCTTGTTCCTAATGGTTCTTATCATAATCTTGGTTAACAAACCGATACAAGGTGTTTTTCAGGTAAATTTATTTTTATTCTTTAATTAAACCAACAGCTCGCGTTTTATCAGTCTGCTTGTTAAGCATTGACCTCTTTCCTGTTTTTCAGACGGGTTCATCAGGTTATTCAGACAAAAACAGATCCAGCGTACCATCCTCAGGTTTGTTTTTCGTTCCCTTTCGAGCAGAATTTTTCGTTGCTTCTTTCGGCACTTCCTTTGCCAACGGCTTCGGCAATGAACCCTGCTCCGGCTCCTTCATCACGATAAAACCATTAACCATTGTTAATTTATCAAACGGATTATCCTCGCTGATGCGTTTCGTGGAAAACTCACGGTCAAAATACCCGAGATCCAATAAATCCCTGATGATCTTCGATTTCTGCCCTGTTGAGGATTTGTTTGTGCCGAAGAAAACATTGATATCTTCAACCGTGGCATAGGGCTCAAACGATTTATCGAACAGGAAATTGATGGTCCCGAGTGCGTGCACAATGGCGGCAGCCCATATCTCAACCCTTCCACTCATAAAGATTACATCCCTTTTTCTGCCAAGCTTGTTTAACAGCTGTGACGACAGTTCCAGATATTCTTCATCAAGTTTTTGCGTGCAAAATCCTTTGATAAGGTCCAGGATCTGCTCTTTTCTGGTTTCGATAGCTGCTTTGTCCTTTTTATCCATCGTTAGCATATTACGCCCCTTCGGGGCTGGGTTGAGGTGAAGTTCTAACCAATTCCTGGTAGAGTACTCATCAATTTAACATCGAACTTAAGTCAATATTTATCTTGATAAAAATAGAGATTATTTTATCACAACACCTTCCGCAGAAATTTATTTTAAGGGTGTTGTTCGGGAAAGGAGAAGAAGGTTCTTACGGTGACTTTTTTCCTACCCCCTCGGCGGGCAGCCTGTACGCAACCATCTCCCGGGTATTGCGCACGACCAGGATATCGCCGGCCATCGCCGGGTGATTCCAGGTCTTTCCTTCGATCGACTTGACCCGTGCAAGTTCCGTGAACCGGTCGGGAGTTGCCTGCACCAGCGCCAGTTCGCCTTTCTCCGACAATACCAAAATCAGGTCCTGGTCAGCCAGCAGGAGGATCTGCCCGCCATACCGCCCGCCTTTCCACTGGCGCTTGCCGTCCCTGAGGTCAATGCAGGCGAGACAGGGAGCGTCATAGCCATAGGCATAGCCCTTATGAACAACGAAGTCGTTGAAGTAAGGCTTGATCCCGTCGGAAGTCCAGCGCTCCCGGGTTGTCCATCCCCCAGTACCCCGTGAAACTGCCATGCGTCGCAGGCCGCTTCCGTCGGGGGCGGAGACCAGGAGATCTCCGTCTGAAGTCATCGCCGGCTGAACGATACGGGCTCCCGGCCAAGGGAGGGTCCACAGTACGGTGCCATCAACCGGTGTATAGCCGGCAATACCTGCATTGTTCATAAATACTACTTGCTCAACCCCGTCCATTGTCATCAGGTGCGGGGAGCTGTAGCTTTCCCCGCCATCTGTTCCCGACCAGCGCTGCTTTCCGGTGAGAATGTCATACCCAATAAGTTTACCAGCCACTGCAACCAGAACCACGTCGCCCGACACCAAAGGCGAACCCGTATAACCCCAGCCCGGCAGCTTGACACGCGCATCCCGGGCGGCATTACACGACCACACCACAGCGCCATTGCGTGCATCCAGCACGTTCAGGATCCCGGTCGCACCCAGGGTGTACACGCGCCCTGCACTGAGGGTTGGCGTGGAACGGGGGCCAGCGCCGGCATGCGCGTCCCAGAACCGGGTTGAATCGCGGTGTTCCCACACCGGCTCCCCGGTACTCAGCATATAGCAGGTAACCAACTCGTATTCTCCGCGCTGCTCCTGGGTGTAGAAAACGTTACCATGGATGGCAACGGAGGAACAACCGGGCCCGACAGCCTTGCGCCATATCTCAACCGGTGGAAGTGCTGACCAGTCGGTCACGATCTGTGCACCGTGTACGATTCCGTCGCGGCGGGGGCCCCGGAAGCCCGGCCATTCGGCCTGTGCTGACAATGCTGCCGAATCCATGGGCATGGGAACAAACTTGTTACCCGGCCGCGACAGAAGCCGGTCCTCGGCTGTTTTAGCCCACCGCCAGGCAAAATCATGACGGGCTTCGCCGGTCATGCCATCGGTGCGCAGAAGTATCCACCCTCCCGATGAGAGCAGGATGGTTGCGACCAATGCCGCACGCCTGAATCCGTTGGGATAGCGGTGCGTGACCACAGCCCAGGCAACGAAGGCGAAGCTCATAACCGGGATGGCATAAAAAACGAACATCATCCCCATCATGGCGGTAGCGATGGACGGGTGAAGAAAGCGTGATGTAACGGCAAGGGCGATCACTGCCATAGCTATGGCGCCCCACCGCTCCGATCGCGCAGCACGGCTGAAGAAAATCCACCACAGGACGACAGCCAGCCCGCCAAGGAGCCCGGCAAGTACTCCAGCCATGGTAGCGGTATTCCCGGGCACGGCCAAGGGAAGCCCCAACCAGGCCAGCCAGGTCGTGATGACGATCACAACACCCGGCCATAACCTGAGAGGTTTCTGCTGAGAAGTTCCTTCTGATTTCATATGGTTTGTTTTTGTAAACTATTACCTGTCCTAATAATCCCTGATGCACCGAACGGAAAAACCCGATTCCTTTCTCATGTCATAGCGGTAAATGCCCCCGTCTTCACTCCGCATGAACCTCGGCCAGGCATAGTAAACAGAGTACGGGGTTGAGCTCCACCAGTATCCTCGGGTGCCGAGTTCCCTGAAAATCCCGGCGCTGTCGGCGCAGCCGCCCGGGCGGGCCGTAAAGCCGTAAAGGTTGGTAGCGCCCGTATTGTTCTGCCAGTGGGCGCTGCCCGCCTCCTTCAGGATGCCGCCGGCACCGGCGATGCCCCCCAGCGTGTCGGCCAGGTTCTGCCACTCGAAATCAAATGGAACATGGAATGGATAGGGGCACAGCTTACCGCTGTTTACCGCATACCAGTTGTACAACCTGCCATAGGTTGACACCTTGCCCGTGTCGTTGTTGTAATTGCACCAGGCCCCGGTTTTAAGGCTTCCCCATGCACTTCCGCCGGGGACATGAGCAATGGTGTCGCCGTTGTGGTAATGGGTGGTTTTGAGGTTCTCAACCAGCCAGGTCTGGCCCTTGACGTAAACCGTGTGGTACACGTTGCCGTCGGCATCGGTCACGGTGGCGGGCTCGGGGTAAAAGAAGATGTAGTTGTTGTCCCGCTTGATGCAGCTGCTTATAACCACCAATAAAACCAGCAGGAGAGCCAGCTGGTAAAAGAGATTCCCGGAAAGCTTTTTCACGATTTCCTGGATTTAGGGGAGGATTATCCCTTGAGCGCCTCGGCCCCGGAAACAATTTCGAGGATGGCGTTGGTGATGGAGTTCTGCCGGGCTTTGTTGTACGAGATGTTGAGTTCGCGCAAGAGGTCTTTGGCATTCTCCGTGGCCTTCTGCATCGCGGTCATCCTGGCTCCCTGTTCGGAAGCAAAGGAGTCGAGCACGGCTTTGAAAAGCTGGATGCGCAGGGTTTTTGGGATCAGTTCGCGAACGATGGTCTCCTTGTCGGGTTCAAAAATGTAATCTGCTTCCGCTTTCGCTGCCGGCGCCGGAGATGTTTGCTTCAGCGCTGAAACCGGTTCCTGGGCCGGGGCGATGGGCAGGTACTGCTCCACAATGAGCCGCTGCACGGCAGCATTCTTGAACTGGTTGTAGATCAGGTCGATGCGGTCATACTCCTTGTCGGCAAACGACTTCATCAGCGATTCAGCAATGGCCGAGGCGTTGGCGAAGGTAAGCTGGTCAAAGAGGTTGTCGTGCGATTCGATCACGTTGTATTTCCTTTTTCTGAAAAACTCGGTGGCCTTGCGGCCGATGGTGATCATGCTGACGTTGTTCTGGCTGAACTGCATCGCGTAGGTGGTGGCGGTCATGTTCACCGCCATCTTGATTACGTTCGAGTTAAAGGCGCCGCAAAGTCCGCGGTTGGAGGCTACCACCACCAGGAGGATCTTTTCGGGCTTGCGTTCCTGCGAAAAGGTGTTGTTGTCGGAACTGTCGATGCTCGCGCTGAGGTTCTGCAGGATCTCCCGCAATTTGGCTGCATAGGGCCGCAGCTTGATGATGGCCGTTTGCGCTCTGCGCAGCTTGGAGGCCGCCACCATTTTCATGGCATTGGTGATCTGCTGGGTCGATTTAACCGACGCAATCCGAATACGTACTTCCTTCAGTCCGGCCATCTCCGTAAATTATTTCTTTTCCTCGTACTTTTTTGACAGGTCTTTTGCAACCTGTTCCATCGTTTTCAGGTCTTCATCGAGCAGCTTTCCGGCCTTCAGGTTATCAAGCACCTGATGATGGTTGACCTCCATGAAATTGAGGTATTCAACTTCAAAATTGATGACGCTCCGAGCCGGGATGTTGCGCAGTAGTCCGCGGGTTCCGCAGAAGATGATGGCGACCTGCTTTTCAACCGTCATGGGTGAATACTGCGGTTGCTTGAGGATTTCCACGTTGCGGGCTCCTTTGTCGAGCACGGCCTTGGTGGCGGCATCGAGGTCGGATCCGAACTTTGAAAAGGCTTCCAGTTCGCGGTATTCGGCCTGGTCGAGTTTCAGGGTGCCGGCAATCTTTTTCATCGACTTGATCTGTGCATTTCCACCTACGCGCGACACCGAGATCCCGACGTTGATGGCGGGGCGGATGCCTGCGTTGAACAAGCCGGTTTCGAGGAAGATCTGCCCGTCGGTGATGGAGATCACGTTGGTGGGGATGTAAGCCGACACGTCGCCGGCCTGGGTTTCGATGATCGGAAGCGCCGTGAGCGAACCGCCTCCCTTTACCATGTCTTTAAGCACGGCCGGAAGGTCGTTCATCTGGCGGGCGATTTCATCGGAAGAAATAACCCTGGCAGCCCGTTCGAGCAGGCGCGAGTGAAGATAAAACACGTCGCCGGGATAGGCTTCGCGTCCGGGGGGACGGCGCAGCAACAGGGAGACTTCGCGGTAGGCAACGGCCTGTTTCGACAGGTCGTCGTAGATTACCAGCGCCGGTCTGCCCGTATCCCTGAAGAATTCGCCGATGGCGGCACCGGCAAACGGGGCATAAAACTGCATGGCGGCAGGATCGGAAGCGGTGGAGGAGACCACCACGGTATAGGCCATGGCCCCTTTTTCCTCGAGTGTCTTTACGATGTTGGCAACGGTTGAGCCCTTCTGGCCGATGGCCACATAGATGCAGTAAACCGTTTCGCCCTTGGCATAAAATTCTTTCTGGTTGATGATGGTGTCGATCGCGATGGCTGTTTTTCCCGTCTGGCGGTCGCCGATGATCAGCTCACGCTGTCCGCGGCCAATCGGGATCATGGCATCGATGGGTTTGATCCCCGTTTGGAGGGGCTGGTTAACCGGCTGGCGGAAGATGACGCCCGGGGCTTTGCGCTCAAGCGGCATTTCATAACGCACGCCTTCGATCTTGCCTTTCCCGTCGATGGGTTCGCCAAGGGTATTGACAACGCGGCCAAGCAGCCCTTCACCCACCTCGATGGAGGCGATGCGCCGGGTACGTTTCACGATATCACCCTCTTTTATCTCTTTGGATTCGCCTAGCAGCACGGCGCCGACATTGTCGGCTTCCAGGTTGAGCACAATGGCTTTAATCCCGTTTTTCTCAAATTCGATGAGCTCTCCGCTCTCTGCATTGTTCAGCCCGTAGATGCGGGCAATCCCGTCGCCGACATTCAGCACGGTGCCAACTTCTTCAAGCTCCTTTTCATTCTGGTAACCGGCAAGCTCCCTGCGCAAGATCGCGGTAACTTCTGCGGGTTTAATCTCGGCCATACCTTAAAGTTTAAATAGTGAAATAGCGAAGTAGCGAGGTAACGAAAAGCTGACAGCTTACGACACGCTCACATTCTTCCTACTACAATTTCTTCTTATATAAATTCACCCTGGTGATTGCACTCCTCATATCCTCGATCTCTCTGCGGATACTGGCATCATATTGCTTGTCGTTCCACGAAAGGATGAACCCGCCGATGAGCGATGCATCGATTTCGGGCCGCAACTCAATATCCGCCTTGGTGTAACGCTGCATCAGATCGATGACCTGCTGCTTTGTAACCTGGTCGGGCAATACCGGGGATTTGAAATGAACAATCAGGATATTTTTAAATGCATTGTAGAGATCGACCATTTTCAGGGCGATGAACGGGATAAATTTTTCCCTGTTTTTCGTCACCATGATACGCATGTAGGTCATGGTTATCGGGTTTACCTTCTTTTCAAAGATTTCGAGCAGGATGGCCAGCTTTTTCCCGGAATTCACGATGGGGCTGTCGAGCAGCATCCTCAGATCCTTGCTCTCCTCACAGGTTTTCGAGACCAGCAGGCTGTCCTGGTATACCTCTTCCACTGCCTTTTGCTCCAGGGCAAGGTCGAACAGCGCCGTGGCATAACGTTCCGCTACCAATGAAACATTCATTCCCGTTAGTTGAATTTAACTTCTTTTAATAACTCCTGCACATATTCTTCCTGCATCTTCGGATCGGAAAGTTCACGTTTCAGGATAAACTTGGCGAGGGTAAGCGAACTTTCGGCAATCTGGTTTTTCAGTTCCGTCATGGCCGCAATCTTTTCGTTGTTGATGCTTTCCTTGGCACTTTCAACGATGCGCTGCGCCTCTTCGTTGGCCTTGGAACGGGCATCCTCGATCAGTTTTTCCCTGATCTTGCGGGCTTCGTTCAGCATGGCATCCCGTTCGTTTTTCGCCTCCTGGAGGAGCTGTTCATTGCTGAACTGCAGCTGTTTCATCTCCTCTCTCGCCTTGTTGGCCGAATTCAGCGCCTCATGGATGGAGGTTTCCCGCTCTTTAAGCATCTGCAGGATGGGTTTCCAGGCAAATTTTCCCAGGATGAAAACCAGGAGTAAAAAAGCAAGGGTCATCCAGAAAACCAGACCTAATCCCGGAGTGATTAATTCCATATCAATTAACTTTTGTTGTTCATGAACTGAAAAAGTTCCTTACGGCCCAACCAACCGTTGAACCGTAAAGAACCCGTTGCGACTACTGGATGAAAAGGATCAGCAGGCAAACAACGATGGCAAAAAATGCTACGCCTTCAACGAGGGCGGCGGCGATAATCATGTTTGAACGGATATCGCCGATTGCTTCAGGCTGACGGGCAATGGATTCGAGGGCGCTTTTACCGATATTTCCGATACCGATGCCAGCTCCGATCACGGCAATCCCTGCTCCCAGGCCTGCTCCCATTTTGGCAATGGCCGCGAAATTTCCGGCCAGTTCCAGTAAAATTGATAATAAATGCATACTGTGTGGGTGTTAAGGTTACTAATAAAAAATATTTACGATTTACGATTCAATGTCGTTTAGTTAAGTTATAAAGGCTTATAATTCATATAGTAAAGTTTCTTTGGTCGTTTTTTCCTTTCGTTTTTCCTG
>CAIWMX010000014.1 GCA_903913885.1 uncultured Bacteroidales bacterium | reverse complement strand
CTAAACGACATTGATTTACGATTTACGATTTACGATTTACGATTTTTGGAGGTATTTTGACGAACGGTTTTTATGCTTGCCACAATAATCGAAAGAAGTTCGTTTGCCTCTGTTTTCAGGGGATTTAATTGCTCCGGGTGAAATATTCCGGTTTCCTCAATTAACTCAAGCCAGAAGATGGTTTCGTCGGTTTCTTCTTCGACAATTTTCAACTTGTTGATAAAATCCCTCGTTGATTTTGCACGGCATGATGCTGAATAATTTGCAGCAATTGAAGTAACAGACCTTATTATCTGGTTCCTGATTACCAACGCTGTTTGTGATTCAGGCATCTTTTCTGTCATGTGAATGATCCTAACAGCTAACGATTTCATTCGCTGCTTTAACATTTCCTTGTTCATGTTTTTATTGCTTAATCCACTTATCAGAAAAAAGTAATATGTTTGTTAATAAAAAAATCGTAAATCCAAAATCGTAAATCCAAAATCGTAAATCGTAAATCGTAAATCGTAAATCCCTTGACCCTCCACCAAATCCTCCTCAAATATTGGGGCTATTCCAGTTTCCGCCCACTGCAGGAAGAAATCATCCAGTCGGTTCTCGACGGAAAGGATACACTTGCGCTGTTGCCGACCGGGGGAGGAAAATCCCTTTGCTTCCAGGTTCCGGCGCTTGCGCGTGAAGGCATTTGCATTGTCATTTCCCCGCTGATCGCCCTGATGAAGGACCAGGTTGACAACCTGAAAAAACGAGGTATCCCGGCAGCTGCCCTGCACTCCGGCATGCATCCCGACGAGATCGACATCATCCTGGGAAACTGCCGCTACGGAAACACGAAGTTGCTGTATATCTCCCCAGAACGGCTGGCAACAGAGAAGATGCGGGAGTCGCTGAAACAGATGAATGTGAACCTCCTTGCCGTGGATGAAGCCCACTGCGTTTCACAATGGGGGCACGATTTCAGGCCGCCTTACCTGCAAATCGCCAATATCCGTTCAATGATCCCCGGCACGCCGGTACTTGCGCTAACAGCGACTGCCACACCCGGCGTGGTGAAAGAGATCCAGCAAAAACTGGAATTTAAGAAAGAGAACGTCTTCCAGAAAAGCTTTGAGCGCAGAAATCTTTCCTACCTGGTGTTCAGGGAAGAGGACAAACTCAAACGACTGGTGACAATTATCAGCAAAGTGAAAGGCCCCGGGATCGTTTATGTTCGCAATCGCAGGCAAACCAAGGAAATTGCAGAACACCTCAGGAAAAACAAGATCAGCGCCGACTTCTACCATGCCGGTCTCGATCCCAAAACGCGCGAAGCACGGCAATCGGCATGGATTAATGAAGAGAACCGGATCATTGTCTCCACCAACGCATTTGGGATGGGCATTGACAAACCCAATGTGAGGCTCGTGATCCATATTGACCTGCCCGACAGCCTCGAAGCCTACTTCCAGGAAGCAGGGCGCGCCGGTCGTGATGAGAAAAGGGCCTATGCCGTCATGCTGTATGAAACGGCCGACATCCTGGATTCTCGTCATAACCTCCACCTCTCCTTTCCCGGACTTCAAATGATCCGCGATGTTTACCAGGCGCTCGGCAACTTCTTACAATTGCCTGTTGGAATGGGAAAAGATGCCCGGTTTGATTTCGACCTGGCGGAATTCGCCGGGCAGTATAATTTCCAGCCGGTCATTGTTTTCAACTGTCTCAGGTTCCTTGAAAAGGAGGGATTTGTCATGCTGACCGAGGGAATCCATCACCCGTCAAAAGTTTTCATCAAGGCCGGGAAAGAGGAGCTCTACAGGTTCCAGGTTGAACATGAAGCGTTCGATCATTTTATTAAAACAATGTTGCGGTCATACGGAGGAGTCCTTTCCGGTTTCATCATATTTAACGAAGCGGAACTGGGAAGACGAGCCGGTCTCAGCGTGGAAAAGGTGATCAGCAATCTCCAGTACCTGGCAAAATTGCAGTTACTTGATTATATCCGTCAAACCGACAAACCCCAAATTGTTTTTATCAGGGAAAGGCTCGATGCCCGCGACCTCTCTATTTCTCCTGAACATTACAAAGACAGGCTGAAGGATGCAGAAAAACGCCTTGAAAACATGATCAGTTATGCCGAAGCAATCAACAAATGCCGCAGCCAGGCCCTGCTAGCCTATTTCGGAGAGACCTGTACTAAAAGATGCGGAACCTGCGATGTGTGTATCGAGCGTAATAAAATCAGCCTGAACGAGATCGAATTCGACAACATCGTAGATCTGATCAAACCAATCCTGAAAACAAGGCCCTGTTCCATCGCAGAACTGGTAAACACCGCCGACCCTGTGGATGAAGACAAGGTTATCCGGACTGTTCAGTGGCTGGTGGATAATGAAAAAATTTTGGTGGACGAAGAGCGTAAATACAGATGGAGATGGTAGACGAAGGACGAAGGATGAAGGACGTGGGACGTGGGACGAATTTTTCAATTTTAATTATTAATTTTTAATTAATTTGCTCATGGTGTCTTCTTTGGTGTTATCATTAATGCTGCTTTTTCCTTCAATGCAGGACAAACCAGTCAACAAGCATTGTGAATGCAAGGGTTTCAAGCTTTATGGCAATGTGAAAATTGTCACCGACTTTCCTGATCTGAAGGTGAAAATCGTGGAAAATTTCCCTGATCTGAATGTCCAGGTGGTTGAAAATTTTCCAGACCAGTGTGGAAAATGGAAGTTCGTCAACGACTTCCCCGATATAAAGGTGAAATTTGTTACAGACTTTCCTGACCTCAGGATCAAATTTGTTGAAAATTTCCCGGGAACACCGTGAAAGAAGGACGTGGGACGTGGGACGTGGGACGTAATTTTTAATTTTTAATTTTTAATTTTTAATTTTCCAAAATGCTGCCTCAAACCCTTACAACAACCTATGACGACCTGCCACTTTGGTCAGCGCCGTTTGGCCTCACGCTGCTGGATACTGTACGGATGAAATCCCACATCAATGTGCTTGACATTGGAAGTGGCAGCGGGTTCCCGATGCTTGAACTTGCCGAACGGATGGGAAAGACCTGCATGTTATACGGTCTTGACCCGGCGGAAGATGCCATTGCTATGATCACAGCCAAAAAAACGGCAAAAGGCATTGAATATGCCAAGATCGTGAAGGGGGTAGCCGAAGAAATACCTTTCCCTGATGATTATTTCGGGCTTATTGTTTCAAACAACGGACTGAACAATGTCCGGGACCAGGCAGCATCCCTTGCCGAATGTTTCCGGGTTGCCGATACAGGGGCGCAAATGGTCCTCACCATGAACCTGCCTCACACCATGATCGAATTTTATGAAGTATTCGAAGAGACCCTGTTAAGCCGGGGTCTTATTGAGGCGATTGCAGCCATGCATGAGCATATCGCTGCTAAACGCAAACCGGTTGAATATCTTAAAGAACTCATATTAGCCAGCGGTTTCGCCATCAGCACCATCAACGTCGACGGGTTCAAACTCAGGTACAGCGACGGCTCAGCATTCCTGAACCATTTCCTGATCCGCACTGCCTTCAGGGAATCATGGAATGCCATTTTGCCCGCAAACCAGGCCGAGCCCATCTTCCTGATCATCGAGCAAAAACTGAATCACATCGCTTCTGAAAAAGGCGAACTGGCATTCTCCGTACCTTTCGTCTGCTTCGACTGCAAAAAAGAATAACAAATACCCAGATTCTCTCTTTATTCAACAATCTGAAATCTGAAATCTGAAATCGTAAATCCAAATTCCCCAATGGCCCTGCCCCTCCCCTCCTCCTTCTTCCTCCGCGGCAACGTTGTTCAGGTTGCCCGTGAATTACTTGGCAAATTAATCGTTACGCGGATTGATGGCGTAACCACGTCAGGAATAATCACCGAGACGGAGGCCTACGCTGGAGTTACCGATAAGGCCTCCCATGCCTATGGAGGACGCAGGACAGCCCGGACCGAGGTGATGTATGCCCGGGGAGGAACAGCTTACGTTTATCTGTGTTATGGGATGCACTCTCTTTTCAATATTGTCACCAATGTGGAAGAGATACCTCATGCAGTGCTGATCCGCGGTATTCTGCCTATGGAAGGGAAGGGGACCATGCTCCTGCGTTCAGGAAAAGAAAAGATTTCAAAGGATTTTGGAACAGGTCCGGGAAAAGTATCAAAGATCCTGGGGATTCATTACTCGCATTCCGGATTGTTGCTCGGCCGGGATGGCCAGGAAGCCCCCCCCGCCAGGATATGGGTTGAAGATCATGTAATGAAGGTTGCTATCGATTTGATCCTTTCAGGGCCGCGGATCGGGGTTGATTATGCAGGTGACGACGCCCTGCTTCCGTACCGCTTCAGGTTGCCTGAAAGCGCATTTTCTGCCAGCGTGCCGGTTTTTGCCGGGGGGGCATAAAAAAAACCCGGCGAGAGCCGGGTTTTTTGATGGTAAAGTAATGTATTACTTTACTTTTTTGCCAAGTTCTGCGCCGGCTTTGAATTTTACAACTTTTTTAGCTGCAATCTTGATTTCTTTTCCATTCTGGGGATTACGTCCCTTGCGGGCAGCTCTCTTGGAAACAGAGAAGGAACCAAAACCTACTAAAGCAACTCTTTCGCCTTTGCCCAGTGCCTTTGAGGTGGCTGAAATAACAGCTTCCAGAGCTCTTTTGGCTTCTGCTTTCGTCATTTTCGCATCGTTGGCAACTGCTTCGATTAATTGAGCCTTGTTCATTTTTCTGAAGTTTTAAATTAATAGCTGATTAATAATCATTGCAAATATAAGGTATCTGCAAAAAAAGTCAAGGGTTTTAGTCTGAAAACAGTTGAAAATGTTGATAAAATGGAATATTTGTTAATATCTCCCCGCCTGAAACGGTCAAATACCATGGGTTTCAGGAAATAATTTCCCGAAGCCCCTCAGGAAATCCCCGCTATTCATGACTTTTCGCCCAGCAAGTTGAAGCTCGAGAATCTGAATAAAGCCATTTTTCGCGCCTATTTTCAGGTATGATTTCCCGTCAGAATAAATCCTCCCCGGCATAACATTTTGCATCGATTTCTCCGGAACCGCCCTGAATAATTTCAGGATTTGCTTCTCTCCGCCTGACATCGCCATTTCAGTAAATGCCCCCGGATGCGGACTCAGTCCCCTGATAAAATTACAAATGGTCGACACATCCTGGTCCCAGTTGATCCTGCAATCGTCGCGGAATATCTTGGGAGCCTGTTTTAACGCCTCGGGATCGACGATCATCGACTCCTGGAGTGTCCCGCCGGCTTTCCCGGAAAGGATCATCTCAACCGTTCTCACCACCAGGTCGGCGCCGAGCAGCATCAGCCTGTCGTGAAGTTCACCCGCAGTTTCATCTGCAACGATGGTTGTTTTTACGGCCATAATGATCTTCCCTGTATCTATCTGCTCATTCAGGAAGAAGGTGGTAACGCCGGTCTCGGTTTCCCCGTTCATAACAGCCCTGTTGATGGGGGCCGCTCCCCTGTATTGAGGCAGCAGGGAAGCGTGAAGGTTGAAGGTTCCCAATGCAGGGAGCGACCAAACCTGCCGAGGCATCATCCTGAAGGCAATTACAATCTGCAGATCAGGCCTGTAGGAGGCAAGCTGTTCAAGGAATGCAGGATCCTTCATTTTAACCGGCTGTAATACCGGGATTCCATGTAAGGCGGCATAAACCTTCACCGGGGAAGCATTTTCCTTTAATCCCCTCCCGGCCGGCTTATCCGGCGCAGTAACCACGGCGACAACCGGGAAGCCGCTGTTCACAACTCTTTCAAGAGATGCCACCGCGAAATCAGGTGTGCCGAAAAAAACGATTCTTGGAAATTCCTTCATAAAAAAAAAGCCTGATCTCTCAGGCTGGAAATTTACGATTTACGATTTACGATTTACGATTTACGATTTACGATTTACGATTTTTGAGGAAATATGACGTAGGTTTGGTTGATCCATTTTTTTTGATTAAGCAGCATTTGCCGGCCAATAATCAAGAAATCGTCAATCGTCAATCGTCAATCGAAAATTATTTTTTCAACTGTCCCTCCGCAAAGGAGATGTACTTATCGATCTCCCTGCCTTCATTGGAACGGGCATATTTTTCTTTGAGTTGTTTGTAAACTTTAAGTGCTTTTTCGTAATTACCCAGTTCTTCATATGCCATGCCGGCCTTCATCAGGAACATAGGGGAGGTAAATTCGTTCTTCTTCATTTCAGCGGCATCCATGTAAAGATCGGCGGCTTTCTGAACCTGCTTCAACTCCATGTTTGCATCGCCCATGGCACCTTTTGCCATCGGGCCAACGAACTCGTCACTGCTGCTGAATTTATTCAGCTGTTCCAGCGCTGTTTCATACTGACCCATCTTCAGGTAACAGATCCCGGCGTAGTAGTGAGCCAGGTTGGCCGATTTGGTCATGCCGAATTCATCAATCACAGCAAGGAACCCAAGGTACTGCCCGTCGCCGTTCAAAGCTTTTTTCAAGGAATCCTGTTCAAAATATTTTTCTGCCATGAACATCTGGCTCTGAGCATCCTTTTCCTTTGGGGCCAGATAGAAACGTTTGAATCCGAAATATCCCAGAACGATCACAATAATCACGCCGACTACGATCAGGATGATTTGCTGGTACTGCTCAATAAACTGTTCGGTTTTGCTGAATGCTTCTTCAACTGCAACAATACGTTCTTCGGTCTTGTCAATCTTTTTATCCTGCTTACTTGCCATGTTATCTGAAATTTGGAGGTGCAAAATTACATTTTTTCCTGAATTAACGGCATAGTTGCCTGTTTTTTTTACTTTTGCAGAAATCCCGAAACCCCGGAACATGTCTCCAGTCAATAATCTGACGGCAACCACAACCCAGGAATTGATACAATACCTCAGGGTTTGCGTCACGGACGACAGGTTCCGGAAATTCCAGGCGGCGATCAGTTTGCGTACCAGACACATCACACTTGCCCTCGAGGATATCTTCCAACCGCACAACGCCAGCGCGGTGCTCCGCAGTTGCGAATGCTTCGGCATCCAGGATGTTCATATCATCGAAAACCGGAATAAATACGAAGTAAACCCGGATGTTGCGCTCGGGTCGTCAAAATGGCTCAACCTCATCCGTTACAACGGCGCTGAGGACAATACCAGGACCTGCCTGAACAACCTCAGGCAGCAGGGTTACCGGCTTGTGGCCACAACGCCGCACAAGGATGATTTCACCCCCGAAACCCTCCCGCTGAATCAAAAAACAGCATTGATCTTTGGCACCGAACTGGCCGGGTTATCCCCTGTCGCGCTTGAAATGGCCGATGATTTCATTAAAATCCCCATGGTAGGATTTACTGAAAGCCTCAACATCAGCGTATCTGCAGCAATATTCATACATGCCCTCACCGGGAGGTTGAGATCCTCTGCTATTCCCTGGCAACTTACTGCCGGAGAGCAGGATGAAATCATGCTTGCCTGGCTCACCAACTCGATCAGGAAATCTGACCTAATTATCAGGAATTTTATCAGCAAGTCACAAATGCCAGTTCCCGGAGCGGAATGAAGACATTCTGTGCCCGCCTGCACTTCATCTACTTTTTTGATTTTAAAAGACGTCCCGGGTCAAAGTATAATTTGGTGGAATCGTACATTTTATCTATCTTTGCCTGTTATAGAAAATTTTTAAACACATTATATTATGGGAAAAGGAGATAAGAAAACAAAACGCGGCAAGATTATCATCGGTTCAACCGGAATAAAAAGATCACGCAAAAAGAAAGGATCAGCTGCAGCCACCGCGCCAAAAGCCGAACCTAAACCGGTGCAGGAAACCGAAGAAGCAGCTATGCCTGCTGCAAAGACTGCCCCGAAGAAAACTGCCAAAAAGGCTGATGAGCACGTTGAAGGCGCAGAAGAAAAGCCAAAAGCTGCCAAGGCTAAGAAAAAAACTGATGAAAATGAAGCTGAACCTGAAGGTGACGAGCCAACAGCGGAAGAACCAAAACAGGACTGATAATTTTTATTCAATGATGTTACAAGATACGTCCGGGTCAGCGCTTGCTTACCCGGACGCCTTTGTTTTATGAACCACCAGCCAACATCCTATTTCCCCCTGCTTACCCCCCTGCAGATTGACCGGTTCGGCCAGATGGACCGCCTCTACCGGGAATGGAACGCCATGATCAACGTGATCTCCCGCAAGGACATCGACCAGGTTGGTGTTCACCATATCCTGCACTCGCTCTCCATCGCCCGGATTATCACCTTTAAATCAGGAACTACCGTCATGGACGCCGGCACAGGAGGGGGATTTCCCGGAATCCCACTAGCGGTCATGTTCCCGGAGGTTCAGTTCACACTGGTCGATTCCATTGGGAAAAAGATCAGGGTGGTTGAAGCCATCGCCGCCAGCCTCGGGTTGCAAAATGTCACCGCCCTCAATGCCAGGTTTGAATCGGTACGGCAAAAATTTGATTTCGTCACCGGGAGGGCTGTTTCAAACCTGCCGCTTTTCCTTTCGATGATCAGTCCATGCGTAAAAAAACTGGGATTCAACGACCTGGCAAACGGCGTGCTGTATCTCACAGGTGGAGAAATTGAACCTGACATGAAAAAATTGGCTGCAAAATCGAACACCTACGACCTGTCGGATCATTTCACCGAAGGTTATTTTGCCACCAAGAAAGTTGTCCATATTTATAACTTTTAAGAAGTATTTACACTGATATACAGTGTCTTAAAATAATCAGCACCCTTACAGGATAAATAGTCCTTGGACATATCGCCGGATTTTCTTTATTTAGCTGACTTATTCACTGAAATATTTTAACCAATTAAACTTAGGATTTATGGCCGAACAGAAAAAGTTCATTCCTTTCGTCTCTGCTGAGACAAATATGAAAGAATTTACCCTCCGGGCGTTGATCATTGGACTGTTCTTTGCCGTCATTTTAGGCGCAGCCAATGCTTACCTCGGATTGAAAGCCGGTATGACCATCGCCGCTACCTACCCTGCCGCCGTGCTCGGTATGGCAATTCTGCGGATCATGAAGGGTTCCATCCTGGAAGAAAACTTTACCCGTACAGTGGGTTCCATTGGAGAATCCGTCGCGGCAGGCGCCATTTTCACCCTGCCAGCTTTTTTCGTTTCCGGCATCTGGTCCGAATTTTTTACCGTAGGCCATTACGTCACCTCTTCCCTGATCCTCATGGCAGGTGGTGTGCTGGGTATCATGTTTGTTGCTCTTCTCCGCCGTGTCATGGTTGAAGATGCCGAACTGCCCTTCCCCGAATCAGTAGCTGCAGCTGAAATCCACAAAGCCGGCCAGGGTGGCTCAGGCGGATCGAAGTTCCTCTTCTGGTCGATGGGTCTTGGCGCCTTTATCAAGATCCTTGGAGAACTTCGCCTGTTCCAGTATCTCTGGGAAAAGTTCATCATTTTTGGCAAACAGACTATCTCCGGCACAATCTTCACCGGCCAGGGAGGCATGCTCCTCAGCTCACCCGGCGTAAGCCCCGCTTACATGGGTGTTGGTTATATCATTGGGCCCAAACTCGGCGCCCTCAACTTCAGCGGCGGTATCCTCGCCTGGGGCCTGATGGCTCCCATGATCATGTATTTTCTGATGCCAAGCATCAACTTCCAGGACTGGGCAGCATTCCTCATGAGCAAAGACACCACGCTTACCCTCGATACAGCCATGGCCAAAGTGACCGACCCGATGTACCAGATCAACCAGATCTGGAAATACATCATCCGGCCTATCGCCATCGGCGGGATGCTTGTGAGCGCTGCGTTCACCCTGTTCAAAATGCGTAAAAGCCTGTCAACCGGGATTGCACGGTCGGTTAAGGATGTTAAGAAAGCAGCCTCCGGGATCGAACACAATGTGCCGAGAAATGAAAAAGACATCAGCTTTGGCTGGATCATGGTTGGCATCGGCGCAGTAGCAGTTCTTACCTTCTGCATCACCTACTTCATTTTCGAAACCAACATCCTCATCGCCGTGGTCGCTTCGACCGTGATGATCATCCTCGCCTTCTTCTTTGCCTCGGTCTCCGGATACCTGGTTGGCATCATGGGATCGTCGAACAACCCGATCAGCGGGCTTACACTCACCGCACTTGTTGTGACAGCACTGATCCTGGTTGCCCTCGGGGTACAGGGAAATGCAGGTGTTGCCACCGTACTCGGAGTTGCCGCCATTGTCTGCGTTTCGGCAGCCGTGGCAGGTGAAATGCTCCAGGACCTGAAAGCCGGCCATATTCTCGGCGGGACTCCCTGGCGCATGCAGATCGGCGATATCCTGGGAGTCATCCTGGCGGGCGCCGTCATGTTTGTGGTACTTGCCTTCCTGAATGACGGTGATATCGCCAGCGGAAAAAATCTAGGATACCAGGGCGGTTTCGGCAGCAAAAATCTTTCGGCTCCACAGGCCAGCCTGATGGCGATCCTTTCGCGCGGCATTGTACAGGGTCAGATGGCATGGCCCCTTATCATCGCAGGGATGCTCATGGGCGTGGCCTTTATCCTGATGCAGGTGAAAAGCCCGATGCTTGTCAGCGTTGGGATGTACCTTCCCATTGAAACCACCTTCGCCATTTTCGTTGGCGGGCTGATCAAAGGTGCCGTTGAAATGTATTCGGAAAAGAGAAAACACAATGAGGCGCAAAAGGTGCGTGTTGAAAATACCGGGGTACTCCTGGCATCCGGCATGATCGCCGGGGAGGCGCTCATGGGGCTGCTCATTGCGATATTCGCAGTGTTCAACATCTTCCTGTACAACTACTTCTCTTTCTTTAAATCGCCAACGTTCTACATCAGTTTCGTGGTACTGGCCATCATCGCCTACGTGCTGATCCAGATACCGCTGAATAACGCCGGGAAACCCGACGATCCTGCTCCCCCTGCTTCAGGGATGTAACACACCGCTTAACCTCTGCTGAAAGCTGTTTCAACCTGGTTGGAACAGCTTTCTTTTTAATCACTTTCTGCAAAGTTTCATCTTCAGCCCAAAACAATGAATTTCTTTCAACGACGGAAAATTTTTAAAAAAATCAATTACCTTGATCTCAGGCCGATCAGGGTGCTAAGCCATGAGGTGCGCGACGACGGGGGTATCAATCTGTTGATGCCCCGGTTCAAAAACAGGATAAACTCGGCATTGTTTCAGCCACCTTCAAAAGGAAAAACCATTTTCATCAAACTTGACCGGTTCGGAGGGCACACCTGGTTGCTGATCGACGGAGAGTCAACAGTGACGCACATTTGCGAGCAACTGAAAGTTCTGTTCCCCGAAGAACTCAGACCAGTTGAAGAAACGGAAGAACGGGTCGCGAAGTTCCTTTCCCTGCTGTACCAGCAGCGGTATATCACCTTCAGGGAAATTCAGGATGATTCCCCGGCCGACTGATTTTGACAAAAATTCAACCCTGATAACCATGCAAAGGCATACACCATGTCAAAAAATTTACTACCTTTGAAGGTTCAACGAAAACTTTTTAATTCATACATAACATTCTATAAAGACCATTGATCATGAGTAACGACATCTTAAAACTCAACCCGCAGGCGCTCTGGAAAAACTTCCACAGCCTGACACAGATCCCCCGCCCCTCCAAAAAGGAAGAAAAAATCAGGGACTTCGTTTACAATTTCGGAAAAAACCTTGGCCTGGAAACCATCGTTGATGAAGTAGGCAACGTAATCATCCGGAAACCTGCCACTCCGGGAATGGAAAACCGCAAAGGTGTTGTCCTCCAGGGTCATCTTGACATGGTGCCGCAAAAAAACAGCGACAAGGTGCATAACTTTGAAACCGACCCGATCGAAACCATCGTCGATGGCGAATGGGTACGCGCCAACGGCACCACCCTCGGTGCCGACAACGGCATGGGCGTTGCCGCTGCCATGGCGGTTCTTGAATCAAAAGACATGCCACACGGCCCCATTGAAGCGCTTTTTACAAGTGATGAAGAGACTGGAATGACCGGCGCCACCGGTTTGAAACCCGGCGTGTTGAAAGGAGACATCCTTATAAACATGGACTCGGAAGACGAAGGCGAACTTTACATCGGTTGTGCCGGCGGAACCAACGGAAACATCACCTTCAGCTACAATGAACAGCCGGTTCCTGCCAGTTTTTCAGCTTTTAAGCTAAATGTTACCGGCCTAAAGGGCGGACACAGTGGCGTGGATATTCACCTTGGCCGCGGCAATGCGAACAAGATTATGAACCGGATCCTGTATCACGGGCATGCAAAACACGGACTGCTGCTCGCTTCAGTCGATGGAGGCAGCCTGCGCAACGCCATCCCGCGTGAATCGTTTGCCCATGTCGTTGTCCCGACTGCAAACGTGCAGAAATTTCTCGATTGTCTTGCCAAAAGGACCGACAAAATAAAAAATGAACTGTCAGCTGTTGAACCAACCCTGAAAATCGAAGCTGTACCTGCCGATCTCCCGTCAACTGTTATCGACGAACCTACCTTCGTGAAATTCCTGAATGCCATCTATGCCTGCCCAAACGGTGTAATGCGCATGAGCAATGAAATGGCCGGACTCGTCGAAACATCCAACAACCTGGCCATCGTGAAATCGGAAAACGGCACCATCATTGTCAGGAACCTTCTCAGAAGTTCAGTCGATTCTGCAAAAGACGACCTGGAAATCATGATCCAGAGCATCTTTGATCTTGCAGGCGCTGTTTCAGTATTCGACGGAAGCTATCCCGGGTGGAAACCGAACCCCGACTCCCCGATCCTGAAGACCATGCAGGAGATATACAACACCAGGTTTGGCAACATTCCCGATATCAAAGCCATTCATGCGGGCCTCGAATGCGGCATCCTGGGCGGAGCGTATCCCAACTGGGATATGATCTCCTTTGGCCCGACCATCCGGTTCCCGCACTCCCCTGACGAAAAGGTGAACATTGCCACCGTTCAGAAATTCTGGGATTTCCTCGTTGAAACCCTGAAGCACATCCCGGTAAAATAACCTGCCGGTGAATTATGAATGAAAAGGCTGCTCTTCCGGGGCGGCCTTTTTTGTTATCCAGCGAAAAAAATAATAACTTTGATCATTCAATAACGCTATACCCGGCAACACCATGTTCAACCTACGGATTTCCAGCCTTTTTATCATGCTTTTGCTTCTGCCGTTCACCATGGCGGCGCAGAATACCCTGTTCGACATCATCTATTGCCTGAACGGCGGGGAAAACAAATCGGTGGGCATTTCAAAACTGCCGATCCCAAACCCGGTCGAAAAAACCGGGTGGAACCTGGTTTTTACCGATGAATTTCAATCAGATACGCTAAATCCAAACCATTGGAACCGATGCACCCCCTGGGATGACGGCGACGGAGCCTGCCATCGGAATTTTTCCGACAACCCGGCAAACACTCTTGCTGAAAACGGGTATGCACGGCTTTACAATTCTGTTGATTCGTACCTGCCCGGATGTCCCTATTCCTATGGGGCAATAAAGACGATGAGTGTGCGCGACTCGGCCTTCAAATGCTTTTATTTCTATGCCCCCGGTTATCTCGAAACAAGGGTGAAACTGTTCACCAGCACCGGCCAGGGTGCAGCCTGCTGGCTCTGGGCCGTCGGCACGCCTCAAAATGCCGGAGGCCCCGGCCCATGGAATGAGATCGATCTCTTCGAGATCAATGGCGTTAACAGCAACATCTTTACCGGCACCTACCACTGGACGTCCGACAGCACGCATGTTTCCCAAAACCACAGCATTTACCTCACCGATTCAGGTCAGCTCTACGACCTAGGTGCCAACTGGACAACCTTTGGACTGGAATGGGACACCACATCGATCAAATGGTTCGTGAACAACACCCTCGTAAAAGAACTCGACCTGAGCCTGGTTCCTCCCTTCTGCATTAAGGCGCCTCGTTACAAACTACCCTTGTCTCCATTCTGCATACGTTTCAACGCAGGGTACAACACGGTCGGAAACCAGTCGGGGGTGCCGTTACCCTCCGAATTCCCGCAATCCATGCTTGTTGACTATGTGAGAGCCTATAAAAAATCGGGACAAAAAGCATCACCGATTATCATTGACGATGGCTTGCAGCAAATCTGCGCCACGGCAGTATCACCTGAAACCTCCGATAAGATCATCCGGGCCCGGTACTATCCGGAGGCAGTGTATGAATGGTCATCCCCCGCTTTTTCCCTGCAAAAGGTCTTCGCCCCCATTGCACAACCTCCGGAACAGATGAGGATATGGATCAAACCAGGCATTACCCCCGGCGTTTCATATCCGGTTTTCCTGAAAACGTCATTCCCCTGGAACTACACTGAATTTGATACTGTATTCATTCAGATTTCAGCGGATGTTCCCGGCATTCCTGCAGATAACTTCACCGCGGCGCAGCATGACTCGCTATGTGCCTTTTCAGTTACAACCCCGGCCCAGTCACCCTGGCAAAGATTCGAATTCAGCCCCGACAACGGCACCACCTGGGTGGCGGGAACATTTGCCATGGTGATGGGAACCAACGTCTGCAGTTTCGGAAGCTTCAAACCACTACAAGATGTCAGCTTTGCCATCCGCGAAAAAAACGGGTGCGGGTATTCGCCGGTCCGCAATGCATTACTGACTATGCCCGTGGCGCCCGCAGGATGCAAATGGCCGGAAGGGATCAACCCCGGGCCCGGCAAAAAACCGGAAGACAAACCGGTCATCCTCTCTCCCAACCCGGTCACTGATTTACTGGAGGTCCGGTTTACACCGGGTTTGATCCATCAGGAAAATATCCGCCTTGTAATCCATGACATGCAGGGGCGGACCGTTTTTGAGAAGACCACGATTCCGGTGGATCAAAAAATTGATCTTCAACACCTTGCCCCGGGAATATATTATATCCGGGTTATCACGGCAAATGGTGACAACATACATGCTACCTTTATAAAAAACTGAAGCTACACATCAGGTTTCAGTTTGGCTTTCATGCAACATAAATATGACGGAGCAGTGAATTTTCAGGTAAATTGTTGACAACGGCCCAATACTTCTTATCTTTACCATACAAATTCCGGGATCATATCCTGTTAAAAATAAAGCTATGAAAAGGCTATCCTCTTTTTTCGCGATCATTTTTCTCCTGGTTTCAATCCTCTCTTCCCTCGCCCAAACGAACGTCAAAACCCTCGTCCTGCGCCCCGGTCCATCCGACGGCATCGATTCGGATATCCGGACCGATCTCCCGGACACCCCCAGGGGTTGGAGCCCCGATTTCATTGCAAATGCCTGGACTGCGCAGGGAAATTATTTCACGCAACGTAGCCTGCTGAAGTTTGATCTTTCACAGATCCCGGCTGGGGCCAGTGTGGTGCAGTCCACCCTGTACCTTTTTACAAACCTTACTACCGGTCATCACCAGCTTGATTCAGGCGCCAACGCCGCCTGCCTTTACCGGATAACCCAGGCCTGGTCGCCCGAACAGGTAACCTGGAACAACCAACCGGCATTTTCGACAGCCGATTATGTTTCCCTCGCGCAATCAGTCAGCCATACCCAGAATTACATCGTCGACGTTACCGCACACGTGAGTGACATGGTTGCCAATCCTTCGGACAATTTCGGGTGGTTGTTCAAGCTGCAGACAGAAGAAAAATATCGCTGCATGGTCTTCGCGTCGAGCAACAACCTCACTGAGGAGTGGAGACCGAAACTCGTCATTCAATATACCTCCTGCACAAATCCTTTAGCTGCATTCAGTTTCGACCTCGATTACCGTACGGTCCATTTTACTGATCTCTCCTCTTCGGCAACTTCATGGAACTGGACTTTCGGCGATGGAACATCTTCTAACGACCAAAACCCGGCACACACATACGTAAACCCGGGTAATTACCAGGTTTGCCTTGAAATCGCCGACAGTTGCGGAACCGGTTCGCATTGCACAACGTTGAATATTCCTTGCACGCTGCCTGTCATAGGCTTTACCTATGACTTTACCTTTACGACGGTCAATTTCACCGACACCTCGGTTTGCGCCCATCCTTTAGCCTGGTTCTGGGAATTCGGTGACAGTGCGACTTCCACGATCCAAAACCCGGTGCATGAATACGCGAATTACGGGGGGTATAACGTTTGCCTGACCGTGACCGACTCCTGCGGTCAGAATGTGCTGTGCCGCACAGCCTGGATCCTTCAACCGCTTCAGCCGGGCTTTACTTCACAGCAAAACGTTACCGACAACCTGAAGGTCGCCTTCCAGGATGCGTCAACCGGCGCCTCCTGGTGGCTGTGGGACTTCGGCGACGGGAAAAGCTCCGGCGAACGGAACCCTGTGCATGAGTATGAGAAGTTCGGCGATTACAACGTGTGCCAGACAGCCGGTAACGCCGGTGGACAGGAAACAACCTGCAACCCGCTTAAAGTTGCGAAGATCGATGTCAGCGGAAACGGGAACAGCATCTTATTCTATCCAAACCCGCTACCCACAGGCGGAAAACTGAAATTACTCCTGTTTGAGGATTCAGGCCTTGCGAACATTATCATTACCGACCTGGCGGGAAAGATGATCCGGGAACAGGAATTCAGGGATATCAGGAAAAATGAACCTACCGAACTGGATATCAGCGGACTGGATCAAGGAACCTACCTGCTTGAATGTTCTTTCAACAATTACCGGAAAATTATCAAGCTTGTTGTTCTGTAAATCCTCAGATCAATTCGAAGGCACAGAAATAATAGTTGTTTGCAGCGCCGATCAGGTCGAACTTCAGGTAGAAACTGGAGGTGAATAACTGGAAAGCAAGGAATTCATGCATGGGGACGTTGAACTGGTCAAACAGCACGATGTCCCCTTTTTTCAGGTAGGGCGCCAGCATCGTCAATACATACAGGGTTGACGTAAAAAGGTCGGCATCCATCAGGATCACTTTCCTGCGGTCAGGGTCAAGCTGCTTTACAAAACCGGGCAGCGTCTCCTGGAAAAGACCTTTGTAAAATTTCACGCGTTTGTCATCGGTTTCAGGAACATTTGCTGTCATGGCTCCCTGTTTAAAACCGCCCCAATCCTCCGGCAAACCTTCAAATGTATCGAACCCTGCAAAGGAGGAGGCCGGATTATGGTTGGCCTTCACCCACCAGTCGAACGAATACCCGCCTGAAACACCGAATTCAAGATAGGTAATGGCGTCGTCAAGTTTCTTCTGCTTCAGGATATAGTCATAGAGTTTGTAGCGTTTGGAGTAATCCCATTTCGGGGAATAAAAGTCATTGAAAGCGACGTTCCTGTTTTTGCTGATCCACTTTGAGACCTTCGACATGTAAGCAAGGTTCAGTAAAAAACCTGAAAAAGGTTCAATGAGAAGATGAAGTTTAAAACGATAAAAAAACCATTTTGTCTTCCTTATCAGGGTGATTTTAAATGACATTTCGGTGTGTTTTTTAAATATCAGACAAAAGTATGAAAAAATCTATCTATTTATTTATGCCAGGGGTTTGGTAGTTTATATTTTTTTTGTATTTTTGCACTCCCAAATAATGAAACGATGACAAAGAGAACATACCAGCCTTCGAACAGGAAAAGGAAGAACAAACATGGTTTCCGTGAGCGCATGGCTACGGCGAATGGTCGTAAAGTACTGGCTGCCAGAAGGGCTAAAGGAAGAAAAAAATTGACGGTATCCGACGAATATTTAGACAAAGAATAATAATTCTTTACTTGATTGACAGGATCAATCCGAATTTTACGCAATTTTGTAAAAAGGAAGAAGATAACATCAGTTTATCTTCTTTTTTTATTTTAAACCAGTCCCTCACCTCATAAACACCCGAAATGAAAAAGTTCGAGATCAGTAAGATTTACCCTTACCTTGCAGCCATCGCGATCTTCCTGGTCGTTACCCTCATCTATTTCAGCCCGCTGCTTGAAGGCAAAAAGATCCTTCAAAGCGATATCGTGAACTTCAAGGGTGTGTCAAAGGAAATTGTCGACCACCGGGCAAAAACAGGGCAGGAACCGCTTTGGACAAATTCCATGTTCGGCGGGATGCCGGCCTACCAGATCTCGGTGAACTACACCTCCAACCTGCTGGGCCATCTCGACAAGATCCTGATGCTTGGGTTGCCGCACCCTGCAAACCTCGTGTTTCTCTATTTTCTTGGGTTTTTCATTTTGCTGCTCGTACTGGGAATTGACCCGTGGCTTTCCATTGCCGGGGCCACCGCCTTCGCCTTCTCCTCGTTCTTTTTCATCATCATCGATGCCGGCCATAACTCCCAGGCCCATGCCATCGGCTATATGGCACCGGTCATCGCCGGAATTTTCCTTACCCTGAGGCGAAAATACCTCTGGGGAGGAATCATGACCGCCGTCTTCCTTTCACTGGAACTGAAGGCCAACCATCCGCAGATCACTTATTACATGGGGATCATCGTTCTGATCCTGGGGCTGTTCGAGCTTATTGAAGCAATCAGAAAAAAGGGACTTTCTCCCTATTTCAAATCGGTTGGCGTGCTGGTCATCGCCCTGTTGTTCGCCATCCTTACCAATATTACCAGTTTATGGGCCACCTGGGAATATGGCAAATATACCATCCGTGGTAAATCGGAGCTTACTTCCAACAAGGAGAATAAGACTTCAGGCCTCGACAAGGACTATGCAACCCAATGGAGTTATGGCAAGTTCGAAACCATGACCCTGCTGATTCCCGATTTTTACGGAGGCTCTTCCAGTGTGAAAATCAGCGGGAACTCAAAGGTCGTTGAAGCCATGAAAACCAACGGCGTGCCCGAAGAATCGATCAGGCAGTTTACCCAGCAGCCGCTTCCCTTCCTTTACTGGGGCGCGCAGCCCTTTACCTCGGGTCCGGTTTATGTCGGGGCTATTATCTGCTTTCTGTTCATCCTCGGGCTGATCATTGTCAAAGGCCCAATGAAATGGTGGCTGCTTTCGGCAACCATCCTCTCCGTCGTTTTGGCCTGGGGCCATAATTTAATGCCTGTCACCGATTTCTTTCTGAGCTATTTCCCCGGCTACAACAAATTCAGGGCGGTTACCATGATTCTTGTCATTGCAGAATTTTGCATGCCATTGCTGGGTATCCTCGCCCTGAAAGAGATTAGCGAAAACCTGCAGGACCGTAAAAAACTTTTCAAGGGACTCCAGATCGCTTTTATCATTACCGGAGGAATCACGTTGATATTCGCGCTACTGCCGGGAATGTTCCTTGATTTCGTGGGAAAAAGCGACCAGTATACCGCACAGCAGTACCAGTTCCCCGAATGGCTCATGCAGTCGATCAGGGATGAGCGCCTGCGCATGCTCAGGCTCGATGCCGCCAGGTCGTTCGTTTTCATCCTGCTCGGCGCAAGCCTGATATGGGCCGTGCTGTTTGGCAAAGTTAAAAAACAATATGCCTATCTTGCATTTACGGTGCTGATCCTCGCCGACATGTTCATGGTGAACAAACGGTTTGTCAACAACGATAGTTTCGCTTCCCCTTCCCGTGTTGAAAATCCCTTTGAGCCTTCTCCGGCCGACAACCAGATCCTCCAGGACAAAACGCTTGACTACCGGGTCCTGAACCTGACCAAGGATGCCTTCAACGATGCAGGAACCTCCTTCTACCACAAATCTATCGGGGGTTACCATGGGGCCAAGCTCCGCCGTTACCAGGAACTGATTGAAAACAACATCGAGAAGGATATCAGGGCATTTTCCAGGACCATGAACACCGACAGCACGCCCATTCTGAACATGCTGAACACCCGCTACTTTATCATCCCCGGCAATGACAAGCAGCCAGCCGCCTACCCGAACAACAAAGCGCTTGGAAACTGCTGGTTTGTAGGTGGAGTCAATCTCGTTGAAAGTGCCGACGCCGAAATGAGCGCACTCCAGAACTTCAGGCCGGAAACAACAGCCATTGTAAACCGGGAATTCAGTGAACAACTTAACTCCTTCACGCCCCACAGGGACTCCACTGATGTCATCAGACTGAACGAATATGCGCCCAACCAGCTTTCATACAGCTACCATTCAGCCGGAAAAGGGCTTGCCGTATTCTCTGAAATCTATTATCCCAAAGGATGGAATGCCTATGTCGACGGGCAGGTTACGCCCCACTTCCGCGCCGATTACGTGCTACGTGCCATGGTGCTGCCTGCCGGCGACCACAAAATCGTATTTAAGTTTGAACCGAAGGTGTTTATCGCCGGGGAGCTGATTTCACTTATCAGTTCGATTATCCTCATCGCCTTTGTTCTTGTTATGGCTGCATGGGAATTCATGAAGTTTCGCAAAGCCGGTGCATGAAAAAAGTTTTGATAATCAGCTATTACTGGCCCCCAAGCGGGGGTGCAGGCGTTCAACGATGGCTGAAATTTGTCAAATACCTTCGTGATTATAACTGGGAGCCTGTCGTTTTCTGCCCCGAAAATCCTGAATACCCCGAAACTGACAATTCGTTGTTCTCCGATGTGCCGGCAGGAGTGGAAATCCTAAAAATCCCGATCTGGGAGCCGTATACCCTGTATAAGCGGTTCCTGGGACAGAAAAAGGAAGAGAAAATCAGCGCTGCCTTCCTGTCGGAAAAGAAAAAAAACAGGATCCTCGAAAACATCTCCGTGTGGATCCGTGGAAACCTCTTTATCCCGGATGCCCGGAAGTTCTGGATCCGCCCGGCTTCAAAATACCTGCTGAAATACCTGGAAAACCACCCGGTTGACGTGATCATCTCCACCGGGCCTCCGCATACAACCCACCTCATCGCAATGTCTGTGGTTGGCAAAACAGGAATCCCCTGGCTGGCCGATTTCAGGGATCCGTGGACCAACATCGACTTTTACCGCGACCTGAAACTCTCTTCACGGGCAGATAAAAAGCATCACCGCATTGAACTGGACGTGCTGCAGAAAGCCAGTGCCGTCAGCGTGATCAGCAACACGATGGCCAGCGATTTCAATAAAATATGCGAGCGTACCTATCACGTCATCACCAACGGCTTCGACCTCGACGATACCTGTGACGCCAGGGCTATTGTACGGGATGTGAAGTTCTCGCTCGCGCATATCGGCACCCTCGTAAGCGCCCGCAACCCTGTTACCCTGTGGAAGGCCTTGCAAAACCTGCTGAAAACCAACAGCGGCCTGGCTGCAGACCTGGAAATTAAACTGGTCGGCAAGGTTGATCACACGGTGATCACCTCCCTGGCGGATTACGGGTTGGATGGTTTTGTGAGAAAAATAGACTACATGCCGCATGACCGGGTTGTCGTATGCCAGCAGCAATCGCAGATCCTGCTCCTGATCATCAACAACACACCAAATTCAGCCATGATCCTGACAGGGAAGTTTTTCGAATACATGGCTGCCCGGCGTCCCATCCTGTGCCTCGGCCCGGAAAACGGCGATGCCGCGAAGATCCTCGATGAAACCAAAGCAGGATTGCTGGCAGGATTCGACGATGTGAAGACCATGGAAAAACACATCCTGTACTATTATAACCTGTTCCTGCGCCATAGCCTCGAGGTTCAAAGTGAGCAGATCGGAAAATATTCAAGGAAGGAACTTACAGGGGAGTTATCAAAGGTTTTGAACGAAATTACAGCAAAAACAGAATAACACGCTTATTTTATTATCGTGCCGTACTTTACGACCGCCTTTTTCTTCCAGTATCCCATCCTGTAGTAAATATAATAAAGCACTACCCCGGCAAGCCATCCCGCAGGGATAGACCACCAGATGCCGTCGACACCCAGGGCATTTTTCTGGGAAAGGTACCAGGCAACCGGTATCCGGATGAGCCACAGCGAAAACAGGCTGATAAACATGGGGACCAGTGTATCCCCTGCCCCGCGAAGCAAGCCGTTGATGGTAAACATGATGGAGAATAAAATATAGAATGAGCCGATGATACGCAGATAGTCGCCCCCGATGGAGATCACGACAGCGTCGTTGGTGAATATGTGCATCAGGGTGTTACCGAATAAAACAGTAATAAGCGAGATCACCAGCGAAACTATACCGGTCATGATCAGGGTAGCACGCAGCCCGGCTTTCACCCGGTCGGGCCTGTTGGCGCCCATGTTCTGCCCCACGAAGGTCGACAGGGCCACGGCAAAACTCATGGCGGGCATTGCCGCAAAATTGTCGATCCGGCCGGCGGCACTGTAAGCCGCATTTGCATCGATCCCGTGCTGATTTACGATCCAGTAAAGGGCAACCATCCCGGCGGCTACAAAGGTTTGCTGAAATCCTGTCGGCAACCCGATCCGGATGCTCTTCCTGAATATCTCCCGGTCGAATTTCATATCCCGTAATGAAAACTTCACCACCTGATGATACCGGTTAAGGTAAATGATCTGGGAAACAAACGCACAGGCTTCCGATATGACCGTTGCGAATGCTACACCTGCAACGCCCCAATGAAACACGGGTACAAAGATCAGGTCAAGGATGATGTTCAGCACGACCGAACCTACCAGGAAGTAAAGCGGCGTCCGGGAATCCCCGAGCCCGCGAAGGATTGCGCTGGTGCCATTATAACCGAAGAGAAAGATCAGGCCGGAAAGAAAAATGTTAAGGAAGATCATGGCATCAGGCACGATGGCCGGGTCGAGGTCGATCATCCTGAAGATATAACCGCTCAGCATGATCCCTGCAGCGCTGACCACCAGGGAGGTGAAAAACATGAAAATATAGAGCGTGTTGATCGCCCTTTTTACGTTTTCGAGCTGTTTCGCCCCGAAATACTGTGAAACAACAATGGTAAAACCCATGGTTACGCCAATAATGAACGAAACCAGGAGAAAAATGATGGGAGAGGAGGTTCCCACTGCTGCCAGCGCCTCTTTACCGATGTATTTCCCTACAACAACACTATCTACCACATTGTATAGCTGCTGGAAAACATTCCCGAGCAACATGGGGATGGCAAACTTCAGGATCAACCGGCCCTCGTTGCCAACGCTGAGATCTTTCATGCCGGCAAAGGTAGCCAGAATTCACGGATGTTTCGTATCTTTGCAGCAACAACAGTTCGTTCTGTCGCTGACGGCGTTGTCACTCGTGACGGCACATCAGAGGAAAGTCGGGACAACACAGAGCGCCATGCTTCCTAACGGGAAGGCCTTGGGGATATAAAGGCCCCCGGGACAGAAAGTGCCACAGAAAATGACTACCCGGTTTGCCGGGAAAAGGTGAAAATGCGGTGTAAGAGACCACGATCCCGACGGGCAACCACCGGGAAGGGTAAACCTCATGGGTTGAAAGACCAAGTATACCGGCTGTTAAGGGTTGCTCGCCCAATGCCGGAGGGTAGGTCGCTAAAGTCTGCCGGTGACGTCAGACTCAGATAAATGACAGAAACCGGCTTGCCGGAAACAGAATCCCGCTTACAGAACTGTTGTTTTTTTTTAATCTCCCGCCATGAAGATCGTTTCCATAGTAGGCGCCAGGCCGCAGTTCATCAAAGCGGCAACCGTATCAAGGATACTGAGGAGCAACCCTGCCATCCATGAAATCCTGCTGCACACCGGCCAGCATTACGACCACAACATGTCCGATGTCTTCTTCGATGAACTTCACATCCCCCGGCCCGACTACAACCTGGAAGCCGGCTCGGGCAGTCATGCAACCCAGACCGGGACCATGCTTACCGGCATTGAAGAAGTTCTCCTTCGCGAGAAACCTGATTGTACCCTCGTATATGGCGACACCAACTCAACCCTGGCCGGTGCACTCACTGCCTCCAAACTCCACATCCCGGTCGCCCATGTTGAAGCCGGGCTGCGAAGTTTCAACCGGGCTATGCCCGAAGAGATCAACCGCATCGTGACCGACCGCATTTCGGACATGCTCTTCGCCCCTACCCCTACGGCCGTTTACAATCTCACACATGAAGGACTTGCTGAAATAACAACCTTCACAGGTGATGTCATGTACGACTCCGTACTCTTTTATAAAGCCAGGATTGAAGAAAACACCGAAAAATACGAAACCCCCGGCATCCCGGGCGACTACCTCCTTGCCACCATCCATCGCGCCGAAAATACCGACAACCCGGCGAACCTGAGAAAGATATTCCTCGCTTTTTCACGTATCAGCCGCGACATCGTACTGCCGATCCATCCCCGCACCCGGAAGATCCTCCAATCGGAATTCCCGCTCCCTTCCAACGTTCACATCATCGACCCCGTAGGGTACCTCGAGATGCTGAAACTGACCATGGATGCGCACAAGGTGCTTACCGATTCCGGCGGCCTTCAGAAGGAAGCCTATTTCCTCGGGAAACAGTGCATCACCCTGCGCACCGAAACCGAATGGGTCGAAACCCTGCACGACCAGTGGAACATCATCACCGGCAGCGATCCCGGGCTGATCCTGGAAGCCGTTGCTGCTCCCATACCGTCAACGCCTACACACGCCGTTTTCGGAAATGGAAAATCGGCCGGACTGATTATGGAAAAACTGCTCCATTTTTAACTGACAATTGTTAATAAAATCCTTGGTTTTCCTGATGTTCTCTTATTTCCCGGTAAGGGAAAAATGCGTACCTTTGTTTCGTGGTTGAATTATTATAAATGATTGAATATGACAGACATAGAAAAAGAAGAAGCTAGCCAGAATTACACAGCAGACAATATCCAGGTACTTGAAGGACTGGAGGCCGTCAGAAAACGCCCGGCCATGTATATCGGGGACATCAATGTGAAGGGCCTCCATCACCTTGTTTACGAAGTTGTGGACAATTCAATAGATGAAGCGCTTGCCGGCTATTGCAACCGGATAGAGGTTACCATCCTTGAAGACAATTCGGTGCGGGTGATTGATAATGGCCGCGGAATCCCGACCGACTACCATGAAAAAGAGAAAAAATCGGCGCTCGAGGTGGTCATGACCGTGCTTCACGCAGGCGGAAAATTTGACAAGGACACGTACAAAGTCTCCGGCGGATTGCACGGCGTAGGCGTTTCAGTCGTCAATGCCCTCTCTTCTCTTCTGAAAGTCGTCGTAAAACGCGGCGGGAAAATTTACCAGCAGGAATATGCCTACGGAAAGCCGCTGTACCCCGTTAAGACCATCGGTGATACCGAACATAACGGAACCGAAGTGACCTTCAAATCGGATAACTCAATCTTTATTGTCGAAAAATTCGATTACGAAATCCTCAGTTCAAGGCTGCGTGAACTGGCTTACCTCAATAAGGGGATTACCCTGACCCTTACCGACGAGCGTGAAAAAGATGAAAACGGCAATTTCACTTCTGACATTTTCTTCTCCAAAAACGGCCTCAGCGATTTCATCAACTACCTCGATGCCAACAGGGAAAAGCTGATCCCGGAACCCATCTGCATGGAAGGGGAACGCAACAACATCCCGCTGGAGATCGCCATGCAGTATAACACCTCCTTCTCAGAGAATATTCATGCCTATGTGAACAACATCAACACGCATGAAGGCGGTACCCACCTGGCCGGCTTCCGCAGGGCGCTCACCCGTACCCTGAAAGGATATGCCGACAAGACCGGCATGCTTGCCAAACTTAAATTCGATATCAACGGCGACGACTTCAGGGAAGGCCTTACAGCAATCATCTCTGTTAAAGTCCAGGAACCGCAGTTTGAAGGCCAGACCAAGACAAAACTGGGAAACAACGAAGTCATGGGTGTGGTGGACCAGTTGGCAAGTGAAATGCTTACCAACTATCTTGAAGAGCACCCCAAGGAGGCAAGGATCATTGTCAACAAGGTGATCCTGGCGGCAACGGCACGGCATGCAGCCCGCAAGGCCCGCGAACTGGTGCAGCGGAAAAATGTGCTTTCAGGCTCAGGCCTGCCCGGCAAATTATCCGACTGCTCTGAAAACGATCCGGCACAATGCGAGATCTACCTGGTTGAGGGCGATTCGGCCGGCGGCACGGCCAAACAAGGCCGCGACAGGCGTTTCCAGGCAATTCTTCCCCTCCGCGGTAAAATCCTGAACGTGGAAAAAGCCATGCAGTATAAAATCTTCGACAGCGAGGAAATAAAGAACATTTTCACGGCACTGGGGGTGACAATCGGAACGGAAGATGACAGCAAAGCACTAAACCTCGATAAACTCCGTTATCATAAAATAGTGATCATGACCGATGCGGACGTTGACGGCAGCCATATCGCTACCCTGATCCTTACCTTCTTTTTCAGGTATATGAAGGAACTGATTGAAAACGGGCACGTTTACATTGCCACTCCCCCGCTGTACCTGATAAAAAGGGGCACCACCCAGCGTTATTGCTGGACTGAAGAGGAACGGCTGAAGATCGTCGAGGAGTTAAGCAACGGGAAAGAATCTGCAGTGCATATCCAGCGTTACAAAGGTCTGGGTGAAATGAATGCCGAGCAGCTCTGGGTAACCACGATGAACCCCGAATTCCGCACGCTGAGAAAGGTGATGATCGAAAGCGGGACAGAAGCCGACCGGATCTTTTCCATGCTCATGGGAGATGACGTACCGCCAAGAAGGGAGTTTATCGAAAAAAATGCCAAATACGCCAATATCGACGTCTGATGACCAAAGACTAAATCCTCTTCCATATGACCCGAAAAAAGTATATTTATCTCACCGCTTCGGTCCTTGTTCTTGCCATCCTTGCCTACTTTTACTTCGGGAAAAGCACCAAAGGACAACAAATCACGGCAACTGTTAAAAAAGGCAGTTTCCCTATCGAAGTGACGACCACCGGCGAACTGGTGGCAAAGAATTCGGAGAAAATATACGGTCCGACCGGACTCAGGCAAATCCAGATATGGCAGGTTAAGATTCAGGATATCATCCCTGACGGCACGGTGGTCGACTCGGGTCAGTATGTCGCCACGCTCGACCGCACTGAAATTTCCAACAAGATCAAGGACGAAGAAACCAACCTTGAAAAACTGGAAACCCAGATGACCAAAACCCGCCTGGACACCTCACTTGAATTGCGGGGCGCGCGCGATGAGCTGATCAACCTCAAATACGCGCTGGAAGAGAAAAAAATCACACTGGAGCAATCCAAGTACGAACCCCCTGCAACCATCCGCCAGGTCGAAATAGACCTTGAAAAATCGCAACGCACCTTTGAACAGTCTGAGAAAAACTACAAGCTGCGCTATCAGAAAGCCGTTGCCAACATGCAGGAAGTTGCTGCATCGTATAACCAGGCACAGCGCAAGCTCAAGGATATGAACGACGTGCTGAAGCAGTTCACCGTCCAGGCCCCGAAAGCCGGCATGGTGATCTATAAAAGGAACTGGGACGGCAATAAAATGGGGATCGGAGCCACCATGAATGTCTGGGAAAATATCGTGGCGGAACTACCCGACCTGTCGGAAATGATCTCAAAGACCTATGTCAACGAGATCGATATAAGCAAAGTCAAGGTAGGTCAGAAAGCGCAGATCGGAATCGATGCATTCCCAGAGAAAAAGTTCACCGGCAAGGTGGTCGAGGTGGCCAACATCGGGGAACAGCTTCAGAGCTCGAATGCCAAGGTATACGAGGTCAGGATCGTTGTCAACGAATTTGACTCCATCCTGCGCCCTGCCATGACCACAAAGAATAAAATCCTCACAAGCATTGTCGATAGTGTTCTGTTTATCCCCATTGAAGCCATTTTCAACAGCGATTCGGTTGCCATCGTCTATAAAAAGCATGGCAGTTCGGTTACCAGGCAGCAGGTTATTGTCGGGCAATCCAACGACAATGAGATAATCATTAAGGCAGGGCTGAAAGCCGACGATGAAGTGTTGCTCGTCCCGCCCGAAAAATCCGAAAAACTTACTCTTGACCTGCTGCCGAAGGAAATTGTTGCAAAATACAAGATCAAACCCGGCCCGGTAAAACCTCAAAAACCCTCAGAAAAAGATACCAGTCATCTTCCCCCAACCCCAGCACCACCCAAAAAGTAACCACGCATGCCCTGTCGTAATTTTTAATTTTTAATTTTTAATTGTCAATTACCCTCCGCATGCTCGAACGTTACAAATACATTTTCAACATTGCCCTTGAGGCCGTATTCCTGAACAAGTTCAGGTCGATGCTCACCGCGCTGGGCATCATTTTCGGAGTTGCAGCGGTAATTACCATGATGGCCATCGGCAACGGGGCCAAAAAAGAGATCCTCGACCAGATGAAACTGGTGGGCGTCAACAACATCCTGATCGAACCCAAACTGGAAAAACCCAAAGGGAAGTCTTCCTCTTCATCAGATCAAAGCTCTCAGTCATCCGACCAGAATACTGAAAAAACCAAGGGCAAATTCTCCCCGGGCCTCAGCCTGAAGGATGCTGAAGCTATCAGGATCATCATCCCCACCGTTTCGAAGGTAAGCCCTGAAGTTATTTTCGAAACCGATATCGTAAAGGGAGGAATCAAAACCACGGCGAAATTCACCGGCGTCACACCCGACTTTTTCCAGGTTTTCTCCCTTGAACTCCAGGAAGGCGATATGTTCAACAACGAACAGCTCAAAGAAGGTAAAGCCGTTTGTATCATAGGCCCGATTCTCAAAGCCAAGTTCTTCCCAACGGAAAACGCGGTTGGCAAGGATATCAAATGCGGCCCGATATGGCTCACCGTGATCGGCGTGCTGAAAAAACGGGAAGTCAGCCAGTCAAGCATCGACAACCTCGGCATTTCTGATTACAACAATTCAATTTATGCCCCCATTCAAACCCTGCTGCGCAGGTATAAGGACCGCACCATCGTCACCTCGGCTTCATTGCACGGAAGCACAACCCAGGTGGATGAAGGTTCCTTCTATACCACCTCGGGAAACCAGGATGACAATGCAAAGAACCAGGTCGACAAGATCGTGGTCCAGGTGAAGGAGAGCACACAGATCGGCCCGACCGTCGAGATCCTTAAAAAGATGATGCTTCGCAGGCACGCCAGCGTCGAGGATGTCGAGATCAAAGTGCCGGAACTGCTGCTGAAACAGGAGCAGCGGACCAAGGACATCTTCAACATTGTGCTCGGGGCCATAGCCAGCATCTCTCTGCTGGTTGGCGGAATCGGCATCATGAACATCATGCTGGCCTCTGTTATGGAACGCATCAAGGAGATTGGTATCCGCCAGGCCATCGGTGCCACAAAACGCGACATCGTCCTTCAATTCCTCATGGAAGCCACCCTGCTCAGCATCAGCGGCGGGCTCATCGGTATCATCCTGGGACTGGCCCTTTCAAAGATCATTATGGAACTGACCGATATCCTTACCATCGTTTCTCCATGGTCAATCTTCATATCATTTGGTGTATCTGCGTCCGTTGGCATCATTTTCGGATACATGCCCTCGCAACGCGCGGCAAAACAGGATCCCGTCGAATCACTGAGGCACGAATAATGAAACTGCTACTGCATATGAAACAAGCCATTCTGCTCATCTTCCTTTTTGTACTTGGCAAAGATTTCAATGCCCTGGCACAAAAGAAAATCCGGACACTGACACTGGAAGAAGCCATTGAAATTTCAAAGGATCAGTCACCCGACGCACTCAACGCGAAGCAGACCTTTCAGGCAAGTTACTGGGACTGGCGCTCGTATAAGGCTTCAAACCTCCCGGCACTTGGCCTTTCCGGAACATTGCCTGAAATCAACCAGGGCATTACCGCCCAAAAATATAACGGTAACGTTACCTATTCAAGTTACGATTATATCAGCGCCAATGCCAACCTTGCTCTAACGCAGACAATCGGGGTTACCGGCGGGTCCATTTCGATGAATTCGGGACTGAACGGAACACACAACGTCAATGGCAACAATGCGCTTCCGTTCGTAAGCGTTCCTATAAACATCGAGTTCTTCCAGCCCATTTTCAAGTATAACCGTTACCGGTGGGACCGGAAGATCATGCCGCTGAAATACCTGCAGGCAAAACGAAAATACATAGAGGATATCGAACAGGTTTCAATTACGGCGACAAACTACTTTTTCAACCTGCTGCAGGCCCAGGTTGAGAAAAAGATCGCAGCCATGAATCTCTCAAACTACGACACCCTGTATCGGATTGCCAAAGGGAGATACCAGTTGGGAAAAATTGCCGAAAATGAACTCCTCCAGCTGGAACTCAATTTTCTCAAAGCCCAGGCTGCCGCTGAAACTGCGGACCTCGACCTCGACAACGCCCAGTTCCGCTTTAAATCATACCTGCGCCTGAAGGACAGCACTCGCATCGTGCTGCTCCCTCCCGGCAACATCTCCTTCTTTAAAATCGATCCCTTAAAGGCTGTTGACCTTGCCAAGGGCAATTCATCGGCATCGCTTGATTTTCAGCGGCGCCTCCTCGTTGCAGCCAGTGCCGTAAACCAGGCTAAACTCACCGGGCGGTTTGATGCAGACCTTCACGCACTGATCGGACTTACTTCTTCTGGCGCAACCATCCCGGATGCATACATGAAACCCGGGGATCAGCGGCAGCTTTCCATCGGCGTGTCGATCCCCATTGTCGACTGGGGAGTTGCCCACGGCAGGATCAAGATGGCCCAGTCGCAGGAAGATATTGAAAAAACTTCGGTAGAGCAGGAAAACATCGATTTCCAGCGCAACGTTTACCTGAAGGTCATCCAGTTCAACATGCAACAAAACCAACTAACCATCGCCGCCAAATCAGATACCGTCGCACGAAAGAGTTACGAGGTCACCAAAGGCCGTTACCTGATCGGTAAGATCAACGACATCACCAACCTTTATCTTTCGCAGATCGAAACCGACAATGCAGAGAAGAATTACTACAACGCCCTCCAGACATTCTGGACCAACTATTACGAAATCAGGAAGCTGACTCACTATGATTTCAGGAAAAGCGAAGCCCTGAAATTCGACCCGCGCGGTTTGAAATAAGGCTATTTTTCAATCCCTATTAAAACTGTTTCCAAATAATACCTATCTTTGCACAAAACATTATAACCCTTAAATTTATACCTATGGCAGTATTAGTTGGAAAAAAAGCTCCTTTATTTGAAGCTGAAGCCGTTATTAATGGCGGTGAATTCGTTGATAAATTCTCATTAGCCCAGTACATTGGCAAAAAACATGTAGTTTTCTTCTTCTACCCGCTCGATTTCACTTTTGTTTGCCCTACCGAATTAATCGCTTTCCAGGACAAAATCGCTGAATTTGAAAAAAGAAATGTCGCGGTTGTCGGATGCTCAGTCGACTCCAAATTCTCGCATTGGGCATGGCTCAATACCGAACTGAAAAATGGCGGGATCAAGGGCGTGAAATATCCCATTGTTTCTGACCTTTCAAAAACCATTTCAGCAAATTATGACGTTCTAGCAGGAGAATACGTTTATACCGAAGATGGCATCATGGAATTCGAAGGCGGCCCTGTTGCATTCCGCGGACTTTTCCTCATCGACAAGCAGGGTATCGTAAGGCACCAGGTTGTGAATGACCTTCCGCTCGGCAGAAGCGTTGACGAAGCGCTCCGCATGGTTGACGCCCTGCAGTTCTTCGAAGAAAACGGCGAAGTTTGCCCGGCCAACTGGCAAAAAGGCGACGCCGGCATGAAAGCCACCGCCGAAGGTGTTGCCGATTACCTTAGCAAACACTGATCATCGTGAAATTTCTTTTCAAAGCTCATCCGCTAATCCGGATGAGCTTTTTTTTTGTAAATTGATGCCATTAACTGGCACGGAACAATTCAACTGCAGGATGAAAAAAAAGATCACCCTTTCGGAATTATCGA
This sequence comes from uncultured Bacteroidales bacterium, assembly GCA_903913885.1. Classification (GTDB taxonomy): domain Bacteria; phylum Bacteroidota; class Bacteroidia; order Bacteroidales; family FEN-979; genus CAIVAT01. Next base: position 69,422 of record CAIWMX010000014.1, on the reverse strand, counting down.
TTGTCGCAATCCTGTTTATGATGACATTGGTCTCAGCCAACCTGAACTGGGGGAAAAATTACTGGAAAAGTATTGTAGTTTCTGACGGCAAGGGCTACTATGCATACCTGCCTGCAGTATTTATCTATCATGACCTGAATTATGTTTTTTTTACAAAAATCGAGAAGGTCGATTATTTTGACAAGAATTTGTATTTCGATTACAGGTACAGGTCAAACGGCCGGGTTTTCAACAAATTCTTTTGCGGAACAGCCCTGGCGGAATTGCCGTTTTTCCTGGCCGCCCACACCCTGAGTTATTTCATTGATTTTCAAACGGATGGCTATTCAAAGTTATATTGCATTTTTATCAACCTGGCCGCATTGTTTTACCTGTTCATCGGGCTTGTTTTCCTTAATTCGGCACTTCGTGAATACCACATCGAAGAATGGGTGAGATCACTGGTGCTATTCGCCGCTGTTTTCGGGACCAATCTGTTTTACTATACCGTGCGGGAACCCGGCATGTCGCACGTATATTCGTTTGCCTTTATTTCGATGTTTTTCTGCATGGCGAAGCAGTACTTTTCAATGCCGCAGCGCCGCTATATCCCCATCCTCGCCCTGGTTTTGGGCATGATCTTCCTGATCCGGCCGATCAACTTGCTTGTCATTTTCATCCTGCCTTTCGCTGCAGGGAATTACAACACGCTGAAGAAAGGATTGATTGCATTGGTGCGGGAACCGTGGTTCCTGGCATTGGGCATCCTGCTGTTTTTTGCCCTGATTTCCTTACAGTTCATTATTTACAGGATTTCCACGGGCAACTTCCTTGTCGACGCCTACCCGGGAGAGGCGTTCTTCCTGCTCCACCCGCACTTTTCCGATATATTGTTCAGTTACAGGAAGGGTCTGTTTCTTTACACGCCGTTATACCTGTTATCCCTGTCAGGCGGGCTTTACTTATGGAAAACTTCACGGTTCGGATTTTATTCCTTGTTCGGATTTCTCAGCCTGATCACCTACATCTTTTCATCGTGGTGGTGCTGGTATTATGGCGGCAGCTTCTCCTCACGGGTGTACGTGGAATTCATCCCGCTGTTTATGATCCTCCTGGCACTGGCCCTGAATTCAGTACGTCAGAAACTTCTTAAAACGACCTTCATCGTGCTGATCATCATGTTAACCGTGTTATGCCAGGTCCAGACATACCAGTACCGTTATAACCAGATCCACTGGTCCGACATGACAAAAGAGAAATACTGGGATGTGTTTTTAAGGATCGATAAACTGATCCGGTAGTTCAGTCTGATTTTTTGGCCTCATTCCAGTAAACATCCATTTCAGAAAGGGTCAGTTCATGCAGGGGCCTGTTCTCTTGCCTGGCGCGGTCTTCGAGGTGTTTGAACCGTTTGATGAACTTGCGGTTCGTATGTTCCAGGGCATCCTCGGGATTCACTCCGATAAACCTGGCGTAGTTGATGATGGCGAAGATCACATCTCCAAGTTCATTCTCCTTCTTCTTGTGCCCGGCATCCTCTTCAACCACCTCTTTCAGCTCGTTCAATTCTTCCTGCACTTTCTCCCATACCTGTTCCGGTTTCTCCCAATCAAACCCCACGCCGCTCGCCTTTTCCTGGATGCGGTAGGCTTTCACCATGGCCGGTAACCCGGCGGGGACTCCTGAAAGCACCGACCTGTTGCCCTTTTCCAGCAATTTGATCCGTTCCCAGTTATCATGCACCTCTTTGGCATCCTTAACAACCACATCCCCGAAAATATGCGGGTGCCTGTTGATCAGTTTGTCGGTAATACTTTCCAGGACATCTTTAATATCAAATGAATTGGTTTCAGAGGCTATTTTTGAATAAAATACCAGGTGAAGCATCAGGTCGCCCAGTTCTTTTTTCACAGCATCCATATCCTTCTGCAGGATGGACTCGGAAAGTTCATAGGTCTCCTCAATGGTGAGGTACCTGAGCGAATCAATGGTCTGTTTTTTATCCCACGGACACTTGGCCCTGAGTTCATCCATGATCTCGAGGAGTTTCCTGAATGCGGCAATTTTTTCTTCCATTAATTTTATTTTCAGCAAAAGTAAGCATTTCAGGTTTGCAGCGTTATTATTAGTCCTAATTGTGCATAAAAGTGCCTGTACGTTGACAATTCATAATAAATTTGCCGACAGGTATAATGTGAACCGGATATTGATTGATAACTTGAAACACAACACTGCCCTTCTTCGCCTGTTATGCCTTGCGCTGCTGATGACCTTCTGTCCGGGACGTTCATCCGCACAGTTTGAACACAAGCTTTTTTCTTCAAATATGGTGATCGAAGGGAAAGTGCATTATGGCTTTTTTTATGCCCAACATACGGAACTTGAAATATTCAACGCCCATTTCCCTGCATTCGAGATCGACATTCAGCAGATGACCTATGGGAAAAACAAGTGGGAACGCACCTACAACTACCCGCTGATCGGCTTTTCATTCTTTTATTCGGGTTACGGGAACAGCCCGTACCTGGGCAGTGTTTATGCAGTTATGCCGTATATCAACTTCCCCCTGTACAAACGCAGGAATTTCACAGCCGGCTTCCGGCTTGCGGTGGGTCTTGGATATGTTGAAAAACCGTTCAACCGGATAACCAATTTTAAAAACCTGGCCATCGGATCACACCTGAATGCCGCGGCAAACCTGATGTTCGAAGCAAGGTACCGGCTCAATTACTACCTTTCGTTATCCGGCGGTATAAGCCTGCAGCATTTCTCCAATGGCTCGCTTAAGTTGCCTAATTACGGGCTCAACGTTCCGCTGGTCAGTTTCGGTGTAGCCCTGCGGCCCTTCAAGGAGAACAGGAATATCGGCGACCGGTATTACGCTCCTGTCGAACCTTACGAAGCCATCATCAGGCATACCATCGAGTTCAATATTGGCGGGCTGCTCGGGTACAAAAACATGCAGGCTGTTTTCGGTGAAAATTTTATCGTCTACCATGTGTTTGAAAACACTTTCGTAAGGATAAGTCCAAAGAGCAAAGTCGGGCTGGGCCTTGACGTTTCCTACGACCCCTCCCAGCTGAAGATTCTCGAAGTACATGATATCCCCGTCAATAATAAGTTTAGCATTATGCGGCCCGGGTTAAATGCCGCATACCAGTTGGTTTTGTCGCGCGTAGGATTTATTTTCAACCTGGGATATTATCTTGGCGGCAAGGAAAAAAGCAATGGCCCGCTGTATGAAAAATTATCATTGCAGTACAATTTCCCGAAAGACCTCTTTGCTATGGTTATGCTCAAGGTGCATTGGGGCCGGGCCGATTATATAGGATGGGGTTTAGGGTATAAATTCGACAAAAAATATGGAAAAAGAACAGTCAGGTAACATGGCAATGCTGCATTCAAGGAGCCGCCTGATGATTTTATGCGTGTTATTTATTGTCAGCGGCTGTGCAAAGGACGGTGGCGTATGTGTTTCGTCCACGGGGCAGATCATCCAACAGGTTCGGAACATCCCGGATTATACCGAGATTGACATCCGGAACAATGTCAACCTGATCCTGTCAACCGACAGTGTTAACAAGGTGATTGTGGAAGCCGGCCAGAACATCATAGGCGGGGTTACAACCAAGGTCGTCAACGGCCAACTCCTCATCAGCAACAACAGCAAGTGCAACTGGCTCAGGGATTACAGCAGGCCGGTCAATGTTTATATCTCCAACAGCAAACTCTGGAAAATAACCTACAACGGCTCTGGAAACATCACTACTGCCGGAACCCTGAAACAGGATTCGCTGAACATACAGGTATGGGGTGGTTGCGGAACCATCGAACTCACGGTCGACCTTTGGCAGGGAAGTTTCAGCCTGATCATGGGAACGGTTGATTACAAACTTCACGGGGTTTCCGCGATTACCTCCGTTTACATGAACGATTATGGACTGTATGATGCCCGTGACATGAAAACCGGGTATACCTTCATCACGAGCAAAGGGTCGAACGACGGATATGTGCAGGCGGTAAACTACCTTGAAGCAACGATCACTTCCATCGGAAACATCTATTATCTCGGCGATCCGAAATCGGTGAAAGTCACCCGGACGGGTGCGGGAGACCTGCTCCCCTTATAGGATTTAGTAAGCCCTGGCAAAGATGACTCGTTGCGAGGAAGGCTTACCCGAATAGATGCATTTCCCTGCCTCAGGAGGATTGTTCAGGGGGATAACCCGGATGGTGGCCTTGGTCTCTTCCTTAATCTTTCCCTCAGTCTCGGCAGTCCCGTCCCAGTGTGCAGAAATAAAACCACCCTTGTCATCAAGCACTTGCTTGAATTCATCCCAGCTGTCAACCCTGAAGGTATTGTTTTCCCTGAAGGCAAAGGCCCGGTCGTACAGGTTCATCTGGATCTGATCGAGCAGGTGAACCACCTTATTTTCGATATCGGTAAGTTGCAGCACTTCCTTTTCCAGGGTATCCCTGCGGGCAACTTCTACCGTTCCCTGTTCAATATCCCTGGGCCCGATCGTTATACGCAACGGTACTCCTTTGAATTCATATTCGGTAAACTTCCAACCAGGTTTGTGGGTATCGCGGTCGTCGTACTTTACCGTAATTCCCTTTGCCTCCAGCGCTTTTTTAATTGGAAGCACGGTGGCTGAAATCTGTTCAAGCTGTTCAGCAGTTTTAAACACCGGCACAATGGCAACCTGGATCGGGGCGAGTTTGGGAGGGAGCACCAGCCCATGGTCATCAGAATGGCACATGATCAGCGCCCCCATCAACCGGGTGGATACACCCCAGGAGGTTGCCCATACAAAATCCAGCTGGTTTTCGCGGTTAAGATATTTTACGTCAAAGGCCTTGGCAAAATTCTGGCCTAAAAAATGCGAGGTGCCAGCCTGCAGGGCTTTTCCATCCTGCATCAAAGCTTCAATTGCAAAGGTCTCGATGGCTCCGGCAAAACGTTCGGCAGGCGACTTGGTTCCCTTGATCACCGGAATAGCCATCCAGTTCTCGGCAAAATCGGCATACACATTCAGCATGGTTTCTGCCTCGGCAACGGCTTCCTGCATGGTTGCGTGGGCGGTGTGGCCTTCCTGCCAGAGAAATTCGGTTGTCCTGAGGAAAAGGCGGGTCCGCATTTCCCAGCGAACCACATTCGCCCACTGATTGATCAGCACGGGCAGATCGCGGTATGATTTGATCCAGTTTCTGTAGGTGTCCCAGATAATCGTCTCCGAAGTCGGGCGAACGATCAGTTCCTCCTCGAGTTTTGCATCTTCATCAACAATAACGCCCTTGCCATCCGGTGAATTCTTCAACCGGTAGTGGGTCACAACAGCGCACTCCTTGGCAAAACCTTCCACGTGGCTGGCCTCCTTGCTGAAAAATGACTTGGGAATGAATATCGGGAAATAGGCATTGGAATGCCCGGTATCTTTAAATTTTTTATCCAATACGGCCTGAATTCTTTCCCATATGGCATAACCATAAGGTTTGATGACCATACAGCCACGAACTGCAGAATTCTCAGCCAGATCAGCCTTGATAACCAGGTCGTTATACCACTGAGCATAATTTTCTGCGCGGGTAGGAAAATCTTTCGCCATTTTCGAGTTTGGTATAATATTTGTTAATTATTCGGTGTGTTTTCAACAGCAAAAATACGAAAATTATCCCGATCACAGAGAGACAACGCATATTCCAGATTTTAAAAGTAAACGCCTTATGAAAAAATCAGCATGGATCATCGCAATCATCAGCCTGCTGGCTGTTGCATGCACCACGCAAAAGCAGGTAACCTCCGCCATGAATGATGATGTTTATTATTCTTCAGGCAAAAGCAGTCAACCGGTTGCAAGTACGGTCAAACCCCAGGCAAACGGCGCCCAGGTTGTTTCCACGCCCGATAATGCCAAGGTTCAGAAATCAAATTCGTCCTCATTTGCCGATGATTACAACGATTATTCCTATTCAGGCAGGATCAACCGCTTTAACAGCAAAGACACCACCAAGGGATATTTTGACGACACCTACACGAACGGCAGTACCTCCTCAAACGGTGGAAACGGCAATGTCAGTCTTTACCTTGGCCTGGGTGCAGGATATGGCGGATTCTATTCCGGCTTTGGTTATCCCTATTCGACGTGGGGAATGGACTATGGATGGGGCTACCCCTATTATGGCATGGGAATGGGCTATGGCTGGGGCTTCCCGTATTACGGATGGTACAGCCCATGGTACAACCCGTGCTACTACTGCTACGGATACAATGACGGCTACTATGGAGGCTATCCCATTTATGCTTCCAACAACTATTATGGTTCGCGGAGATCGAATTACCGTACCGACGGAGGAAATAAAGCACCGAATTCGAGGACTGCTTCAAATCCTGCCAATGCAAATGCAGCTCCCTCTGGACGCGTTACATCAAGCAATGCAAGGACTGCTGCCACTCCTTCAAGGAACGTTGTTCCTGCCAGCCAGGAAAATTACCGGTATACCAGACCTGCTGCGAACCGGCAAACTACCACACAGAACACTACAGGCCGGAACCAGGTGCAAACCCGCAACCAGGCTCCGCAACCGCAAACACCACCACGTTATACCAGGCCCGAAAATACGGTCCAGACGCAACGTACAGGATCTGTACAGAGTTACACCTCCCCGGTTTACCGTCAACCCAAATCAAGCCAGGAATACCTTGCTCCCAGAACCCAGAATGCCGCAAGGGTGACCAATCAGAATACTGGTACACGGTATAATTCAGGCAATTCCGGCACAACTACGCGTCAGTACACTACCCCGACCAGAACCGGTTCATCAGGCAACTCCGAACCGGCACGCACCAATTCCAATTACACGGCACCAACCCGCTCAGGGAATTCCGGCTCCTACACTGCACCGTCGAACCAGGGCGGAAGCTATTCACCGCCTGCCAGGTCAGGAGGCAACAGCGGCAGTTCCCCCTCCGGAAGCGGAAGCAGCGGGGGCAGCGGCCGCCGCAGATAATCTATTAGAAATAATAAACCCTGATTCAAATGAAAAAATCATTCATTATAACTTTGCTGATCATCTCGTCCATCTCCCTGGTCAACGCCCAAACTGCAGAAGATGCGTTGCGTTTTTCACGTGTTTACTACAACGGAACAGCCAGGTTTAACGGACTGAGTGGTGCATTTGGCGCAGTTGGCGCAGATTTCTCCACCCTCGCAACCAATCCCGCGGGGCTCGGACTTTACAACGGATCGGAAATGACGTTCACCATCGCACCCTCCGTAGGAAGTACCTCCTCCATATATAATGGCACCTCCGCCAGCGATAACCAGGTTAATTTCGGTATCGGGAATTTCGGGTTTGTGTTCAACGCAAGCCCTTATGCGAAAGGGCAATCCGGTAGTATCAGAAAAATAAGCGTTGGCATTGGATTCAACCGCCAGAACGACTTTAACAACAGGGTCGTCATTCACGGGCTTAACATGGAGAATTCCATGATGCAGAGCTATGCCAACACCATGAATACCAAACACGTGACTCCTTCAACCGTGCAGGATACCGACCCGTTCGACCTTGGACTGGCTTACGGAGCCAACCTGATCGGGTATAATCCGGACACCAGGCTGTTTTATTGTGATGCGCCTCACGGAGGACTTCTCCAGGAGAAAATCATCAACACTTCCGGCTCAATGAACGAACTGGACCTCTCGCTCGGGGCCAATATCGACGATAAGCTTTACCTTGGGATGACGATCGGCGTTCCCTCCATCAACTACTATGAAAGCAGTTCTTACAGTGAAACGAAGGCCGACACCAGCGTTCACAATTTCTATTCCCTGAATTACAGGTACGACCTCCACACCCATGGCTCGGGTGTTAATTTAAAATTCGGCGTAATCTACAAACCTGTGAACTGGGCCAGGATCGGCGTCAGCATCCACACGCCCACCTGGTATCCGAACCTGCGCGACCAATGGTCGGGCAGCATGCAGTCGACATTCAGCGACAGTACGGCGTGGAATGCAACGAAGTACTCCCCGGTTGGCACCTACGATTACCAGCTGACCACGCCTTTCCGCGCGATGGGAAGCCTTGCATTTATTATTGGGCAGTATGGGCTTGTTAGTGCCGATTATGAATATGTGAACTATTCACAGGCAAGGTTTAATTCGGCACAGGACAGTTACCAGGATGTCAACAGCCAAATCCAGTCAAGCTACCAGTCATGGGGCAACATCCGGATCGGAACGGAGTGGAGATTAGCGGATTTCCGCGTCCGGGGAGGATTTGGTTACTTCAGCGATCCTTACAAATCTCAGGTAAACAACAGTGAACGTTTCCAGGTATCAGGCGGTTTAGGCTACCGGGGCAAACATTTCTTTGCCGACCTGGCATATGTGTGGTCCAGGATGAGCCAGGATTACTACCTTTACGATCCAGCGATGGTCAAACCATCAGCCATTACTTACAACACCAACACGGTACTCGCATCAATCGGGGTCAGGTTTTAGGAACCCTCTTTTTTACCCTGTTCAAACCAGCTTTGGCTTTCTGACCAAGGCTGGTTTTGTATTCAGGGGTATTGATGGACAGGCATACACGGTATGCGCTGTCGGCTTTTAGCCAATCTCCGGTGTTTTCAAAAATCATCCCCATCTGGTATGCCGCACTGGCGGCAAAGTAGTAAGGCTCCGTTTTGCCCCGCAGGATGGTTTGCCGGTAATATCCAAGCGCTTTGGCTGAATTGCCGGATTCGTGATAGATCCGCCCGAGCCTGTAACTGTATTCAACCAGGTCGCGTTTCGACCTGACGAGGGTTTTAATGTTGGTGTTGAGCAATTCGTCCAGCGCCTTGCTGTAATATCCCCCGTCGGATAATAACCTGGCTCGCAGCAAAAAGACATTGGGACCTGCGCCGCGGGTGGCTTCGGATAGAGCCTGCCGGTCTTCGTCAACCTGCGATACTCCCCGTGATTTAACGAGATCCATGGTTTGATGATATTTAACAGTATCACCCTGGAGCAACGAAATCCAGGCCATTTTCTGCCAGGCTGAACGAATATAGTTCTGCCCCTTGAAATTTACTGTAAACTGTTCGAAGTATCTGGTTGCCGAATAATCCAGTTTATTGAGCCGGGCCATCCCTTCAAGGAAATCGAGGTAGTGAAAAGGGAAATGTGGTGGAAGCAAGGCACGCTGCCGGAGGGTTGACAATGCCGCGTCGTTTTGCCCGTTTTTCATCAGGATGGTGGCTTTTGCAAAAATCAGCAACGGGCTGGCGGGAAGGTGCATATCGTTTTCCTGGCTGTTTATAAACCGCAGGACAGGCAACGCCTCATTTTTATTCTTTTGAAGGTTTGCTGCCATGAAGGCAAGATAAAACATTGATTCGGGCTTATACAGCAGGGTAATGTTGTCTGAACCTGTGTATTCGGCTACCTGTCTGATTTCATTAAGGCCCGTCTCAATGGAACCGTCGACGCCCATCAGGCTGGCCACCCATCGGTAATTTTCAGGAATGAGCCCGGCAACAACATGTACTACGCCCAGGCCGATCCTGTTGATCATAAAGGCGGGGTATTTTGCTTCATTTGCTGAAAAAAGCGCGTGTGCTTTTCTTATTTCAAATGCCGCTGCTGAATAATCCCCGAACTTGATGCGGGCGAAGGCCCATTGGAGGTGTACCTCCGCGAGGCAGAAATTGTACCAGGGTGAATCCCGGTTTCCTGTTTCCAACCGGTTGATCCGGTTAGTTTTTTTATCCCTGAGTACCTCGTAAAGGTTGCGGTCTTCACCAATAAACAGCGTCAGAAAATCGATATAATTCTCCAGGTAAACGGGGAGCAGGTTTGATGGCACGTTTTTTTTTTCAGTGTCGATCAGCCGCCTGGCTTCTGTGAACTGCAGCGCAATGACAGCCTGGTAAACATGCTGGCAGTTCTCGTCAAAACTGAACTGAGCGCGCGATTGTGGAATAAAAAAAAGAAAGGCACCTGCCACCAGGAGTATCCTGATCATGGGTGCCTTTCCAGTTATGGTATTGCGGGTCATCAATGCACGGCATTCACGATTCCGTCATCAACCAAAATGCGGCCGCAGTATTCGCAGACAATAATTTTTTTATGCATCCGGATGTCAAGCTGGTGCTGGGGAGGGATTTTGTTGAAGCATCCCCCGCAGGCATCGCGCTCGATCTGAACGACTGCAAGGCCGTTCCGTGCAATCTTCCGGATACGCGTGTAGGCCATGAGCAAACGGTCTTCGATAAACTGCCTGTTTTCATTTGAATTTTTTATCAGGTCGCTTTCCTCTTTTTCCGTTTCTGCAATGATATCCTCCAGTTCGTTGCGCTTGATCTCGAGGTCGTTTTTGCGATCCTGCAATACCTTTTGGAAACTGTCGATCTCTTCGGTTTTAAGTTCCAGCCCAGCCTGGAATTCCTTTATTCTCTTTTCTGAAAGCTGAATTTCCAGGTTCTGGTATTCGATCTCCTTGGTCAGCGAATCATACTCCCGGTTATTCCGGACATTCATCTGCTGATCTTCATATTTTTTTATCAGGACAAGGGCATCCTTCATGGCATTCTTTTTATCCGTGATGGATTTTTCCATGACAACGGTTTCCTGAATGTAGTTGTCCACGCGGGTTTCAAGGCCGGCTATTTCATCTTCAAGGTCCTGAACCTCCAGGGGAAGTTCGCCACGGATGATCCGGATTTTATCTACCTGCGAGTCTACCTGCTGGAGGCTGTATAACGCAACCAGTTTCTTTTCAATAGTTACTTCAACTTTATCATCAGACCCCTCAGTTTTGGCTTTGGCAACAACTTTCTCGACGGGTTTTTCTTCAATCGCCTCTTCAGCTTGTTCAGCGCTCTTTTTTGCAGGACCGGCTTCCTTCTTATCAGGTTTCCTGGCCAGTTTTGATGGTTTGGAGGTGGCGATTGGCTTGCTTGTCATTTTTGACATAAACTCTGTTTTATAAATAATTAACCGGATTGGTATTTACTTCTGAAATAAGGAATGCAAAGGTAGGAAATTTTTCGATAAGCGTAGCATAAAGCCATTCTTTTACCCATTGTTCGCTTTCATAATGACCAACATCGGCCAGAAGCATCTTCTTTCCGGCATCAAAAAAATCGTGATATTTAAGGTCGGCCGACAGGTAAGCATCAGCCCCGGAATGGAGCGCCCGGGAGATGAGGAAACCGCCTGACCCTGTGCATAAGGCCACTTTTCTGATCATGGAGGCATGCACATCCGTATGCCTGATCACCGGGATTTCCAGTCTCTTTTTCACATGTTCCAGGAACTGCACCGGGTTCATCGGCGTATCAAGTTCGCCAATCAGACCGGCACCCGCCCGGGGGTTGACGTTTTCAAGCGGGTACAGGTCAAAGGCAACTTCTTCATAGGGATGGGCCGCCAGGAGGGAATCTACAACCCTGTTCTCCATGTACTTCGGCATAATGACCTCGATACGGGTTTCCTTTTCAACATGGCGCTTGTTAATTTCTCCTACAAACGGATTTGCAGCGTCAGTGGCCCTGAATGTGCCTTCTCCTTCCATGTTGTAACTGCACTCCATGTAATTGCCTATAGTTCCCGCACCAGCTGCAAACAAGGCGCTCCTGACCCTGGCTGCGTGGTCAACAGGGCAAAAAGTAACCAGTTTTGATAACATTCCCTTACCAGGACTGAGAATCTCATACCGTGAAACGCCGAGCTTTGAAAACACGAGGGCATTCAAACCGTTTAACGTGTTGTCGAGGTTGGTATGGATGGCATAAACCGCAATGCTGTTTATGATCGCCAGGGTAAGAATGGTTGTTTCGGGCCGGCCCGGCGTGAGTTTTTTAAGGCCTTTGAAAATAAAAGGATGATGCGATATTACCAGGTTGCACTTCCGCCGGATGGCCTCATTCATAACCTCTTCCGTAAGGTCGAGACACAACAGTGCCTTGTCAAATTCCCATCCCGGATCCCCTGTCAGAAATCCGCAATTATCATAGTCCTCCTGCAAAGCAAGCGGTGAAATAGTTTCGAGGTACTGTGCGATTTCAATAATTTTCATGTTGATGAATTTAAAACCAAAGATACATCATTTTTCCTTTGAACAGCTTGAAAACCTGTTAATAAACTGTTGGCAAGTTCTAAAGATGTTATCTATTTTATATTAAAAATAACGCAATATTTGTCAGGCTAATATGAACAGTTGAAAACACCAATTATTGTCGTTGTCGACAGCAATCCTGTACACAGGAACCTGATTAATTACAACCTGGTCGTCCATAAATTTCTGGAAGTTCATACTTTTCTTTCCAGGGAAGACTGCCTGTACCGGTTGAACAAAAACCTTGTTCCTGATTTCATCATCACGGATGTAAACCCGGCTGATGACAGTGCATTGCGCTTCCTGCAGCGTGTCCACGAGATATCGCCCTCGGTCAGGGTTATTTTTTTCAGCGCATTTGACAACCCCCGGATGGCCACTGAGCTGTACCATGCAGGTGCATCGGATTATATCCATAAAACAAACAAACCGGACCTTGGCATTTCCGAATTAATAAAAAATATCAGGTACCTCCTGAGGGCAAAATCCATTTCCTGATCCATCGTTCCGGTTACCCTGTTTATTTCCTTCCTTGTTAGGGTCATTTTCCCTGAAATTATTTTTTTGTTGAGGATTTTTTTATAATTTAGGCGCTTCAATTATGACAAAGCTCCTCCAGTTTATTCTGTATCCGCTTGCTTTGTGTTATGGTCTGGCCATGCAGATCAGAAACTGGTTATTTGACCTGCACATACTGCCCTCCTTTAAATCGGAAACACCCGTCATTTCAATCGGGAACCTTACTTTTGGGGGAACAGGAAAAACACCGCATATCGAGTACCTTGTCCGACTGTTATCTCCTGCATATTCCATAGCCACGCTCAGTCGCGGATATGGCCGTAAAAGCCGCGGATTTATCCTGGCCTCCATGCCTTCGAACGTTTCGGAAATCGGGGATGAGCCCCTCCAATACCTGAATAAATTCGCAAACATTAACGTTGCCGTTGATGAACGGCGCAAGCGGGGGATCCAGCTGTTGCTGGAAAATCACCCCGAACTCAAGGTGATTCTCCTCGACGACGCTTTTCAACACCGCTATGTCAAGCCCGGCCTTTCAATCTTGCTGACAGATTATCACCGGCTTTATTCCGAAGACTTTATACTGCCATCAGGGACGCTCCGTGAATTCAGACGTGGCGCCAGCAGGGCGAACATCATCATCATTACCAAAACTCCGAAAATCTTCTCCCCTATCACGCGCAGGAGAATTGTCGAAGATTTACGGCCAGGCGCTCATCAAAAGGTATTTTTTTCCTACATCCATTACCTGGATCCCGTTTCGGTTTTCAACCCCGGCACCCTTGTCTTCCCTGCCAAAACCAGTATCATTCTCCTGTTTACCGGGATTGCCAACGATTATCCCCTCAGGGAACATCTTGCTAGGATGTGCCGTGAACTGGTTGTAGTAAAGTATGCCGATCATCATCTCTACACCCTTTCAGAAATCAGGGAACTAACACGGAAATTCAACGACCTGCCTACGCAGAAAAAGGTACTGGTGACCACCGAAAAAGACGTGATGCGTCTGAAATCTCCTGAGTTGCGCACTAATTTGGGAAATCTGCCGTTATTTTACGTTCCGATGGAGATTGATTTTCACGGAACGGATAAGGAACATTTTGATAATGAGATTTTAGCGTATGTTGAAAAAAATCAAAGAGACGATAGAGTATCTTGAAAGCAGGATTTCAATCAAACCGGAAATCGGAATCATTCTTGGAACCGGGCTGGGCGGCCTGGTCAACGAAATCGATATCCTGCATACCATCCCCTACGAATTCATCCCGAATTTCCCTGTTTCAACCGTCCAGGGGCATCACGGCCAGCTGATTTTCGGAATGATGGGCGGCAAGCCGATTGTGGCCATGCAGGGACGGTTCCACTACTACGAAGGATACACCATGCAGGAGATCACCTTCCCCGTGCGGGTCATGAACTTCCTCGGTATCAAGCTCCTGATACTCTCGAACGCGAGCGGCGGAGTGAACCCTGATTTTGAAGTCGGCGACATCATGGTGATCGATGATCATATCAACCTGATGAAGGACAACCCGCTGATCGGCAAGAACGAGGATGAGGTGGGCATTCGCTTTCCTGACATGAGCCATGCCTATGATCCTGCGCTGATTGAAAAAGCATTTGCTTTTTCCGTGAAAGCGGGCATCAAACTTCAACGAGGGGTGTATGCTGCAGTTTCAGGCCCCACCTACGAAACTCCCGCCGAATACAAGTATATCCGCACCATCGGAGCCGATGCCGTTGGCATGTCGACCGTGCCGGAAGTGATTTCAGCCCGGCACATGGGACTGAAGTGTTTCGCGGTTTCGATCATTTCAGATCTTGGCGTACCGGGTAAAATTGTCGAAATATCGCACAAGCATGTTATCGACGCTGCCTCCGCTGTGGAGCCGGTTATGACCAGGATCATACGGGAGATGATTTGTACGGAACAGGCATAGTCCCGCTGATTATTTAACCAGTTTTTATTGTGTAAATAATTTGCTGAAGCCCTGGCAGGATTATGCTAGTTGACTGGCATGTCAAGGACTTTAATTTTCCACACAAACCCGATTCTGCAGCGCTTCCGGCTCAGTGAAAGAGAGATCAGCCCGGCACCCAGCATGGAGCCGGATATGTAGAGCAAATCAGGCGTAAATACCTTTTCATTATTTATCAGGTGATTTATCACAATGATTGAAAAAATCACCGCACTGCCCGTTACCATATATCTTCCGAATTTCCGTGGAAAATAGAACCGCTTGTAAACCGACCCGATATCCCTGATCTGCACATCGAAGGGCCGCAATGCATCGACCGAGATCACACTGTCGGCCACCGACCACAACTTCCCCGCCAGCAGCGTGTCTTGCTTTGACACCCTGAGCTTGATATAATCACCGGTGTGGTAAAAATATTTCCGGGGCGTGCCAATTTTCTCGATCAGCAGTGTTTTCTGAGAAAAACAGGCAGCGGCTGCGAGGCAAAACAGGAGAACCGGGAGAAATCTTTTCATTTTTTAAATGGATCAGTAAATGTAATAAAAATTGGTAATTACTTACCTTTGTGGTCGTAATGAAAAAAAAAATCGCCTTCTTTTTTTTTCTTCTGATATTTATACGATGCAGCGATGACGGCACCAGGCCATTGTCATTGATCACCGCGATTGAACCTGTAAAATCCGCCCACGACAGCCACCCGGCCAAGAACACCCAGGCCCCGTCAGCCGTCAAGGCGCAATTTCAGGTTTCCGGCACGCATAAGGCAGCCCCGCGCACAAAAAGAAGAAAAAGACAGCCGAAACATGACCATGTGGATACCGGGAATTTACCGTCGAGGGAACGGGATTCGCTTTTTATCAGCCGGTTGAATTACCTTCGCGCAAACCACATTGAGATCGACCTGAATGAGCCGGTCAGCAAAAACTTCCTTTTCAATCCGGATGTGAACCAGGTCACGCCGCCGTTCATTACCCTGGGCAGCGAATCCTACCTGGCCCTGGACTTCGACAATGACATACTCGATTACACCGATCGCTTTTATACCAATGGCATCAAGATTGACCTCGTCACCCCGGGATTGCAGGGGAATCCGCTGTGCAGGCTGATGGTTCCCTACCGGCGGGGTGGCAGGAATTATTACGGGATTACCCTGGTCCAGAACATGTATACCCCTTCGACAACCAAAATCGGGGGAATTTTATATGGTGACAGGCCCTACTCAGCCTATCTTTTTTTCGGAACTTTCAAGATCAGCCTTGCTCCTGTTCGCCATGTCAAACAAACCAGCGAACTCGACTTTGGAATAATCGGTCCAAACTCCTACGGGGAATGGGTGCAGCGCTCATTTCACAAGAGCGTTCCAACCAACAGCGAACCCCTGGGATGGGAATACCAGGTGCGGAACGACCTGGTATTGAATTATTCATTAAAAATGGAGAAAGGAATCTGGAACAGCAAAAATGCCGATGCAATACTTTCTGCATCAGCCGAAGCGGGAACACTGTACACCAACCTGGGTGGCGGTTTCCTATTCAGGACCGGATGGCTGAACCCTTACTTTTCCAATATAGGTGTTGCCAGGGTGGAGGCGCTGCGGAAACCTGGTTTAAGGAAATTTCAATTTATTTTTTTTGTTTCCGGATCGGGAAAACTTGTGGGATATGATGCAACCCTGGAAGGCGGGGTCTTTAACAGATCAAGCCCGTATACATTGCCTTTCAGCGAAATTTCGAGGTTCGTTCTGCAGGGCAGCGGCGGCATATCCATCACCTACAGCGGGTTCCGGATCGACATGGAACAATTCCTGCTCAGCCCCGAATTTCACAATGGATGGTGGCATAAATGGGTGCATTTGTCACTGACCTTTTGCCTTTGATTGTTGATAAATAAAATCCCGGACGGGAGGCATTCTTTGCCGGATTAACCCTATTTTTGACGCATGGAAGATAAGAATACCAGAAAGAGGACCCGGCCGAAAACCGGGTTGAATGAAACGGTTTTTGAGCATGGCAAGATCCCGCCGCAGGCATTGGACCTGGAGGAGGCTGTTCTTGGGGCCATGATGCTTGAAAATGACCGCCTGGCCGAGGTCATCGAGGTTCTGAAGCCGGAGGTTTTTTACAAGGAAAGTCACCAGATCATTTTTTCAGCCATACAGCGGTTATTCGGGCAGAATGAACCTGTCGATATTTTAACCGTTACCGAGGAACTCAGGAAGAGCGGCGAACTCGACATTGCGGGCGGTCCCTATTTTATTACCATGCTTACCAACCGCATTGCCTCGACGGCAAATATTGAATTTCATTCGCGGATCATCTTGCAGAAGTTCATCCAGCGTGAACTGATCAGGGTGTCGAGTGAGATCATCAAAGATGCCTACGAAGACACCACGGATGTTTTCGACCTTCTGGACAAAGCCGAAAACGGACTTTTTTCAATCAGCGAGGGCAGTATCGGCAAATCCTACATGGATATGCAGAGCATCATTACCGAGGCCATCAAGGAGATCGCCGCAGGCAGGAACCAGGAGGGGAAACTGAGAGGCGTAGGTTCAGGCTTTACCGAACTCGACAGGATTACCTCCGGATGGCAGAAGTCTGACCTGATCATCATTGCTTCCAGGCCCGGTATGGGAAAAACGGCCTTCGCCCTCACCATGGCCCGCAACGCGGCCATTGATTTCAAAAAACCCGTCGCTGTCTTCTCGCTTGAAATGTCGTCGATTCAGCTGGTAACCCGGTTGATGTCGAGCGAAACCGAAATCCCGCAGGAAAAATTGCGCAAGGGTACCATGGAAGATCATGAATGGGCCCAGCTTAACGCCAGGATCTCGTCGCTGATTGAGGCGCCACTGTACATTGACGATACCGCAGCCCTCTCCATCTTCGACCTCCGCGCCAAATGCCGTCGGCTTAAAGCGCACCACGACATCCAGATGGTGATCGTTGACTACCTGCAGCTTATGCAAGGCAGCCAGGACACCAGGGGCAACCGTGAACAGGAGATCAGCAGTATCTCCAGGGCCCTGAAAACGCTGGCCAAGGAGCTCAATATCCCGGTGATAGCCTTGTCGCAGTTAAGCCGGGCATCTGAAAAGCGTGAAAAAGCGGCGAAACCGATCCTCTCCGACCTGCGTGAATCGGGGTCCATTGAGCAGGATGCCGACATGGTCATGTTCATCTATCGTCCCGAATACTATAAGATCGATGTGGATGAAAACGGGGATTCAACTTCCGGCGTAGCCGACATCATCATTGCCAAAAACAGGAACGGCCCCCTGAAGGATGTCAGGATCAGGTTTGTTTCAAAATACGCCAAGTTTGTGGATGCCGAAATGGAATATACCCCTGTCAATACTATTCCTGCCAATACCTCGTTTGAAGGGTCAGTGAGAACGCGCACCGTGATGTCGAAAATGGATGATGATGACAAGCATGAAACACCCTTTTAACCTTACAGGATTCCTTATCGCTTTACTTTTTCTCTGCATGGCCGGTTCGGTACGTGGGGCCTACTTGCTTATTCCCATGGATGAAACCCAGAAGAACCACCTGAAAGCTTACGGAATTGCCTACTGGGTGTTGAAAAAGGATGTCGAGGTGAGCTGGCTGCTCAATTACCGGGGAGGAAGTTTTATGTTCAGGTATGTCAAGTCGTTGGAGGAGGAATGCACCATCAGGGGCGTTACCTGCCAGGTACTTGCCGATGCGCAGGAAGCGGCTATTTTGCAGGATATTGCCGATCCCCAGGTCAACATGGAAAACATCAAACTTCACAAAGCGCCCAGGATCGCGGTTTATTCACCCAAGAACAAGCGGCCATGGGATGATGCAGTAACCCTTGTGCTTTCATATGCCGAGATTCCCTACGATATTATATATGACGATGAGATCATGACCGGTGTTCTTCCGCTGTATGACTGGCTGCACCTGCATCATGAAGACTTTACGGGTCAATATGGCAAATTTTGGGCGGCATATAAAAACTTTCCATGGTACCAGGAGGATGTGAATTACCAGGAGGAGAGCGCTAAAAAGCTTGGGTTCAGCAAGGTGTCGCAGATGAAACTTGCCGTTACCAAAAAAATCCGGGATTTTGTCGCAGGAGGAGGCTATCTCTTTGCCATGTGCTCGGCGCCCGACAGCTACGATGTCGCCCTTGCGGCCGATGGCGTTGATATCTGCGACGTGATGTTTGATGGCGACCCTCCCGATCCGAATGCCCAGTCAAAGCTGAACTTTGGCAACTGTTTTGCCTTCGAGAATTTCCAGCTGGTCACCAATCCTTACCAGTATGAGATCTCCTCGATCGACGCTACCGAAACAAGACCAAGGACCATTACAAAAGAAAGTGATTTTTTCAGCCTGTTTGAATTCTCCGCAAAGTGGGACCCGGTGCCCAGCATGCTCTGCCAGGATCATGAAGCGCTCATCCATGGGTTCATGGGACAAACGACCGCCTTCACCAAGAAATATATTAAATCAACTGTAATCATCCTGGGCGAAACCAAATCGATTGGTGAAGCAAGATATATACATGGCGATTTCGGCAAAGGCACCTGGACCTTCCTCGGGGGACACGATCCTGAGGACTACCAGCACCTTGTCGGGGATCCGCCTACCGACCTGAACCTCCATCCGAATTCTCCCGGCTACAGGCTGATCCTTAACAACATCCTCTTTCCGGCCGCTAAAAAGGAAAAAAGAAAAACCTAATAGTAGAGGTCCTTTTCTCTTATCCTCTGCATATAGATGTTGCCTCCGAAATCATAAGAAATTTTGTCGCTGCAGGGTTTATCACTGAAGGCGATGGTACCCGAATTGATATCTGCAGCCGGGATGGAAAAGGATATCAGGCCGTCGCATACCCATGGACATCTTTCATAGAGTGATAAACCCTTCATTGTTTGCGATGAAAAGGCATATCCTGCGGAAGATGTACCAAAAGAACTCCCGTCAAATGTGCTGACTGTCTGCGACACGCCCTGCAGGATTCCATGCGGATCAACGGTAACCTGGTAGGATGCACTGAATTGGATCGTTCTTAATGAATCCTTGGTGATGGCCGCCCCGGAGATCAGGTTCGAATAAGAATATATACCGCTCACAAGCCCGGTACAGTAAAGACTGTCGTTCCCGCTCACGTGGCGGAAATCCTCAGTAAATCCCTGAAATGTGAATTTGATGCTGCTCCCTTTGTGATAGAAACCGGAATCGACCATCGCTGTGAACGCTCCCGTGCGGATAACGCTGTCGGCACTCAGCTTGCCATGAAATAGAAATGTATATTGCTGATTCTTTGCATCCAGGCTTACGGTGGCGCTGTCGATCACGGAATGGTGCGTTGCCTTTAAGGCAGAATCATTCACCGCGATTACCAGCATCCTGAAAATATAAGTAAAGGGGCGAATGGCAAGTACCTGGTCGTTTGCAGCATTCAGATTGGGTCGTAAATCGACCTGCGTATTCTTTTTACATCCGCAGGTTAATGCAAGAAGTATAACGACCATCGCGAAATAGCCCGGTTTTATTATTTTCATAAAATTTCACCTACGATCGTTTCCGCTCATAAATTTCATTGGACCAGGCGAAATCGTTGATTTCATCCCCGTTGCAATCCTCTTTTGAAATGATAGTCCAATGCGAAAAATCGATTTCGGGGAAGAAAACATCGCCGTCAAATGATTGGTGAACACGCGTCAGGTACAAACGGTCGGCATGGGGTAAAAATTGCCTGTAAACCGAAGCCCCTCCGATAATGAAGTTCTCTTCGTTCGGGTCGCACAAGGCGATCGCTTCTTCAATGGAATAGGCCATGTCGCAGCCTTCGATCCGCTCGCCTGCAATATCGGTGATCACGATATTCCTGCGGTTCGGCAGGGGGCGCCTGGGAAGGGATTCAAAGGTCCGTTTCCCCATAATCACAGGATGCCCGCTTGTAATACGCTTGAATCTTTTGAGATCCCCGGGGATATGCCACAACAGGTCATTGTTTTTCCCAATGGCCATATTGTCTGCAATGGCAACGATAATAGCTATCATACTTAATTATTTTAAACTGCGATATCCCCTTTGATGTGAGGATGCGACTGGTAGTTGACCAGCTGAAAATCTTCAAACCTGAAATCATCAATCGCCCTCACATCCGGGTTGATGATCATTTGCGGCAACGGCAATGGTTGCCTGGTAAGCTGCAATTTCACCTGGTCAACGTGGTTCAGGTAAATGTGCGCATCGCCGAGTGTGTGAACGAACTCCCCAGGTTTCAACCCGGTGACCTGTGCCATCATCAGGGTGAGAAGCGCGTAGGAAGCAATATTAAAGGGCACTCCGAGAAAAATATCGCAACTTCGCTGGTACATCTGGCACGACAATTCACCATTTGCCACATAAAACTGGAATAAAAGATGGCATGGCGGCAATGCCATCCGGTCGAGGTCACCCACATTCCAGGCGCTTACGATATGCCGCCGGGAATCGGGATTTTGCCGGATTGAATCCACCACTTGTTTTACCTGGTCGATGTGGGAGCCGTCGGGTTTGGGCCACGACCGCCACTGATAGCCATAGATGGGCCCCAGGTCGCCGTTTTCGCGGGCCCATTCATTCCAGATCGTCACATTGTTATCAACCAAATATTTAACATTGGTAGCTCCCTGCAGGAACCAGAGCAACTCGTGAAGGATTGAGCGGAGGTGCAGTTTCTTGGTAGTCAGCAGGGGGAAATTCTCACGCAGGTCAAACCGCATCTGGTATCCAAACACGCTGATCGTGCCGGTACCGGTGCGGTCTTGTTTCTCAACGCCGTTGTTCAGCACATGGTCGAGGAGGGAGAGGTATTGCTTCATATCAAATGGTAAAGTGGCAAAATGGCAAAATGGTGAAATGGTGAAATGGTGAAATATTGTGGATTAAGATTGATGTGCGGCTGAAAAGGCTTTCGGGTCGTGTTTGTGGCGGAAGAAGATGGCGAACAAAACGGCCACCACCAGGGAGTAGGCGGCAAAAGCGAGCCAGATTCCTTTCCAGTCGAACTGCCCGTTTCCAAGGGTGTAGAATTTATCAATGACGATTCCGCTGAGGCGGCTTCCCAGAAATGCACCGAAGCCGTTGGTCATCACCATGAAGAGGCCCTGGGCGCTGGCCCTGATGCCGGGCTCGCTTTGCGATTCGACATAGAGCGAGCCGGAAATGTTAAAGAAATCGAAAGCCATGCCATAAATGATACAGGAGGCGATGATCATCCAGAGCCCGGTTGCCGGATCGCCGTAGGCGAACAGGCCGAACCGCAGCACCCAGGCAATCATGCTGAACATCATGACTCTCTTGATGCCAAACTTCCGCAGGAAAAAAGGGATGGTCAGGATGAAAAGTGTTTCTGAAATCTGCGAGATTGACATGATGATCGCCGGGTACCTGACGGCGATGAGGTCTTTGAATGCGGGTATTTTGGCAAAATCCTGCAGGAAGGTGTCTCCGTAAGCGTTCGTAAGTTGCAATGCAGCACCCAGCAGCATGGCAAAAATAAAGAACACGGCCATCTTTGCATTTTTAAATAGCCTGAAGGCATCGAGCCCCATGGCGCTTACCAGTGAATTTTTCTGGGTTTTTCCCAGCGGGGGGCACTTTGGCAGGGTGAACGCATAGAGTCCCAGGAACAGTGAAGCGCCAGAAGCGACGTAGAACTGGGCGGCCGAGACTTCTAAGTGCAGCAGGCTGATGGTCCACAGGGCGACGATAAATCCAACGGTTCCCCAAACCCTGACAGGAGGGTATTCTTTTACGATATCAAGCCCCTTGCTTTTGAGCGTCGAGTAACCAACGGTAATCGACAAGGCAATGGTGGGCATATAAAAGATCATGTTCACCAGCATGATCCAGAACATGGTTGAAGGATCGTTGACCTTGGGCACCATGAACAGGACAATAGCAGCGCAAATGTGAAAGATGCCGTAAAGTTTTTCAGCATTCAGCCACCTGTCGGCGATGATCCCTGCGATGGCAGGCATGAAAAGCGAGGCGATGCCCATGGTCGAGAAAATGGCCCCAAACTCGGTGCCCGACCAGTGTTTTGTCTGAAACCAGTAAGCCCCGATCGTAAGCAGCCATGCGCCCCAGACGAAGAATTGCAGGAAATTGAGAAGGATAAGACGCAGTTTTATACCCATGCGGTGTTGTTTTAAATAGTTTCAGAAAATTGAGGTTGGAATGAAGTTATTTTCGCTTGTTCAGTTCATCGCGGATCTTGGAAGCTTTTTCATAATCTTCATTTTCAATGGCGCCCTGGAGCATCTCCTTCAGGTCGGCAAGCGAGGTATCGGCAAAAGAGCGCTGTTCCGTTGCTTCGGTTTCGACACTATTTTCTTCTGCTTTGGAGAGTTCCGCTTCTTCTTCCATCAGGATGCCTGCCGCTACCATGATGCTTTCGTAGGTATACACCGGGCAGCCGAACCGCAATGCAAGCGCGATGGCATCGGAGGTGCGCGAGTCAACCTCCTGTTCAGTTTTCCCGTCGGTACACACCAGCTTGGCATAAAAGACCCCTTCGCTGAATTTATTGATCACCACTTCCGAGACGGTAATATGGTAAACATCGGCGAAAGATTTGAAAAGGTCGTGCGTAAGGGGGCGCGGTGTCCTGATCTTTTCGAGTTCTATGGCGATGGCCTGTGCTTCGAATCCCCCGATAATAATGGGCAGCCGACGTTTTCCGCCATGTTCTCCCAGGATGAGCGCATAGGCTCCGCTTTGCGACTGACTGTACGACATTCCAATTATATCCAACCTGATTTTTTCCATTTCCAGTTCCGGGGTTTCCCAAATACAAACCTACGGGAATTTTCCCTAATGGACAAAAGATGTTTAAAAATTCTATGTTTTCACAAAATTCTTCCTATTTTTGTGAACAGTCTAAATTAACAAACAGCAAAACATGAAAAGAACCATTGCATTACTCACCGCTTTTTTGCTGCCATTTCTGACAATGGCAAGCGAAGCCAATCTTGTAATTCCTGAAGGAATCAGAGAACAGTCCATCCTGTATTGGGGCTTCCTGATCACCTTTGCAGGTTTTATGTTTGGATTATTCCAATTCCTTAAAGTTAAAAAAATCGGTGCACATAAATCCATGCTGGATGTTGCACAGGTAATTTTCGAAACGGCCAAAACCTATCTGGTTCAGCAGGGAAAGTTCTTAATGATTCTTTTCGCATTTATTGGTTCTGCCGTAGCATTTTACTTCGGATGGCTCTCGGATGCCCACTTTGGCATCGGCGGCGTGCTGATGATCCTCGGCTGGACCATCATCGGGATTCTGGGTTCATACAGTGTTGCCTGGTTTGGCATCAGGATGAACACCCTGGCCAATTCGCGCATGGCATTTGCTTCGCTTGAAAGAAAACCCATCAAGTTGCTGACCATTCCCCTGAATGCAGGGATGAGCATCGGTGTGGTGCTTATTTCCCTTGAACTCATCATGATGCTTATCATCCTGATGTTCGTTCCCGGGGAGTATGCCGGAGCAAGTTTCATCGGTTTTGCCATTGGCGAATCGCTCGGCGCATCGGCCCTGAGAATTGCAGGTGGTATTTTTACGAAAATTGCCGATATCGGCTCCGACCTGATGAAAGTGATCTTCAAGATCGGCGAAGATGATCCGAGAAACCCCGGCACCATTGCCGACTGTGTTGGTGATAACGCCGGCGACAGCGTGGGCCCCACGGCCGACGGTTTTGAGACTTACGGTGTAACGGGCGTGGCCCTCATCTCCTTCATCGTGCTGGCAGTTTTCAACCCTGCCATCCAGGTTCAACTGCTTACATGGATTTTCGTCATGAGGATTTTTATGATCATCACCTCCATCGTTTCTTTCTGGATCAACGGCGCCATCAGCAAGGCAAAATACAGCAACGTTGATGATCTCGATTTTGAAAAACCGCTGACTTCCCTCGTCTGGATTACTTCCCTCCTCTCGATCCTGGTTACTTTTGCCATCAGCTACCTTACCATCAGAGACCTTCCCAACGATCTCTGGATTACCCTGTCGGTCATCATCAGTGCAGGTACCCTCGGCGCGGCGCTCATCCCCGAGTTCACGAAACTTTTCACCAGCCCCAAGTCGACCCACGTGAATGAAGTGGTGGTCGCATCCCAGGAGGGCGGTGCTTCGCTCAACATCCTTTCGGGACTTGTAGCCGGCAATTTCAGCGCGTTCTGGCAGGGCATGGTATTTTTCCTGCTGATGTTCGTGGCCTATTTTGCAAGCACTTTCGGTCTGAGCAATTTCATGATCTACCCATCCATCTTCGCCTTCGGCCTCGTTGCCTTTGGCATGCTGGGCATGGGCCCGGTCACCATCGCCGTTGACAGCTACGGACCCGTTACCGACAATGCCCAGTCAATTTACGAATTGTCGCTGATCGAAGAAATTCCCGGCATCAGTGCTGAAATTGAACGCGATTTCGGATTCAAACCCGATTTTGAAAAATCGAAACATTATCTTGAGGCCAACGACGGCGCAGGCAATACCTTCAAAGCAACTGCCAAACCGGTGCTCATCGGCACCGCCGTTGTAGGTGCCACCACCATGATCTTTTCCCTGATCCTGGTTATCAAAAAATCGCTGGGTATCGAACCTGAACAGATCCTCAACCTGCTGAATCCATACACGATCCTTGGATTTTTGCTGGGCGGGGCAGTCATTTACTGGTTCAGCGGCGCTTCCATCCAGGCAGTCACCACTGGTGCCAGCAGGGCGGTAGCCTACATCAAGAACAACATCAACCTTGACCCGAACGCTCCCAAGAAGGCCGATACGGCCAAATCAAAAGAGGTTGTTCAGATCTGCACATTATATGCCCAGAAGGGTATGTTGAACATCTTCATCGCCATCTTCTCCTTTGCACTGGCCTTCGCGTTTTTATCATCCCCCACCGGGCTGACCGATTCGATGACCGGCGCCGAGAAACTGAACCTGGCACTACCTGTTTCGCTGTTTGTCAGCTACCTGATCTCCATCGCCTTCTTCGGGTTATACCAGGCCATCTTCATGGCCAATGCCGGCGGCGCATGGGACAATGCTAAAAAAGTGATCGAAGTCGACATGAAAGAAAAAGGCACTGAACTCCATGCAGCTTCGGTTGTTGGCGATACCGTTGGCGACCCGTTCAAAGACACTTCATCAGTTGCCATGAATCCAATCATCAAATTTACCACCCTGTTCGGACTGCTGGCCATGGAAATTGCGTTATCAGTAAGTTTCAGGCCTGTTGCCCATTACATTGGAATGGCATTTTTTGCGGTTGCACTCTATTTTGTGTACCGTTCATTTTATAAAATGCGTATCAGAGACTAACTTTCACCTACTTGCAAGATCGGGGTTGCCGGAATATTTCCGGCAGCCCCTTTTTTTTCTATTTTTAAGGCAACCTTCTTCACGCTTTGTGTTATCTTTAAACAGGATAATATAGTTACGTGAAAGAAGCCCTCATCAGGAAAGCTATTGCAAAAGATCCCGGCGCCATCGAGGCGCTGTACGATTTTTATGCACCAGCCCTGCTGAGCGTTTGTTTCCGTTACTGCGGGAACAAGGATGATGCCGAAGACATCCTGCACGACGGATTTATCAAAATCATCCAGCACATCCAGAATTTCAAGGTCCGTTCCGACGGGAGCCTGGAAGCCTGGATGAGGAGGATCATGGTCAACACCGCCCTGAATTTTTTACGTTCACGACAGAAAGAGAAAAACTTCATCGACATTGACCCCATCCTTGAAAGAATTGATCTGCACGACGAAGAAGAGCCCGATCCCGAAGAGATTTACCTCCAGGTGGACCGGGAACAAATCCTGGAACTCATCTGCAGTTTGCCTTCGGGCTACCGCACAGTATTCAACCTTTACGTATTTGAACAATACGGACACAGGGAGATAGCAGAATTGCTTGGATGCACCGAAAACACATCCAAGTCGCAGTTGTCAAAAGCCCGTGGCTTGCTGAGAAAAAAAATGAATCAACTGGTCAACATAAAAATATCGCCGACCTATGAAAAAGTATAATCATCCTGCCGATGATTTCTTCAGGGAGATGCTGAAGGACCACCGGCTGACACCTTCAGATGAAGCCAGGAAAGCTTTCCTGAAGGATGCCATGGAGTTGCCGCCTGTTAAAAGGAACGGAAGGAACGGATTAATCCTGCTCTCCGTTTTTCTTGTCCTTGCCGGACTGGGATTCATCCTTTGGTTACCTGCGGAAAAAGGAACGTCAGGTGCCACGCCTGTTAAAACGGAAGCACCTAAAACCGGTGCAACAAGAAACATTTCACAATCTCAGTCAAATCAGCCTGTAACGGTTGTAAATCCTCACCTCGTTCAAATTAACAAACCTGCAGTGTCAAAAAACACCTTGCCACAACAGCAATTTACCGCGCAGGAGGAGACACAAACAACTTTGCAACAACCATTAAAAACGAATGCAGTGGCTGAAAACCCTCAACACCTGGAATCCGGCAGTCCGGCCGCTTCGGCAGATGTTTTGTCAACACCTCCGGCGAACCCGGAAAAGCTGAAACCATCCAATCCATCAGCCCGCAACGACTTAACGTCACAACCTTCAGTCCGACCGGACTCTTCTTTTAACCGCCCCGGCAGCAAAACCAAGGCAGCCTCGCCATCAGGGAACCACAGCAGATTCAACCCTGCCATCGGGGTTTATTACAGCCCGGAATGGCTGTTCAACACCCTGGAAGGTACCAAATTCATCAACAATTTCGGGGTGGAGGGCACCTTCCGTTTTGGTAGATTCTCCATCCGCACAGGCGCCGGTGTCTCCATCCATAAAGGCACAAACGAACTGAGTGTCGCATACAATGATTTCATTGGCTCATACAGCAAGCTTGACTCGATCGAATTCAAATGGAGCACGGCAAATCAAAAATATGTCCCGACCATGTTCATGTCGCAGAAGAATGTCTGGGACAGCCTGATGAAACTGGAATACCTTCATGTAGTCAAGCGATACACCTATCTCCAGATACCCATGATCATGGGATATGATTTCCGGCAATCTGATGCTGTGTCCATCGGCGTGCGGGTGGGTCCTGTCATGTCGGTCATGCTGCAGTCAAAGCAACTGTCGGCAGCTTATGACCCGGGAACAAAGCGGATCATCAGCATCAACGATATCGCTCCGGAGCAGGTAAGCCTGAACTGGCAGGCGATGGCCGGGATCGACATTTCAATTAAGCTTACCAGAGATCTGCAGCTTGAGATTGAACCTTCAGTGAGGTATTACTTTAATTCCGTTTATGAAAAACCGGTACCCTTGTGGAAACCCTGGTCGGCTGGCATCCGGGCGGCAATTTTGGTCAAATTATGAGAAATCTGACCAGTGCCCGGGCAACCTTTTGAAGTTTATGAGTTAAACTATCATAAAACAACCGGAAACAGTTTCTGACAATATTTATTAACTTTACAAACCTTTAATCCAAACATTATGAAAAAGTTACTTTTCCAAATCATTTTCCTGCTGCTCATCATTCCGGCATTTTCGCAGGGATTTGTAACCGTCAACGGCACGGTGACCGACCTGGCAAACGGGAATCCGATCCCAAATCATGCGGTGACGATCATGTCGGATTCGTCATCCGGGTTTGTCTATTATAAGGTAGTGATGACTAATGCAAGCGGATTTTTTGCCGATACAGTCATCGTGACCATGGGCGTAACCGGGACCTTGTTCATTCAGACTTACGATTGCAACAATATCTTGCATCAGGATGTATGGAATTACACCCCTTTCCAGACACACACCTCCACCTTCTCGATTTGCAACACGAACGGAGGAGGATGCATTGCGGCATTTACTTTCAGTGCCGGCAGTAACAACCTCTGCCAGTTTACCGATTTATCATCAGGCACCTCATCCATCATTGCCTGGTCATGGAATTTCGGTGATTCTGCCAGCGGGAGCAACAATTTTTCCAATTTACAAAACCCGAGCCATATTTTTACACTACCTGGCACTTATACTGTATGCCTGACCATCCAGTCGGCCAACGGATGTTCCAACACCATTTGTCAGACCATTGTGATGGGGAGCAGCAATTGTCATGCAGAGTTTACCTATTATTCCGACACTACAGCTTCAAACAACACTTTTCATTTTATTGACCAGTCGACTCCAGGTGCAGGATATTTAACAACCTGGGTCTGGAACTTCGGCGACGGCCAGACACAAACTGTCACCTTCCCAGGCAACCCGAATGTGACCCATACCTACGCAACAGGTGGTGCTTATACTGTTTGTTTATCGATCATGGGGAGTGACACAACCTGTTACGACACGAAATGTAAAACAGTTTCGCCAGGGAATGGCGGAGGCTGCCACGCTCAGTACAGCTATTCTGTGTTACTGGGGAGTTCAGTGGTTAGTTTTACTGATCTTTCATTTACCAACTCAGGTGCAATTCATACCTGGGTATGGGATTTTGGCGACGGCACTCAGCAAACGGTTACCTATCCTGCAAATCCGAATGTTACGCATACCTACGCAGGGACTGCCCTTGTTCATATTGCCTGTCTCACCATACAGGGCGACAGTGCATGTTATGACCAGGTATGCGACACGGTGTTTGTGCCGGGGAATGGAGGTTGTACAGCCAATTTTTCCTATACCGATTCCACCAATGCCTCAAACCTGGTTCAGTTTTTTGACCTGTCGCAGACAAGCGGCGGCGCCCCTGTTTCATTCTGGGTTTGGAATTTCGGAGATCCTGCATCGGGGATCAATAATACCTCGACTTCCCAGAACCCCACTCACCAGTTTACAGCAGCCGGAACCTACACCGTATGTCTCACCATTCATAGTGCCGACAGTTCCTGTTATGACAACATCTGCAAAACGGTCATCGTTACCGGAACAGGGGGTTGCCAGTCAAACTTCACTTTTGCGAGTGTCCCGCCTTCATTCACCACGGTCAACTTTACGGATCTTTCAACGGGCAACCCCACTGCGTGGTCGTGGAGTTTCGGCGACGGGACGGGATCAACCCTGCAGAACCCGGTTCATACTTTTGCTGCCCAGGGCACATTTACTGTTTGTTTAACCATCACTGGCAATAATTGCACCAGCAGCTTCTGCCAGTACGTGGTGGTGCATGACAGCACCAATTATCACCAGGTTTACGGGCAGGTTTTTGCAGGTAATTTCCCGCTCTCTCTGGGAATGGCCATGATTTTCTCATACGACACGGCAGCGAATTATCAGCCGTTTGTCCAGGTTTCTCCAATTGACTCCATGGGTGTTTACTATTTCACCATGGTCCCCAACGGGAGCTACTTCATTCTGGCTGTTCCCTTTGATTCAGCCGGATACCTGCCTACGTACTACGGCAACGTGACCACCTGGCAGCAGGCAACCCTGTTTACACTGGGTTCGGCAAACAATCCATACAACATCAACCTGGTGCCGGCTTCAATGATGACCCCGGGGCAGGGATCAGCTTCGGGCCAGATCAACATGGGTGACCTAAGCAGTGCCATGCTTGACAAGATCAACATGATCCTGCAAAATGACCAGGGTCAAGCGATCGGGTTTACAAAAGTTTCCACCGCCGGGGCGTTTGGTTTCCCGTCACTGGCCTATGGCACCTATTGGCTGCATCCAGAAATGCCCGGAGTTACGAGCGACAATATCATGATTGTAATTACTGCCGCCAAACCCCACGTTGATGTAAATATGACCTATACCGGAAAAAAGATCACAGGAATCGGCAATGTGCCTAGCATGGTAAACAGCTGGTCGGTGTATCCTAATCCAGTCGGTGACAACTTAACTGTGGCTGTTGATCTGAAGCACGCGACTGACGTATCGGTCGGAGTCTTTAACATGGCCGGTCAAATCGTGTACAGCAGTGCTGTAAAACTTCATGATGGTGTGAATCATCTTGAAATTTCAACCTCCGCGCTTCCTGCCGGAATTTACTCCTTGCGCATAAATTCTGCTGCTGGGCTGAATCTCAGCACCAAGGTGGTGAAAATCAAATAACCTTCCTGCTCACTGTCAAAAGAGCCGTTCAGAGACCTGGGCGGCTCTTTTTTTTTCACCTCCACCCTGACGGGGTCCTCCACCCTGACGGGGTCTACCACCCTGACGGGATCTACCACCCTGACGGGGTCCACCACCCTGACGGGGTCTACCACCCTGACGGGGTCCACCACCCTGACGGGGTGGTGGTTTATTTGTTTATATTTTCACAAAGTTTTGGTACTTTTGCTCCTCGTTCAAAAACCTCAAAAACCCCTTCCTATGATCAACAACAACTTTGCAAGAAGACATAATGGACCCTTCGGCGGTGAGATAACCCGGATGCTTGAAAAGATCGGCGTATCCTCACTGGATCAGCTCATTGACCAGACAGTTCCATCTTCTATCAGGATGAAAGAAGCCCTTAACCTGCCCATGGGGATGAATGAATATCAATACCTCAGCCACATCAAGTCAATTGGGGCCAAAAACAAACTCTTCAAAACGTTTATCGGATTGGGTTATTACAACACCATTTTACCTGGAGTCATCCTGAGAAACATCCTGGAAAACCCGGGCTGGTATACCGCTTATACCCCCTACCAGGCAGAAATATCACAGGGACGACTTGAGGCTTTACTGAACTTTCAAACCATGGTGTGCGACCTCACGGCAATGCCCATCGCCAACGCATCACTGCTCGACGAAGGAACCGCCGCCTCCGAAGCCATGATCATGCTGTTCAACAGCCGCTCACGCGATTCGGTAAAAAGAGGCGCCAACCAGTTTTTCGTTTCAGAAAACCTTTTCCCCCAATCGGTCGATGTGATCCGCACCAGGGCCATTCCACTCGGGATAGAACTGATCATCGGGAAACAGGATGAATTTGAATTCAACGATATGGTGTTCGGCTGCGTGATCCAATATCCCAACCAGTACGGGACCGTATGCGATTACAGCGCCATCGTAGGCAAAGCTCACCAGGCAGGCGCCATGGTTGCCGTTGCAGCCGACCTCCTTAGTTTAACCCTGCTTACCCCCCCGGGTGAATGGGGCGCCGATATCGTTTTCGGATCAACCCAGCGCTTTGGCATCCCGATGGGATACGGCGGCCCCCATGCTGCCTTTTTCGCAACACGCGACGAATACAAGCGCCAGATGCCCGGCCGTATCATCGGCATCTCCGTCGACGCCAACGGCAACCGTGCACTGCGTATGGCCCTGCAAACGCGCGAGCAACATATCAAACGTGAGAAAGCCACGTCCAACATTTGCACCTCCCAGGTCCTGCTTGCCGTTATGGCAGGGATGTATGCCGTTTATCATGGCCCTCAGGGACTGCGCCAGATCGCCCGCCATATCAACATCCTCACCGGCGTCCTATCACAGGAAATCCAGAAATATGGATATGAACAATTGAACAGCTATTTCTTCGACACCATCCTGGTCAAACTTCCGCATGATGTTTCAACAGAGGCAATCCGTCAAACTGCACTTGAACATGAAATGAATCTCCGCTATATTGACGAAGCGCATATCGGGATCAGCATTGATGAAACCACTTCGCTGTCTGATATCAACACGCTGGTTGGTATTTTTGCCAACGCCAACGGCAAGCCCTACACTGAATTCATCTGCAACCCGGCAGAATGTGAGCTGATCACCACGATCCCCGCCGGGCTTACGCGCACATCCGGATACCTTACTCACAAGGTTTTCAACAGCTATCATTCTGAAACAGAGATGATGCGCTATATCAAGAAACTGGAAATCAAGGACCTGGCGCTTAACCGCTCCATGATCCCGCTGGGTTCGTGCACCATGAAACTGAATGCGGCTTCTGAACTGTTCGCGCTGAGCTATCCTGAATTTGGCGGACTCCATCCGTTCGTACCCAAAGAGCAGGCCGAGGGGTACCAATACCTTATTGACGAACTTGCCAAAGACCTGGCCCTGATCACCGGGTTTGACTCCGTTTCGTTCATGCCCAACTCCGGCGCTGCCGGAGAATACGCCGGGCTGATGGTCATCCGCCAGTTCCATATCGCACAGGGACAGGGGCACCGCGATGTATGCATCATTCCCTCTTCGGCACACGGTACCAATCCTGCCAGTGCGGCCATGGCCGGGATGAAGGTCGTTGTTGTAAAATGCGATGATAAAGGGAACATTGACGTAAACGACCTCCGCGAAAAAGCAGTTCAGTACAAGGATTCCCTGTCGGCACTGATGGTCACCTATCCTTCAACCCACGGCGTGTTCGAGGAGGAGATCCTTGATATCATCAGCATCATCCATGAAAACGGGGGACAGGTATATATGGACGGCGCCAACATGAATGCACAGGTTGGCCTCACAAACCCCGGCATCATCAAAGCCGACGTTTGCCACCTGAACCTTCACAAGACCTTTGCCATTCCCCACGGCGGCGGCGGCCCCGGAGAAGGTCCGATTGCAGTTGCAAAGCACCTTTCGCCCTTCCTGCCCAACCATGTTTGCGTTGAAACAGGCGGAAAGAACGGCATTACGGCAGTCGCATCGGCTCCATATGGCAGTGCGCTGATCCTTACCATCTCCTATGCCTACATCAAATTGCTTGGCGGCGGCGGCCTGACTGAGGCGACCAAAATGGCCATCCTCAATGCAAACTACCTGAAATCGTGCCTTGAACCATACTTCCCGATTCTCTATTCAGGTAAAAACGGACGCTGCGCCCATGAAATGATCGTCGACTGCAACGCCATCAGCCGGCAAACAGGCATCGGCGCCATCGACATTGCCAAACGGCTTATGGATTATGGCTTTCACGCCCCCACCGTGGCATTCCCCGTTCATGGCACCCTGATGGTAGAACCGACCGAAAGCGAACCGTTTTCCGAATTAAACCGCTTTATCGAAGCGATGGTGATGATCAAGGGAGAAATTGAAGAGATTGCTGCCGGAAAGGCCGACAAAGCAGTGAATGTGATCATGAAGGCGCCCCACACAGCACAGATGGTATCTGCCGATGAATGGAACCTGCCTTATTCACGCCAGAAAGCTGCCTACCCGGTCGACTCCCTCAAAGAGGATAAATACTGGCCCACCGTGACAAGGATTGATGACGCTTTTGGCGACAGGAACCTGGTGTGTATTGCCTAGGGAGTAGCGAGGTAACAAGGTGACAAGGTGACAAGGTGACAAGGTAGTGAAGTAGCGAAAATTTCACTACCTCGCTACCTCACTACCTCGCTCCTTTTTTTCTAGAGATTTTCGAGGCAAAGCCGGATCTTCTGCCAGCTGTTCTCGATATCGTTGTCGAGTCCTACTGAAAAACGCACAAGGCCTTCTGAAAGTCCCATTTCGCGCTGGATCTCTTCAGGCACTTCTGAGGAGGTGCTTTTGCCGGAATTGCTGAAGAGGGTTTTGAAATAACCGAGACTAACCGCCAGGTAGCCCACTCCGGCTTTTTCCATCATTTCCATCAGCCTGGCCGCGCGTTCGGCGGTAGCCATATCAATGGCGATCAGTCCGCCAAAACCGAACGACGGATCCATCATCTTCTTCAGGGTTTTATGCCCTTTATTCCCGGGAAGTCCGGGATAAATGATCTTCAAGCCATATTCTTTGAATTTTTCGGCAAGGTACATCGCGTTAAAACTGTGCTGTTTCATCCGGATGTGCAGGGTATGCAGGTTTTTCAGGATACTCGATGACCGGAGGGGGTCGAGTGCCGGTCCGAGCAGCATCGCTGTTCCCGCATTTACATCGCTGAGCGAATCAATGAATTCTTTGGAAGCACAGATAGCTCCGGCAACACAGTCATTCTTGCCGTTTATGAATTTGGTCATGCTGTAGACCACGACATGCGCACCGAGCTTACATGGTGCGACGATCATCGGAGTAAAGGTATTGTCAACCACCAGTTGGATGTTGTTTTCATTGGCAATAGCAGCAAGGGCGGGAATATCAGAGATCTGCAGCAACGGGTTGGTCATCGTTTCCGTATAGATCATCTTTGTTTCCGGCCTTATGGCCTGCTGTACCAGGTCAAGGTTCGTGATGTCGACAAACGTGACATCGATGTTGAATTTTTTCACGTAGTTGAACAAAAAAGCGAAAGTCCCGCCATATGTGGTCAGGCTGCAGACAATATGATCGCCACTGCTGCATATCTGGAGGATGGAACAGGTTATCGCAGCCATTCCGGATGCAGTGACCCATGCCGATTCGGTGCCCTCCATGGCGGCCAGGGCATCGGCCAGGTACTTGTTGGTCGGGTTCCAGTGGCGGGAATAGAGAAAACACCCCTCGGCCTCACCATGGAAGGTATCCGACATTGTTTTAGCCTGCATAAAGGTAAATGTTGCTGAATCGCATACGGAAGGATTGACATCCCCGTATTCGCCAAATTGCAGCAGATCAAAAATTTTGGTTGAAGGATCGGTGGTCATGATGGGTATGGTTGAGGTTAGTTATTTGACGTGGGACGAAGGACGAAGGACGAAGGACGAAGGACGTGGGACGTGGGACGTGGGACGTGGGACGTGGGACGTGGGACGTGGGACGTGGGACGTGGGACGAAGGACGTGGGACGTAGGATGCAGCGCGGTGAGCAGATGTGAACATAAAATAATTCAAGTGTTGCAAAAGTAATATTTAGGTTTATATTTTTCATGATAATTGATAATCAGTAAGTAATTATACAATTATTTTTTAATTTTATAAGTTATTTTCATTATTTTGCAGTAATTTGTTATTTATCTTCTTATAAACTGCCTTATGAGCTTTAAAATTGATGGTCTGGACAGGAAAATCCTTTCGTTCCTGACGAAGGACGCACGAATCCCGTTCCTGGAAATAGCCAGGAAATGCAATGTGTCGGGAGCTGCCATTCACCAGCGTGTGAACCAGATGGTTGCCGGCAGGGTTGTTTCAGGTTCGCAATTCAATGTCGATCCGAAAGGGCTGGGGTATGGCACCTGCGCCTTTATCGGCCTGGTAATCAATCTCGTGTCAACCAGTACGCACGACGTTGTTTTTAAGAAAATCACCCGGATCCCGGAGATCGTGGAGTGCCATCATGTTTCGGGCAAATATTCGTTGCTGGTGAAAATCTATGCCAGGGATAACGAGCATCTGAGGAAACTGATCACCGACTGTATCCAGGCGATCCCGGAGGTGACGACTACGGAAACTTTCATATCGCTGGAAGTGGGGTTTATGAGGCAGCTGGAGGTGGGGGACTAAGGAGAATATCGAATATGGAACAACGAACTTCAAAGTTCGAAGTTGGAGGGATAGGGGTGGTTTGAACCATTTTGCAGACTCCGGTTCCGCTCAGGGGGGCGCCGAGTCAGAAATATTCCCCGAGGATTTTTTTCAGCTCTTCGTAATCTGTTACAACCGGAAACTCAGGATAATCGCTGATAACGTTCTGCGGTGGGCGGAAGAGTATGCATACATCCGCTTGTTTGAGCATGCTGATGTCGTTGTACGAATCGCCCATGGCAATGACCTGGTATTTCAGCCCTTGCAGCGCCTCGACGGTCCGGCGCTTCGGGTCGGGCTGGCGCAGTTTGTAATCGATGATGCGGTTGGTTTCGTCCATCACCAGGGTGTGGCAGAACAGCGTCGGCCGGCCAAGCTGTTTCATCAGCGGGTCGGCAAACTGGATAAATGTGTCGGAAACTACGATCAATTGCGTACGCTCTTTAACCCATTCAATAAAATCAAACGCACCCGGCAGTGGTTTTATCTGGGCGATCACCTGCTGTATGTCATGGAGCTTCAACCCGTGTTGATCCATGATCTTCATTCGGCTGCGCATCAGGAGGTTATAATCGGGTTCATCGCGGGTGGTCCGGCGAAGTTCTGAAATACCGGTTTTATCGGCAACGTTGATCCATACTTCAGGTACGAATACGCCTTCAAGGTCGGAACAAAGAATATACATGGGCAGGATTTATTGGATGATTCCCGGGTGAAAAATTCAAATTAAAAATTAAAAATTACGAATGACGAACTATAAAAGTAATGTTGTTCAGTGCTTGGCTGCTCCGGGAGATGATAATTCCAGGGTTTTGAGTTTACTTTTTGTATTGTCAGATCAGGACTGTTTTAAAAGATATTCCTTGAAATCAGGGTAGTTGTTTGGAAGTTCTTCATAAATTTCTTTTTTTCCGTCGAGTCCTTCCAGGCTTTTTGGTAACGTTGGAACGATGCCCAACAACCGTTGGATCTCATCCGGGAATTTAGCAGGATGGGCGGTTTCCAGGGATATGCAGAGCTGGTCCTCCAGGTCCTGGTCAGGATTTGCTTTAAAGTATTCCTTCAACCCTGCCCAACCTACCGCACCATGCGGTTCCAGCATCAGTTTGTTGGCCTGGTAAGCATGCCGGATGGTTTCCCGGGTTTGTTCGTCGGGGATACTCACCGAAAAAAGCTCTTTCCTCATCAAATCCATATCGGCTGGCTTGTGCATCGTGCCAAGTTCGTCCATCACCCCCCCATAGAGGGCCACCACCCTGGCCAGATTGCTGGGATGGCCAACGTTCATAGCGCTCGATATGCAATTCCTCGATGGTTCAATTTTGCTGTATTTCCCGGTACGGAGAAAGCCGGGAAACGCATCATTGGCATTGGTCGCTATGATTATTTTTTTAACCGGAAGCCCCATCTTCATCGCCAGGAGCCCGCCCATCATATCTCCGAAATTCCCTGAGGGAACAGAGAAGATGGTCTTTTCGGGATGGTTCTCCAACCTCAGCCGCGAGAATGCGTAGAAATAATAGACAATCTGCGGGATCAGCCGGCCAATGTTGATCGAGTTGGCCGACGAGAGGCTGAGATGGTCGAGGTCCGGATCGGCAAAAGCCTGTTTGACCAGGGCTTGGCAATCATCAAATTTGGCATCCAGCGCCAGCACCCTGACGTTTTTCCCCAACGTGGTCATCTGCTTCCGCTGGCGGTCGGTGACTTCTGCCCGGGGAAACAGCACCACGAGTTCTATATTGTCAAGACCGTAAAAGGCATTGGCAACCGCACTCCCTGTATCGCCTGAGGTTGCCGTCAGTATGAGCAGTTTTTTCCCTTCAAGCTTCAGGTAATACTGCATGAGGCGGCCCATCATGCGGGCGGCAAAATCCTTGAATGATGCCGTGGGGCCCTGGTCCAGGCGCATGACATACTTCCGGGCGCCCACATGCTCAAGCGGCACATCGAAATCGTAGGCTTCTTTCACGATCCTGTGCAATTCATCCTCCCCGATCGCCCCTGCCAGGTATGGCCAGGCTACCTCAAAGGCTATTTCATCGTATGTTTTCCCTGTAAATCCCAGGATGGCTTCCTCAGCAAGTACCGGGATCGTTTCAGGCATATAGAGCCCCTTATCAGGCGCCTGTCCCTTAAGCAGCGCCTGGCTGAACGAAACAGGTTCTGAGCTGAGGTTGGTGGAATAATATCGCATTAGTTTATTAGTATATATTGTGGTTGTTTTTTCAAAACGGACCTTACCTGATGATTATCAGAGGCTGGTTAAATTTAGTTTTAAACAAACTCTTTGGTTGTGAGTGATGTGGAACTAAAGTTGAAACAGGTTTGATAAAACAAAAATAAAAAAATAATCATATGGCAGCCAGGAATAACCATTTTTCCTGGTCCGGTGTATATTGAGATGGCCTGGATGATGGCCTTCGAATGGTCGAATTTGTTAAGAATTACAATATTGCGCCCGATTGCTGCTCCATGAGATTTTTGTATCTTTGCAAATTCCAAAAAACAGAAAAATGAATTACGATATTATAGTGATTGGCAGTGGTCCGGGTGGTTATGTCGCCGCGATCAGGGCTGCACAGCTTGGATTGAAAGTCGGCATTGTGGAACGCGCCGAATTGGGCGGAATTTGCCTTAACTGGGGATGCATCCCAACCAAGGCCCTGCTGAAAAGCGCTTCGGTATTCCAGTATTTTCAGCATGCCGCTGAATACGGGATTGTTGCCGGTGAGGCAAAGGCTGATTTCCAGGCCATCGTCAAACGCAGCCGCGACGTTGCCGACCAGATGAGCAAAGGCATCCAGTTCCTGCTGAAGAAAAACAAGGTTGACCATCTGCAGGGTATTGGCAATGTTAAACCAGGGAAAATTGTCGAAGTAACCGACGGAACCGGCATTAAAACCGAATACACTGCAAATCAAATCATTATTGCCACCGGCGCCCGTTCACGGGAACTGCCCAACCTGAAGCAGGACGGCAAAAAGATCATCGGTTACCGCGAGGCCATGACCCTCCCCGGTCAGCCCGGATCGATGGTGGTGGTCGGATCAGGTGCCATCGGTTCTGAGTTTGCATGGTTTTATAACTCAATCGGTACCAAAGTAACGCTGGTAGAGGTATTACCCAATATTGTCCCGGTAGAGGATGAAGATGTGTCAAAGGCACTCGAGCGTTCGTTTAAAAAGGCCGGGATGAAGGTGATGACCGGGGTTTCTGTTGAATCGGTTGATACCACCGGGGATGGTTGCAAGGTGGTCATAAAGACAAAAAAGGGTGATGAGACCATCGAGTGCGATGTAGTATTATCGGCCGTCGGAATTGCCACGAACCTGGAAGGGATCGGGCTGGAAGAGGTCGGCATCGCTACCGAACGCGGCAAGGTCGTTGTTGACGATTTCTATAAAACAACCGTCGACGGATACTATGCCATCGGCGATATCGTTCATGGACCGGCATTAGCCCATGTTGCTTCCCACGAAGGGATCATCTGCGTTGAAAAGATCGCCGGGAAACATGTTGAGCCGCTTGATTACGGTAATATCCCGGGATGCACCTATACTCACCCGGAGGTGGCCTCGGTGGGCATGACAGAAAAAGCCGCAAGGGATGCTGGGTATGAAATACTTGTCGGGAAATTCCCGTTCACCGCATCGGGCAAGGCGACGGCATCGGGTGCCCGTGATGGGTTCGTCAAGGTTATTTTCGACGCCAAATACGGCGAATGGCTCGGCGCACATATGGTCGGCGACAATGTCACCGAGATGATCGCCGAGGTGGTCGTTGCCAGGAAACTGGAAACCACCGGCAAGGAGATCATCGAAGCGGTCCATCCCCACCCCACCATGTCGGAAGCCGTGATGGAGGCTGTTGCCCAGGCGTATGGAGAATGCATCCATCTTTAATGCAGACAATGCAGGCAATGCAGGCAATGCAGACAATGCAGGCAATGCAAACAATGCAGGCAATGCAGGCAATGCAGGGAATGCAGGGAATGCAATGAATGCAGGAATGCAGAAAATGAAGAGAATCAGCCGTGAAAAATTATTTTTAATTTGTAATTGCAGAAATGTACCCGGACCGCAGGTCCTGACAAAAACTCGAATAAACTCATAGTAGAATTACATTGTTTGCATTGCCTGCATTGTCTGCATTGTATACATTGTTTGCATTATCTTCCAAAACCCTGACCGAAACATGGACCTCATAAAAACTCCCCTGGATGGATTGATCATCATCAAGCCTGATGTTTTTGAAGATGAACGTGGTTATTTTTTCGAGTCGTTCAACCAGGAGAAATTACTCGCAGCAGGGCTTGACCTTCACTTCGTGCAGGATAATGAATCCATGTCAAAAAAAGGAGTTGTCCGCGGGCTGCATTTCCAGGCCCCGCCTAATGACCAGGGAAAGCTTGTGCGGGTGATGCGGGGCTCGGTTCTCGACGTTGCCGTTGATATCCGCAAGGGTTCTCCGACATACGGAAAATGTGAACCCGTTATCCTCACCGGAAAAAACAAATGGATGTTCTGGATCCCTTCAGGATTTGCACATGGTTTTGCAACGCTGGAAGACGATACGGTCTTTTTTTATAAATGCACCAACGTTTACAACAAAGCGTCGGAGGGCAGTATCCGGTGGGATGATCCGGACCTGAACATCAATTGGGGGATCAAAGACCCGGTGATTTCAGGCAAGGATATGGTTTCACCCGCGTTCAGGGAGTTCGTCAGTCCTTTTTAAGGGTGGACAGGTGGACAAGTGGCCACTTGACCACTTGTCCACTTGGCCACTTGACCACAAACAAAAACCAAATGCACAAGAAGATATATTTTCTCACCGGCGGGCTGGCATTACTTGCCGTATTTTTCGTGTCTGTTTACGCGATCGTGGAGATCAGGAGCCAGGACAAAGAATATAACGGTCTGTTCAGCCGGCACATGAAGGTGTTTGCTCCGGAGGTGCCTGCCTCAGCCGATTTCTCCGGAGAAGCAGCACCCATGGAACTTTGTTATGTGAAAGAAGCCCTCGACCGTGAGATCATGGCAAGCACCTTCATGCATTCATCTACCATCATGATGTTCAAACGGGCTTACCGGTGGTTTCCCGTGATTGAACCGATTCTGAAACAAAACGGGATCCCTGATGACTTCAAGTTCGTAGTCCTCGCCGAAAGTAATCTCATCAATGTCGTATCGCCCGCCGGTGCCGAGGGCTACTGGCAGTTCATCAAGGCGACCGGCATTAAATACGGACTGGAGATCAACGAGAAGGTCGATGAACGGTACAACATGGAAAAAGCCACGAAGGCTGCCTGCGATTACTTCAGGGATGCTTATAAGGACTTTAACAGCTGGACCCTCGTTGCGGCTTCCTATAACCGGGGAATCGACGGGCTGGGGAAGGCGCTGCAGTACCAGAAGGTCAGCAATTACTATGATCTCTACCTGAACGATGAGACTTCCCGGTATATTTTCCGGATCATGGCCATCAAGGAGGTTTACAACCATCCTTTGAAATATGGCTTTTACCTTCGTGAACGCGATTTTTACCCGCAGATCGCCTGTACGTCTGTCGTCATTGACAGCAGTATCAGGAATTTGCCTTCCTTTGCGAAACACCTGTCGATCAACTACCGGATCCTGCGCGAACTGAATCCATGGATACGGAATTACAGTCTTCCCAATAAAACCAGGAAATCATATACCTTCCTGGTACCTAAAGAGGGTGCCTTGAATTCCGATATCCTGATGAAAAAGGTTCCCATTCGCGAAACTTTTTTCCATGACACCCTGAAAATTAACGAAGTTCACTAAAATCACTGCTTTTCGCTACCGCTGTGGAAGAAAATCTGGAAGTATTCGGCGCACGGGTTCACAACCTTAAAAACATTGACCTGGTCATTCCCCGCAAAAAACTGGTGGTTTTCACCGGTCTGAGCGGGAGCGGCAAGTCATCCCTTGCGTTTGACACCATCTATGCCGAAGGCCAGCGGCGCTATATGGAGACTTTTTCGGCCTACGCCCGGCAGTTTATCGGGAACCTGGAACGACCGGACGTCGACAAGATCAACGGGCTCAGCCCGGTTATTTCGATCGAACAAAAATCGACCAACCGAAACCCGCGTTCCACGGTTGGAACCATCACGGAGATCTACGACTTCATGCGCCTGCTCTTTGCCCGGGCTGCTGATGCTTATTCGTATGTTAC
Source organism: uncultured Bacteroidales bacterium (assembly GCA_903913885.1). Classification (GTDB taxonomy): domain Bacteria; phylum Bacteroidota; class Bacteroidia; order Bacteroidales; family FEN-979; genus CAIVAT01. The sequence continues at coordinate 27,357 of CAIWMX010000014.1, read as the reverse complement.
CGGCGAACAGATGGTCAGGTACAGCGAACACCAGATCGTGGAACTCATCCTCTCCCATTACACGGGAAAAGACATCCTGGTGCTTGCCCCCGTGGTAAAAGGACGCAAGGGCCATTACCGTGAACTTTTTGAACAGATCCGCAAGCAGGGCTTTCTGAATGTGCGCATCGACGGTGAAGTGAAGGAAATCTCACACGGGCTGCAACTCGACCGGTATAAGATCCATGATGTGGAAATTGTGATCGACCAGGTCACTGTTCATCCGGACTCTAAAAAAAGGCTGGCAGGGTCTGTCAACCTGGCCATGCGCCATGGGAAGGATGTTCTGATGATCCTTGACCTGAACACGAATTCCGCCCGCCATTTCAGCAGGTTGTTGATGTGCCCGACCTCGGGAATATCATATGATGAACCCGAACCCAACTCATTTTCGTTCAACTCGCCCTATGGCGCCTGTGGTAAATGCAACGGGCTGGGAACCATATCAGAAATCGACATCAACAAGATCATCCCCGACCGGACGAAAAGCATCAAAAAAGGGGGCATCGTCCCCATCGGAGAATACAAGCCTTCATGGATTTTCAAGCAGATAGAAGCTATCGGCGAAAAATACGGATTCGACATCAATACGCCCATTTCAGAAATCCCCGAACATGCCATCAATGTGATCTTAAATGGTTCTGATGAAATTTTCAGGGTAAAGAATGAATACCTGGGTGTGTCTGCAAGCTATTCCCTGAACTTTGAAGGAATTGTCAGTTTCATCAACTCCCAGCACGCTGAAGCGGCGCCGGCAGGGGTGATGAAATGGGTCAGCAGCTTCATGAACAAAATGCCCTGCCCTGAATGCGAAGGGGCGCGGCTGAAGAAGGAGTCCCTCTTTTTTAAGCTTGGCGGTAAAAACATCTCCGAACTGGCCAACACCGACCTGGTAAACCTCGCGGCATGGTTTGACAGTCTGCATGAACAGCTTGACGAACGAAAACGCACCATTTCGTTCGAGATCATCCGTGAAATAAGGAACCGCATCCAGTTTCTCCTGGATGTGGGGATCGGTTACCTTACCCTTAACCGAACGGCACGGAGCCTGTCGGGGGGCGAAAGCCAGCGGATCAGGCTGGCCACCCAGATCGGTTCGCAACTTGTCGGGGTGCTTTACATCCTCGATGAACCGAGTATCGGCCTTCACCAGCACGACAATCTCCGGCTCATCAATGCACTGAAAAGCCTGCGTGACGCCGGGAATTCAGTGATTGTCGTCGAACATGACCAGGAAACCATCATGGCCGCCGACCAGGTGATCGACATCGGACCGGGAGCCGGGGTTCATGGCGGAAGAATTGTCGCACAGGGCACCCCGGAAGAGGTCATGCTCAGCGGGCAGCTTACGGGCCTTTATCTCAGCGGGAAAAGGAAAATCAACATCCCGTCGGAACGGAGGAAAGGCAACGGGCAGTTCCTCCAGCTTACAGGTGCCACCGGGAACAACCTGAAAAAAGTCGACCTGACGCTTCCCCTGGGCAAACTTATCTGCATCACCGGGCTTTCGGGCAGCGGGAAGTCCTCCCTGATCAACGAAACGCTCTATCCCATCCTTAGCCAGCACTTCTTCAGGTCCGACCAGAAACCCCTGCCCTACCTGGCGATCGATGGCCTTAAGAACATCGACAAGGTGATCGAAATTGACCAGTCGCCCATCGGGCGCACACCGCGTTCCAACCCGGCCACCTACACCAAGATGTTCGATGACATCAGGAAACTGTTTGCCGAATTGCCGGAGTCGAAGATCAGGGGGTACAAACCCGGACGGTTTTCCTTCAACGTAAAAGGCGGACGATGTGAAACCTGCAAAGGCGCCGGGTTGCGCGTGATCGAAATGAATTTCCTGCCCGATGTGTATGTTCCGTGCGAAACCTGCAGGGGCCATCGCTACAACCGTGAAACACTGGAGGTGCGTTACAAGGGAAAATCGATCAATGACGTGCTCAACATGACCATTGAACAGGCAGTTGACTTTTTCGAGAACATCCCCTTCATCGTTCATAAAATCAAGACGATCAACGAGGTTGGCCTTGGGTACGTCACCCTGGGCCAACAGTCGACCACCCTCTCGGGCGGTGAGGCGCAGCGCGTAAAACTGGCTACGGAACTGTCGAAGACCGATACGGGCAACACAATGTACATCCTTGACGAACCTACCACGGGATTGCACTTCGAGGACGTAAAGGTGTTGCTGAGTGTTCTCAACAAACTGGTGGACAAAGGGAACACGGTGCTTGTGATCGAACACAACATGGAGGTGATCAAGGTCTCCGACCACGTCATCGACATGGGGCCCGAAGGCGGTGAACGCGGGGGCCGGATTCTGGTGGAAGGCACCCCGGAGGAAGTTGCCATGCATCCTGCGGGTTTTACGGCCGGGTATCTCAAAGAAATCCTCGGATTAACATGATATTTTAGTACATTTGATTTGTAAAAAATGCCATCTATGCAGGACGACGATTTAGCAAAACTCAAAGAATCCATCCAACCCAAAAACTGGTCCGAAACCATCAGCTACGACACCTGGGAAATTTTCAAGGTCATATCCGAAATGGTGGAGGGGTTTGAAAAGCTCAGCCGGATAGGCCCTTGTGTTTCGATTTTCGGCTCGGCCCGCATTAAGGATGGCCATCCCTATTACAAGCTTGCCGAAGAGATCGCCTACCTGATGACCAAGGCAGGTTTCGGCATCATCACAGGCGGGGGGCCGGGCATCATGGAAGCAGCCAACAAGGGCGCTCATTTTGCCGGTGGGAAGTCGGTCGGATTGAACATCAACCTGCCGTTCGAACAAAGTCCCAACCCATTCGTCGACCGCAACAAGCTCATCAATTTCAACTTCTTCTACGTCAGGAAAACCATGTTCATGCGCTATTCCATGGGATTCATCGCCCCTGCCCGGCGGGTTCGGAACGCTCGACGAACTCACCGAAGCCATTACGCTGATCCAGACACACAAACTCGTTAATTTCCCCATTGTGCTGGTCTCCCGGAAATACTGGCAGGGCATGATCGACTGGATAAGCGATACTGTTCTGACTGAACAAAACATCAGTCCGGCTGACCTTGAAATTTTCAAAGTTGTTGACACAGCGCAGGAGGTGGTAACCTATATTTCGGATTTTTACAAGACCTATGCCCTGAAACCCAACTTCTGAAAGGGATTGCCTGTGCATTACCCGCCCAGGTTCGGTTTATTTGACTATTTTTGCATTATTAACTAAACTTCCTTCATGCCAAGAAGAAAGAAACAAGACCCCCGGGAACAGTTAATTGAGGCGGTTACCACTGCCATGGTCAATACAAAGGCCCGGAACCCCGTCATCCTTGATTTTACCGGAATGAAGGGCACCATATGCGATGCGTTCGTCATTTGCCATGGCAGCTCGCGTACCCAGGCTGAAGCCATTGCCGATCATGTGATCGAAGAGGTCAAAAAACAAACCGGCCAGAATCCGTGGCACAAAGAGGGTTTTGAAAATGCGGAATGGATTTTGATTGACTATAGCGACGTGGTCATCCACATTTTCCAGGAAGAACGCCGTAAGTTCTACAATATAGAACAATTATGGGCTGATGCTCCGGTGAGAAAGGTTGAATCACACGACTAAACAGAGTTACTTATTTTTTGGAATCAGACAGAATGGCAGAAAAAGGAAATAATTTCATACCTCCCAAAGGCAAACGCCCTAAATTTAGTTTTTACTGGATTTATTTAATTCTTGCGGTTGTATTCATTGCAATCCAGTACTTCAACTATTCAAACCCGGTCAAGGAAGTTTCGTGGAACAAGCTTGAAGAGATGCTGAAGAAGCAGGATGTTGACAAACTGGTGATCATCAACAAGGAGAAAGCCGAGATCTATATCAAGAAGGACCGTCTTAAATCAGATACAGCTTACAAAGATTTTACCAAGCGGAATTTCACTACCTCCTCGTCGTCCAGTCCCGAATTCTTTTACCAGATCGGGTCTGAAGAGATTTTCCACGGACTGCTCAAAGACACCCGTGATTCGGTTGTGAAACGCATGAGGCACGACAGTGTGCCGGTGACCAGGATCTCGGAATTCCAGAAACAATACCCCTATCCCCCTTCAACCGACACGCGGAAGGACATGTTCGGAGACATCTTTTCCTACCTCCTCCCCATTGCCGTTCTGATCGGAGCCTGGTTTCTCATCATGCGTTTCATGAGCAAGGGCGGTGGCGGTGGCGGCCAGATATTCAACATCGGGAAATCGAAGGCACAACTCTTCGACAAGGATACCAGTGTAAACATCACCTTTAATGATGTAGCCGGACTGGAGGAGGCCAAAGTCGAGATCATGGAAATTGTCGATTTCCTTAAAAATCCTTCCAAGTATACTAACCTGGGCGGGAAGATACCAAAGGGTGCGCTGCTTGTAGGCCCGCCGGGAACAGGCAAGACCTTGCTGGCGAAAGCCGTGGCCGGCGAAGCCAAAGTACCGTTCTTCTCCATTTCAGGCTCTGATTTTGTTGAGATGTTTGTCGGGGTCGGCGCCTCGCGTGTTCGTGATCTTTTCAGGCAGGCAAAGGAAAAAGCGCCCTGCATCATATTCATCGATGAAATCGATGCCATAGGCCGCGCCCGCGGCCGCAATGCCATCACCGGCGCCAACGATGAACGGGAAAACACGCTGAACCAGCTGTTGACCGAAATGGATGGATTCGGCACCAATGCAGGCGTCATCATCCTTGCTGCAACCAACCGTGCTGACATTCTCGACCGGGCCCTGATGCGCGCCGGACGATTCGACCGCCAGATCAATGTCGAACTTCCCGACCTTGAAGAACGCAAAGCGATTTTCCAGGTTCACCTGAAACCATTAAAACTTGATCCGGGTCTTGATGTCGCCTTCCTGGCCAAGCAAACCCCGGGATTCTCCGGCGCCGACATTGCCAATGTATGCAACGAATCTGCCCTGATTGCCGCCCGTAAAAACAAATCAGTCATCGAAAAGCAGGATTTTCTCGATGCCATCGACCGGATCATCGGCGGGCTGGAAAAACGCAACAAGATCATCTCAGTCCATGAAAAGAAGGTCATCGCATATCACGAATCGGGCCATGCAACCACCAGCTGGCTTCTCGAATATGCACATCCGCTGGTGAAGGTAACCATCGTGCCGCGTGGCAAAGCCCTCGGCGCCGCATGGTACCTGCCCGAAGAACGGCAGATCACCACCTATGAGCAGATGTTCGACGAAATCACCTCGGCCATGGGCGGGCGCGCCTCCGAAGAACTCATTTTCGGCAAAGTTTCGACCGGTGCGCTGAACGATCTCGAAAAAGTTTCAAAACAGGCGTATGCCATGGTGGTATACTTCGGGTTGAACAAGGAGATCGGCAACATCAGCTTCTACGATTCCAGCGGCCAGAACGAATACGCCTTCCAGAAACCCTACAGCGAAAAAACTGCGGAGACCATTGACCAGGAGGTTCGGAAAATCGTTGAAAGCGCCTACGAACGGGCTAAAACCCTCCTCGGCGAAAACCGGGAAAAACTCGAAAAACTGGCTACCCTCCTGCTTGACCGCGAAGTAATTTTCAGGGAAGACCTGGAGGAGATTTTCGGCAAAAGGCCCTGGGATAAGGATGAAGAGCCCGAAAAATTACCCCAGTCAACATTGTTATCATAATTTCATCCTGGTACAAGCATGGAAGAAAGCACATCCAGAGAAAAAATCTTGAAGAAAGTCAGGGACGCCCTCATCGAGAAGACAGAGGCCCCCTACCCGATCATTGACCAGGATTCGTCCGTTTATAAAGATCTCACGGAACCCCTCGATGTTACTTTTGCGGAAGCGCTGGTAAAGATCGCCGGGAAGTTTGTCTACTGCGAAAGCGAAGACGAGTTTACCTGGACCTTGAAGTCATTCATTCTTGAGAAAGACTGGGGCGTGCTTTATTGCCTGGATCCCCTGCTTCACCAGATGCTGAAAACAGGCGGAATCCCTTTCGAATCTGATCCCACGGCGATCCTTGATGCACGCATTGGCATAACAAGGTGCGAATCGCTTATTGCACGCCTTGGCACGGTAATGGTCTCTTCACGGCTGAGTCCCGGACGTAAAATGACCGTTTATCCTGAAATCCACCTGGTGCTGGGATATACTTCGCAACTGGTTCCTGATTTGAAACAAGCGCTGGCGAATCTCAGGAAAAAATACAGGGATGGTTATCCATCGATGGTTTCGCTCATCACCGGCCCCAGCCGCACTGCCGACATTGAAAAAACACTCGTCATGGGGGCTCACGGTCCAAAGGAGCTTTATGTATTTTTAATTGATGATTCAACGCCTTCAAACTAACAGGAACAAGGATGAGTAATTTCTGGACCAGGACCATTACTGGCTTTTCATTGGTGTTCATCCTCCTTCTTGCGCTTTTTTTCGGCGGATGGGTTTTTGCAGGGGTTTTCCTGGTGATTACCATTCTTGGTCTCTGGGAGTTTTATGGCCTGATCACCAGCGATACTTGCCACCCGCAAAAATATTACGGCATCCTGGCCGGTGTATTGTTTTACACCTGCACCATGCTGATATGCCTGGTTCCGCAGGCGACAAGCCCAGGGCATCGCTGGGCTGTCTTTATCCCGTTCCTCCTGCTGGTACCATTGTTCTTTATTACCTTCATCATTGAAATATACCGCAATAAACCCAATCCGCTGGTCAACATTGCAACCACCGCTTTCGGGTTCCTCTATATTTCGCTGCCATTTTCCCTGCTGATTTTCCTCAACCGGGGCGAGATGCTACACTTCATGGGTATGCCTGTGATTCTGGCAAGTTATTTCGGTTTCACCTGGATCGATGATACAGTGGCGTATTTGTTCGGGAAGCAGTTCGGGAAACATAAACTTTTTGAGCGGATCTCCCCAAAAAAAACATGGGAAGGATCGATTGCCGGTGCAATTGTCACACTTGCGGCAGCCGTCGGCATGCATTATCTTGTTCCAGAAATGCCCCTGGCCGATTTCGTGGTACTCGCATGCATGGTCCTGTTCTTCGGCACCCATGGGGATCTCGTTGAATCCCTGCTCAAGCGCAGCCTCAATATCAAGGATTCTGGAAATATCCTCCCGGGACATGGCGGAATTCTTGATCGTTTTGACACGATGCTTATTTCAGCACCTTTTGTATTTTTGTATTTCTTTATTCGACTTCTTATCTGATAAACATGACAATCCACAAAGAAGGATACAAAACCATCACCATCGCCTTTTTATTTGTAGCCGCGTTACTGCTGGTTTTAAATGATATCCTGGTTGACCAGAGCTGGTTCCATTATTTCATGTATGTTCTGGGACTCTGGTTCTTTATCATGATCGTAAGGTTTTTTCGTTCCCCGAGCCGGGTTCCGAACAAGGGTGACAAGGTGATCCTTTGTCCTGCCGACGGGAAAATCGTGGTTATTGAACGTACCATCGAGCCGGAGTATTTCAAGGACGAGCGCATCCAGGTTTCCATCTTCATGTCGGCAACCAACGTTCATGTCAACTGGTTCCCGGTGGGAGGAGAAATAGTATACTACTTCTATCATCCCGGCAAGCACATGGTGGCGTTCAACCCCAAGGCATCCCTTGAAAATGAACGCGCAACGACCGTTATTGAAGCCGATGATAAAAAGAAGATCCTGGTAAGGCAGATCGCGGGTGCAATGGCGCGACGTATAAAATGCTACCCCAAAGTCGGCGAGCCTGTAATCCAGGGCGATGAACTGGGATTTATCAAATTCGGATCGCGCGTCGACCTCCTTCTCCCTGTCGACACGAAACTGGAGATCTCACTGAACCAGAAAGTGACCGGCCGGCGCACGATTATCGGCCACCTGAGCTAACCAGTAGTTAATCGGTCAGCGCTCTCTTCAGAAACACATTAAAGGGATACATGGCCTTGAATACCATCCCGATCAAATCGATCAGATGATCTGATTCCACCATTTCATCCCTCAGGGGATAGGTAAGGATGTAGTGCTTGTGCTTCAGCAATTCTATTTCGGGAAAATCCTTAGGAAAATCCCTGGGGGCAAGTTTGACTTTCTCGATCTCCTGCAAGCCATTGCAATATTTGCGAAGTGCCTTGTCGGCAATGATGGCGTTGAACTCCGCCACATTGTAGTAAATTTCACTCCTCATCTTTTTCAGCTGATCAGGCTCGGGCATGTAAACGCCGGCTGACAGGAAACTGCCTCCCGGCTGGATATGGATGTAATACCCCGGCCCGGTTCCTTTACGCCCTGCCTGGGTGATCCATGCCCCCATGTTCGTTTTATAGGGCGATTTATCCTTTGCAAACCGCACATCCCTGAATATCCTGAACATGCAGTCCTTTGCCTCGGCAAACTTAACGGTATCGTCGAACCTGGCGATCGCAGGGATGGCAGAATTCACAAACGATTCTACCTCTTTTTTTGATTCATCGTATTGCCCCTTATGAGCCTGAAACCATTCACGGGTGTTGTTTTCCCCAAGCTGTGTTAAAAATTCCAGTACTACTTTTTTCATTTTCCGGTTTTTGATAGCAAACTTACACAATTATCAGAAATATGACAGCCCGGTCATCCATACTTTTTCCCGTTTCCGTGTCGAAAAATGCCATTTTGTAACTATATTTGTGTAACCCAATATTTTCATTTTACTTTAGGATAAATCCATTGATATGAAACTAAAGACGCTACTTCTCATTGTAGCCCTGGCTGTGATGTCGGGTGCTTTTTGCCAGTTTCCGTCAATCTCACTGACCTTCAGCGCACTTGACAGCACTGCCTGGGCGAAACTTGACAGTGTCAGGGTCGTAAACCGCACCTGGAACATTGATACAGTACTGTATTATCCCGACACCGTGCTGGTTATTGTCGTCCGCCCGGTCGGCGTACCACAGAATCAGGATATCCGGGATGACTTCAGGACCTTTATAACTTCGTCGGGGGCTTCACAGGATCACACAACCCTCAGCTTATACATACCCGGAAAGGACGAGGTTAAACTGCTGGTGACCGATATGGCAGGGCGGCAGGTTGTCCATACCAATCGAATCCTGGAAAAAGGGCCGCACCTCTTCAGCTTCTCACCGGGAAGCGAGTCTGCTTACCTGTTCACGGCAATATGGAAGGGCCGGACCAGTAGCGTTAAGATCATTCACCCCGGTCTTGGTTCAAGCCGCACTTGTTCCCTTGATTACATCGGGATTGAAAAAACTGATCCGCAGTTGAAATCTGCGGCAGCCCCGAATCATTTTTTCTACAATGCCGGACACAACCTGCTCTACATCGCCTATATGAACAATAAACAATCCGGGATTCCTGATACACCAACAGTCAGCAAATCCTTTGCTTTCCAGTTCGCCACCAAAATGCCCTGTCCGGGGATGCAAACGGTTACCTATATGGGCAAGGTCTATAACACCATCCAGATGTTCAGCCAATGCTGGCTAAAGGAGAACCTGGACGTGGGCAGCATGATCTCCTGGCCCACATTTCAGAAAAATAACGGGGTTATAGAAAAATACTGTTATAATAACATTCCCGCCAACTGCGACACTTACGGCGGACTTTATCAATGGAATGAAGCGATGCAGTATGTGTTTACCGGGCGCGTGCAGGGCATTTGCCCGCCCTCCTGGCATATCGCCACAGATGCGGAGTGGCAGGTGCTTGAGGGCAGCATTGACGTTATATACCACATCGGAAGCCCAACCTGGGACTACGATGGCTGGCGCGGTTCCAATGCCGGGTTTAACCTGAAAGCCTATGTACCATGGAACATGGATTACAATTCGTGCGATCCCTTTCATTTCTCGGCCCTGCCGGCGGGCGGGCTGTTCAATCCCTCCGGGTACAGTGGAATGGGATATTCTTCGTCCTTCTGGTCATCAAATAAGCCATCCTGGACAAGCAATCCCTATATTCGTACCATCGACGGTTATACCTCAACGATAGCCCGGAACACCTACGACAATTCATCCGCCACCAGTGTCAGGTGCATCAGGGATTATTAATTTCCCTGCCTGTTAATAAATAAATTCGTAAAAACCGTATTACCTTTTTCATTTTTCCTGATTAAGCAGTAAAAAGGAGAGATGAAAAAGGTTGGGTTATGTTTTGTGCTGCTGTGCACAACAATGATTGCATCTGCCGCAGGCGAACGTATCCCCGTGGGTGCGCGGTCGCTGGCCATGGGCGGTACTTCGGTATCCCAATGCGACCTATGGTCGCTGAGCAACAACCAGGCCGGCGCCGCCTGGCTTAAAGGAGGCAATGCCGGAATCTGCTTCGAAAACCGGTTCCTCATCAAGGAGCTGATGTTCGCCCAACTCGGCTGCGCGATGTCATGGAAGGCGGGAACTTTCGGCCTTTTCGGAAGCCGGTTCGGAAATGACCAATACAATGAACTAAAAGCCGGGCTGAGTTATTCCCGAAAATTTGGCAAACATTTTGCCACAGGCATCCAGGTCAACTGCCTGCGGATCCATATCACGGATGAGTATGGCAGCAAAATGCTGGTATCCTGCGAGATCGGATTACAATACCATGCTGACAAAAACCTCCTTATCGGAGTCCAGCTATTAAATCCGGTACCGGTAAAAATAACTGAATATCCCTCGGAGTACCTGCCTTCTGCCATCTGTGCCGGCGTATCCTACCAGTTCTCCGATCTTTTCAAAACAACCATCGAGGCCGAAAAAGACCTGTTGCATCCGTTGCTGATTCGTGCCGGGGCGGAATATCATTTTGTAAAACCCATATACGTCCGTGCTGGCATATCGTCAGACCCGCTGTCATTCAGTTTCGGATTCGGGCTTGAATACGGGAAACTAACCATCGATGTTTCATCGGGATACCACCAGGCGCTTGGGTTCAGCCCTGCAGCATCGCTGACTTATAATTTCTGAATTTGATTGATCGGGACCATACCAGTGGATATTCATCTTATTGTAAATGACCTCTCCCCTGACCCTCTCCTTGAAGGAGAGGGAGTAGGTTTGTCGAGGATAGCCAATAACCGCTGATTTGGCAAACCCTGTACCGGTTCAATCTCTGTGATAATCCATCAATAAATCTATATATTATGAAAAAATCATTGCAGAAAACAGGTTGCCTGGTCTCTTTGCTCCTGTTTTCCATCATGGTTTCAGGACAAACTGATCTTATAAATGACCAGATAGAGCGCCTTGCGGAAACAATGGAAACGGATCAGGATATTACGGCATTCTGTGAGGATATCGCTGACATGGCAAGGCATCCGGTGCCGGTTAATTCAGCGGGGGATGAAGCCGATCTTGGCACAATACCTTTCCTGACGACAAAACTGCGGAGGGATCTCATGACCTATATTACTTCGTTTGGAGATATTCTGTCGGGATATGAACTGCTGGCCATCCCCGGGTTCGATTCCTCCCTGGTGATGAAAATAGCGCCTTTTGTTACCTTCACGCCATCGTCGCACCTTCCTGTCCCTACACCCGGCAACTTGTTCAGGTATGGCCATCACGCCCTGATGCTGCGCTATGCGCAAAGCTTCCCCGAATCCGAGGGTTACAAACCGGGTGATTCCATTACCGGCGACCCGGGCCCGTATTATAAGGGAAACCCTCAGCGATACTATTTCCGGTATGAATATTCTTGGTTTGACAAGCTCCGGATCGGGCTCGCAGGGGAGAAAGATCCCGGCGAGCAGTTTTTCCGGGGCAGGCAATCATGGGGGATGGACTATTACAGCAGTTTTCTCAGCCTGACGAACATTGGTATCCTGAAAAACCTCGTCACCGGCAATTTCAGGGCGTCATTCGGGCAGGGACTGACGATGGGTTCGGGATTTTCACCCGGTTCTGCTCCGGGATTTTCATTGAATGGTCCTGCCTCGAGGGGAATTCGCCCCGACCTGGGTATGAGCGAAGGCAACTGCCTGAGGGGTGTTGCAGCAACATTCCGAAAAAAACCCGTTGAAGTAAGCTGTTTTATTTCCTACCATCGCCGCGATGCAACGTCTTCAGCGTTCGACAGCATAACCGGCCTGGCCGGGGCCATCAGCTCATTTGTGACCACGGGCTACCACCGCACCAACCAGGAGATTTCGAAAATGAACATGGTAAAGGAACTGGTTGCAGGTGGAAATGTGAGCATTTCGCTAGCGCCCGGCCAGCGGTTTGGCTTTAAAATCGGGTTCACAGGGGTGTTCCAGCATTTCTCCGCCTCCGTCATGCCAAAGGTTTATCCATACAGCCAATTTGGATTTCGCGGCAAGGAAAACTATAACACGGGGATCGATTACCAGGTCAGGATACGCGGCATATACCTGTTCGGGGAGGTGAGCCGCAGCCGGAATGCCGGAATGGCTTTGATTGCCGGTGTTTCGTCCGCTCCTGACTCACGTGTTTCCTTCACCGCGATTTACCGGGACTACCAGCCTGCTTACCAGGGTCTGCTGGCAAACGCATTCGGGCAAAACAGCTCTAACGCCAACGAACGTGGCATCTACATGGCGATTCAGGCAGTCATCCATCCAAAGCTGAGCTTATTGGCCTATACCGATCTCTTTACCTTTCCGTGGCTGAAATACAGGATTGACCTTCCGGCTGGCGGGCAGGAATCGGGTACCATGCTGACCTGGCAGGCTTCAAGGAACGTTAATGCAGTATTTCGGTTTTATCAGAAAAATACGCGGGTGAACAACGTAACGGACAGGTCGACAATCATCCATAAACTAACAGACCAGGTTGCCCGGAATTACCGGTTGACCATTGGATGGGCCCCCGAAGAGCAACTTCATTTAGCCACCCGGATAGAAGTGAAGGAGGTGAAAACTACAACTGGAAAGGTAACCCCGGGATACTTTATTAGCCAGGATGCAAGTGTAAACAACAAAAACTGGCTTTCAAACGTTACCTGCAGGTTTGCGTTGTTCGACATTCCAACCTACGACGAACGGATATACACCTTTGAACCTGAGGTGCAGTTCGGATATTCTGTCCCGGCTTTCCAGGGCAGGGGACTGAGGGTTTGTTCTGTTGTGAAACTCAGGATACTCAAAAATTCAGAATTCTGGCTCAGAGGAGGGCTTACCTGGTACGCCGACCGGAACTCGGTGGGTACCGGTCCCGACATGACCGAAGGCAATGTTCGTGGTGAACTGACGGGGCAGGTCATGGTTCACTTTTAGCATTGTCCCGGCTTCTTTTCACTTTAGAACACGGTTCATATAAAATGATAATAATGAATAAAGTCAAGGGGCCCCTACCTACTTTGTATGCGGACGCTTCATCTTACTCAATCCTTCCATACCGTGGATATTCATGCCTTTCGACAGTTTTGAAACCGTTGAAAGGTCGATGTTCCCCATCAGGCTGATAACGGCCACTTCGGTTTTATCCTTCATGAGCATCACCATTTCAGTTATTTTGCCTCCGGCTTCCTGCTTTGTCATGAATTTAATATTCTGACGGCCTTCATTCACCGTCATAAGTTCCTTGTAGCTCCCTGCAGGAAACACGCCCGCAAATTCGTTATAAACGGCAACCGCCCTGGCTATTTTGGAAGAGTCGAATGAGAAGGTCAGCACCTTCAATCCCGTGAGTTGCTCCATCATTTTTTTCATCTCCACCGTGTTGGTGTCCTTAGTATCTCCCTGGCCAATCTGCATGAACATCTGGAACATTTCCTTCGAAATATTGACCGTGGTAAAACCGTCCTGTCCGGCATATTTTTCGAAAACTTTGTCGATTGGACTCTGGGCATTCACGAGGACAGGAATTGCCAGGAATGCCATGCAAACTAAACTAAACATCATCTTTTTCATGACTATTTCGATTTAATGGACTGATTTTGTTTTTCGTCCGGATTAATAATTATGGGTTGATATTGATAGAATTTATGGAAAAGTTGCATGTTTTTCATTGCCTTATCGACCGCCTTCAGCCTGGAAACCTGGATTAAACCGGTATTCAGCCCCGACGAAACGACGAGCAGCGCTTCACTGGCCTGGTTGTAAGCCAATTCCGTTTTGCCTGAAATAAGGGGTACATTTTTGTATTTAAAGATATCGTACTGCAAGGTAAAAAACATGCTGATGAGCAGCAGCACCGTGGCGGCAATACCGGCGATATAGAGGAACCTTCTCCGGTTAGGGCTCATGGCGGCCACCTGTTCTTCAGAAGATTGTTCTGTAGGCTGCAGAAAAACTTTTTTCCCTGACCCGGCAGCCCCGATTTCCTGGCGTTGCTGCTCATTGAAAAAAGCAAACAGGGCCTGGTGAGACTTCAGGTGAGCCGGCACTTCCTTTGTCGAGAAAAAATCCCGAAGGAGTTTTTCTTCATTCAGGCTGGTATCCCCCTCATAGTATTTCTCAAGCAAAACTTCAATTTCTCTGGTATTCATATACATTGGTATTGGTCAGCAATTCCCTGATCCGTTTCCTTGCACGGGAAAGGGCAACCCTGATGGCATTTTCATTCATATCAACTATCTCTGCAATCTCTTCATATTCATATCCCTCGATATCACGGAGGTGTATTATCGTCTGCTGAATTTCAGGGAGTGTTTTCATTGCCTGCTTAACTCCAAAAATCAGGTCGGAATAATCGGCACGGGTCTCGCCCGGGATATTTTCAAGAAACAGCCGGTGATTCTCCAGGTTTTCAACAGGATACCGTTTGGCTTTGATTTTATCCAGGCACATGTTCTTTGTGGTGATCATGGCCAGGGCCTCAACACTCCGGTATTCATCGAGTTTGTCGCGCCGGTTCCACAGCCTGATAAACACCTCCTGCACGACGTCCTCCGCTTCTTCCGTATGGTCAAGAAACCGTTTGGCAAAGCGGAATAGCTTATCTTTCAGCGGATACACGGTATTTTGAAATTCTTTGAGGTCCATACGGGTGATGAGACGATGATCAGGCTGATTTATTACAGCCCGGCAAAAAAAGGTTAAAATCCTATATCAGTCATATTGCTTGCATGGTTGGCAAATTTGATTATTTTTGCAATATACATCCATGCTAGTCTATTGATTATTCACCACTAATTTACATTATATGTTTAAAGGACATCCTAAAGGGCTCTATGTGGCATTTTTTGCCAATATGGGTGAACGTTTTGGTTATTACACCATGCTGGCCATTTTCCTGTTATACCTGCAGTCAAAATTTGGCTGGACGACCACCCAGGCAGGCCATGTTTACGGCATTTTGCTCTTTGGCATCTATTTCCTTCCGCTGCTGGGAGGCATTATTGCCGATAACTTCCTGGGATACGGGAAAACGATCCTGCTCGGGATCATCATCATGTTTATCGGCTATGCGCTGTTAGCGATGCCCGGCACGGGTGAATTTTTCATTTATGTCGCACTGGCTGTTATTTCGCTTGGAACCGGGTTTTTCAAGGGGAACCTGCAGGCGTTGGTGGGCAATATGTATGACGATCCGAAATACAGCAAACTCCGGGATTCGGCATTCAACCTGTTCTACATGGGTATCAACATCGGGGCGTTCTTTGCACCGAGTGCAGCGGGCGGGATGCGGAACTGGATCCTCGGCAGGAGCGGTTTTACCTACGATTCGGCCATCCCTGACCTGGCACATAAATTTTTAAATAGAACCCTTCAGAGCACAGCCGAACTCGAAAAATTTGCACATACGCAGGCAGGCGGCAGGTTTGCCGATCTCCACGAATTCTGCAACCAATATATTTCCTGCATCAGCCAGGCTTACAATGCCGGTTTTGCTGTTGCCGCGCTCAGCATGGTGGCCTCCCTGGCCATCTTCATCGGATTCAGAAAGTACTACAAGACGGCTGACGTCACCCACAAACAGCAAAAAGCGTCGAAGTCGGCCAACCTCGTTGAACTGACGGCCAGCCAGACCAAGGACCGGCTGGTAGCGCTCGGGCTGGTATTCTTTGTTGTCATGTTCTTCTGGATGTCATTCCACCAGAATGGCTTCACCCTCACCATTTTTGCCAGGGATTACACGGTTTCATCCGTATCGCAGGGATCAGCCATTATTTTCAACCTGGCAACCTTCTTACCCCTGCTGATCTGCATCCTCGGCGTTGTGCTGCTTGCCGGGAAATCCAATTCCACAAAGACAAGGTTAATCGGCGCACTGGTTGCCGTAGCTTCACTTATCGTTGCTTTCTTTACCATCCGCCAGCTTCAGCCCGAAGGGAATAAAATCTCCCCCGAGATCTTCCAGCAGTTCAACCCCATATTTATTGTATTTGTAACTCCCATTGTCATCGGGTTTTTCGCCTACCTCCGGAAACACGGGAAAGAGCCTTCCTCACCCAAGAAGATCGGGATCGGGATGCTTATCACCTCCGTTGGCTTTCTTATCATGGTGCTTGCTTCACAGGGGCTCATGAGCCCTGCCGAACTGGCCATCAAAGGGGGTGTTTCGGATACGCTGCGTTCGCCTTACTGGCTGATCGGCACCTATTTTACGCTGACCATAGCCGAACTCTTCCTGAGTCCTATCGGGATCTCCTTTGTCTCGAAAGTAACGCCGCCGCAGTATAAAGGTCTGGCGCAGGGAGGCTGGTTCGGCGCCACCGCCCTTGGCAACCTGATGGCTGGGTTTATTGGTCCTTTCTGGGATAAATGGCAGATCTGGCAGTTCTTCATGCTGCTCGTCGCCCTCACCATCCTGTCGGCGATCTTCATTTTCTCAATCCTGAAACGGCTTGAGCGGGCGACGACAAGCTAACAGGAAAGAATATCGAATATCGAATTTTGAAGTTTGAATGTCGGATAGTTTAGGATTTCCCTGGGGGCATCAGAGGCGCTTTAATTCTTATACCGAGCATATCCGGAAGACCTTTGGCGGACGGATGCAGAAGGTGGTGGTTGATGCCGGGTTTACCTGTCCGAACCGCGATGGCACAAAAAGTGTTGGTGGTTGTACCTATTGCAACAACGACGCCTTCAACCCCTCCTACTGCAACCCAGTCGAACCCCTGCACGACCAGATTGCCAAAGGGATTGAATTTCACTCGGTTCGTTACCGTCGGGCGACGAAATACCTTGTCTATTTCCAACCTTACAGTAACACCTATGCTCCTTTGGAGAAACTGAAGGAGTTATATGAAAATGCACTTGAGTATCCCGGCGTTGCAGGGCTGGTAATCGGCACACGCCCCGACTGCATAGATGATCTTACCCTGGCCTATCTGCAGGAACTCTCGCACAGGTATTTCATCCAGGTTGAATATGGCGTTGAATCGTGCTCCGACACAACGCTCGAGAGGATCAACCGGCAGCACGGCTTTGCCTTGAGTGAGGAGGTGATCAGAAAAACACATGCGCTGGGGATCAAAACCGGGGCGCATTTCATCTTTGGACTTCCGGGGGAGACATTGGACAGCATGCTGTCGTCAGTGAAAATCATTTCGACCTTGCCGCTCGACACCGTCAAATTTCACCAGCTCCAGGTTGTCAGCGGCACCAGGATCGAACAGGATTTTATGGAACATCCTGCCGATTTTCATCAGTTCACCCTGGAAGGTTATATCGATTTTATCGTCAGGTTCCTGGAACTGCTTAACCCGGCAGTCGTGGTTGAACGGTTTTCGGGGGAAATTCCGCCACGGTTTATGCCGCCCGAAGAGGAATTAGCGGCACACCCACGCCCGCAACGCTGGGGATTGATCAGGTATGATGCTGTGTTGAGACTGATAGAAAAGGAACTTGAACGGCGTGATACCTGGCAGGGAAAATATTATATGTGAATAGATACGTTCGAAGCCATGATGGCCCTTGAGATTGCGGTTTGCAGCAACCTGAGCATCTCGTCGCCTTCACCCTTCGGTTTTTTAAACTGGGTAATTTCGTTGATCCTGCCACGAAGTTTAAGGTACTGGAGAAAACCTCCGAAGTTTTTCCTGACCATCTTGCAGTTGTTCATCACCACAAGCAGCATCACATCCTCGTCCGACAGCGGTTTGTCGGCAACCAGTTTTTCATAGATTTCCTCCTGCAATTTGCGTTTCAACTCCACATTAACCAGCGGGAATTTAGTCTGATAGAATACCATCATCAGGCTGTACTCTTCCCTGGCTATTACTTTATCATGGATCAGCTGTTTCAGGATGGTTTTCCGCAAAAGCAGTTTTTTAAAGACAATGCGCTGTATCCAGGAACGCAGGCTGCGCGGTTTTTTGGAGGACTTAATAAGGTTGAGCACCCTGTCGAGCACCACATTTTCTGTTGACTTCGGGTTGATTACCGCGACATCATCAATGGTAATGGTGATTCTTTCCAGTTTCTGAAGTTCAAAAAGGATCGCGCCAACCAAGCCGAACTTAATCTTATGCTCGGCCGATCCAAACCACCCCTTATCATCCAGGGCAAGCAACACGATCTTTTGAAGAAAGGTCAATTCCATCTTGTTTTCCGATTTATCTGACAGTTCACCTGGGATTTATTTTAAGCCGATAAAAATAGATAAAATTTCACTGTAATACCTATTAATTAAATGTTCCTCCCAGGTAAAGTTTGGTTTTCTCCATTTTGGGATTCTCAAATACCTCCTGCACAGTTCCCTGCTCAATCACATCACCCAGGTACATAAACACAACATTATCGGCAATACGCCTGGCCTGCCGCAGTACATGGGTCACCAGCACGATGCTGTAATCGTTTTTCAACTTAAGGAAACTCTCTTCGATCACCTGGCTGGAGATCGGATCAAGTGCTGAGGTTGGTTCATCTGCCAGGATGATCTCCGGGTTAACTGCAAGCCCCCGGGCAAGGCAGAGCCGTTGCTGTTGTCCGATTGAAAGCCTGGAGGCCGGTTCCCTCAGCCGGTCCCTGATCTCATCCCAGAGGTTGGCCTGCTGAAGGTAGTGCATGACAAGTTTATGAACTTCCCTGCGGTTTTTGATCCCTCTCAGTTTCAGCGCATAGGAAATGTTGTTGTAAATGGTCATGGGCAAAGGGTACGGACGTTGCGACAACAGCCCCATCTGCTGCCTGAGCTTGTAAATATCTTCACGGGCGGCGAGAATGTTCTTGCCATCAATCACGATTTGTCCGGTAACCTTTAATTCCGGATAAAGATCGGTCAACCGGTTCAGGCACTTCAGCAGGGTGGTTTTCCCGCATCCGGAAGGGCCCAGGATCACGGTAATTTTGTTCCTGGGGATGTCAATGTTTATATTCCTGAGGATCTGTGTTTTACCCGCATAAACATTCAAGTCCCTGATCTCAATTTTCGTTGAATTCTCCATCCCTTGTGACTGCTAGAAATTTATTTTGGTTTTATGATACCGTTTGCCGATTCCACGGGAGAACAAACTTACGATTAAAATGATCAGGGTGAGCACGAGGGCCGACGCGTAAGCACGGTTTTGAACTTCAGGTACAGGGGATGAGAGCTGGAAAAAAATCGAAAGCGGCAACGTGGCCACCGGTTCCAGCAGCCCGTTTGGCAGGTGATCGGTATATCCTGCCGTAAACAACACGGCTGCCGCATCGCCGATCGCCCGTCCGAATGACAACAGAATGGCCGTTATAATGCCTGAAATTGATTGCCGCGTGAATATTTTGAACGCGATCTCCGACTTGTTGGACCCGAGCGAATAAGCGGCTTCCTGGAGACCGATGGGCACGGTCCGAAGGATTTCATCCATCGACCTGATCATGATGGGAAGGATGAAAAGCGTGACGGTGAGAATCCCGGCCAGCAGGGATGTCTGCAGCCGGAAAAAGATCATCAGGGAGAACCCGAAGGCGCCATACACGATGGAAGGGATTCCCCATACCAGGTCAAGCAGGAACCTGATTACATCGATTACCTTCTTATGCCTTATGAGAAACACATTAAGGTACAACGCAACCGGCAACCCGATGACAAAAGCCAGCACGGTTGCGCCAAAGGCCAGCGACAGGGAGCCAAGGATCGCATTCAGTATCCCGCCTTCCTTGCCATAGTAGTACCCTCCCTGCGGAATCTGCGTAAGCATGGCCCATGAAATCGCCTTGATTCCTTTCTCAAAAATGCTATAGATGATGAGCGCCAGTACAGCAAAAATGAAGTAAGTCGCTATGATCATCAGCAACTTGAAAAATTTCTCTTCTGTTTTCTGGGCGCGTGTCACCGATCAGTATTTGTTATATCTGACAATAAAAAAATGCATCACAAGGTTGAAGAATAAGGAAACCGCAAGTAGCAGCAGGGCCGCAAACATCAGGGCGGAGTCATATTTCGGGATGGAAAGCATCTCCCCGTAATTGTTGGCGATCAGGGCCGGCAGTGTATAACCCGGGTCAAACACGCTGTGTGGCAGGCGAACCACGTTCCCCACCACCATCAGTACGGCCATGGTTTCTCCAAAGGCACGTGCCAGTCCAAAGCCAAAGGCGGCAATAATTCCCGGCAATGCCTTTTTCAGCAGTACGTTCTTAATTGTCTGCCACTCCGTAGCACCCAGCGAAAGGGTGGCCTCTTTCAATTCCATGGGGATTGCCCTGAAAATCTCGATCAGTATGTTCAAAACAAAGGGAATGATCATGATTGACAGCACAAAGGAAGCAGCCAGAATGCTGTAGCCCATCGTGCTCACCCCCATCCACGGGCCAAGATACTTCGAGATAAACGGCACGATAACCAGGATTCCCCACAAGCCATAAACAACCGATGGGATGCCCGCCAGGATATCTATGGCGGGGTGCATGATGCGCAGGACGAACTTCTTTGTGTATTGCGTAACATAAATGGCGGTGAGCAGGCAAACCGGCGCAGTAATCAGCATGGCAACGAGCGTTACCCATACAGAACCAACGATAAACGGGTAAAACCCGAACTGCCCGGAGGAAGGTTTCCATGTCTTTGAAAAAATGAGGTCGGTCAGGGAGTAGTCGTGAAGCAACAGCACCGACTTGAGATAAAGACCAAGAAAAAGAAGGAATGGCAGAAACGCAACCAGCAACAGGCTGATGATCATCCATGTATAGTTGATGACATGACGCTGTTCACGGTTGAGAAGGTACATTTCAGTTCACCTTTTGCAATTCGGAAGTTATCTGGTCAGGTTTAACGGAGACAAAACCCGCCTCGTTGACAAATTTCTGGCCATCCGTCAAAATCCATTTCAGAAATACCAGAACAAGTTTGCTTGTTGGCTTGCCGCCCGATACAAGAAAAAGGTCGCGGGCGGGCGGGGAAGGATATTTCCCGTCGTTGATGGCTTTCATGACTTCATCAAGATTCCCGTAAAAATTTTCGTCGGGGTCGATCTTCCCGTTTCCATTCAGATCGATCGGGATAACATCCAGTCCCTGGTAAATTTTCCTGGTCTTCATTTCGTAAACAAAGCCAAGGTTGTTATACCCGATGCCTTCCACATTTTTCCTCACGGCATCGGCTACCCCGGGATCGCCATTTACGCCCAGGCCCAGGATATCATCCTGCTTTTTGTTGTTCAGGTACTTTGCCCACATGTCGGCGGCGCCGCATGCATCGCTGCGGGTGAAGGCCTGAAGCACAACTTTATTGCCGTTGCCTACTGCCTGTCCCCATGTTTTTACACTCCCGCTGATAAAAATATCGTAAAATTTCTGTTTGGTCAGCCCCTTGCTTTTCAGGTCGGCAAGTACCGGGTTGGCCGAATTGATTGTCGGGAGTACCGCATCTTTGGCAATTGCGATCCACCAGGCGCCTTTGGCTGCCTCCTCCGGACTCACGGCCTTGGAAAACATACCCAGGTCAACCATCTTTGAGAGGGCATCCGTCATCCCTTTGCCTGCTCCACCGGCCGATACATTCACCGTAACCCTGGGATGCAGTTTCTGGAACTCTTCCGCCCATTTCACCACGAGAGGGTAAAGTGCAAAAGCCCCGGAAATGGTTATCTTTCCTTTAAGGGTATCCGTTCCGGTGTTGGCGGCACCTCTCCCAGCCTGGTCACATGAAGGCAAAAATGCCAGTGAACCGAAGGCTGCAACAAGGACCATTACAAAAATCTGCTTTCTGATCTTCATATTTTTTGTGCTTAAACTAATGTAAATTTAAATCATTCCGTTGATTACAACAGACAGAAAGTAAAAAAAAGTCAACTATTTCAGGATAAAAAATGGTTGATAATATCCTCCACACTGATTCCTTCGGCCTCTGCCTTGTAATTGCGAACAAGCCTGTGCCTAAGCACGGAAGTGGCCACTGCTTTTACATCCTCAATATCAGGGGAATACTTTCCATTCAGCACTGCGTGGCATTTTGCACCCAAAATCAGGTACTGCGAAGCACGCGGACCCGCGCCCCAGGTGAGGTATTCATTGGCCCACGACTTTTCTTTTCCCGGTTTCGGCCTTGTCAGCGACACGAGGTTGACTGCAAAATGAAACACGTTGTCTGGCACCGGCACCTTTCGGATCAGGTTCTGGAAAAACAAGATCTCATCAGCTGTCAATACCACCGATGGTGTAACGGTTTTGTCTGTCGTAGTTGCCTTAACGATCAGGATCTCCTCCTCAAACGAGGGGTAATCAAGCCAAATATTGAACATGAAACGGTCGAGCTGGGCTTCAGGCAGCGGATAGGTACCTTCCTGTTCAATCGGATTCTGCGTGGCAAGAACGAAAAAAGGTTCTTCGAGGTGATAGCTGGTTCCGGCAACGGTCACGGCCTTTTCCTGCATGGCCTCCAGTAAAGCCGACTGTGTTTTGGGCGGGGTACGGTTTATCTCATCTGCCAGGATGATATTTGCGAAAACCGGTCCTTTGATAAACCTGAAATGGCGGTTCTCATCGAGTATCTCGGTACCGATGATATCGGAAGGCATAAGGTCGGGGGTAAACTGGATGCGGTGATAGCTCAGGCCGAGCGCCTTCGACAATGTATTTACCATAAGCGTCTTTGCCAACCCGGGAACCCCAACAAGCAGGCAATGCCCCTTGCAGAAAATTGAAATAAGGAGGTTTTTCACCACCTCATCCTGACCGATGATAACTTTTGAAATTTCTGATTTTAAGAGGGCATATTTTTTGACAAGGGCATCAACTGCCTGAACATCTGAGGTAAACTCCATTGTGGTGCTGTTTAGTTTTTAATCCATTTACGCTGAAAAGCGCATGTTCGGTATTCGCTCATGATTGAAATGTAGGTTGATTTCAATTTTGTTGATATCCAATCATCAACCATCGTCATCTTCTTCTTTTCCAGCGCCAGTTCCTGGATACGGGCATAATCGCTTTCCAGATTGGCTTTATGGGGGTTTGTCCGCGATTTTAAATAATATATTCTGTAGTCCTGTTTCCCGCGATCTGTGGTCATTACCGGCGCTGAAACGTCACCAACCTTGAGTTTGTCAACGACAAAAAACACCTTTGCATCAACCTGGCTGGCTTCGAATTTACTGTTGCCGGTTACCTGGTTGACCATCAGCCCGCCGCTGTTACGGTTGGGATCATCCGAATACCTTACCACGACTGCGTCAAATGTCATTTTCTTGCCTGAGATCAGCGCAGCGATGCTGTCGAGCAGGATTTTCGCCTTGTTGAGATTAACCGGGGAAACTTTTGGTTGCAGGAGAATATGTCTTACATTTACGTATTCGCCCCTGCGCTCGATCATCTGGATGAGGTGAAACCCGTCTTCAGTTTGTACAATATCCGAAATTTCACCTGGTTTCAGTTTAAAGGCTGCAGCTTCAAACTCTGGACGCATCTCCCCGCGCTTGAACATCCCGAGTTCGCCGCCCTGCTTTGATGAACCCGGGTCTTCGGAATAGAGAACGGCCAGGGTACTGAAGTCATCCCCCTTGACAAAACGTTCCTTAAATCCTTTGAGTTTATCCCTGACTGCCTGCTTTTCGACCTCGCCGATCTCCGGTTGTTTCACAACCATCCCGATCTCCATCTCTGAATTGATCAGTGGTATGCTGTCCTTGGAAAGCTTTTTGAAAAAAGTTTTTACTTCTGAAGGCGTAATGGCGGCATCTTTTGTAATTTTCTGCTGCTCCTGGTCGGTCATCATCGTTTCCTTGATCACATCCCGCAATTCATTTTTGATTTCGAGCAACGATTTGCCAAAATGCTCCTCCAGCCGCTCGGGAGTGCCTGCCTGGGAGATGAAATACCGCATCCTGCGATCCATCTCGAGTTCTACCTGGGTATCGGTTACCTTGATACTGTCGACCTGCGCCTGGTGCAATAAAAGTTTCTGAAGCAGCAGGTTTTCAAATATCTGGCATTTGACT
The DNA here is from genome assembly GCA_903913885.1 of uncultured Bacteroidales bacterium. Taxonomy (GTDB): domain Bacteria; phylum Bacteroidota; class Bacteroidia; order Bacteroidales; family FEN-979; genus CAIVAT01. The sequence continues at coordinate 3,109 of CAIWMX010000014.1, read as the reverse complement.
TTCGGGGATGTTCCCTGGATGTTGCCCTGGCTGCGAAGCTGCATATATTGGTTTTCAATATCCGACCGGAGGATCACGTTACCCCCGACGACTGCAACCAGTCCGTCGACGATAGAATCGTTCTGCGACATGGCATGCATCGGGGCAAACACAACCGTCGATAAAGCAATCAGAAAAAGGATAAAACGCAGGATTTTCATTGGTTATAATTTTGGGATGATATTCCCATTAATAAATCTCAAAAACATTTTTCTTTTGTGAACTGGTATAGATATCGTCCTGCATGCGGTTGATAAGATCTATTTTTCTCTTATTCAGGATGATGTCATGAATTCTTTGTTTTTCAAAGCTCAGCGGGCTGACGCTTTCCTTAATCTTAAAATCGTTAAACCTGACAAGGTAAAGAAACAGGGAGTCCTGGTATTCCAGTTCCCGGTGGTTTTTTAAAAAATCCTCCTGGTTGTATGATTTAATCGGTATTTGCTTCAGCAGGTCACTGAAAAGCAGCCAATTCTGATTATCAAGAAAATAATCGGCCGCCTGCTTCTCGCAAAGGTCGGCCAGCTTGTTTTTATCATCCTGGTTGTCGGAACTTAACAGTTTTTTAATCTGTTTCGACCAGGTCGATTTCAGGGGCAGCTTGACATACTGTATTTGCACAATGTTATCCTTGAGCAGGAAATTCTGCTGGTTGGCGTCATAATAATTCTGCGTCTCTTCATCCGTGATCAGGGTGTCGAGGTTCTGACGGACCAGGGCATTTTCATACTCATAGATGGTCAGCGAGTTTTTATAATTTTCGAGTTGCTTTGAAAAATCCAGCTGCGAACTTGTCAGGTTTTTTTCAGCCTGCTGCAGTATCAACCGCTGGCGAATCCAGTTTTCAATGAACCCACGGGTGATGGAAATGCTGTCCTTGGAAGGCGTACCAGGAGTAACAACCCCTTTCACATCCGATACATACAGGTAGTCGTCATAAACACGAGCCAGCACCCGTTCGCTTTTTTTTTTGAAAAAAGCGGAACAGGAGGTGGCAAGGACTAACAGTAAGATCAGGATTTTGTTCAAGGTACGCTATTTAATTTTTGCAAGCACATCGCGTTTAACCTCAACAGGGTACTTGGCCCGCAACGCAAGGATCCACTCTTTTTCAAGGAAATTCTGGTAATCGGCGGTGATAAGCCCGCGTGCTTCATGGAGTTCTTTGGGTTCAGGTTTCAACACCTTGTGAACATTCACGAATATAGTACTGTTTTTGGAAGTGATATCCCCGGAGAAGCCCGGTGTCCATGCGATTGAATCGATCAGTTTGTTCTCCTTCCTTGAAAATTTTCCGGCTTCTATGGCCAGGTTTTTCAATGAATCGGTGTTCAGCTCTTTCAGCATGTCGGCATCAGAGAGGCCGGACTGGATAAAGTTTTTCACCTTTTGAACCAATTTGGGATCTTTCAGCGTATAGATGGTGGCATCGAGGCGGGTATCCCACATGTAGCCACTCTTGTTTTTCTGGTAGAATTGCTGAAGGCCCACCGTATCTTTAACTGCCTTTGACCACACCTTTTGATCGGTCAGGTCAAAAAGCAGGATGCCATCGCGGTATTCAGTCATAAGCGCCTTAAATTCGGGATACTTCTGCTCGAGCTGCGAGTTTTCCCATTTCAGCAGGCTCTCATCCATGAATTCGCTGTACTGTTTATTTACATAAGGTTCAATATTCTGTTTATCCTGCTTGCGCTGGTTGGCAACGAGAAAATCGGTGAATTCCTTCTGAAGGAAGGTCATGTTCCCGATCTTAAAGATCATTTTTGTCAGTTCATTTGCCTGCGAAGCTTTCCATTTCCCAAAAAAGATACTGTCGGTGACCACTTTGTAAAAATCTTTCAGCGCTTCCTTATTTTCTGTAACAGTATATTCCTTACGGATCCTTTCAAGCACCACCTGCCGGGTCTGGTTACCACGGCTGTCCTTCATGACCTTCTGTTTTAACTCCGCCTTTTCTTCGTCGAGCGTTTTCGGCGTTCTTTTCTCGATCAGCTTCACGATATGCCAACCGTAAGGGGTAACGATCGGTTTTGTATAGTCGCCGGGTTTTCCAAGCGAATAGATGGCTTCAACGAATTCAGGAACCATGCGGTTAACACCAAACGCAGGCAGTACGCCGCCTTTTGCTGCCGAGCCTTTATCTTCTGAATACGTTTTAACAAGATCTTCAAACGGGGTGCCGCTTGTCAGTTTCTGGTACACCGAATCAATCCGTTTCTCTATCCTGGCCGAATCGTCGTGTGTCGCATTCTTGGGAATGCTCATAAAGATGTGGGCAACGGTAACTTTGCCGAGTGCCGGCCGGCGGGCTGTCACCTTGATCAGGTGGAAGCCGTATTCGGTGTGTACGGGCATCGAAACCTGTCCTGGCTGAATGCCAAATGCTCCGTTTTCAAAAGGATATACCATGTCGAAGGCGGCAAAAAAGCCCAGGTCGCCGCGGTTGCCTTTCAGGAAGGGGTGCTGCTGGGTGGCTTCCCTGTCTTTCGCCGACGGGTCTTCAGAAAACTCCATTGCCAGCGCTTCAAACGATGCTCCTTTGGTCAGCTTTTCCCTCACAGACATGGCTTTGTTGTAGGCAGCCAGGGTGTCTTCAGGCGTAGGGTCGGGTTTCAGGCGGAAAAAAATATGGCTGGCCCTGAGGTCGGTCTTTTCCCGTTCATAAGCCTCTTTGATCAGGCTGTTGAGGGTTGCTTCGTCGGTGAAGTAGGGCTTGGCAAGCTGCTCCCTGTAGCCATTGAGTTCGGTACGGAATGTGGCCACGGTGTCGAGTCCCAGTTCTTCTGCCTGTTTGACCTTGAGTTTGAAATTAATGAACAGATCAAGATATTCGTCAAGCGATTTTTTATCAATTGTCTCTCCCTTTACATTGTTTTTCTGGTAGATGTTCATAAAATCGCCGACATAAACCGGTTTCCCGGAAATGGTCATAAGCACTTCATCATTTTTGACCTGAGCTGTTGATGAGAGAATTGAAAAAAGTATAACAACCGGTAATAATAGTTTTCCTTTCAAGCTATTCATTGTTTATTAGTATTAGTTTGACAATTACACTAACGATTAGAAT